>NZ_RQYM01000001.1 GCF_003859945.1 Leucobacter sp. OH1287
TGTTAGGAGGTTGTTTACTGCCTTGTTGTTTACACACGCTGCTGCTGTCAGCTCGAAGCTTGGAGCAGCTGGTGCTGGCTCGTAGGTTGGGGCAGCTGGGGTGCCGGTGCCGCCGGTGCTGCCACTGCCGGTGTCACCGGTTCCTGTGCCAGGGTTTGCAGGTTCTGTCGGAGTCGGAGTTGGTGTTGGCTCAGCTGGCTTGGTGCAGTCCAGTGACTTCGGATCTACCAGCTCAAACTTCTCTTTCTCCCCAAGCTTTACAGCTTTGGTTAGTGCTTCGCCAAGAACTAATTTAACCGTTGTCTGGTTGCTCTTGTATTTGTTGTCTTTATCGCGGTAGTAAGGCTGCAGTGAGTAGTCGCCTGGGTACTCAACGGAGCTGCCGCCGAGGCTTTCGGCTGTGAGGGTGCCTGCGTAGAGTTTATTGCGCTCAGCAGTGTTGAGCTGTTTCAGGGCACTGTCGCCTTTGTAGAGCACGAAGCGGTAGTTGGCTGTGTCGATACCTTCAGGGCCGACAAACTTTAGCGTGTTTGCCTTGGTTGTGCAGTTCGCCTTCTCAAGCACCACCAGCGGTGTCGCAGGCAGATCTGTTGCCTGTGCGCTGGTCACCGCAGCGGCTGAGAAACCAAGAGCAAGCGTCAGCGCAGTTAGCGCCGTTGCCAGTTTCTTTAGCATGGTTATCTTCCTTAAGTGAGATAGGGGGGGGGATCCGAAAGAGACGCAGATCAGTTAAGAGCTTAGCAAAGCATTACCATAAAATCAAAAGTCTATACATAGATAATATATATCTAAGGACCTGTTTCAGTGGGTGGTAACGCTGCCTAATTTTTCAGTATGATCGCGGTTATTTGCTCAAAAGCTAGCGTCATATTTTTTAGCCGCAAAATTTTCGCTGCGAGATCAACCCAGAGCACAGTATCGACTGTTTGCCGGTGACTATCTGCCTCAAAAAACTGCACCAAAACAGTATCGCCGCGCCTTAGCGTGCTGACGCGGTGCGAGAGAATAACCGCTTCAGCGGGGGTTAATTCGCACTGCTTCTCAGGGATCACCTCTTTTAGGTGAGCTGTCTCGCTGAAACCCTTGAGCGCCGCAAACGGTAGGAACTGTCGCGCCCGGTTCGGGTGAGGCCGCGCGTGGTGCTCGCCGCGCCTGGCGACTCGCAAACTAAGCTCCTTGCGGCGGATCCGCTGATATGCTGTCTCGCTACTGTGCGCTGTGCTGCTATGCACGGTGCCCTCCAATCTGCTGGTTGCGTTCTCGGCCGGTTGCGTCGGGGTGCATACTCAGTGCCTGAAAAACCGCGTTGGCTCCGAAGCGATTTTTGATGCCGCCGATGGTTTTCTGGATCAGCTGCTCCCGTTCAAGCGCCTCAACATCGTCCAACAGGGTTAGCGTTGTGTGGCTCGCTGGCAGCAAGCCATTCAGTGAGATGCTCAGTTTGCGTATCGGGGTATTCGGATCCGTCGTTTCATCATAGAGATCAAGCACCGCGGCAGTGAGCTGCGCTGCGGAGGATGTGCTGCCGGGCAGCTTCCGGCTGCCGCCGCTGCGTTTTCTTGGTGTGGTCGGGCCGTAGTCTAGTTCGGCGCTGCCGTTTTTCGCGTAGCTGACACCGAGGCTCACGCCGCTGCAAACCTGATCTCGCATCACCAGCTCCAGTGCGCTGCTCGCGATCATCTCGCGCAACACAATCCTGGCTGCGCTGAAACTGTAGTTGCGTGGCAGCACCTGCCCGTTGGACAGCGAGTGGGTTAGCGGCCGATAGTTGTGAATATCCGCTATCTGGCAGGGCTCTTGACCCCAGGCGTGGTCGATCAGATACTCGGAGTTCACTCCGAACTCACGCCGCAGCGTCGCGGGATCCAGCGCTGCAACACCGGCGAGATCGAGCACCCCGTATTTTTCTAGGCGGCGAGCAACCCCGGATCCGATCTGCCAAACATCGGTTATTGGGCGGTGGAACCAAATCTGTTCTTTGAAACTCTCCTCGTCTAAAATTCCGATGCCATCTGCGGACCGCTTCGCCATAATATCGAGCGCAACCTTCGCAAGAAACAGGTTTGTGCCAATCCCAACGGTCGCGCTGATGCCTGTGCGCCTAAGCACCTCACCGGTTAGTTTCTTGGCCAGTGAGAGAGCGTCTGTTTGATAGAGCCGCAAATAGCTGGTTGCGTCAATAAAGCACTCGTCGATTGAGTAGAGGTGGATGTCAGAGGGTGCGATGTGTTCAAGATAGATGCCGTAGATTTCAGCAGATACTTCTATGTAGCGTCTCATCCGCGGGGGAGCGGTAATAAATCCGAAGCGCTTGGGGATGTCTCTTAGTCGGCAGCGGGTCTTTACCCCGAGCCGTTTGAGCGGTGGTGTTATGGCGAGGCAGATCGACCCGGGGCCGCGGGTTGGATCCGCGACCGCGAGGTTTACCCTGAGTGGATCCAGCCCCCTGTCTACGCTCTCAACGCTCGCAAAAAAGGAGCGCAGGTCGATGCAGTAAAAAGTGCGGGATTCTCTGTTTCGGGTTGCCATAACACCTCCCCAGCCTGTATGCTCGAATAAATGTTCTATAAATATATGGGGGCTCGCAGTAAAAATCAAGTCGGTGGCGTGTTTGGTTAAGCTTGGTTTATTAGGCTTAGAGAGTAAAAGAGTTTGTTGTCTAGACTGTTTTCTGGGGCGATTGGTTTGGCGTTGGTTACAGCAGATTTACGCGACACCGCAGCGAGACAATCCCGTATATTTCACAACCAGGGAGGTCAGTTATGGTTACAACAGCAGATTACGAATCGCCGCTCGGGCGGATGCTCTTGGCGGCCGAGGCAGGGGAGCTGACGGGTGTCTGGTTTACCGGGCAGCAGCGTTTCGGTGCAGGTTTACCCGAGGCTGTTCTAGACAGTGTTGAGTCGGGTGGTTCGGGTTCAAACGATAACGGTTCACGGTCGAAAGACGGTGACGCAGAAAACAGTGCGGTGCTGGAGCGGGCATCTCGCTGGCTGGATATCTATTTCAGCGGCCAACAGCCTGATTTTATACCCCCGCTGCGACTGCGAGGAACAGAGTTTCAAAACCGAGTGTGGCAGATTCTGCGTGAGATTCCGTGGGGTCAGACCATGACCTACGGTGAGATTGCGGCGCTGCTTGAAAAACGTGCCGAGGGTTCCAGGGTTGCCGCGCAGGCGGTTGGCGGTGCTGTCGGTAGAAATGCTTTCACGCTGATGATTCCCTGCCACCGAGTGCTCGGGGCAGGCGATAAGATAACCGGTTACGCGGGAGGCGTAGACAAGAAGCTCGCACTGCTGCAACTGGAGGGGATAAACCTCTAGCGCAGTAGCTGTTTAACAGGGCTTAGCTGTGACTATCTGCTATCGCTGCCGGAATAGTTCGGGCAATATCGGACGCGGTAATCGGCGCAGCACCATAGGGTGTTTGTGCGGCAAGCCAGGCCGCCCTAGCGTGCACACTAACACCGGCCGCTACCGTCAGCTGCGGGTAAGGAGTTGTGTTTTGTGGGAAGAACACAGTCCCGGATACGTCAGCACCTGCGTCCTTAGCGAGCAACGCACCGAGCAGTCCGGCAAGCACATCACCGGATCCTGCAGTAGCAGCCCAGGAGTGACCCGCGTCAACACTCGTAACCTCACCCAGAGGAGAACAAACCAGCGTTTTCCGTCCCTTCAAAAGGACTGATGCGCCAAGCTGTTTCGCGAGTGAGCGGATTGCCGAAACCCGATCAGCTAACAGGTCAAAGCCGTGGGCATGGACGTCCTCATCAGGGTTGCTCTGTGTCAGGGCGCTCTCTACGAGGGAGTTCCCGTCAGCGGCAATGTCAGCAGCAAGGTCAGCAGAAACAGCAGCGTTAACCCGGTTAAACTCACCATCGTGCGGGGTTAAAAGGGTGACCGCGGCGCGTTGACGCAGCAGCTGTCGGAGATTCGTAGAGCCCGCGAGCAGAGTCAGTCCGTCAGCGTCAATCAGGAGTGGTCGCTCGCCACGCAAAAGCGCTGCCAGGGCTGCCTCTGATTCTGGTGTGACACCAACGCCCGGGCCAAACACCCACGCGGCAACCTGATCGGAAGTCTGCAACAGTGTTTCCGGGTCTGCTTTATCGTTAACGATCAACTCCGGCACAGCCCGCACAACCTCGGCGGCGCACTCACCAAAGTAGCGCACCAGCGACGGCGTGGTTTTAGCCGCGGCAAGCGACGATAAAACCGCCGCACCAGGGTATTTTCCACTCCCTGCAACAACACCAACAACACCGCCAGAGTATTTATGGTCGGTTGGTTTAGGTTCAAAACTCTGCAAAACATGTCGAGCAACCCTCGACAGCGGATCCTCCCAGGAGGTGTGATCAACAGCAACAAAACAATCAACACTATTAAGGAGCAGCGCAGCGCTTTCGTCAGCTGTCGCCGCTGAATCAGGGGCAGAGCGTGAGAGCGTCTCGGCAACAACAGCCTCAAAGAGTGACTCGCCGGCGGGGCCGTAGATATCGGCGAGCACAGTCTCACCACAGTCCGGGCTAACCGCGTGCGCCGTCCGCAGCGCACCAAAAGTGACCGTGTAATCAGCGCTAACATGGGCGGCAAGTTTCTGCCCGCTAGCGAGCGTGTGCGAGGAAGGAGCAGCGCCGGTGCTTGCGCAGACGCCGGTGGGGAGATCCACCGCGACAACCGCGGAAGCCTGGCCTGCAAGCCGAGCCCAGTCGGTGGCATCTTTCAGACTCAGTGGACTACTGCCGAGACCCTGAATAGCGTCCACCAGAATAAACCCGTCACCGGAAGACAGCGTCTCAGCCAGGGCATCCCTGATGTGCACGGCGCAGCCAGCCTGCCTGGCAGCCTGCGCGGCAGACTCGTGCAGTTTACCGCTCGGATGCCAGCAAATCGCCGAAACGCTGTAACCACTCTCAGCGAGATAGCCGCCAGCGTAGAGCCCGTCACCGCCGTTCCCGCCACCGCCAGCGACAACCACGACCCGTTGGCAACTATGTTTTTCAGCGACACAGCGGATCGCACTCGCGAGGTGTTTAGCAGCCTGCTGCATTAGCTGGTCGGGCGCGCCTGCTGCGATCATCGGGTTTTCTGCCGCGCGAATAATTGCTGGATCTACCGCGATAGTCATACCCTAATTATCTCGCAGAACCCCGGAAGGATCCTACAGAGTAGGCCGTGAGAGCGCCTGATTAGCCAAAACTCGTAAGTGTTAGAGTTGATAAACAGTCAAGAAAACAAGGAGCAGCCGTGATTGATATCAGAATCCTGCAGCTTGCAAGCCCCGACGGGGAGAGTGTCTCTGACCGCCTGGATCGAGCAAAACAGTTGCTCAGCGAACAGGCCGGCGCAGACCTGGTGGTGCTACCGGAGCTCTGGGCGACCGGCTTCTTCAACTTCGACAGTTACGAGAGCGACGCGGACGAGTGGGGCAGTGAACTAATCAAACTCGGCTGTGCAGCGGCCGCAGAGCTCAACAGCTTTGTGCACCTCGGCAGCATCGTCGAAAAAGACAGTGCGGGACAACTACGAAACAGTGCACTGCTGTTTAACCGTGCAGGACAGCTGGTTAAACGCTACAGCAAGGTGCACCCTTTCGGGTACGATTCGGGGGAGCGAGATTTGGTTGTTGGCGGATCCGCCCTCCCCGTGACAGCGCTAGATGACGCACGAGGCACCCGCGTAGGATCCGCAATCTGCTATGATCTGCGTTTTGCGGGGCTGTGGGACGAGCTGCGCCGACGCGGAGCCGAAATAATTGTGCTGCCGGCGGCGTGGCCAGCGTCCAGAGGAGAAGCGCGCGAGGTGCTGCTGCGTGCACGCGCCATTGAACAGCAGGCGTTTGTTGTGGCAGCGGCCTGCGCAGGAGCTCACGGTGGGGTGGAAATGAGCGGTCAGAGCATGATAGTTGGGCCGGACGGCAGCGTTATCGCCAGTGCAGACGGGAACACAGAACAGGTGGTTCGCGCGACTATCGACCCGGAGCAGGTGGAACTGCTGCGGCAGGAGTTCCCGGTTTATGGGGACCGGCTCGACGACTATCGCGTACTGCGTTAGTCGATCAGATGCGGTGCTTACAGGAACACCGTTAAACAGCGGTCTCTTACTAGCCGGTCAGCATAAACAGCAGCATCTTACTGGGGCTGAGCGCCCTAACCGCGTGCGGTAGGCGGGCAGTAAAGTGCACAAAACCACCCGGCTCCAGCGTCACCTCCCGACCGTCAGCGGTCACCAAAATACTGCCCTCCAGCGCCTGAATAATTACCGGGTGGGCGGCCGTGTGTTCAGCCAATCCCGCGTCGGTGTCGAACGCGAACAGTACAGTGTTTACACCCTCGCCGCGAAAAGCAGACTGCGCAACCCGGTCGCCGGGCTTGATCTCGACGGTGCTCGCGAGATCCGCAAAATCGCTCATACCACTTGGATTAAACATCGCTAACCTCGATTCACTGCTAAAAACTACTGTTCAGGGGAGGATTGCGAGTCACTGCCAGCTTGCTGTTCCGAACCCGACAGCTCGGGCACCCGGGCAACCAGGGCGACACCGGCAAGATTATCGCGGTACTCGTTAAAGGTTTTACGCATCGTCAGCACGCGCCTGCGCAAATCCCGATCCCGCAAAACATTACGCAGAATCCGTAAAACACCGAGCGGCCCCTCATCCCGCAGGTTCCGGCCGGGAGACAGCAGCGCCATCGGGGCGGTGCCAACCCACTCGACGGTGAAACCGGCGCCGGTCAAAAGATCACGCCACTCCGCTACGGTTAGCGGCCGAGCATTAACCCGGATCACCCTGGCGAGGGTTTTGCGCAGTGAGTCAGCGGATCCGCGATCAATATTATCGGGGGTGAGAGCGAGCTCGTGGATCGCGTACCTGCCGCCGGGACGCAGCACCCGAAACGCCTCAGCAACAATCGCCTGCTTAGCCTTCTCGCCCTGCATCGTCAGCATCGCCTCGCCAATAACAACATCAGCGCTTTCGGGATTAAGCCCTGTGTCCTGTGCGTCACGGTGCAGAACCGTTGCCTTAAATGGCCGGTCAGAGACGATAGAGGTGACGCGATCCGCTGCGGCGCTGTCCCGCTCAATACCGGTGTATGAGGTGATATCGGAGTCGATAATAATCGCGGCGGTGCGGCCCAGGCCGGGCGCGAACTCAACCACGTCAGCGCCCGCGAGACGGGCTCTGTCGAGCAGACGCTTCGTGAGTTTCAGCCCGCCCGGGCGTAAAACCCGTTTGCCGGCGCGCGCCAAAACCCAGTGGCCAGCCGCCTGTTCAACCGGCCTGTCAGACTGTGGAAGAGGTTGTTTAGCCATAATTCCACTCTACTCGCCGAGACCGAAAAAGGTAAGGGGACGGGTGAAAACAGCAAGGGCGCCCCGGCAAAACCTGGGCACCCTGAGCGTTTACTGTTAGCGGACCACGTTATACAGTTTCACCCCGCCAATGGACACGTTTACGGTGATCTTACCCACGTCACCGTCCACGCTGTCGCGCAGATCGTTGGTGACGGAGCCAACCCCGGTGTCAATGTCTGTTTGATAGTTGCCTTCCGGCAGCCCCAAATTGAGCTCGCCCGTCTGCACATCAGCGACAACATTGGTCGGGGTTTTACCCGTGAAATCTCCGCGCATAGCACCCGAGCCAACCCTAATGTCGGCGGTTTCAACATCCTGCAGTCGCATATCAATCTCGCCGGCACCGATTTGCGCGTCAACGTTTGCTGCCGCGCCCCTAACCTTCACAACACCCGTTTCAATGTGGGTTTCAAGCTGCTTAAAGTTTCCGGTTGCGTTGATAACCCCGGCACCCGCGTGGAGCACCGCGTCAAGACTCGCGGGTGTGTTGTTGTCGCAGTGCTTCGCGGGGATTGTCAGCTCAACAGGCCACGGGGAAGAAAACGGTCCGCTAAACGAGAGAGGCTCTACATCGTGGGTGAGATAGAGTGTGTCACCGCGCTGTTTAAGTGATGACTCAGTCAGCACCCGCTTCTGGGTGAGCACGAAATCGTCCGCCGAGTCACTGTCCGGATCTGCGCAATCGATAATCACATCGTAAACAGACACATCAACGTTCAGTTTCTTCACCCCCTCACCTGAGACGGTTACGTCCGGGTAGTCTTGCAGCCTGTTTTTGCTGCTGTTAAACGCTTGGAGCGCAAACAGAGCCAACAGTAAAATCGCGAGCACCGCACCGCACACCGCCAAGACTATAACCAGAGGTTTACGGTTTTTTTGTCCCGCTGTTGTCGTGTTCATGTTGTCTCACCTTTCCTGTGAAATATGCGCAAGCGCCGCAAGCACACGGCGGTTACTGCTCTGGTCATGGTCGATTTCGAGCTTCAAAAAGATAGCGCTGATGTGTTTTTCAATGCTGGCGTTCGAGAGGAACAGTGCGTTCGCGATCGCCTGGTTCGAATACCCCTCAGCGATCAGTCCCAAAACCTGTTTCTCGCGCTCGGTCAGCGCCGCAAACTTTCGGTTGGCCGCCTGCCGCACCAGCAGCTGCGCAACCACCTCCGGGTCAAACATATTGGTGCCGGCTGCGATCCGCTCAAGCGCGGTGAGGAACTCGGCAACATCCGTGACCCGATCCTTCAACAGGTAGCCAATCGCGGCCGGCTGCTGTGCGGGGTTTTTGGGGTTGGTGGATCCGGCCTGCCCGCCAGCTCCGGCAGCCCCACCAGCTGCGGCAGCTCCGCTGGCTCCGGCGCTGTGTACGGATCCACCCCGCCCGCCGCCACCGTTGCTGGTGCCGGCGAGCAGCTCGCCCGCGTAACGTTCCTCGACGTGCTGCGAGAGCACCAGGATCGCAATCTCGGGACGCTGTTTGTGCAGTGCCACGGCCGCCCGGATCCCCTCATCAAGATAGTTGGGAGGCAGTCGGACGTCGAGAATGCACAGCTCCGGATCCGTTTCGGCAACCGTTTGAAACAGCTCGCTCGCATCGGGCAGTGCCGCAACAATCTCGTGACCGGCGTCCTGCAGCAGTCGCACAAGCCCCTCGCGCAGCAGCACCGAGTCCTCGCAGATTAGGATTCGCACGGGATTCTCACCTCCAAAATAGTTGGCCCGCCAGCCGGGCTGGTCAGTCGGGCAGTCCCGCCGGCCGCGATCGCGCGCTGTGAGATGCCGTCGATCCCGCCGCCCGGGTTGTTTTGGGCTCCGCCCACGCCGTTGTCAATAACCGCGGCGACAATCATCTGTGCGGATCCGCCCGCTTCGGTACCCGGCCCGGTTGCTGCCGTATGCTGCGAACCGGCAGAGCTGGTCTCAGCCGACTCAACCGTAACGCTCACCGAGCAGGCGGTTGCCCGCGAGTGTTTCGCCACGTTCGTCAGCGCCTCCGCAACAATAAAGTAGACAGCCGCCTCCAGTTCACCGCGGCGCTGCGCGGGCAGAGAATTAAGCGCGGTCAGCTGCGTATTCAAGCGCACCGGGATGTGACTGTTTGACGCCAGCGCTGAGAGAGCAGCGTCGAGCCCGCGGTCGGTTAGCACAGCGGCGTGGATCCCTCTCGCCAACTGCCGCAGCTCCGTGATCGCCGTTTTCACCGAGGTGTGGGCGTCGTTGATCAGCTCGCTCGCCGCCGCCGGGTCACTGTTAAGTTTCTGTTTCGCAAGACCCAGATTCATGCCGATAGACACTAGCCGCGGTTGAACACCGTCGTGCAGGTCGCGTTCAATGCGGGTGCGTTCAACGCTCGCCGCCCGCACCGCGCCGCTGTGCTGCTCTTTACTCGACGCAATCGCGGCGGTTAGTGAGGCGCGGCTAGGTGTTGTAAACAGTTTCGTGGTCACCCAAACGCTGGCAAACACGAGCGCCGGAGCAAGCAGCAGCAGGAACAGTGCGAAAAGCGCGGTTGTAATCGCCAGCAGCGCAGAACCGTTGGTCGCGGTTATTTCATCTATCGCCCGAACGACGGCTAAAATACCGAACTGCAGTGACGCAACCATGAAAAGCCCAAACAGTGTGTTCAACAGAAAACTGCTGAGAGCTCGCCACATTTGCGGTTCAACAAACTGCTGCAGTTTACTCTTGGGGTAACTGATCAGCCGCGAGCGTCTAATGGATCCGTCAGCCACCGTGACCGGCTGCACCGGGTTAATCTTAGAAACCTGCAGATCATAGAGGGACGCTGCGCGGTACTGTTCAAACCTCGCAACCCTGAGCATCAGCGCTGTTAGCAGTGAGAAGATAATATACCCGGCTCCGAGCAGCAGTGCTGATAGCAGCGAGAGGATGAAAAAACCGACCCCGAGACCCGTAAGCAGCAGGCTGAGGAAGAAAAGGGTTATGAAAATCCCGAGGGTGAGTGTTCCAAAAAGCCAGTAGCAGAACAAATGCAAAGCGGTTAGCAGCAGTTTGGCTGCCGTAAATTGCTTTGTTGACTGGTTTATTTTTGCGGTCATAAGTTAATGCTATAGCTTACGCCGTTAAGCCTGAAGGCTGCTTACCCTACTGTATTTTCGGGTTTTCCCTACCTCCGGTGCGGTGCGGATCCGCCGCCATAACCGCCGCCGCATGTCTCACCACATCGTTCACATGTCCTGACACATCGTTCACATGTCTCACCACATCGTTCACAAAACAGCGGGGGTCCCAGCGAAACCGCTGGAACCCCCTTAGCTGTTAGCGACTGTTTAGCCGCTTATTAGCCGTTTAGCAACTGCGACGCTTGCGGGCAAGCGCGAGTGTTGCAGCGCCGGCGAGCATCACAACGGTTGCCACAAACAGCCCAGCTGTTGCGTCAGAACCGGTCCTTGCGAGGCTTGCTTTGGTCTGCTGCTTAGCTGTTGCAGACTTGTTGTCGTCTGCCTTATCGGCTGGCGGCACCGGCACCTTTGCGCCGTCGTCACTGCCCGTGCCAGGAGCGGCCGGTACGGTGATGGTCAGAACACCGGCAGCACGCACCTGCGGATCGTTTTGCTTCAGATCCGCTGGCAGCAGATTGAACGGCACATCGCCGGCCGCAGCTCCCGCAGGAACCTTCACCCGGAACACCGCGGTGCCCTCAACGGTTGAGGTGATGGCGCTCGCAGCCTGCTGGGTTGCCGGATCCACCAGCTCGTAACCTGCTGGCAGCTCGAGGGTGTACTGGGTGTTGCGAACCAGGCCGGTAGCAGCCACGTCCACTGTGTCACCGGCGTTAACCGCCTTCGACTCAACGGTTGTTACTGGGCGGAATGAGTCCACCCGGCACTGGTTACCGGTGATCACGTTGGAGTAGATATCCTTCGTCTCAACCCCGGCCTCACCGGTAATATCCGTTGGCACTACCAGGTCAACGTAGTAGCGGTTGGTGATCAGCTCGGTGCAGTCACCGGTTCCAGGGTAGTAGGAGGTGTGAACGTTACCCGCAACGGTCAGCACGGTTGTGCCGGTCGCGGCCGCTCCCACAATACCGTCCTGGTAAGGGGTTGCTGGATCGTAGGTGGTTGAGATGTAGAGAATGTTCGGCATCGCCTTCAAGGTCTGACCCTGTGGCAGGGTGCCCTTCACCTTGTAGTAGTGGCACCAGTCGTATGTTGGCTCGAGGCCACGCTGGGTGCCGTCTGGGTTCTTACCCTGGTCAGTGAAAGGTGCGACCTTGAAGTACTCGGCAGCTTTTTTACAGCAGCATCCTGATCGAATGGCTCAGAGGTGCCATTATCGGTGCACGAGATTGTCTGGAACGCTGAATCAGAGAAGGTGTACTTTCCTGCGCTGTCGCGTGAGTAGTAGTTGTCGGCGAGGGCCATAATGCCGTTACCGGTGTTGTTGTCACGCAGCTCAGCCAGTGCGTCATTCAGCTGTGGCCAGAAGAAGTCAGCGTACATCGCGAGGATTGTGCCGGTGTTAACGTCCGAGAAACTGACCGCGCGCGGGGTTGCCTCGGTTGTTGATTAGGTTGTTCCACCCCAGGCTTTCTGGGCGATCTTTTGGTATTCAGCGAGCAGGGTTGGCACGTCGTTTGAGTTGCCGAGCGCACACGGTTTACCGTTGAAGCCCTCAGCGGAACTCTGCTTCAGGAACTACTCGAAGGTGGACTGGAAGCCCTGGAGCTGAGACAGCTCACTGGACATTCCGCTGCCGGTATTGGCGGTGTACTGCTCGTACTTCTTTGCTTCTTCCTCGTTGTTCTCCAGCGGGTTTACCACGCCATCAAGCACGAGCGCCCTGATATTGTCTGGGAACTTCAGCGCGTACTGGTAGCCGATTGAGGTTCCGTATGAGAAGCCGAGATAGTTAAGTTTTGGATCACCGACTGCAGCGCGGGCGATGTCCAGGTCTCGCACAACATTCTCGGTGCCAACGTTTGCGATAAAGTTTTCGCCGTTAACGCCGAAGGCGACGCCGGTGTTCTTGTAGCACTCGTCGGTGTTGTGCTTCAGAATTTGATTCTGCTTGTCGGCGCTCAGGCCGTCAGAACCTTCACGCTGTGCGTCGAAGGCCGCAGATGACTTGCATCGGATCATCGGCAGTGAGCTCGAAACACCGCGCGGATCGAATCCGATGATGTCGAACTTGTCGCGTACCTCACCACCTGCACGGCTCATTCCCGCTGCGATTGAGACACCAGATCCGCCCGGTCCGCCCGGATCAACAAAGATAGTGCCGATCTTCTCTGCCTGGTTTTTAGCAGGAACCTTCAAAAGCGCGATTGCGGCGGTTGGGCCGCTCGGGTTCTTGTAGTCGATTGGGACGATCAGATAACCACACTCGACACCAGCACGATCGTACTTATTGCTGCCCTCAGGATCAAAATCTTTACAGGATCCCCAGGCGATTGACTGCTGGTAGAAATCTGCAAGGCCGTCAACCTGTGCTCCAGCAGCCGGGCCGCCAGCGGTTGGGCGGCCAATCTTGTAGCTGCCATCACCGGTTTTGAAGAGGTCAGCAGACGCTGGAATCAGGTAGTTTGCGGGATCCGCCGGCTGGCTACCAAAATCTAGCGGATCCGGCACATCTGCGGTTTTCACCGGCCCAGCAGGAAGCTGCGGGGCTGGCTCGGTTTGGTTTTGCTCGTTGGTCACCTGCTTCAGCAACTGCTCGGTTGCCTCAGCAAAATCTGGGTCATCGGGGGAATAAACCAGTGGTTCCTGGGACGGACCCAGTTGGTGTTCCGCAAGCACCTCAGACAGCTGCGATTGCTTATCTGTCTCGTCAGTGTTTGCGAGCGCCGCTGTTGCGGTGAGGGAGGAGAATGTTACGGAAAGCGCAGCGGTTGCGCCGATAAACGCGGCCGCTTTGCGTTTGCCTTGCCTCATATAGATGCCCTTCGTCTTTGAATTTGTAGTGGCGACGGTTTTGCCACCGCATCTACTATCTAACCACATTTTCTCTAGACAGTGATAACACCTTTTTGGTACGCTTTTCGCAGCTTTAGCTTTAAGTACAAGCCTTATTCAATGCGAGGTGGTATGAATGTCAAAGGGGTTTCAAGGGGCGGTCTTAAAAACGCTCGGTGCAAAGGAGCACACAATAACCGTCACCTCGCTCGAAAAGCGCGCACCGCACTTCTTGCGTGTTTGGTTTCAGGCTGATGGACTGTTAACCGAGGAACCCGCAACCCCCGGTGACTGGTTGCGTGTCTGGTTTCCGGATCCTGACGGGGGAGCGAAACAGTTTCAGCGCGGCTACACAATAATTGAGGCGGATAACAGCGCAGACACTTTTGCGCTCGACTTTGTGCTGCACACCCCGCTCGGTCCCGCATCATACTGGGCGGCGAACGCGGCTGCGGGGATGCAGCTGACGGCGATGCGCTACGGCGGTCACCCCTTCGCGCTGCAGGATCCGCCACCGGCCGGTTATTTACTGCTCGGCGATCTCGCTGCCCACCCCGCTATCTGCTCGCTTGCGGAGGCGATCCCTGGCAGCTCACCGGTTGTTATTTTCCTTGAAAAACACAATCAGGCGGATACGCTTTTGCCGCTGCCGGAGGGTGAGAATATCACTGCTCACTGGGTTGAGTCACTGCCGGACGGGCAGGCGCTCGCACAGGCGATTAGCGGCGGAGACTGGGCTGACTGGTATGTTTGGGTGACCGCGGAGACAGTCGCAACTAGGCGCGCAAAAACCCTGCTGATGCAAAACTTTGAGTTTAACCGCAGCAGCCTGCACGCGCAGGCTTACTGGGTGCGGGGGCGCGCGATGGGCAAGTCGCGGACGCTCGCCGCCGCCAACGAGTCGCTCGCCGCCGCCAACGAGTCGCTCACGCAGGCAGCGACGGAGCAGTCGGCACCGGATCAGGCGACGCCGGAGTTTGATTCGCGAGAGCAGAGCTTGCAGCGGCCAAAATCCCCGCGGCTCATGGCCCCGCAGTCCGAGACCCCGCAGTCAGAGACCTCGCAGTCCGAGACCCAGCGGCCCATGGATCCGCAAGCCGCGACCTCGGAACCCACGACCCCACAGCGGGTTTTGCGCCCCGCCCGCACCGCGCTGATCTGCGGCGGCATCGCGCAGGGGCTTTTAACGCTCGCCGGGATTGTGCCGTTTATTCTGTTTGCTGAGGTCGCGCGGCTGCTGCTCGACGGTGCGCCGCCCGCGCAGTTCATCACAACCGGGATTGTGGCGCTCGCGGTGCTCGGCGCGAGCAGCTTTGGAACCGCGCTGCTGCTGTTTGCGATGCACCTCTACGATGCTGGATTTGCCGCGCAACTGCGCACCCGGCTGGTGCGCAAGCTCGGCAGAACCCCGCTCGGTTGGTTTGCGGATCAGCAGTCAATCGGCGTGAAAAAACTCGTTGCCGACGATGTTAACGCGCTGCACTACCTGGTGACGCACGCGGTTTTGGATCTTGTTGCCGCCATCACCGCCCCGCTCGCGGCGCTTGTTTACCTGTTTACGGTGTCGTGGCAGTTGGCGCTTGTGCTGCTGCTGCCGATTGTCGTGTTCATTTTCGTGATGGCGCGGATCAGCGCCCGTGACCGGCAGAAGATTATGCTCGCGCAGCGCTACCAGAGCCTCACCGCGGCGCAGACGCAGACGCTTATCGCCAACGCCGAGCAGGCGAAAATCTTCGGCACAGACGCGATCGTAGACCTGCCAAAAACCCTTAACCGAGTCGGTGAGTTTATTGAGGACTGGCAGCTAACAACCGGTCCCGCAAAAATAATGGCGGTTATGATTAACCGTCCAATCACGGTGCTCGCGATTATTCTGCTCGCCTCCTGGCTGTTTTTAAGCGCGGGGTGGATCACCCCAGGGGCGGTGCTGCCGTTTTTGGTTTTGGGCACATCCTGCGGTGCAGGGCTGTTGGCGATTAGCGCCGGCACCAGTGCTTTAGTTGCCGGGATAAAAGCGCGAGACTCGCTTGAGCTGTTCCTCGGAATACCGGAGCTTGCGCCGCCAACGGGCAGAAGCGCAGCCGCCGGACATATCCGCTTTGCCGGTGTCGGTTTCGACTACGGCAACGGCCGCCGCGTGCTTAACAACTTTAACCTGACACTAAAACCTGGAACTGTTACCGCACTCGTTGGTCCGTCGGGAGCGGGAAAATCGACCGTTGCGGCCTTGCTTGCGAGGCTGTGGGATCCACAGCAGGGCGCGATCAGTATTGATGGCACTGATATTCGTGAGCTTTCCGCCGCTGAACTCTACAGTAGGGTGTCGGTGCTGCTGCAGGATGTGCAACTTGTTGAGGGCACAATCGCCGAGAATATTGCGCTGACAAAACCGGACGCTACCCCCGCCGAGATTAAAGCGGCGGCGCAGGCAGCCCAGATCGACGAAACCATTATGTCGCTGCCCGACAACTATCAGAGTACGGTTAACGACGCGCGGCTCTCGGGCGGTGAGCGGCAGCGGATCGGGATAGCCAGGGCGCTGCTTGCTGACACACCGATTGTGGTGCTGGACGAGGCAACCGCCGCAGCTGACCCGGACTCGGAGTGGGCGATCCGCCAAACCCTGAAACAGTTGCTGGCCGGTAAAACTGTGCTGATGATAGCGCACCGTCTGCACACTGTTCGGCACGCGGACGAGATACTGGTGCTCGCTGACGGCGAGATTATTGAGCGTGGCACACACGAGCAGCTCACCGCCGCACAGGGTAAATATTTTGGGCTGGTTAACGCGGAGCTTGCGGCGATCGGCGGTAGCGGCACTGCCGCCAGGGTGGATCACGGGGGTGAAGGCTAGATGTTAAAGGCAATCTATCAACTGGGTGCGGCCGAGGGTGGCTCGGGAACACGCCGCTTCTGGGGCTATCTGCTCCTCGCAACCCTCTCCGCGATTTTGCAGGCGGTTGCGGTGCTGCTGCTGTTCCCGCTGCTGGCGGCGCTGTTCACCGCAGACTATGCCGCTGCCGGGCTTTGGGTTCTCGCACTGGTTGGGGTTATTGCCCTGGTCTGGAGCGCCGATGTTGTGTGCGCGAGGTTCGGTTTGCGTCTCGGCATCGCGGTGATGTGGGCGATCTACCGGAAAACCCCGGAGGCGATTTTACGGCTGGAGTCATCCGCGTTCACCCCGGAGCGCATCGCCCAGCTGCGCTCGCTCGTCGCAAACCACGCGGTGTCTGCAACCTCGGGCATTATTTTGCTCGTCACCCCGGTTATTACCGCGACCGTTTTCACCGTCTCGCTCGGGATCGGTCTGCTCTGGGTTTATGTTCCCGAGGCGATTGTGACGCTGTTGTGTGGGCTTTTCACCGCCTTGGCGCTGTGGGCGAGCGCGAGATTAGAGAGCCGAGCCGCCGCGGTATACCAAAAAACCACCGAGGCGCTGGACAACAGGCTATTCGAGTTCGCTAAAAACCAGCCGTCACTGCGCACAGCTAAAGCCGCTGACGCGGGCGCACGGTTCGTGACCGCAGAGATTCAAAACACGCGCGGGCGGATCTTGAAACTGCTGCTCTGGCAGATCCCCGGCGAACTGCTGTTCAGCGTTGTGCTGCAGCTTGTGCTGCTCGGGTTCGCCGCAACCGCGATCACCGGATACCTCGGCGGTGGCCTCAGCGGTGTTGCCGCCGCAACCCTGGTTTTGGTGCTGCTGCGGGTGATTGAGCAGGTTAACGCGGTTGCGACGGCGAGCACGGGGCTCGCGATGATTAAGGAGACGCTGCGGGAGCTACAGCGGCTGGACATGCCCGCCACAGGTGCGCCCGTGAAAACCGCGCTGACCGAAACCGGCCATGCCGAAAGCGGATCCGCTGCCGTGCCCACCGAAAGCGGATCCGCTGCCGTGCCCACCGAAACCGGGCTCGGCGACAGCCTCGGCACGGTCGAACTGCGCGACATCTCATACACCTACCCGAGCGGTGCCGGTGTCAGCGACATCAACCTGACGCTGCAGCCCGGCACCGTCACCGTTATCGTTGGGCGCTCAGGCTCCGGCAAAACCACGCTGCTTCGCGCCATCGCCGGGTTGCTCACGCCCGCAGCGGGGGCGGTGTGGGCTCGCGGATCCACCGGGGAAGCTGGCCAGCAAACGGTCGCGGCCGAGACGCTGCGTGAGCACAGCAGCGTTGTGTTCCAGCAGACACAGCTGCCCGGCGGCACCCTCCGAGATACTATCACCGCGATTAACCCGAATCTCACCGGGGAAGAGCTGGACGAGATCGCCAGAAACGCGCAGCTTGACGGCCTACTCGCGAAACTGCCGCAGGGCTGGAACACCCCGGTTGGGGAGTTCGGCGGGATGCTCTCCGGCGGTGAACGTCAGCGGGTCGCGATTGCGCGGGCGCTCGCCAAGAACAGCGAGCTGCTGCTGATTGACGAGGCAACGTCCGCGCTCGATAACTCAAACGAGGCGGCGATTGTTGCGATGCTGGGGCGGATCCGTGCACAGCACACAACCGTAATCGTTACACACCGCCCGGCAATTCTCGGGGTTGCGGATCAGATCGTGGTGCTGGAGCGGGGCCGGATCGCTGAAATCGGCCGCCCCGCCGAACTGGAACGACGGGGCGGCAGATACAGCAGAATGCTCTTTGAGTGGCAGCAAAACTCCCGCTGGCAGCTGTGATTTAGCGGGCGTCGCGGAACGGGTAGTCCTCACCAACCTGGTCGATGTACCCGGTGCTTGGGCCAGCGGCTGCTGCGGCGTTATCGCTCGGATCCGCCTCGCTGAAGTCCATCTTCGGTGCCCTGCGGGTGAAACCGCGGGTAACAATCGCGAGGATCACAACACCAGCCGCCAGCCAGATCAGACCGACAACGAGCGTGTTGAGGCTCAGCGACGTCCACAGCCACGCGGTTGCGAGGGTGCCGATAATCGGGAACACCAGGTAGCGCAGCGCGCTCCTAAAATCGGTGACCGCGTGATCCCGGCGGAACGCGAAGGTGCGCAGCACAGCGAGGTTAACGATTGTGAACGCGGTTAGCGCGCCGAAGCTGATGACGTTAATCACCTCGGCGATCGGCAGGAAAATACCGCAGAGGGTCAGCACGGTGACCGTGGTTGTGGCGACAACCGGGGTACCGCGTTTCTTCCAGACACGGGCGAGTGGTTTCGGCAGCAGACCGTCCCTGCCCATCGCGAAGAGGATCCGCGAAACACCGACCTGACCGGTCATACCGGAGCCGATGCAACCTGCAACGTAGACGGCGACGAAGAAGTTCATCAGCAGTTCACCACCGGTTGTCTGCATCAAAAGGGTGCTCGCGGTGTCAAGCTCGGAGGTGCTCATTGCCGCCCAGTCTGGCTGGATCGCGAGGCTTCCTGCCCAGGAGACGAGGGTGAAGAGCAGACCACCGACGAGCGTTGTGATCAGGATTGCGCGTGGAATATTGCGTCTTGCGTCCTTTGTTTCCTCCGCGAGGGTTGAGACGGCGTCGAAGCCGAGGAAGGACAGCGCGAGCACAGCGGATCCAGCAAAAATACCGGTCCAGCCACTATCGCCAACTGTGAACGGCTCGAACAGGCCGGGGCCGCCACTGCTGCGCAGCCAGGTATTAAATGACAGCACAACAAACACCAGCGCGAGCAGCACACCGAGCGCGATAATCAGCACGTTGACGCGGCTAACCAGTGTCACCCCGAAAATATTGAGCAGGAACACGAGCGCGATTGCCGCGAGCGTGAAAATCCAGAACGGCACACCGGTGACGGACTCCAGGTATGCGCCGAGCAGCATAAAGTTGATCAGCGGCAGGAAGAGGTAGTCGAGCAGCGTCGCCCAGCCGGTGAGGAAACCGATCCCACCGCCGAATGCCTGCTGAGAATAGGTGTAGGCTGAGCCTGCGACCGGGAACTTTCGTGCCATCGTGCCGTAGCTGAGGGCGGTGAACGCCATTGTGATTGTGGTTATCACATAGGCGAGCGGCAGGCGGTTATCTGTTTCGGCGCTGACATAGCCGTAGGTTGTAAACACGGTCACGATTGTCATGTATGTAACGCCAAACAGCACCAGTTGCGGTAGCCCGAGTGAGCGTTTCAGAGCGGGTTGATTAGCTGTGCTCAACTTTGTCACCTTCTAATTCAAAACATCAAAAACCACACTGCCGGTTACGACAGCATGTGTAATAAACTAGCATTGATTCAAACCAAAACGCGAAAAAAACTTAGGCTCTGGGTGATTCCCCATAATTCCCGTGGAGCGTTTATTTTCGGCGGAGAAGTGCGGGTCATCACCATAAAGCGAGAAAGAGCATCGAAACCTAGGAGTGGAAATGGCAGAGACAGCCGCCAAAGTAGATTTGCTGATTAAAAACGCTGTTGTGTGGGACGGCACCGCACTCACCGGGGACAGCACCGTCGCGGTCGGTGACGGCAAAATCTTGGCGGTTGGTGGATCCGCCCTTGCCGCCGAATATCTAAGCGGCGATGTCACGGTAATCGACGCCGCGGGAGGGCTAATCACCCCGGGTTTTGCGGACGCGCACAACCACAATGCATTCGGCGGTATTGAACGTAACGCCTGTGACCTGACCGACTGCTCGAACGCCGCTGAGGCGCTCGCGAAGATTGCCGCCTACGCGGACGCGAACCCGGATGTTGAGTGGATTGTTGGCGGTGGCTGGCGGATGCCGTGGTTTGATGGCGGCACACCGCTGCGTGGCCAGCTCGACGAGATCGTGCCTGACCGGCCGGTTTACCTTTTGAACGCTGATCACCACGGCGCCTGGGCGAACACCAGGGCGCTTGAGATTGCCAGGATTACGGCGGAGACCCCGGATCCGCTAGACGGCCGAATCGAGCGGGAGACTGACGGTTACCCGGCGGGCACACTGCAGGAGGGTGCGACCGCGTACATTACACCGGTGCTGCCTGAGTACACCGCTGAGGTGATCCGCGCGGGCATTCTGGCCGGTGAAAAATACCTGTTTGAGTGTGGTGTTACCGCCTGGCAGGAGGCTATCCTCGGCGACTACGGCGGATACCCGGATGTCACCCCGGTTTACAGTGAGATGGCTGACAGGGGTGAGCTGACCGGCCGGGCAACCGGGGCACTGTGGGTTTCACGCGACTTCGACCAGATGAGCATCGCCGAGTATGTTGCCGACCTGAAAGCGCGCCGCAGCCGTTACGCGCGCGATAACTTCCAGCTCGACCACATCAAGATTATGGTCGACGGTGTGCAGGAGAACGGCACCGCGGCGCTCAGCGACCCGTACCTGGAGCTCGCGACCGGCGGAGACGGCGCGGCCGGTGCGGGGGAGACCGGGGGAGCCGGTGCGGGGGAGACCGGGGGAGCCGGTGCGGTCGAGGCCGGCGGTGCCAGCGCGGCCGGTAAATCGGGCGGATCCCACGACTGCGAGTGCGCGCCAAACACCGGACTTGCATACTTCAGCCGGGAAGACCTGATCGAGCTGGTGCCGCTTTTGAACGAGGCGGGTTTTGATGCGCACTTCCACGCGATCGGTGACCGCGCTGTGAAATACGCGCTTGACGCGCTCGCCGCCGTTCCCGCTGAGCTGCGCGATAAGCGCCAAAACCACATCGCCCACCTGCACGTTGTCGACCCGGTCGATATTCCACGCTTTAGCGAGCTCGGTGTGCGCGCCAACATTCAGAGCCTCTGGGCTTGCCAGGATGAGATGATGCGGGAGCTGACCTTCCCGACGCTCGGCAGTGAGCGGATCCGCTGGCAATACCCGTTTGGCGCGCTCGCTGAGGCTGGTGCAACCCTCGTTAGTGGATCCGACTGGCCGGTTTCAACCCCGGATCCGTGGCAGGCGATCCACGTCGCGGTAAACCGCACCGAGCCGGGAGAAGAGCCCGGTGAGCCGCTTAACCCTGAGCAGGCACTGACGCTAGAGCAGGCGTTGCGTGCCTACACTCACGAGTCAGCGAAACTGCTGCGGGTTAGCGGCGGCAGAATTGCTGTGGGGGAGCAGGCAGACCTCGCTCTGGCCGACACCAACCCCTTTGCCAACCCCGCCGAGAAACTGTGGCAGACAAAGAATGTGCTGACCGTTGTTAACGGCAGGGTGGTTTACCGGGCCGCCTAGCTCGGACTAGCTGATCCGCTTCGCCTCGAAGCGCTGCTTCGGAGCAACGTAAGCCTCCTGCGACTCAACGAGCAGCAGCTCACGTTTCTCGGCCGCGAAGGTGTTTGAGAGCAGCTCAAAAACGCTCGCGGTTGTTAGCTCCAGTGCCTCTTTTAATGACTTACCGGACGCAAAGTGTGACGAGAACAGTGCCGCGGTAACATCGCCTGAACCGCTTAGCTTGCCAGGCAGGCGCGGGGTGCGGATCAGGTACGCCTCATCACCGGATACTGCGAGCATCTCAATGGTGTCTGCTGGTGCTTCCGGTAGCAGCACACTGGTGACGAGCACGGTTTTTGGGCCGATCTCTTGCAGTTTCTTCACCGAGTCAAGCAGTGATGGTAGATCCTTTGGTTCGGTGTTGGTGAGGAAACCAAGCTCGAACTGGTTTGGGGTTGCGATATCGGCGTGCTGAATAACCCGGTCGCGGATCAGCTCCTGCACCTCCGGTGATACAAAGCAGCCGGAGAGGGCATTACCCAGTACCGGGTCGCAAGCGTAGAGTGCATTCGGGTTGTGTTTCTTGGTCTCAGCGACGGCCGCGAGAATAGCATCGCCTATGCTGGATCCGCCCTGGTAGCCGGAGAGCACCAGCTCGGTGTCATTAAGGCCGCCGCGCTCGGCGATCCCGGTGACAATTTCACGTACATCATCGCCGCTCATCAGAGGTCCGCGCCACGCGCCGTATCCAGTGTGGTTTGAGAAGCAGACGGTGTAGACCGGCATCACCTCGTGGCCGAGGCGTTGCAGGGGGAACACCGCTGCCGAGTTTCCAACGTGACCGTACGCTACTGCTGATTGGATAGATAAAATACGCATAGCTCAATTCTTGCACACCGCTCTTAACCGCCGCTAAACTCTCAAACTTTTAGGCGATCAAGTCGGTGTGGATCGCGAGTTCTGCTGCTTCGGCTGCGAGCACCTGGCGTAGCGCCCGCAGCGCCGGGTTTGCTCGGCTGGCAATGCGCGCTGCGGTAAACACGGTGCGGTGAGGTTGATCAGGTAACGGTAGTAAACGCACCCGCTGTGTCTGATTGCCGAGGTGCACAAGACCCGGCAGCAGGGACACCGCGTTACCGGAGGCGACCAGTTGCAGGTGTGCCTGCAGATCGGCGGTCACAAACCTGACATCCGGTTCGAACCCTGCAACCCGGCACGCCTGCTCCGCCCAGTGGCGGCTCGCGGCCCCGCGTGGCTCCATAACCCAGGGCAGCTCGGCTGTGTCGCTCAGTTGTTTTACTCGCTGAAGTTCCGCTGAGCTGTTGTCTTTTGCGGGCAGCGCCAGGTGGATCCGGTCGTGCAGCAGCGGTTTCCGGTCCAGTCCGCTAAAGTGCTCGGGCGCGTGACCGGGATACTGTTCGGCGATCACCAGGTCGAAGCCGCGTAGCCAGGTCTCGCGCATACCCGTCTCCGGCTCATACTGCATAATCTCAACCCTCACCTCGGGGTGCTGCTCACGCATCTTCTGGATCGCGCGGGGGATTAGCGACAGCATCGCCGTTTGAAACGAGGCAACCCGCAAGGTTCCGGTGAGGTGTGACTGCAGGCCGTTAACCGCGTGCTCCGCGTGCTCAATCGCCGCCAGGATTGTTTCGGTTTGCGCAACCAGCTCCAGTGCCGCGCCGCTCAGCTCCAGGCGGCGGCCGGATCTGGTAAACAGTGGCGTCCCAAGCTCCCGCTCTAGCAGTGTGAGCTGCTGCGAAACAGCCGATGAGCTGAAGTTTAGCGCCTTCGCAACGGCGCTGACGGTGCCCCGTCGTTCCAGCTCCCAGAGCAGTTTCAGTCTGCGCACATCAAGCATTTTTAACCCGCCGATTTAGTGGTGTTTTCAGGGGATTCTTGCAAACCCGCCAACAGTTAAGGAATACTTAATATTATCGCAAAGAAACACGCCATTTACTTAACTAATGCGGCTGTCTTAATCTTGCAATTATTAAGGAAGAGAACAACACTAAAAATTAAGGTGGATAAATGAGCGACAACAAGAACACCGCCGCCAGGCAGGTGCGTCCACAGGAGCTTGCCGAGGAGGCAGTAACACTCGTTCGCAAGTGGCTGCAGGAGGCAAGCGAGCATCCAGCGGATCCGGCAGCACAGCGCCTTGCCGGTGTGCTGCGCGACCCAAACGGCCTCGACTTCACGGTGGGCTTTGTTGACGGTGTTGTGCGCCCCGAGGACCAGGGCGCTGCGGCAAAGAAACTGAAAGAGCTAACCGCGATCACACCGAAGTTCCTGCCCGCCCATCTGCGCGGCGCGATCAACCTTGGCGGCACCCTCGCACAGCCACTGTCGGGTATTGTTGTGCCGGCTGCCCGCAAGGTGCTGCGCCAGATGGTGAGCCACCTGATTATTGACGCAACCGATGAGAAGCTGGGAGCTGCGATCCGCCACATTAAACAGGACGGTGTGCGGCTCAACATCAACCTGCTCGGTGAGGCGATCCTCGGCCAGGCAGAGGCTGAGCGGCGACTGGCGGGCACCCACAAACTGCTTGCCCGCGACGACGTCGACTATGTTTCAATCAAGGTTTCTGCGACCGTTGCGCCTCACAACCACTGGGCTTTTGACGAGGCTGTTGCCCATATTGAGGATCAGCTGGTGCCGCTGTTTCAGCGCGCCAATGAGGCAACTCCAAAGAAGTTCATTAACCTCGACATGGAGGAGTACAAGGATCTCGACCTGACACTCGCCGTGTTCAAGCGGATCCTGGAGCGCCCAGAGTTTAAGAACCTGGAGGCTGGAATCGTGCTGCAGGCGTACCTGCCTGACGCGCTCGGTGCCATGATCGACCTGCAAGAGTGGGCGGCGGATCGCGTTGCTGGCGGCGGTGCTCCGATCAAGGTGCGAATTGTGAAGGGCGCAAACCTGCCGATGGAGATCGTCGACGGCGCGATCCACGGCTGGGATGTTGCAACCTGGGACAGCAAACAGCAGTCAGACACCAGCTACAAGGCGGTTATTGACTACGCGTTAACCCCGGAGCGCACCAAGAACGTGCGCATCGGCGTTGCCGGTCACAACCTGTTCGATGTTGCCCTCGCGTGGCTGCTCGCAAAAGCGCGCGGTGCAAAGGATGGCATCGAGTTTGAGATGCTGCTCGGTATGGCAACCGGTCAGGCAGCCGCGGTTCGCCGCGAGGTTGGATCCCTGCTGCTCTACACCCCGGTTGTGCACCCGCAGGAGTTCGATGTTGCGATCGCCTACCTGATCCGCCGCCTCGAAGAGGGTGCAAGCCAGGAGAACTTCATGTCTGCGGTGTTTGAACTGCACGACAACGAGGGACTGTTTGCCCGGGAGAAGCAGCGCTTCCTTGACTCACTCGCCGACCTGGAGAAAATCACCGCGGACGGTGACCCGGCAAACTACAGCGTGCCAAAGCCGAAGCGGCAGCAGGATCGCCGCAACTACGACAGCGCCGGGGCAGCAGCCCGGGTGGCTGAGCGGGTTGCCGCGGGCGCGAAGGGTGAGTTCGATAACGTGCCAGACACCGACCCGGATCTGCCGGGCAACCGTGTCTGGGGCCGTGAGATCGCAAATAAGATGGTTAAGTCAGAGCTCGGCAAGAAGCTCGTTGCTGACTCACTAATCACCGACAAAAAGCAGCTGCAGGCGGCAATCGCGAAGGGCGTGACCGCGGCAGACACCTGGCAGTCACTGACCGCTGACGCGCGCGCCGAGATTCTGATGCGAGCCGGTGAAAAACTTGAGGAGCGCCGCGCTGAACTGCTTGAGGTGATGGGCTCCGAGTGCGGTAAAACCCTCGACCAGGGTGACCCGGAGATCTCTGAGGCGATCGACTTCGCCAACTACTACGCGATGCTCGGCCAGCAGCTTGAGCAGGTTTCCGGTGCAGAGTTTAAACCGAGCAAACTGATCGCGGTTATTCCGCCGTGGAACTTCCCGGTGGCGATCCCGGCCGGTGGCGTGTTTGCGGCGCTGGCATCCGGATCCGCCGTGATTATTAAAGCGGCAAGCAACGCCGCCCGCTCAGCAGCTGTGCTGGTTGAAGCAATGTGGGATGCGGGTGTGCCGCAGGATGTGCTGCAGTTTGTGCAGTTCAAGAATCGTGAGCTCGGCAGCGAACTGGTTGCCGATAAGCGGGTTGAGCGGGTGATCCTCACCGGCGCCTACGAGACCGCGGTGAAGTTCAGGGAGATCCGCCAGGACCTGCCAGTGCTCGCAGAAACCTCCGGTAAGAACGCAATTATTGTGACACCGAACGCGGATCTCGACCTCGCCGCCAAGGACGTTGCGCTGTCAGCATTCGGCCACGCCGGCCAGAAGTGCTCCGCAGCCTCGCTGGTGATCCTGGTCGGATCGGTGGCAAAGTCTGCTCGCTTCCGCAACCAGCTGCTCGACGCGGTTCGCTCACTGCGCGTTGGCACACCGGAGTCACTGGAAACCCAGGTTGGCCCGATTATTACCGCACCGAGCGGTAAACTGCTGCGCGGCCTGACAACCCTCGGCCCTGGCGAGAGCTGGCTGATCGAGCCAAAACCGCTAAACAACGGCAGCCCGCTCGCAAAAGACAGCGCCGGTGAGGTGAAACTGTGGCAGCCGGGTGTGCGCGACGGCGTAAAACGCGGCTCCGAATACCACCTGACCGAGTACTTCGGCCCAATCCTCGGCATTATGACCGCTGACAGCCTGACCGAGGCAATCGCGATCGTCAACGACATCGACTACGGTCTAACCAGCGGCCTCCACTCACTCGACCGGGCAGAGCTCGCCGAGTGGCTCGAAACCGTGCAGGCTGGTAACCTCTACGTCAACCGCGGCACAACCGGCGCGATTGTCCGCCGCCAGTCATTCGGTGGCTGGAAGAAATCCGCGGTCGGCGCCGGCACCAAAGCCGGTGGTCCAAACTACCTGTACGCTCTGGGCGAGTGGATCGACGCACCAACCGCCAAAGGCAAGGGCGACGAGGTTGGCTCCCCGGTAGCTGCAGCCGCGGGCATCACCAAGCTTGCCGAGCGCGCTGGCGTTGGCAGTGACGAACTGCTGTGGCTGCGCGACGCGCTAGCGACCGACGAGGCTGCTATCCGCGAGGAGTTCGGGATCGCCCGTGACGCCTCCCAGCTGCAGGTTGAGCGCAACATCCTGCGCTACCTGCCAGAGAGCGTGATTGTGCGCGTAGCCGACGACGCGAAACCGGTGCACGCCTTCCGCGTTGTTGCCGCGGCGCTCGCCGCCGGTGCGAAACCGATCCTCAGTGTCGGCGCTGCAGTGCCAGCGGGCGTGGTGGATCAGATCCGCACCCTCGGTTTGCGCGTCACCGTCGAGGATTCCCCGGCGTGGCAGTCACGCCTGCAGAAGCTCGCCGCCGAAACCGGCCCGAACGCCAGCTACCGTGTGCGCGTTGTTGCCGGTGACTCACACGAGCAGGAGGTTGCGGACGTGTTTGCGGCAACCGGCGGTAAACCAGATATCGCTGTTTACGGCGGCCCGGTAGTGACCGCTGGACGGGTTGAGATTCTGCCGCACCTGCGCGAGCAGGCGGTATCAATCACCGCACACCGCTTCGGAACCTTAAACGGTATCTCGGACGGGCTGATCTAGCGGTCGGTGAAACGCCTTCTGGGGCGGGGTCGAAAGCGTTTACGCTCGGCCCCGCCCCTTTGCGTTGCGCAACCGTTTACGCTCTGCCTAGCCACATGCTGTTTGGGCACATAGTTTTTGCTACTATCGGTTATTAAGAGCTCTAAAGCAACATCCAGGAGGTGTTCCAAATGACTCTGAAAACCGACTATTTCGTGTTCAACCGCCAAAGCCCCGGCATCTCGGCGGTCTGTCTGGCACTTGCGGCGGGCGCGCTGCTGCTGATCCTGCTCGGCTCACTGCTTGTCAGCACCATCTGGATGTGGAGCTGGGTGCTTGGCGTGGTGCTGTTAGGGCTGAGTGCCTGGAAGCGGATCTGGGGGCTGTTTGCTCTCGGGGTCTTGCTGTTTATCTTCCCGGGCGTTGTTATCCTGCTCCAGGGAATCTAGCCAGTCACTGGTTGCCACAACAGTAAGTGGGCCACAGCTTTTTTAGCTGTGACCCACTCCCGTATTGCTAGCTGATAGTTAGCAGCTTGCAGATTTAGGCTAGACCGTGTCGATTGACTCGGTGAACACCCGGTGACCGTCACGGCGACGCTTCGGTTCAAACAGCAGCACGGATCCAATCAGCACCGCAATCAGCGAGCCGCTCATCACCGCGAGAGAGGCGGTGTCGCGATCCGCCCCCTGGAATGTTAGCTCGGTAATCAGCAGTGAAACGGTGAAGCCGACGCCCGCGAGCGCTGCCATGCCAATGATCTGCTTCCACTTCACGGACGGGTCAATGCTCGCGTTGGTGAAGCGGGTGACAAGCCAGGTGGTCAGGGTGATGCCGATCGGTTTACCGAGCACAAGACCGGCGATAACACCGTAGGCGATCGGGTCGAACGGGAAGTTTGAGTCGCCGCCAACGGCAACGCCCGCGGAGAAGAACGCAAACACCGGCACAGCAAACCCGCTGGAGAGCGGCTGGAAACGGAACGCAAACGACTCGGCGACGTTGATGCGGCCCTTGCCGATTGCGTGCAGGTGCTCCTTACCGGGCATTTTTGCCTTAACCGGGACGGTGAACGCGAGCAGCACACCGGCGATGGTTGCGTGGATCCCAGACTCCAGGAACAGCGCCCAGGCAACAAAGCCGATCGGCAGCAGAATAACCCAGGCAGACCAGGCTTTTTTCGCGAAGAACGCCGGGAATTTTTGCGCGAGGAAACCAAACAGCGCAATCGGGATCAGCGACAGCAAAAGCGCGGTGAAGTTAACGCTTGTGGTGTAGAACAGCGCAATAATCGTGATCGCAATCAGGTCATCAACAACCGCGAGGGTGAGCAAAAACATCCTGATGGCGGGGTGGATCCTCGGCGCCACAAGGCCAAGAATCGCCACCGCGAAAGCAATATCTGTTGCGGTGGGGATCGCCCAGCCGTGGGAGGCTGAGGTGCCGGCGTTGAACCCGAAATAGATCAGTGCGGGGATTGCAACGCCGCCGAATGCGGCAGCAACCGGCACTATCGCGGTGCTCAGTTTGCTCAGTTCGCCCTTCACAAACTCGTGTTTCAGTTCCAGACCGACGACGAAGAAGAAGATCGCGAGCAGCCCGTCAGCTGCCCAGTGGCCGAGATCGAGGTTTAGGTGCAAACCGAAAATATCGGTTCCGAGCTTGGTTTCTCGCAGCGCAAAGAAGTTCTCGGCGAGCGGGGAGTTAGCGAGGATGAAGCCCAGCAGCGCGGCCGCGATGATAATAAAACCACCGATCAGCTCTCGACGCAGGAACCTGCTAACGCGTGAAATCTCGCGGCGACTGGCGAGCCTAAAGATTCTCCGGGTGCGCGGGCGCTGACTGCGTGCCCGTGGATGATGACCGGTGGTTGAGGGAGTTGGGTTGTTGCTGTTCATGTGCTCGCTGTTTCGATCCTAGGATTTTTTAGTGCGCTTTGCTTTTTTATCGAACTCTTTTTTCTGAGCGATAAACTCTTTATCCTCGTCCGCGAGCTTCACAGAGGCGATGGTTAAAACAACGCCGGCGAGCCAAACACCCCAAACAACATAGCGGCGCCAATCCTTTGGCATGTTCTTGGTCTGCTTTGAAACACCGATTGCTCCAGCCAGTGAACTCAAAATACCGAAGTTGGTGATGTACTTTCCGATTCTCAAAGTTCGCCTCTTTCGTGTAAAGTTGTAACGTTACCCTGTTAAGCCTACAAGCTCGCCCCCAGGGTAGGTCAAATATTCTGTGTGCGTCATCCGCCAACCGAATATCGGCACAGCAACCAGCTAGCGCCATTTAGATGTTGAATAATAACGAGCAAGGGTGACTTACGCGATCCGCTTTAGGCGCGGCATTGCGCGGATCCCCTGCGTGTTTTGCACGGTAGAATGAAAGATATGTCTGAAATAGATATCAAGCCACGCAGTCGCGACGTAACCGATGGAATTGAGCGCGCCGCCGCCCGCGGTATGCTGCGCGCCGTCGGTATGGGAGACGAAGACTGGGATAAACCTCAGATCGGTATTGCGAGCTCTTGGAACGAGATCACCCCCTGTAACCTCAGCCTTGACCGGCTCGCGCAGGGAGTGAAAGAGGGTGTGCACTCCGGCGGTGGTTATCCGCTGCAGTTTGGCACTATTTCTGTTTCTGACGGTATTTCAATGGGTCACGAGGGAATGCACTTCTCGCTCGTGTCTCGCGAGGTTATCGCCGACTCGGTTGAGACCGTTGTGATGGCTGAGCGGCTCGACGGCACCGTTGTGCTCGCCGGCTGCGACAAGTCACTGCCGGGAATGCTGATGTCGGCTGCGCGACTTAACCTGTCGTCTGTTTTCTTGTACGCCGGTTCAATCGCGCCGGGCTGGGTGAAACTCAGCGACGGCACCGAAAAAACCGTCACCATTATTGACGCCTTTGAGGCGGTTGGCGCGTGTAAGGCTGGCACGCTCAGCGAAGAAGACCTGAAGCGGGTTGAGTGCGCAATCGCCCCCGGTGAGGGTGCCTGCGGTGGTATGTACACAGCAAACACGATGGCGTGCATCGCCGAGGCTCTCGGCATGAGCCTGCCCGGATCCGCTGCGCCACCGAGCGCGGATCGCCGCCGCGACTACTACGCTCACCGCTCCGGTGAGGCAGTTGTTGAGCTGCTGCGCCGCGGCATCACCGCCCGCGATATTATGACCAAGGAGGCGTTCGAGAACGCGATCGCGGTTGCGATGGTGCTTGGTGGATCCACCAACGCGGTTCTGCACCTGCTCGCCATCGCGCGCGAGGCAGAGGTGGATCTGACACTCGACGACTTCAACCGGATCGGCGCGAAGGTGCCGCACCTGGCAGACATGAAACCGTTCGGTCAGTATGTTGCGCAGGACTTCGACCGTGTCGGTGGAATGCCGGTGATTATGAAGGCGCTGCTCGACCGTGGACTGCTCAACGGCGACGTGATGACCGTCACCGGTAAAACCATGCGTGAAAACCTGGAGGAGCTCGCCCCGGCCGCAATCGACGGCACCGTTGTGCGTGACTTCGACAACCCGCTGCACGCCAACGGCGGTTTGACAATTCTGAAGGGCAGCCTCGCACCGGAGGGCGCTGTTGTGAAAACAGCCGGTTTCACACTCGACAAGTTCACCGGTCCCGCCCGCGTGTTTGACCGTGAGCGTGCCGCGATGGACGCGCTGACCGAGGGGAAGATTACGCACGGCGATGTTGTTGTGATCCGCTACGAGGGTCCGAAGGGTGGCCCCGGTATGCGTGAGATGCTCGCGATCACCGCGGCGATTAAGGGCGCGGGCCTCGGTAAGGACGTGCTGCTTTTAACCGACGGCAGGTTCTCGGGCGGCACAACCGGTTTGTGCATCGGTCACGTTGCCCCGGAGGCGGTTGATGAGGGCCCGATCGCGTTTGTGCAGGAGGGTGACCTGATCCGCGTCGATATCGAGAATAAAACGCTTGATCTGCTGGTGGATCCGGAGGAGATCGCCGCCCGGAAGGCGGTTTGGGAGCCTCTGCCACCGCGCTACACCAAGGGTGTGCTCGCGAAATACTCGAAGCTGGTGCGGTCAGCATCAGAAGGCGCAGTAACCGGCTAGTCTCACACACAAGAAGGAACCAACATGACAACAGATACCTCTGCGCCACGGCGTATGACGGGTGCTGAGGCTGTTCTGCACAGCCTTGACGCGCTCGGTGTGAAGAATGTTTTTGGGTTGCCAGGTGGCGCGGTGCTGCCGCTGTATGATGAGCTGGCGACAACAGACGCAAAGGTTAGACACATTCTGGTGCGGCACGAGCAGGGTGCCGGGCACGCAGCCGAGGGCTACGCAGCAGCCTCGGGCGAGGTTGGTGTGTGTATCGCAACCTCCGGCCCGGGAGCAACCAACCTGGTGACCGCAATCGCTGACGCCTACATGGATTCGGTGCCGCTGATCGCCATCACCGGCCAGGTGTTTTCTACGCTGATCGGCACAGACGCCTTCCAGGAGGCGGATATTGCGGGCATCACAATGCCGATCACCAAGCACTCATTCCTGGTGAAAACCGCCGAGGATGTGCCGCACGCGATCGCCGCAGCCCACCACCTGGCAACAACCGGCCGCCCCGGCCCGGTGCTGGTTGACATCACCAAGGACGCCCAGCAGGGTGAAATCGACTTCAAGTGGGAGCCGGAGGTTAACCTCCCCGGCTACCGCCCGAACCTGAAACCGAACAGCAAACAGGTGCAGGCAGCCGCTGAGCTGATCTGCCAGGCTGAACGTCCGGTGCTCTATGTTGGCGGCGGTGTTAACCGCGCCCGCGCCTCACAGGAGCTGTTGCAGCTCGCCGAACTGACCGGCATCCCGGTTGTGACAACCCTGATGGCGCGCGGTGTGTTCCCAGACTCACACAAACAACACCTCGGCATGCCCGGTATGCACGGTTCTGTTCCAGCTGTTTTGGCGCTGCAAGAGGCGGATCTGTTGATCGCCCTCGGAACCCGCTTCGACGATCGAGTAACCGGCAAAGCAGAGTTCTTCGCCCCCGACGCGAAGGTTATTCACGCCGACATCGACCCGGCAGAGATCTCCAAGATCCGCTTCGCAGATGTACCAATCGTCGGTGATGCCCGCGAGGTTATTTCAGACCTGATTGTGGCGGTTAGCACCCAGCAGCGCGATGGTGGATCCGCCAGCATCGCCGCCTGGTGGCAGCGCCTCAACGTCTTGCTCACCAAGTATCCGCTCGGATACACCCCAACCTCTGACGGCCTGCTTGCTCCGCAGCACGTGATCAGCCGCATCGGCGAGCTGACCGGGCCGGAGGGAATCTTCGTTGCGGGTGTTGGACAGCACCAGATGTGGTCGTCACAGTTCATCAAGTATGAGCGGCCAAACTCCTGGCTGAACTCTGGCGGCGCGGGCACAATGGGCTACTCGGTGCCGGCGGCGATGGGCGCGAAGGTTGCCCAGCCGGAGCGGCAGGTGTGGGCGATTGACGGTGACGGCTGCTTCCAGATGACCAACCAGGAGCTTGCAACCTGCAGGCTCAACAACATTCCGATCAAGGTTGCGGTGATTAACAACTCCTCACTCGGTATGGTGCGGCAGTGGCAGACCCTGTTCTACGACGAGCGCTACTCGTACACGAACCTGGAGACCGGCCACGACACGGTTAATGTGCCCGATTTTGTGAAGCTCGCTGAAGCCTACGACTGCCTGGCGATCCGGGTTGAGCGGGAGGATCAGGTTGATGACGCGATTAAACTCGCGCTTGAAACCAACGACCGCCCGGTTGTGATTGATTTTGTGGTTAGCGCCGACGCGATGGTGTGGCCGATGGTGCCGCAGGGTGTCTCCAACAGTGAGGTGCAGTACGCGCGTGAAAACAGCCCAGAGTGGGAGGAAGAATAACGATGTCAAGGCACGTTTTAAGTCTCTTAGTTGAGGACAAACCCGGTATTCTCACCAGGGTTGCCGGCCTGTTTGCGAGGCGCGGCTTCAACATTGACTCACTCGCGGTGGGGCCAACCGAGGTTGAGGGTTTCTCACGCATCACAGTTGTTGCGGACCAGGATCCGCTGATTTTAGAGCAGCTCACCAAGCAGCTCAACAAGCTGGTTAACGTTGTCAAGATTGTTGAGCTTGAAAAAGCGCAGTCGGTGCAGCGCGAGCACATGCTAATCAAAGTGCGTGTTGATAACCACAGCAGATCTCATGTGCTGGAGGCAGTGAACCTGTTCCGCGCGCATGTGGTTGATGTATCAAGCGAGGCGCTGGTTATTGAAATAACCGGTGACAGCGGTAAAGTAAACGCTTTCCTGCGGATGCTTGAACCCTACGGCGTGAAAGAAATCGCGCAGTCCGGGCTGATCGCCATCGGCAGGGGTCCAAAATCTATTACGGAGCGGTCAATTAAATAATTTCTGCCGCAAAATCAGGTAGAGCGTTTAAAATTTAACCAAGACGAATACGACTTTAAGCTGCGCCCAGCGGCATGAACACTAGAAGGGGGCCTTAGATGGCTGAAATGTTTTACGATGACGATGCGGACCTGAGCCTGATCCAGGGCAAGAAGGTTGCGATCGTTGGATACGGTTCACAGGGCCACGCGCACGCAATGAACCTGCGCGACTCAGGCGTTGAGGTAGTGATTGCCCTGCGCCCTGACTCAAAGTCTGTTGCAAAAGCAAAAGAGGCAGGTTTTGAGGTTAAAACCGTAGCCGAGGCAACCCAGTGGGCTGACCTGATTATGATCCTCGCACCGGATCAGCACCAGCGCAGCATCTACGCTGACGAGATCAAACCACACCTGACCGCCGGTAAAACCCTCGCGTTCGCGCACGGTTTCAACATTCGCTTCGGTTACATTGAGGCGCCAGAGGGCGTTGACGTGATCCTCATCGCACCAAAGGCTCCCGGCCACACTGTGCGTCGCGAGTTCGAGGCAGGCCGTGGTATCCCAGATATTATCGCCGTTGAGCGTGACGCTTCAGGCCAGGCATGGGATGTTGCAAAGTCATACGCTAAAGCAATCGGTGGCACCCGCGCCGGTGTTATTAAAACCACCTTCACCGAGGAGACCGAAACTGACCTGTTCGGTGAGCAGGCAGTGCTCTGCGGCGGTGTTTCACAGCTCGTCCAGTACGGTTTTGAAACCCTCACCGAGGCAGGCTACCAGCCAGAGATCGCATACTTTGAGGTGCTGCACGAGCTGAAGTTGATCGTCGACCTGATGTGGGAGGGCGGCATCGCTAAACAGCGCTGGTCAGTATCAGACACTGCTGAGTACGGTGACTATGTTTCCGGTCCGCGCGTTATCGATCCGCGCGTAAAAGAGAACATGGCTCAGGTGCTCGCAGACATTCAGAGCGGCGCGTTTGCTAAGCGCTTCATCGACGACCAGGACGCTGGCGCTCCAGAGTTCAAGTCACTGCGTGAAAAGGGTGAGGCTCACCCAATCGAGAAAACCGGTGTTGAGCTGCGTAAACTGTTCGCTTGGCAGCAGCAGGACAGCGACTACACTGACGGTTCAGCAGCTCGCTAAACCGCGCAGCCTAGACCGTCGCTAGCGCGATAACACCAACGGTCGGGGTCACACGCGAACAGGTTCGTGTGCGGCCCCGATTTGGTTTAGGCTAGAGGTGTTTAGGCATACAGCCCGCTGTGGCAGTGGATGCCGCCGTAATCTGGCTTAAACCCGCACAGCACAGAAATTTTCGAAAACGACCAGATACCAGGTGCAGATGTCAAACCCAGAAGAACCGCAAGGAAACGGTTGGGAGATTGTTGAGCACGAGCCATACCCGACAGAAACCGGCGGGCGCGCAGGTGTGCGACGCCGGGCCGCAGAGGCAGCAGCGAATCAGAGAGCCGATCACGCTGCCGATCACGCTGTTGAGGGGGAGGCTGCGGCTGCCCCGCGGGAGCGGATCTCGGCGTTTGCGGTTTCACTGCTCGGACTCTTCGGGGGTATCTATCTGCTCTACAGCTGGGGCTGGTTTATGGTTGCGACCGCCTATGCGCAGCTGAACGCGCTAACCGCGGCTCCGAGCGGAGTTATCGGGGTCATGCTGCAGACCGTTCTGCACTGGCTGGCTCCCGCGGCGCCGGGCGCCTGGTTTATTCTGGTGCTGTTGCTCTGCAAGAAAACGGAGACGCTGAAGATGGTGCTCGGGCTGCTGCTCGGCACGCTGATTCTGATGCCGCTGCCACTGTTTTTGACGACGATATCGTAACCGGCAGGGGATAAAAAATGGAACAAAAGACTCTGTCACAGCAAATCTCTGAGTGGACGATTATCGTCCTCTCGCTGGTGCTATACTGCTACGCCACAATCACCGGCGTTGGCAACCTGATCGGGCTAAACCGGATCGCCGACAGCCTCGGCAGCTCAGTCTCGCCGCTCGGCTGGTTACTGCTGCTGGTGCGGGTGCTGCTGCCGGCGACCGTGCTGTTTGCGGTTTTGCTGCTCACCAGGAAAAAACGGCGGGTGCGCTGGGCAGCTATTTTCGCCGGAATAACCTTCGTAGCGGTGATTTTAATGCAGCTGAACTATCTGATCGGCGAGGGTGTTTACTTCAACGGTTAAAAGTTCTTAAAAACCCCGCGTTTCAGGGGGTAAACTAGAGAGGTCGGTCTTTGAAAGGAAAATTCGTGACTTCTTCAACAGTTGTAATCGCTGAACAACTCTCACCCGCCACAGTTGCAGCGCTGGGGCCAGACTTTAACATCGTTAACGTTGACGGAACCGACCGTGCCGCACTGCGTGAGGCGCTGTCGCAGGCAGACGCGATTCTGGTGCGATCCGCCACCCAGGTTGATGCTGAGGCGATTAGTTGGGCACCGCAGTTGAAGGTTATTGCACGAGCCGGAGTTGGTCTCGACAACGTCGACATTAACGCCGCAACCCAGGCGGGCGTAATGGTTGTGAACGCGCCAACCTCGAACGTGATTAGCGCGGCAGAGCTGACCGTTGCACACATCCTCGGCATTGCCCGCAGGCTGCAGCCGGCACACGCCTCGCTGTCAGCTGGCAAGTGGCAGCGCAGCTCCTTCACCGGTGTTGAGCTCTACGAAAAAACCGTTGGCATTATCGGTCTCGGCAGAATCGGTGGGCTCGTTGCCGAGCGGCTGCGCGCCTTCGGCGTTGAGCTGCTCGCATACGACCCCTACGTTACCGCTGCCCGCGCACAGCAGCTCGGTGCGAAGCTGGTTGAGCTTGACGAGCTGGTGAGGAAATCAGACTTTATTACAATCCACATGCCGCGCACCCCTGAAACGCTCGGCATGATCGGCGCAGAACAGCTGCGCGAGATGAAACCAACCAGCTACGTTGTTAACGTTGCCCGTGGTGGACTGATCGACGAGGAGGCGCTCGCCTCCGCACTGGACAGCGGCGAGATCGCCGGTGCCGCGCTTGACGTGTTCACCAGCGAGCCACCGGTTGACAACCCGCTGGTCGGTCACGAGAAGGTTTACCTGACACCGCACCTCGGTGCCTCAACCCTTGAGGCGCAGGAGAAAGCCGGTGTGTCCGTTGCCAAGTCCGTGCGACTGGCGCTCGCCGGTGAGCTTGTGCCTGACGCGGTTAACGTTGCCGGCGGTGTTATCGACGAGTATGTGCGTCCGGGCCTGCCGCTGACCGAGAAGCTGGGTCAGGTGTTTGCAGCGCTTGCTGGATCCGCCATCACCGCCCTCGACATCAGTGTTAACGGCGAGCTTGCTGAGCACCGCGCTGATGTGCTGCGTTTGGCCGCGCTGAAGGGTGTGCTCGCGAACATCGTTAGCGAACCGGTTTCTTACGTTAACGCGCCACTGCTCGCTGAGCAGCGCGGCATTGAGGTGAACTTTGTTGTGTCACCGGAGAGCGAGGAGTACCGCAACCTGATTAGCCTGTCCGGCACAACCTCTGACGGGCAGCAGTTCTCTGTTGCCGGAACCCTCACCGGTCCGAAACAGCAGGAGAAGATCGTCGGCATTAACGGCTACGATCTGGAGCTGCCGTTCACCGATCACCTGCTGGTGTTCAGCTACGAGGATCGCCCTGGCGTGGTCGCAACCTACGGTGTGATCCTTGGGGCGTCAGGGATCAACATTAAGGGTATGCAGATTGCCAGCAACGAGAAACAGGGCAAGGCGCTGTCGGTGCTCGCGGTTGATGCGCCGGTAACCCCGGAGCAGGTGTCACAGATTCAGGCGGGTATCCGCGCGGATCTGGTTCGCGCAATCGATATTGTTGAGCTGTAGCGTAGAAACAGCGGCGCTTTTGCCTTAAAAGCGTCAACAGCAGCCGGCGGCCTAAGGGGAGAATATCCCCGGGTCGCCGGTTTTGTTTTTGCCGGGTTTGTGCGTTAAAAGCCCGCCACCTGATAAGCTAGAAGCTGGTGACGAAAAATCGTCGCACTGATTTGAGCGCAAAAACGCCGGGGTGACGCTGGTCATCGGTGGTGGTTTGCTCTGCCAACTTTCTTTACAGAGCAGTCTTCTACTGAGGATCAGCCCCGACCGCTGGCGTGCGCTCGTGAACTAAGGAGTACCTTTTGGAGGGTCCAGAAATTAAATTTGCAGAGGCCGTGCTTGACAACGGCAAGTTCGGCAAGCGCACGGTTCGTTTTGAAACCGGTCGCCTGGCACAGCAGGCACAGGGTGCTGTTGCTGCCTACCTCGATGAGGAGACCATGCTGCTGAGCGCAACCAGCGTGTCAAAGCAGCCGAAGGAGCACTTCGACTTCTTCCCGCTGACCGTTGACGTTGAGGAGCGCTCATACGCCGCCGGTAAAATCCCCGGCTCATTCTTCCGTCGCGAGGGTCGCCCATCAACCGAGGCGATCCTGGTTTGCCGTCTGATCGACCGCCCGCTGCGCCCGTCATTCGTTGACGGCCTGCGCAACGAGGTGCAGATTGTGGTCACCGTGCTGTCAATCGCACCGGGTGAGTTCTATGACGCGCTGGCAATCAACGCCGCAAGCGCCTCAACCCAGATCTCAGGTCTGCCATTCTCCGGCCCAATCGGAGGTGTGCGTCTCGCGCTGATCGACGGCCAGTGGGTTGCGTTCCCGAACGTGCAGCAGCTTGAAAAGGCTGTTTTCGACCTGGTTGTTGCCGGTCGGGTAGTGACAGCGGCTGACGGATCCGAGGACGTCGCCATTATGATGGTTGAGGCCGAAGCAACCGAGGGCAGTTGGGATCTGATCCGCGCCGGAGCAAAAAAGCCGGACGAGGCTGTTGTTGCTGCCGGTCTTGAGGCCGCAAAGCCGTTTATTGCAGAGCTGTGCCGCGCACAGCAGGAGCTCGCAAAGCAGTCAGCGAAAGAGGCAGCGGAGTACCCAACCTTCGCGCCGTACACCCCGGAGCTGTTCGCGGTTGTTGACGAGCTGGCAGCGGCTGAGCTCGCTAAGGTTTACACAATCGCCGACAAACTGGAGCGTCAGGACGCCGACGATGAGCTGAAAGAGCGCGTGGTTGCCGCCGTTGCCGAGAAGATTGAGGCCGGTGAGCTGCCAGAGGAGGCAGAGGATCAGGTTTCTGCCGCATACAAGTCTGTGACCAAGCGGATCGTCCGCTCCCGCATCCTGAAGGAGGGTGTGCGCATCGACGGCCGTGGAGCCCGTGACATCCGCACCCTTGACGCAGAGGTGCAGGTGATTCCGCGCGTGCACGGATCCGCTCTGTTCCAGCGCGGTGAGACCCAGATTCTGGGCGTTACAACCCTCAACATGCTGAAGATGGAGCAGCAGATCGACTCGCTCGCGCCAGCGACCGCGAAACGCTACATGCACCACTACAACTTCCCGCCATACTCAACCGGTGAAACCGGTCGGGTGGGCAGCCCGAAGCGCCGTGAGATCGGTCACGGCTTCCTGGCAGAGCGCGCGCTTGTGCCGGTGCTGCCAAGCCGTGAGGAGTTCCCTTACGCAATCCGCCAGGTGTCTGAGGCACTCGGCTCAAACGGTTCAACCTCAATGGGCTCGGTTTGTGCGTCAACCCTGTCGCTGCTGAACGCTGGTGTGCCACTGCGCGCACCGGTTGCCGGTATCGCGATGGGTCTTGTCACCGATGAGATCGACGGTGAGACCAAGTACGCGGCGCTGACCGACATTCTGGGCGCTGAGGACGCGCTCGGCGACATGGACTTCAAGGTTGCCGGAACCAGCGAGTTTGTTACCGCGATCCAGCTCGACACCAAGCTCGACGGTATCCCGTCAGACGTGCTCGCCGGTGCGCTGTCACAGGCGAAAGAGGCACGCGAGGCGATCCTCAGCCTGATCAACGAGGCGATCCCAACCCCTGACGAGATGGCACCAACCGCTCCGCGCGTTATCAGCGTAACCATCCCTGTTGACAAGATCGGTGAGCTGATCGGTCCTAAGGGTAAAACCATTAACACCATCCAGGACGAGACCGGCGCCGACATCACCATTGAAGAGGACGGCACCGTCTACATTGGTGCGGTTGACGGACCGAGCGCGGACGCCGCTCGCGACCGGGTTAACGCAATCGCAAACCCGCAAAACCCAGAGGTTGGCGAACAGTACCTCGGAACCGTGGTTAACCTGCGCGAGGGCCTCGGCGCCTTCGTCTCACTGCTGCCCGGTAAGGACGGCCTGCTGCACATCTCAGAGGTGCGCAAGCTCAACGGCGGCAAGCGAGTAAACGACCTTGAGGACGTGCTCGGCATCGGTCAGAAACTGCTCGTGGAGATCAGCCGCATCGACGATCGCGGCAAGGTCTCACTCGTGCCGGTAATCGCCGGTGAGGAGCAGGCAGAGGACGCTGCAGAAGCAGCTGACGACGCAGCCTAAAAAGGCGGCTGACGAAACCGCCTAAAAGGCAGTTCACAACGCAGTCTAAATAAACCCTAAACCAGCGGCAGCTGGCTAGCTCAGCCGGGAAGTCACACCCTGACCTCCCGGCTGAACGCTATTTAACTGCCGGGTTTACCCAGTGTAAAGTTGAAGGCATGACAGAACCGATTAAGATCCCTTTCCTAGACGCAGAGTTTCAGTACGAACTTAACGGCTCGGTTATTAAGCGCACACTGCTTCCCAATGGTTTGCGGATCCTGACAGAGCAGCTCCCCGGCGCGCGCAGCGTCACAATCGGTTTCTGGGTTGGTGTGGGATCCCGGGATGAACAGGCGGTGAGCGCGGCAGCGCCGGCGAGCCTCGGATCCACCCACTTTTTAGAGCACCTGCTGTTTAAGGGAACAGCAACCCGCAGCGCCTACGAGATCGCCGAGGGCTTTGACCGTATCGGCGCCGACAATAACGCGCTGACCGCGAAAGAATACACCTGCTACCACGCCAAGGTGCGAGACAGTGACTTGCCGCAGGCTGTGAAGCTGTTAAGCGACATGGTTTACAGCAGCGTGATTGACGCGGGGGAGTTTGAGACAGAGCGGGGTGTGATCCTGGAGGAGTTGGCGATGGCGGCCGACGATCTCGCGGATGTTGCCCACGAACAGCTGTTCAGCGCCGTTTTGGGCGATCACCCGCTTGGCAGGCCGATCGGCGGCACACCCGAGTTGATTCGCGGTGCGCGGCGCGACGACGTCTGGCAGCACTACCAAAACCACTACGGCGCAAACTCGATTGTGATCACCGCGGCCGGGGGAGTGGCGCACGAGGAGCTTGTTGAGCTTGTCACCGAGGCGCTGAAAACAACCTCTGACAGGTGGGGTCTTGATTCGTCGGCGGATCCGGTGCCTCGCCGCACCGTCGGAACGGTCGCCGAGGTTACAACCGCCGAGCGCGCGGTTGTGCAGCGGGAGAGTGAGCAGGTGCACGTGCTGCTTGGCTCGCCGGGACTGATAATCGGCGATGAGAACCGGTTTAGTTTTGCGCTGATGAACTCGATTTTGGGCGGTGGCATGTCTAGCAGGCTGTTCCAGGAGATCCGGGAAAAACGCGGTCTCGCCTACAGCACCTACGCTTTTGGCACCAGCTATTCCGACAGCGGTGTTTTCGGCATGTACGCCGGTTGTGCGCCCGAGAAGGCAGAGCAGGTTGTGGGGCTGATGCGTGACGAGCTGGCGAAGCTCGCAACAACCGAGATCAGTGACGAGGAGCTGAGCCGCGCGCTCGGGCAGCTGGCGGGATCGTCCGCGCTCGCGCTGGAGGACTCGGAGACGCGGATGGCGAGGCTCGCGAGGGCGGAACTAACCCAGGGTGAACTCTGGGACATTGACGCTTCGCTGGAAAGGCTAGAAAAGGTCACCAAGGCCGATATTGTGGCGCTCGCGAGCGACCTTGTATCGCGCCCGCAGTCGCTCGTGGTGGTTGGCGCGGCGGCAAAAACCGGCCTCTGATCTGCGGCTGTTTTTGCAGCTCGCGGCGCGTTTTCGCGGACGCGCAGCTAAGATAGTGAGCATTAACGAGAATTAACGAGCATTAGCAAGCATTAAAAAAGGGGGATATCGGGATGGCTGTGAGGGTTGCTGTTGCGGGTGCTTCTGGCAGGCTCGGCGGGGTTGTCTGCGAGGTTGTTGAGGCGCTTGACGGCTTCGAACTAAGCGGCAGGCTCGGCAGCGCGAGCAGGCAGGACGAGTTTGCCGACTGCGATATTTTGGTTGATGTCACAACCCCGGAGGTTTCAGCCGGGCTGGTCGCCGATGCGGTTGGGCGCGGGCAGCGAGTGCTGGTTGGTACAAGTGGCTGGAGCGAGGATAAAATCGCTGGCCTCGCTAAACAGCTTGCTGGCGGGGCGGATCCGGCAGCCCGCGTGCTTATCGTCCCCAACTTCTCGCTGGCCTCGCAGTTTGCTACGCTGTTTGCAAAGCTCGCGGCGCCGTACTTCCAAACCGCCGAGATCATTGAGTCACACCACGCTGGAAAGATTGACTCCCCGTCCGGCACAGCGGTTCGCACCGCGGAGTTAATCGGTGAGGCAGCAACCTTCACCCCGCCGTTTGCTGAGCAGCGGGCCCGCGGCGAACAGCACGGGGGTGTGCAGATCCACTCACTGCGAAGCGCGGGGGTGGTTGCGCAGCAGGAGGTGCGTTTCGGCGGCGTCGGGGAGAGTCTGGAGATTGTGCACCGCACCCAGTCGGCTGACAGCTACCGCGCCGGGCTTGCTGCGGCGCTAGAATGGTTAGCGTCAACCGACGAACCGTTAACTGTTGGGCTTGAAAGAGTTTTAGGTTTCAAACTGTGAAGTATCCCAGACTGGCCGCGATCGGGGCGACGCTTTTAAGCGTTATCCTCGCGGTGTATATTGGCGCCGTTATCTACCGCGCCGTGTTCCTGTCTGCCAGCGGCGGCCCCGTCGGCGTGATTATGGCGCTGTCGCTGGTTGTGATCTCGTTGATCGCGGTTTGGGGTCTGGTGCGGGAGATGTGGTTTGGGTTCCAGGGAACCAAGCTCACCAACCGGCTCGCCGCCGAGGGGGAGCTGCCGAGCGGTCTGGTTTCAACGGACGCGAGCGGCCGGCCGAACCGCGCTGAGGTGCTGGAGGTGCTGCCGCAGTTCGAGGATGCTGTACACGCGGATCCTGAATCTTGGCGTGCCTGGCAGCGGCTGGGGATTATGCGCCGCGCCGCAGGAAACAACGCTGGGGCGAGAGCCGCGATCCGCCGCGCCATCAAACTGGCACAGCAGGAAGAAAAAGCGCAGAGCAGCTAGTGCCGTATTTAATTCGAATTTGCATGCTTGCGGGTGGTGAATCTTGAATATAATGCGGTATTTTAATCGCTTTTGTGGATCCGGCACCCATCTTTGCCGCTTCTCTCGATGAGCTCTTGACCACAGGCGTAATATAGTTATCGCTAGACCGCTGGGTGCACGGATGCGCCCTCGCCCAGGGGCTCTCCTGGGAAGCGATTTGTCCCAGATAGAAAGAGCTTTATGTCTAACATAAATCCTCCAACGCGAGCGCTGGATTCCGTAACCGGTATGAGCCGTAAAGGCCTCGGTAAGGGAACGATCGGTGTATTTGGCGCGATTGTGGTTGGTTTCTCTGTTTGTGCGCCCGCCTACACGCTGACGGCGGCTGTTGGGCCGGCAGCGAGCGAGGTGGGTTTGCAAACCCCGGCGATCTTCCTGATGGGCTTCATCCCGATGCTGCTGGTTGCGCTCGGCTACCGTGCCCTGAACGACGCAATGCCTGACTCCGGAACCTCCTTCACCTGGGCGACCCGCGCCTTTGGTCCGTGGATCGGCTGGATGACCGGCTGGGGTCTGATCGCGGCAACCGTGCTGGTGCTCTCAAACCTCGCGGGTATCGCCGTTGAGTTCCTCTTCCAGGTGATCGCGGAGATTGCCGGTAACGCCGAGATTGCGTCGCTGTCAGAGAACGTCTTTATTAACATTGCGGTGTGTCTCGGCTTTATGCTGCTCGCCACCTGGATCTCTTACCGCGGTATGACATCCACCAAGGTTTTCCAGTACGCAACCGTGATCTTCCAGTTCTTTGCGCTGGTGTGGTTCATCGTTGCCATGTTTATTGGATCCGCGAATCCAAACAACACCGAGGCTCTCACCCCTGAGCTGTCATGGTTCAACCCGTTCGAGGTTGACAGCTTCAGCGCCTTCGCCGCGGGTATCGCCGTTTCCATCTTCGTGTACTGGGGCTGGGACACCGTTTTGACAATGGGTGAGGAGACAAAAGAGTCACGCGGCCGCATGTCAACCGCGAGCAAGGCCTCGATTGTGCTGGTGCTGCTGATTGTCTGCCTCTACGTTCTGACCGCAACCGCAACCGTCGCGTTCGCCGGAATCGGTGACGGCCCAACCGGTCTTAACAACCCAGACATTCAGGAGAACGTGTTTGCGGCGCTTGCGCACCCGGTTATGGGACCGTTTGCGATTGTGCTGTTCGTTGCGATTCTGGTGTCGGCGATGGCGTCCATTAACTCAACCGCGATCTCACCGGCCCGTACCCTGCTGGCGATGTCCCACTACGGTGCGCTGCCGCAGAGCCTGAAGAAGATCCACCCGAAGTACAAGTCCCCTTATGTGGCACTGCTTGCCTCATCGATTGTTGCGTCAGTGTTCTACGCGATTATGCGCTTCATCAGCGAGGACGTGCTCTGGGACACCATCACCTCACTGGGTATTATGGTGTGCTTCTACTACGGTTTCACAGCGCTCTCAAGCGCCTGGTACTTCCGCACAACCGCGTTTAAGCAGGGCATTGGCGCTGCGCTCAACAAGGTTATTCTGCCGGGTATCGGCGGCGTTGTGCTGATTATTGTGTTCGTGCAGACCATCGTTGACAGCATCGACCCGGAGTTCGGCTCCGGCAGCCAGGTGTTCGGTGTTGGCCTCGTGTTCGTGCTCGGCCTGACCGTGATGCTGATCGGTGTTGTGCTGATGCTCGTGCAGGCGAAGGTTGCGCCGGGCTTCTTCCGCGGTCAAACGTTGAAGCGCGGTGACGACACCCAGACCGTAACCGTTTTCGATGACGGGCTTGAGGGGTAGGCGCCTAGCCGCTGACAAATCCCACTGACGCGACGGGGCACTCACTGCTGGGTGCCCCGTTGTCGTCTCTTAGCCAGCCCGCTCGCTGTGTTAACCCAGGTAATCCTGAGCTAGAATTAAATGCTATGACTGAATCAGTACCGACACCCTACGAAGATCTGCTGCGAGAGGTTTTAGAGACCGGAACCGCTAAAGACGATCGCACCGGGACGGGCACACGCAGTGTGTTTGGTCGCCAAATCCGCTTCAACCTCGCCGACAGTTTCCCGCTGATCACAACCAAGCGGGTGCACTTCAAATCCGTTGTCGCCGAGCTTTTGTGGTTCTTGCGCGGCGACTCAAACACCCGCTACCTCACCGAGAACGGTGTCACTATCTGGGATGAGTGGGCGGACGAAAACGGCGAGCTCGGTCCCGTCTACGGGGTGCAGTGGCGCAGCTGGCCAACACCGGACGGCGGCCACATCGACCAGATCAGTGAGCTGCTAAAAAACCTCAGGGCGGATCCGGATTCGCGCCGCCACATTGTCTCCGCCTGGAATGTTGCCGACCTCGGCAAAATGGCGCTCGCGCCCTGCCACGCCTTCTTCCAGTTTTATGTTGCCGACGGGAAACTCTCCTGCCAGCTCTATCAGCGCTCAGCGGATCTCTTTCTCGGTGTGCCGTTCAACATCGCGAGCTACTCACTGCTGACGCTGATGATCGCAAAACAGCTGGGGCTTGAGCCGGGCGAGTTTATTTGGACGGGCGGTGACTGCCACATCTACGACAACCACGTCGAACAGGTAAAGACGCAGCTGGAGCGGGATCCATACCCCTACCCGGGCATTGATATTGCAGACTGTGACTCGCTGTTTGACTACGAGATTACCGACTTCACGCTCGTTAACTACCAGCACCACCCCGGCATTAAAGCGCCCGTTGCTGTTTAAGCAGGTTTGCGGATGGTGCTTGATTTTCAAACAGAGCTTGAGTCGCTGCCCAGGCCCGCTCCCGCGAGGCTCGGCGTTATTTGGGCGCAGGGCAGCTGCGACGGGAGGCCCGGTGCGATCGGCTATCAGGGCCAGATGCCCTGGCACGTGCCCGAGGATCTGCGCTGGTTTCAACGGGTGACAAGCGGGATGCCGGTGATTATGGGGCGCCGCACCTGGGAGTCACTGCCGGTAAAGTTTCGTCCACTGCCAAATCGCACGAACCTGATTGTGTCACGGCAGCTGGCGGATCCGCCCCACCCCGATGCGAGGGTGTGCGGCTCACTGGCTGAGGCGCTGGCCGCCGTGGACGACACCCCGGTGTGGGTTATCGGCGGCGGGCAGCTGTATCGTGAGGCAGTGACGCACGCCGACACCGCGGTGATAACAGACTTTCAACTGGAAGTTGCAAACGCAGACACTTTTGCACCGCAGCTTCCGGAGAGTGCCTGGCAAAAAACCTGGCAGAGCAAACAATATAAGTCGCGCACTGGAGTGCCGTTCAGCTTCTCCAGCTGGCAGCGGCGGTAAGGTTGATACCGTGGGAACTACAGAACTGAGCAGCAAAGAAAACCCGTTCGGGCAGGTTCTTGTGGCGCTTGTGACACCGTTTGACAGCGCCGGAGAGGTTGACTGGGAGGCGACCGAGCGTCACATCGACAGGTGCATCTCAAACGGCGCAGACGGCATTGTTGTAACCGGCACAACCGGTGAAACCTCAACCCTCACCGACCCGGAGAAGCTCAAGCTTGTGTCGCTCGCGAAATCGGTTTCTGGCGGTCGGGCAAAGATTATCACCGGTGGCGGATCCAACGAGACCGCGCACGCGATTGAGCTCTACCGCGCCAGTGAGAAACTCGGCGCTGACGGTGTGATGATCGTCACCCCGTACTACAACAAACCAACCCAGGCTGGTCTGCTGACGCACTTTAGGCTTGTCGCTGACGCAACCGATCTGCCGGTTATTCTCTACGATATTCCGGGCAGGACCGGTGTGCCGATCGCCTACGAGACGATTATTCGGCTCGCGAAACACCCGAACATTCTCGCGGTGAAGGACGCGAAGGGTGATTTTAGTCAGGTCAGCCGGGTTTTGAACCAGACCGATCTGCTCTACTTCTCGGGCGATGACGCGAACGTGCTGCCGCACCTGTCAATCGGTGCCGCGGGCCTGATCGGTGTCACCGCTAACCTGGTTGCTGAGCCCTACCGTGTTATAGTTGATGCGGTGAACCGCGGTGACCTACACACCGCACAACAGATGCACCGCAAACTTGAACCGCTGGTGAGAGCCGTGATGACCCACGTTCCGGGCACGGTTTCAGCAAAGTATATTCTGCACGGTCTTGGCAGAATCTCAAGCCCTCGCGTCCGGCTGCCACTGGTTGGCCCGGAGGAGTGGGAGGCAGCAGCAATTGAGGCCGACCTTGACCTGGTAAAAGACCTTCCGGGCATTGATTTCTCAAACTTCCGGCCTGACCGTAACGCCGCAGCGGGCGGTGCCCTGCCGAAGATCGCAGGAACCACACGCTAGTTTTCCGGCGCTGCATAACTGCTTGCTGTGACACGAATTTTTAACATAGGAGGTGCCGTTGATCGGCGCAGAAACAGCAGATATTGAAACAGAGGTGCTGCCTCCGCAGCTAGCACCCGAAACACTTCGGATCACCCCGCTCGGTGGTCTCGGCGAGGTCGGCCGCAACATGACCGTTTTCGAGTATCAGGGTAAACTCCTGATCGTGGACTGTGGTGTGCTCTTCCCGGAGGTTGAGCAGCCCGGAGTTGACCTGATCCTCCCGGATATAACCCTGCTCGATGACCGACTGAACGACATTGTCGGCATTGTGTTAACCCACGGCCACGAGGATCATATCGGCGGTGTGCCATACCTGTTAAAGCGGCGCGCCAACATTCCGCTCTACGGCTCACAGCTGACGCTCGCGCTGGTTTCCGCGAAGTGTAAAGAGCACCGCATTAACCCGGTGCTGCACTTTGTGAGCGAGGGTGATCGCGTCCAGATTGACGAGTTCGACTGTGAGTTCGTTGCCGTTAACCACTCGATCCCTGACGCGCTGGCTGTCGCGATCCGCACCCGGGCTGGCCTGGTGCTTGCAACCGGTGATTTTAAGATGGATCAGCTGCCGCTTGACGGCAGAATCACCGACCTACGCACCTTCGCCCGGCTGGGTGAGGAGGGCGTTGACCTGTTTATGGCGGACAGCACCAACGCTGACGTGCCCGGATTCACCCCGCTCGAAAAGGATATCGGGCCGGTGATTGAGCAGGTGATTGCGCGCACCCGCGGAAAGGTGGTTGTTGCGAGCTTCTCAAGCCACGTACACCGGGTGCAGCAGGTGCTTGACGCGGCGGTTGCGAACGGCCGCAAGGTTGTGCTGCTGGGGCGCTCGATGGTCCGCAACATGGGTATTGCGGCGGAGCTTGGCTACCTGGATGTGCCGGACAATATCTTCGTCAGCCTGAAAGACGCGGCGAGCATCCCCGACCAGTACCTGGTTTACATGTCAACCGGTTCACAGGGTGAGCCGATGGCGGTGCTGTCGCGGATGGCGAAACGCAACCACCAGGTTGAGCTCGGCAAATCCGACACCGTGATTCTCGCGTCAAGCCTGATCCCGGGCAACGAGAACGCGGTTTTCCGTGTGATTGACGGGCTGATGCGGCTCGGCGCGAAGGTTGTGCACAAGGGTAACGCCAAGGTGCACGTCTCCGGTCACGCCGCCGCCGGTGAGCTGCTCTACTGCTACAACATTATTCAGCCGCGCAACGCGATGCCGATTCACGGCGAGTTCCGGCATCTGGTTGCAAACGCGAGCCTCGCGATTGAGACGGGTCTGCCAGCGGAGCGAACCATTATCGCCCACAACGGCACCGTTGTTGATCTGAAAGACGGTCTCGCCGAGATTGTTGGGCAGCTCGATGTTGGTTCACTCTACGTTGACGGCTCCAGTGTCGGCAAGGTCACAGACGACGACCTCTACGACAGGCGTGTGCTCGGCTCGGAGGGCTTCATCTCGGTTATCACCGTTGTCTCTAAACAGAGCGGCCAGATTGTTTCCGGCCCTGACGTGCACGCGAAGGGCGTTGCCGAGGACGATCACGTGTTTGACACAATCAAACCGAAGATCGCGTCGGCTGTGCAGGAGGCGCTGCTAAACGGCGAGCGCGACAAGGAGCGGCTGCAGAAGATTATGCGCCGCACCCTCGGTCGCTGGGTTGGCACGAAGCTGCGCCGCCGCGCAATGATTGTTCCGGTTATTGTTGAGGTTGACTAACCAGAATGGCTGGGGGACTGTTACGCGCTAGCACGGTTATGGCGTCCGGCACGATGGTGTCGCGCGTCCTCGGTGTTGTGAAAGCGGCGCTGCTCGCGGCCGCAATCGGCTCGGTCGGTGCCGAGTACGCTGACGCTTTCAACAACGCTAACCTGCTGCCGAACACGCTCTACACCCTGCTAATGGGTGGTATGTTAAACGCCGTGCTGGTGCCGCAGATTGTGAAGGCGATGCAAAACCGGGACGGTGGCCGCGGCTACATTAACAAGCTCGTCACCATGTGCTGCACGGTGCTGTTTATTGTCACCGCGATCGCGATGCTCGCCGCACCGTTCCTGGTGTGGATGACCGCGGTCACCTGGGACGCAGACAAGCTCGCGCTCGCAACCGCTTTCGCCTACTGGTGTCTGCCGCAGATTATTTTCTACGGCCTCTACACGGTGCTCGGCGAGGTTTTGAACGCGAAGAGCGTTTTCGGTCCGTTCACCTGGTCACCGGTTGTTAACAACATTGTCGCGATTATCGGCATTGTCGTGTTCATCGTGATTTTCGGGGCGGATCCGCAGGGTCAGCGCGATATTCACGATCTGAACCAGATGGCGGTCGCGGTGCTCGGTGGAACCGCAACCCTCGGCGTTGTGCTGCAGGCGCTGATCCTGTTCGTTTCTTGGCGGCGGGCGGGGATCCGCTTCACCCCCGATTTTGCGTGGCGCGGTATGGGGCTTGGCCAGACCGTCAGGATCGCGGGTTGGTCGCTGGCGACGATTGTGATTATGCAGATCGGCGGCTATTTCGGGTCGAACGTGGTGGCGCTCGGCAGCGGTGTCGGGCCGTCAAACAGCGCGATGAACAACGTCTGGCTGATCTTTATGATGCCGCACTCGGTTATCGCAATCTCCCTCGCAACCGCCTACTTTACAAGGCTTTCACACTTCGGGCAGAGCGGGCAGCTGCGCGAGTTCCGCAACGATTTTTCGGCGTCGGTGAGGCAGGTGTCGCTGATTATGGTGCTCGCCGCCGGGGCCGCTTTTGCCGGTGCTCCGTATGTTTCCAGGATTATCAATTTCGGCGCAACACAGCTGCAGGTTGAACAGTTCGCGCTCGTCTTAAAGGCGTACCTGATCTCGCTCGCCGCCTACAGTTTCCTGTCGATTGTGCAGCGCGCGTTCTATGCGCTGAGTGACACCCGCACCCCGTTTTTGTTCACCGCCGTGCAGATGGCGATTGTGATAGCGCTGTCACTGCTGCTGTTTAGTGCGCCGCCGGAGTATGTTGGCGCCCTGTTCGCGCTCGTCTGGTCGCTTGCAACGCTTGTGCAGACGGTGCTCGCAACGCTGCTTTTGCGGCGCAAAATCGGCTCAATCGACGGCACTCGCATCCTCCGAAGCGTTGCCCGCTACGTCATCGCTGCTGTCCCGGCCGCGGCCGTTGGGGTGTTAATTGCCCAGCTGCTTAGTCCGTGGCTTGGTGGATCCGCCCTGCCCGCGATTCTCGGGTTGCTGCTCGTGGGCGTTGTTGTCGCGGTTGTTTACCTGGCGCTGCTGGTGCTTTTGCGCTCGCCGGAGCTGAATGAGATTGTTGGTTTTATTAAGCAGAAAATCCGAAGGACCTAGGAAGATTCATGGTTTTAGACGAGCAGCGTTTCAGCGTCTCCGTTTGCCAGGACGCTAACGAGTGGGACCGGCTGGTTAACCAGCTTGGCGGGCATCCGCTGCAGCTGTGGGGCTGGGGTGAACTGAAACGGAAATACGGCTGGGGCGCAACCCGCCTAATCGTTAGCAGTGGCACCGGTGAAACCGTCGCGGTCTGCCAGCTTTTGCACAAGCCACTGCCCGGCCCCCTCGCCGACTATGTGTATGCGCCGCGCGGCCCGGTGTTTCTGCGCGACTGCGTCGACGCAGAGCAGCTCGCAGCGGATCCAACCCCCGCCGCCGTTGCTGACGCAATTGCCGAGTATGTTGTGAAGCAGCAGGGTGCGATCGCCGTCGCCTTCGAGCCTGACGAGGAGCAGGGCACGCTAACGCTGGGGCAGAAGTGGCGTCAAACCGCGCAGGCTGTGCTGCCACCGGAGACGCTCGTGCTGGATCTGCGAAACACCCCGGAGCAGCTGCTTGGTGAGATGAGTAAAAAACACCGGCAGTACATCCGCAAGTCGGAGCGGGAACCGGGTTTAACCGTTAGACCGGTGGAAACGCTGGAGGAGCTGCGACGCTGCCTGGAGATTTACCGGACCACGAGTGAGCGAGCGGGCTTTGATCTGCGCACCGACTCATACTACGAGGACGTGTTTACGCTGCTCGGTGACGGCGCACCCGTGTGGGCGAGCTACTACGAGGATGAACCGGTTGCGTTCCTGTTTATGGCGAAGTCGCGCCGCGTTGCCTTCGAACTCTACGGGGGCATGAACGAAACCGGTCAGCGGCTGCGCGCCAACTACGCGCTGAAGTGGCATGTGATTCAGTGGATGCGGGAGCAGGGCGTAACCCGTTACGACTTCGGCGGTCTGGTTGAAGGAGGTGTTACAACCTTTAAGAAGGGCTTTGCTAAGCACCTTAACCAGCTGGTTGGCACGTTCGACTACCCGGGCAGGGGATACCTGCTGTGGAGCAAGGGGCTGCCGCTGGCGAAGCGGGTTGCGAAGAAGCTTGGGCGGTAGCAAAACGGTTTAGTTTTTACTGAAAATCTCGGCGCACCGCCGCCCGCTGGAACAAAATGTCCGCCGCCTCGCGTAGCCTATATGTATGGCATCTTCTAGTTCGTCGCGCTCTAAAAAGGGCAGAAACGCAAAAACCGGCTCCCGGTCGCAGACTCGGGGCAGCGCTTCCGCGAGCGCAAAAACCACCAAGATGCCCGAGACCGGTGCGCACAGCGCACACTCCGGGGAGATTGCCTCAAACCTCTGGCTGAGTATGGCGCACGGCGTTGGTGCGGTTGCGCGCGCGTTTCGTGTTGAGAAGCTTGATAACGCCGATCGCCGGGATGGTTTCCCGTTCCTGCTGTTTCTGCTGGGTGTTGCGGGAATCGTTTTCGAGTGGTTCCTGCTGTCGCAGGACTGGGCTAGACAGGTTAGTGCCTGGAGCCTCGGCGGTATGTTCGGTAGGCTTTCGTTTGCGCTGCCGGTGCTGCTGATCGGCTTTGCGCTGTGGCTGTTTAACAAACCGTCAAGCCTGCACGATAATCGCCGCATCGCAATCGGTTTAACGCTGTTCCTGTTCTCAAGCGCCGGTATAGCGCACGTTCTCGGCGGTAGTCCGCAGCCGAAAGCGGGAATGCCGGAGCTTGCTCGCGCCGGCGGTTTGGTCGGCTGGGTGTTTGGTCAGCCGGTGACCCCGCTAACGGTCTGGGGTGCCATCCCAATCCTTAGCGTGCTCGTCTTTTTGGCGATTCTAATCACCACAAAAACCCCGCCGACCCGTATTTTTGCGCGCCTGAAAGAGGCGTGGGCGTGGCTGTTTGGGATGCCGTCACAGAGCGCAGACGCTGCCGCGGGCGACACAGCTGGCGGCGCAGTCGGTGAGCAGGCGGGCAGCGGTGACAAGCGTCGCGGCAGGGCAGACATCGGCGACACCCTGTTTGGTGACTTCGAAACAAGCGACTCCGGCGCGCTGTTCGGTGACGCCGATGACGCGGGCGGCAGGGGCCGAAAGAACCGCCGCCGCAAGGGCAAATCAACCGTGCTGTTTGACGCCGACGCCTTCGCCGACTCCGGTGCCATCCCAACCGACCAGCTGCCGTGGTGGCGCAAGGGCGGTGAACGGGAAGATACTCCTGACATGGTTGCGCCAGGCATCGACGGTGTGAATGAGCTGCTGCAACCAACCCCGACAGACTATGCAGGTGACCGGCCGTTTGATAACCCGCTAGCGGTTGAGGGCGAGGCTCCCGGATCCGCAGCGGGTGAGCTGGGTGGTGATATCACAGCGGATCTTGACCGCGCTGAGGCCGCCCTCGGGCGTTCAGCGGGTGGATCCGCGCTGCCCGCCGCCCCCGGTCTGCTCGACGACAGCGCCCCCGTGGGCCAGTTTGGTCCCGCCTCGCTCAACGACACCTCAACCGCGATCAGTGAGCCAGCGGGCGCTGACGATGTGGCGGTGCAGGCGGCGAGCTACACGCTGCCTGGCTCCCAGATTCTTGGAGCGGGTGAGCCAGCAAAAACCCACACGGCAGCAAACGACGAGATTATTGCGGCGATTGACGAGGTTTTCCAGCAGTTTAAGGTTGAGGCGAAGGTTATTGGTTTTTCGCGCGGCCCAACGGTTACCCAGTATGAAGTTGCGGTTGGCCCCGGCACCAAGGTAGAGAAGGTGACCGCGCTCGCGAAGAACATCTCCTACGCCGTTGCCTCAAACGAGGTTAGTATTCTCTCGCCGATCCCCGGCAAAAAAGCGATCGGTATTGAGATCCCGAACAAGGATCGCGAGAATGTTGCGCTCGGTGATGTGCTCCGCTCCGACAAGGCGCAGCACTCCGCGCACCCGCTGACAATCGGTGTCGGCAAAGACGTTGAGGGCGGTTTTGTTGTCGCCAACCTCGCGAAGATGCCGCACCTCTTGGTTGCCGGTTCAACCGGCTCCGGTAAATCAAGCTTCATCAACTCGATGATCACAAGCCTGCTGATGCGCGCAACCCCGGCAGAGGTGCGGATGGTGCTGGTGGATCCGAAGCGGGTTGAGCTCACCAACTACCAGGGTGTGCCGCACCTGATTACGCCGATCATCACCAACCCGAAGAAAGCCGCCGAGGCGCTGCAGTGGGTTGTGAAAGAAATGGACATGCGATACAACGACCTTGAAAGCTTCGGCTTCAAGCACGTTGACGACTTCAACAAGGCGGTACGCGAGGGCTCCATCCAGTTGCCACCGGGTAGTGAGCGCAAACTAAAACCGTACCCGTACCTGCTCACCGTAGTTGACGAGCTCGCCGACCTGATGATGGTCGCGCCACGCGATGTAGAAGACTCGATTGTGCGGATCACACAGCTCGCCCGCGCGGCCGGAATCCACCTGGTGCTCGCAACCCAGCGCCCATCCGTTGACGTTGTTACCGGCCTGATTAAAGCGAACGTGCCAAGCCGACTCGCCTTCGCGGTTGCATCGGTGACTGACTCGCGCGTGATCCTAGACCAGGCGGGGGCTGACAAGCTCATTGGCCAGGGTGACGGGCTGTTTTTGCCGATGGGAGCGAGCAACCCGATTCGCGTGCAGGGTGCCTGGGTAACCGAGGGTGAGATTAAACGTGTTGTTGAACACGTGAAAGCGCAGGCTCGCCCCGAGTACCGTAAGGATATTGAGCAGGTTGCGCAGAAGAAAGAGATCGACTCCGACATCGGGGACGACCTGGACGTGCTGCTCGCGGCGGTCGAGCTGGTGGTTAACTCACAGTTCGGCTCCACCTCAATGCTGCAGCGTAAACTGCGTGTCGGTTTCGCCAAGGCTGGTAGGCTAATGGACCTGATGGAGTCACGTGACATTGTTGGCCCGTCCGAGGGATCTAAGGCGCGTGACGTACTCGTCACACCCGAGCAGCTGCCGGAGATCCTCGCGAGACTGCGTGGTGAGGATCCGCCAGCCCCCGCCGCGCCACCGGCGCAGCCCGCAGCACCGCCCGCCGGTCTCTCACAGCAGGGATACGCTGCATCGCCGGCACCCGAGGCCGGCCTGCCACAGGCGCAGGCTCCCGCCGAGCAGTTTGCGCAGGGCGTCGATGCTGACCCGTTTGCGGTGACGGCTAAACACGACGACGGCTTTGGTGATCCGAGTTATGACGACCCGATCGCCCAGTATCAAAACAGTCTGCCCGAGGTTGAAGCTGAGGCCTCGGAGGACGCCTGGCAGCTAACCGGCAGAGACGATAACTCCTACTAGCGAGAACAAAATGTTTAACCGAGAAGCCCTAAACCTGCCAAACGCGATCACGATTGTGCGGATCCTCGCAACCCCCTTCGTGCTTTGGATGCTGATCGCAGACAACGGCCAGATGACCTGGCTGGGGTGGGCAGCGGCGATCCTGTTCACCCTGTTTATGGCAACCGACGCGCTCGATGGCTACCTCGCCAGGTCACGCGGCCTTATCACCGACCTTGGCAAACTGCTCGACCCGATCGCCGACAAGTTCCTCACCGGCGGGGCACTGGTTGCGCTCTCAATCCTCGGCGAGCTGCCCTGGTATGTCACCGTGATCGTGCTCGTGCGGGAGATCGGGATCACAGTTCACCGGCTTGTTGCCGCCCACCACACAGTGATTGCGGCAGCGATCCTGGGCAAACTAAAAACCGTTGCGCAGTCCATCGCGATTCCGCTCGCGGTAATTCCGCACCAGCAGATCCTCGGCGACTGGTCAAACTGGCTGAACATCATCACCATGACGGTTGCGGTTTTGCTGACCATCATCAGCGGCATCGACTACATAATCGGCTACGTTAGAGGCAGGCGCCAGAGTGACGGAACCGCCTAACACCCAAACCCCCGCTTTCTCGCAGTCAACCCAGCCTGAGCTCCCTGAGTCTGCTCCCGCTGTCGTCAGACCTGTCTCCGAGGTGGATCCCGCTGCCGCGAAACTGATCGCTGAGCTGACAGCCGCCGGGCACAGCCTCGCAACCGCGGAGTCCCTAACCGGCGGCCTGCTAGCTGCAACGCTGGTCTCTGTTCCCGGCGCATCCAGTGTTTTCGCCGGCGGTATTATCGCCTACGACACCCGCCTGAAAGAGCAGCTGCTCGGAGTCTCGGGGGAGCTGCTCGCAGCTGAGGGGCCGGTCGCAGAGCAGGTGGCGCTGCAGATGGCGAGCGGTGTGCGGATGCGCTGCGCCGTCACAGACACCCCCTGTGATATTGGTGTAGCAACAACCGGTGTTGCCGGACCCGACCCGGATCCACAAACCGGACAGCCTCCTGGAACCGTGTGGATAGCGGTCGACTACAGGGGACAGCGGGAGGCTAAACGGCTGCGACTATCGGGGGATCGGATGCGGATCCGCCAAGAAACCGTGGCGGCAGCCTTACAGCTTATTTCTGCTCAATACTCAGCTGATCCGCAGCTCTAACGCCACAATAACGCTAGAATTGATAATAACTTGAGTCGAGCAGACTCAAATTTTTCGGGTTTGTTTTGCTTCCCTGCATGACGGGGAATAAAATAATCCCGAAACTGTTTAATTGTTGGTGAGTGTGACGCTTAAGTTAAAGATGTGACGCCGCGAGAAGGAGAAACTCATGTTATTAATTCGTCAAGAGCTTGGCGACGTGCTGCGTGATTTTCGTCAGCAGCGTGGACACACCCTCCGCAAGGTTGCCGGAGACGCGAGTGTTGCGCTCGGCTACCTGAGCGAGGTTGAACGCGGTCAGAAAGAGGTTTCAAGCGAGATCCTCGGCTCGGTTGCTGAGGCGCTTGAGGTGCCGCTGTCCGTTATTATGGGTGAGCTGTCGCAGCGGCTAGCTGTTTTGGAGGGTGTTGAGTCGCAGCTTTCGCCAAAGGTGCCAGACACCGTGCCAACCGAGCTCGTTGCCGACTACGGTTCAGAGTACGCGCTGCGTGCTTAACTAAGGCACTGTGCGGCGGCGGGGCTGATCCGCGCCGCGCAGGCTTTGACTACTTGAAACGCAGAGTGTGGAGTGAAACACAGCGAGTTTAACAGGGCTGTCGCCGAGCAGTTTGGGGAGCGCTACGCAACTGTGCTGTTGCGAGACCACTGGCTCGTCAGGTTTTCTGCAACCCCCGCTGAGGCGCTCGCGAGCGGGGCGGATCCGTGCGAGGTGTGGCTGGCTCTCTGTGATGACTTCGATGTTCCCGCCGCCGACCGCTACGGCAGGGGGCTGTTGAATCCTGAACGCTAGCCGCTATTAGGCACGCTCCCAGGCGGGTTTTTAGCGCAACACTGTTTTCCCAATCAGCGTGTTGTTCGAAGATCTTTTCGAAGTGCTGTATTGTTGTTAACAGGCTGCTAGTGAGGGTGTGGTTTTCCACCGTTTGACGTAATTGGTACCAAAATGTCCCACGGTGTAACTAGATTCTAATTAGCGCCGATGCCCTGTCAGTGCAAACAATCAAATACTCGTTACGGAGCTGGTTTATCATCCCTCACGGTTAAACCCGGGAGGCTGAGTTTCTAAAAAGCGAGTGCTTGGTTGTTCCACTCGGACAGCCTGTGGGCGGCAACCTGTGATGCTCTGTGTCACCGATACGAAAGGATTAATCGTGAGCAACAAGAATCGCATTAAATCGCTTGAATCAGCGCTAGCTGAGATCGATAAAGAGTTCGGCAAGGGCGCAATTATGCGTCTTGGCGAGGAGAATCGGCCACCGGTTGAGGTTATTCCAACCGGTTCTATCACCCTTGACGCGGCGCTCGGAATTGGCGGCTTACCGCGCGGTCGTATTATTGAAATTTACGGGCCTGAATCATCGGGTAAAACAACCCTGACCCTGCACGCTATTGCGAACGCTCAGCGGGGAGGCGGAATCGCCGCGTTTATTGATGCAGAGCACGCGCTTGATCCTGTTTACGCGCAGAAGCTCGGGGTTAACATTGACGAGCTGCTTGTTTCACAGCCAGACACTGGTGAGCAGGCGCTTGAGATCGCAGATATGCTGATCCGTTCGGGAGCTGTTGACCTGGTGGTTATCGACTCGGTTGCGGCGCTTGTTCCCGCAGCCGAGCTTGAGGGTGACATGGGTGACTCACACGTTGGTTTGCAGGCGCGACTGATGTCACAGGCGCTGCGTAAACTAACCGGTGGGCTAAACAACACCAAAACCACCTGCATCTTCATTAACCAGCTGCGTGAAAAAGTCGGTGTGTTCTTCGGCAGCCCAGAGACAACCGCCGGCGGCAAGGCACTGAAGTTTTACGCATCTGTGCGACTCGATATTAGGCGGGTGCAAACCCTGAAAGACGGTCAGAACGCGGTTGGTAACAGAACCCGCGTGAAGGTTGTGAAAAACAAGATGGCGCCGCCTTTTAAGCAGGCAGAGTTTGACATCATCTACGGCGAGGGAATCTCACGTGAGGGATCACTGATCGACCTCGGAGTTGAAGAGGGAATTATTAAGAAGAGCGGTGCCTGGTTCACCTACAACGGAGACCAGCTCGGTCAGGGCATGGAGAAGGCGCGCAACTTCCTGAAAACCAACGAGGCTGTTGCAACCGAGATTGAGCAGAAGATTCTGATCAAACTAGGAATCATCGCAGACCCAGACGCCTCCGCAGACGACACCGCTGCCGCCGACCAAGCTGCTGCGACAGACGCTCCAGCGGTTAAGGTTGCTGCATAGCGATGGCTGTGAGGTTCACACCGAGCGATCCGGTCAAAACAAGCGTGCCGGATCGCTCGAACCTCGCCGAGGTAATAGACCTGCGAAGCAGGCTACTAGACCAGGGTGAAACACAGCAGCCGGCCGTGACTAGACAGGCAAAAATCCTAGAGCTAAAAACAGCGCTTGAAACCCCAAAGTTGGGCGCTGATAAAACGGCAACCAATTCAGCCGGAGAAGATCCTGTGGACAGCGATGCCGCGCAACAAGAAGTGCTCAGCGCAGCAAAGAAAGCCCTCGCGAAAAAACAACTGTCGTCGGCAGAACTGGAAAAGACACTAACCGCAAAAGAGTTTGATCCGGATCTCATTGCAACGGTTATCGCAGAGTTTGAGACAAGAAACTACCTAAACGACGCCGACCTTGCGAAGCGGTTGAGTGAAAAGCTGCGGAGCCAAAAAGGGTACAGCAGAGCACAGATCAGCCAGAAACTGCGGGCTAGGCTGCTGCCCCCAGCGGTAATCGCCGAGGTGACAGAACAGCTTGACCAGCAGGACGAAACAGAGCTGCTGGTGAAAGCGGCCAGCGACCGTGCAGCGAAACTAAAACAGTTAGACTACCAGACAGCTGAACGACGACTGCTCTCATACCTCGCAAGACGAGGCTGGTCAGGCCAGCAGGTATACGAAACAGTAAAACAGGCGCTTGCAGAAGCAGGCATCACCACCAGCGGTGAAACGCGCGGCAGCTCGCGGGTAAAAACCACCGGCAGCTCGAGGGCAAAAGCCAACGGCAGAACCCCCAGGTTTCGTTAGGCGCAGCCATGACATCAGCAACCAACACAATAGCTGACACAGCATCTGCGTTGCGCGGCAGCAACAAAACACCCGGAGAGTTTCTCGCAGAGAAAGCAATCACCAGGGCAAAGGCGAGATTCGTTGAAAGCGCCCAGGCGCAGGCTAGCGTGCAGCAGCAGATAGCAAACAACAACCGGCTGATAGTGATAGTCGGAGCAACCGGAACCGGAAAAAGCGCCCTCGCAATAAACCTGGCAAAACTGCTTCGCGAGTACGGCAAGAACGCGGAGATAATCAGCTGCGACGCCTCACAGCTCTACCGCGGAATGGACATTGCAACAGCGAAACTGAGCAGCGAAGAACTCCGGGAGGTGCCCCACCACCTGATCGACGTGCTCGACGTCACAGCAGAAGCAAGCGTTGCCGCATATCAGCAACAGGCAAGAGAGATAATCCGAGAACTACAGGCAAACAACACCGTTCCCATCCTCGTCGGAGGCAGCGGACTATACGTAAACTCGACGGTGTTTGAGATGCAGCTCGGGCAGACGGATCCGCAGCTGAGAACAGAGCTGGAAAATCTGTTTAATAGCGGTGGAATTACCGCACTGTGTGAACGATTAAAGCGCACAGACCCAGCTGCCGAGGCTGCTATTGACACCCTCAATCCACGCCGAGTAATCAGAGCAATTGAGGTTAAAGAACTAACTGGCGAATCAATCACTGCGCAGCTGCCGAGCGCACCGAAACCGGTTTTTGACCAGGTTATTTTCGGGGTGCACGAGGAGCGTGAAACACTCGTTAAACGATTAGATGAGCGAGTTGAAGAGTTTTGGCGGCGAGGATTACTGACCGAGGCAGCGAAACTGCTTGAGCAGGGGATCCAGCAGTCAAAAACCGCGAGTCGTGCAATCGGGTACGCTCAGGCAGTCCGGCAGCTCGCCGGAGAAATAACAGAGCGGGAGGCGATCGCTGAAACACAACAGCTGACGCGCAGATACTCCCGAAAACAGGTGAGTTGGTTTAAGCGACTGCCCGCTGTAACATGGATAACTACCGCGCAAAGCCAGCAGCGTCAGACACAGTTGGCACTGCTAGACACCTGGTTGCGCCAAGGCGAATGAGAGCACAATGACCCAGCTAGACTTTAAAAAAGGACACGGCACCGGAAACGATTTTGTGCTGCTCACAGACCCCGAGAACAGCAACCCGCTGACCGCGAAACAGATCGCGTGGCTGTGTAACCGGCACACAGGAATCGGCGCAGACGGACTAATCAGAGCAGTCCGCACAAAACACCACCCCGACACCGCAGAGATCGCGGCAGAATATCCCGAAGCAGAGTGGTTCATGGACTACTACAACGCCGATGGATCCATCGCAGAAATGTGCGGAAACGGAGTGCGAGTTTACGTGCACTACCTGATAACCGAGGGACTCATCACGCCACAAGACAGACGAGAAACCCTTGCGATAGCAACCAGAGCTGGCGTAAAAGACGTGCTCGTCGGCGCAGCAGGCTACAGTGTTGACCTCGGCAGGTGGAAACTAGCGGGCGGCCGCAGCGTAGTCGCCCAGGGAATAGACGGCAGCGCAGAAACAGTTGAAATCGACCTCGGTAACCCGCACAGTGTCGCAAAACTCGACAATCCACAGCAGCTAGAGACACTAAACCTCAATGAAACACCGAAGCTAACACCTGAACCAGCAACGGGCAGTAACATCGAGTTCGTTGTCGCGGAGGATCCGCTCATCAACGACGGAGTCGGCCAGATCAGAATGCGTGTACATGAGCGCGGAGTAGGGGAAACCCTCTCCTGCGGAACCGGCGCGGTTGCGGCAGCCCTCGCATACCGTCACATCGGCGGCGCAGAAATGCCACACAACTGGCGAGTCACCGTCCCCGGCGGCACACTCGGCGTGCGCATGTTCCCAACCGAAGAGGGAGAACACGTCTCACTCAGCGGACCAGCCACAATCGTTTACAGCGGCACCGTCGAGGTACCCGCCGTGTAAAAGACAGAGCCCTCTCGGCTAAGCGGTTCTTAACACCCGGATAACGTGAAAGCCCTTATCCCGCGCGAAACGGCTGACCTGAAAACCGTCAGTGAACGACTCAGCAAGCCACCGCTCAAACGATTCAGCGCCAAGCTTCTTCGCGACAACCAAGAACGCTGAACCGCCAACCGAAAGCCTCGGCAGCCAGGTGAGCATCAGCTCGTGCAGCACCTTTTTGCCAACCCTGATCGGTGGATTAGAGCGGATCTCAGCAAAACTCAGATCGGTGGGAACCTGATCCGCGAAACAGGCAGTGACATTATTGAGTCCGAGCAGATCAGCGTTCTGGCGGGTTAGAGAAAGAGCCCGCTCATTCACGTCAACACCCCAAACACGCAAGTCCCGAGAACGGAGCGCAGCATCCAGTGAGATAGTGCCCCAGCCGCAGCCGATATCCAAAAGATCACCGGTCGCGGGGGGATCAGGCAGGTGTTTCAGAAGCACGGCGGTGCCGCGATCCACCCCGGAGCCGCTAAACACGCCACCAGCAACCAGCACCTCGGCCGCTTGGCCGCCGAGGGTAACGCTCAGACGCTTCGACTCAGACGGGGAAGAAGGCGAGGCAGAAAAATAATGATCACTCACCCCATAAGCCTACTAAAAACCGGCGGATGAGTTGAAAAACCAAGCACACTCACAAAAACGAAAATAGTAGAATTGGAGAACAGATGGAAGAATACACAAAAAACAGCGAAGCGGCCGACGAGACGGTAGACGAGACAGTAGACGAAACAACCGAACTTCTGCAGAAGATTAAGCAGCGGCAGGGCGGCGGAGCCCACGTGATCCGCGACGGGAAGGCGCAGGCGCTCGGCGACGAGGTCTATGACGAGCTCGGCGAGCAGGACGTTGATATTGCGCTGGAGCGTGAGGAGCGAGCCGGAATGCGGCGAGTTCCCGGCCTGTCAACCGAGCTTGAAGACATTAGCGAGGTTGAATACCGCCAGCTGCAGCTAGAAAATGTAGTGCTGATCGGAGTTTACACACAGGGGTCGCTGGTTGATGCGGAGAATTCGCTGCGGGAGCTCGCGGCGCTGGTTGAGACCGCCGGTGCGAAGGTGCTGGACGGTTTGCTGCAGCGGCGACCCCACCCGGATCCAGCAACCTACATCGGTCGGGGTAAAACCGCTGAGCTGCGAGACCTGGTTATGGCGCTCGGGGCTGACACGGTTGTTGCCGACTCGGAGCTTGCACCGAGCCAGCGACGAGCGCTGGAGGACGCGGTGAAGGTTAAAGTGATTGACCGGACGGCGGTGATCCTCGATATTTTCAGCCAGCACGCGAAAAGCCGCGAGGGTAAAGCCCAGGTTGAACTGGCGCAGCTCGAATACCTGCTGCCGCGTCTGCGCGGTTGGGGTCACTCAATGTCCCGGCAGGCGGGTGGTCAGGTTGGATCCGGCGGTGCCGGTATGGGATCGCGCGGCCCCGGTGAAACAAAGATCGAACTTGATCGCAGACGCATTAACAACCGCATGGCGAAGCTGCGGCGGGAGATTGCCGCGATGGCGCCCGCGCGTGAAACCAAGCGCGCAAACCGGAAACGCGGCGCTGTTCCGACGGTCGCGATTGTCGGATACACCAACGCCGGCAAATCGAGCCTGCTAAACCACCTAACCGGTGCGGGACTGCTCGTGCAAAACCAGCTGTTTGCGACCCTCGACACAACCGTTCGGGCGGCGCAGAGCGCTGACGGCAGACAGTTCACCTACGTTGACACGGTCGGGTTCGTGAGAAGCCTGCCGCACCAGCTCGTTGAGGCGTTTAGATCCACCTTCGAGGAGGCCGCTGCGAGCGATGTTATTTTGCACGTTGTTGACGGATCCCACCCCGACCCCGCATCGCAGTTGAAGGTTGTGCGCGAGGTGCTCGGTGAGGTTGAGGCGCAGCATATCCCCGAGATTGTTGTGTTTAATAAGGCGGATCTAATCACCGACAATCAACGCCTGGTACTGATGGGGCTTGCTCCGGGCTGCGTGTTCGTCTCCGCCAAAACGGGTGAGGGAATCAGCCAGTTGCGCGCCATCGTTGATGCTGCACTGCCGAGTCTGGGGGCGGAGGTGACCGCGGTTATCCCGTTTGATCGGGGAGATTTGGTTACTGAGCTGCACGAGCGCAACCGGGTGAAAACGGTTGAGTATCTGCCGGAGGGAACCCGGATTACGGCTGACGTGTGTGAGGCAACGCTCGCAAAACTCACCGACTATACAATCGAAACCAGTGAATAGTTTAAGGGTGATACGCCATGGCAGCACGGCAGCGGGTCTGCCTGCGCGGTGAGCTGCTGTGGCGGGCAAACCGGGCTGTTGCCGCGTAATAATCCGCAACAATGTGGCGCTGAAACACGAAACAATATATCTTCTTCTAGTAACCAATTTTGAGAGGACTTAAATGTCAGCACTAATTTCAGGAACAATTCTTGGATACCCGAGGCTTGGCCGTCGCCGTGAACTGAAGCGCGCGATCGAGGCTTTCTGGGCGGGCAAGATTGACGAGGCAGAGCTTCGTAACACCGCTAAAGAGCTGCGCGCCGCCACACGGGAGCACATTAAGGCTGAGGGCCTGACCGCTGACAGCAGCGTGCCCGAGAGCTTCAGCTGGTACGACCAGGTGCTTGACGCAGCCCTCCTGGTTGGCGCAACCTCTCCGCGCTTCGCTGACGTTTCCGGTACCTGGCTAGAGAAGTACTTCGCGCTGGCTCGCGGCACCGACAAGCTGCAGCCGCTCGAGATGACCAAGTGGTTTGACACCAACTACCACTACAGCGTGCCAGAGATCACCCTCGATACCCCGTTCAAGGCTGACTCCTCTGAGCTTGTGAAGCAGCTCGGCGAGGCGAAAGAGCAGGGCATTGTCACCCGTCCAGTAATCGTTGGACCGGTTACTTTCCTGGCGCTTGCAAAAGCCGCTGAGGGTGAAAAAGCCTGTTTCGAGCCGCTCAACAGGCTCGACGAACTTGTTGATGTTTACGCGCAGATCCTCGGCGAGCTGGCGGCAGCGGGTGCTCAGTGGGTGCAGCTCGATGAGCCGGCGCTGGTGAGTGATTCACTGCGCCTGCCAAAGAGCGAGCTGCTCGAGTTCGCGGCTAAGGCTTATGAGCGCCTCGGCGGTCTGACCGCTCGTCCACAGATCCTGCTGACAACCCCTTACGGCGACTCAAGCTACGCGCTGCCGAAGCTCGCAACCCTCCCGGTTGAGGCTGTGCAGGTGGATCTGGTGCGCGGCAAACTCCCTGAGCTTGACGCTGAGCTGGTTAAGAACTTCGAGGGCAAGCAGCTGCTCGCGGGTGTTGTTGACGGCCGTAACATCTGGCGCACCGACCTGCGTGCTGCGTTTGAGACTCTTGAGCGGATCCGTGAGGCGGGCATCAGCGTTGCTCCGGCGACCGGTGTTAGCCTGCAGCACGTTCCTCATGATGTGCGCGAGGAGACCAAGCTGGATGAGCGCCTGCGCTCATGGCTGGCGTTTGCGGACCAGAAGATTGCACAGATTGTTGTGCTGAGCCGTGGTCTTGCCGAGGGTGGTGAGGCTATTGAGGCTGAGCTCGCGGAGAATGACGCGATCCTCGCCGACCGCGCAGCAGCTCCGGGCGTGAAGGTTGACGCTGTCCGCCAGCGTGTAGCCGCTGTTACCGCAGCGGATCGCAACCGTTCCGCTGAGCAGCAGCGCCGTGACGCACAGGAAGCGCTCGGGATCCCGAACCTCGCAACCACCACAATTGGATCATTCCCGCAGACCGGCGAGATCCGCAAGGCGCGTGCCGCTTTCAACCGCGGTGAGATCGACCAGGCCGCATACGACGAGTTCCTGCGCGCCGAGATTAAGAGCGTTATCGACCTGCAGAACGAGATCGGCATTGACGTGCTCGTGCACGGTGAGGCCGAGCGTAACGACATGGTGCAGTACTTTGCCGAGAACCTTGACGGTTTCGCTGTCACCGAGCACGGCTGGGTGCAGTCATACGGCACCCGCGCAACCCGCCCATCAATCCTGTGGGGTGATGTTACCCGCCAGGCACCGATCACCGTTGAGTGGTCAAAGTACGCGCAGTCACTGACCGACAAGTTTGTGAAGGGTATGCTCACCGGCCCGGTAACCATTCTCGCCTGGTCATTCGTGCGTGACGATCAGCCGCTTGCCGATACCGCCGAGCAGGTTGCTTTGGCGCTGCGCGATGAGATTGCGGATCTCGCTGCCGCTGGTATTAAGATCATCCAGGTTGATGAGCCTGCGCTGCGTGAGCTGCTGCCGCTCGAAAAAGAGAAGCAGCCTAGCTACCTTGAGTGGTCAGTTGGTGCGTTCCGTCTCGCAACCGCTGGTGCGGCGGATGATGTGCAGATCCACACCCACCTGTGCTACAGCGAGTTCGGTGAGATCATTGACGCGGTTAACGGACTGGACGCTGACGTGACCAGCATCGAGGCCGCCCGAAGCCGCATGGACGTTGTTGAGCCACTCGGTGATGCCGGATACTCTCGCGGTATCGGCCCGGGTGTTTACGACATCCACACAACCCGCATCCCAAGCCAGGAAGAGATTGCTGAGCTGCTGCGGATCGCGGTTGCTAGGATCCCGGCAAAACAGCTGTGGGTAAACCCTGACTGTGGCCTCAAAACCCGTGGATACAACGAGACTATTGAGAGCCTCAAGAACCTGGTTGCCGCCGCTCAGGAAGTGCGGGCGGAAAACTAAATGTCAACCAGACTCGGTTGGTTTGAGTTAGAGTCTGGGCAGCTGCCAACAGAACCTGTTGGGTCGCTGCCCAGGCCGGCTCGGCTGCAGCACGCTGTGTTAGCGCAGCTCGCTGGCAGCATTGACGAGGCGGATCTGCAGCAGGAATACGACGCCGCTGTAAAAGACACCGTTGATCGTTTTGTTGCAACCGGGTCACCGATTATCACCGACGGCGAGCAGCGCCGCAACAGTTTTGCGAGCTACCCGGTTGCGCCGGGCACCGCAACCGCCAGTGAGGTGTTCGCGGTTTACGCTGACGGGCATCACAGGCTAGTTCCCAAGCTGACAACCAGTCAGCGGTTCAGTTACGCCAGTTATGCGGGCAGTGACGTTGAGTATGTGCGAAAACTCACCGACCTGCCAGTGAAAGAGGCGGTTGTCTCCCCGGCGATGCTGTCGCTGATGTATCCCGACAGCGGCCTTGACGGCTACTCTAAGGCCGAGTTTGAGGAGGATGTTATCGCCGGCAGTGCGGCGGACATTATCTCCTGTTTTGCGGCGGGAGCCAGCCGGGTACACGTTGACTTTACCGAGGGCAGGCTCGCGCTCAACCCTAACTCGCAGGTTGCCTGGGCTGGCACGGCCGCGCTGCACGGTTTTATTGAGCTGCTAAACAGGGTGCTGGACGCGATTCCTGAGCAGTATCGCCCGTTCGTTGGGGTGCACACCTGCCCTGGCAATGACCTCGACAGCTCCCACAGTCGCGACGTTGACTACGCGAAACTGCTGCCGGAACTCTTCCAGATTGAGGCGGGTTATTTCCTGGTGCAGGCTGCGGGGGAGGAGGACCCGGATCGGGTTGCGAACCTGGTCGGGCAGCAGCTGAAACAGCTTGGTGGGGCCAGGCAGCCGCGGATCCTGCTGGGCGTCACCAACCCCACCTCACCGCGTCTCGAAACCGCTGAGGAGATCGCAGACCAGCTCGTTAAGGCGTCACGCTTTATTCCCGCTGAGCTGCTCGGATCCACCGATGACTGTGGTTTTTCGCCCTACCTGGTGGACAGTAAACCGCGGCACGGATCCCCGGATTTTGCCCGGGATGTGGCGTTTGCGAAGATCGCGGCCCGGGTGCAGGGAACCGCAATCGCTTCCGAAACGCTGCTCGGTTAGTGTGTGCGAGGATAGCTTTCGCGAAGATAAATCTGCGAGGATAGTTTAGGATGTCAGCTTCAGATCTTTTAGTCGCTTCAGCACCCACCAAAACAAGGTTTAGTTTTGAGGTGTTTCCGCCGCGCTCCAATCAGGCGGCGCTCGCTCTCGGCGCTGTCATTCAGCACCTGGCTGCGACCCGGCCGGAGTTTATTTCGGTCACCTACGGCGCCAACGGCTCACACCGGGAGGCGACGCTTGACCTGCTGAAACACATCCGAAAACACACGGATGTGCTGCCGATGGCGCACCTGACAACCGTTGCAACCCCGCGGGAGCAACTTGAGGCGGTTATTCAGGGTTTGATGGACGCTGGGATCCACGACTTTTTGGCGTTGCGCGGTGACAATCCTCGGGGCATGGACGAGGCGGATCCGCTGCTGCAGGACTCGCTGAGCTCGCTCGAACTGATTAATCTGCTCAGCGCGGCGCGTGCTAGTCGGCCCGCTTTTACGAGTGTCGGCAGAACCGCGGTTGCGGTGTATCCAACCGGTCACCCGCAGAGTCGCTCCCTGGAGGCGGATATTGACTGGCTTTTGCAGAAGGAGCAGGCGGGTGCTTCGCTCGCGATAACCCAGCTGTTCTTCTATGCGGAGGAGTATCTGGAGTTTGTTGCGGCCGCTCGCGCAGGCGGTGTGAAACTGCCGATTCTGCCGGGTGTTATGCCGGTTTCTACCAGTCAGCAGCTGCGGAAGGTTGCTGAGCTTGCCGGCCAGCAGGCGCCCACCGAGCTGGAGCGCGCAATGGACAGCGCCGGCGGTTTCGCGCCGGAGCTCGGCGTTGAGTACGCGATTAAACTGTGCCGGGAGCTGCTGGCAGGCGGGGCTCCGTCACTGCACCTCTACACCTTTAACAAGCACGAGCAGGTTACCGCCGTGCTGCGTGAGCTAGAGCTGATCTAGCGCAGAGCTAAACGGACCTGAGGACCGCGATAACCTTGCCAACGATTGTTGCGTGGTTGCCCGGGATCGGCTCGTAGACCGGGTTTTGCGGTAGCAGCCACACCTGACCGCCGGTTTTCTTGAAGGTTTTAACGGTTGCCTCGTCGTCGATAATCGCGGCAACGATCTCGCCGTTCTCCGCGGTGTTTTGCTGTTTTACAACAACGTAGTCGCCGTCGCAGATGGCGGCATCAACCATCGAGTCGCCAACCACTCGGAGCATAAAGATTGCCCCCTCTCCAACCAGTGCACGGGGGAGCGGCATAACATCCTCCACGTGTTGCTCAGCGGTGATTGGCACACCCGCTGCGATCTGGCCGACGAGCGGCACAAGCGTCGCCGACTCGAACTGCGACTCGGGAGAAGCGCTCTGGTGGCTGTATTCCGGATCGATTTCGGTTCCCGCGAACTCGCTGGGGACGCGGAGCACGTCAATGTCGCGGCTCTTACCGGTTCCCTTGCGAATATAGCCCATTTTGTCTAAACGGGTGAGCTGGTAGTCAACGCTGGACAGTGAGGACAGGCCGCAGGCGTCACCGATTTCACGCAGTGTTGGTGGTTTACCGCGCATGCAGGACTCAGCAATGAACTTGATGACTTGCAGCTGTTTAGGTTTTAGTTCGTGCGCTGTCATTTAACGTGTTCCCTGCTGTTAAGGCCGGTTTGTGGGTTTTGCCGACTTGCGGACGGGTGGACGGTGTACAGGTGGTTTCTAGATCAGACGGGTGGGTTCTAGATCAGCGGTGAGCGGGTTTTGGTCGTGTGAAACCGCGTTGGTAACAAAACGTCCGTAGCTCACTGTTGAATTTGATTGTTAGTAAAAATCTACTAACTAACGCCCCGCAGGTAAAACAAGCGAGGGCGTGTCGGAAATTTATTTGGAAGATAGTTTCGATTTTTCCAGAAATGTGTGTATAGTAGAAGCTATCTTCGATAAAAATGTTCGATAGTTATCTTCGAGAGGTAGGAGTTGTTGTGGTTAAGACAAAGACTGACGTTTCAGTAAACACGGCTGATTACGCTGGCGCTGCAGCACCTTACGCAGCTGCCCCAGCTGTTGCGATAGCAGACGGCGCTACGCCGTCTATCCGGCTGACAGTGCGCGGCAGGGTTGTGCTGACCGCCCTGTTGGTTACACTGCTCGCCTCCGTTGGGTTCGGTGTTTCCAACGCCTTCGCCGGTTCAGCGCAGGCAGACACTGATCTTAAAGCAGGGGTTAATAACTTTGGGTACATTGTGCCGCTGGAGGGGGACAGCCTCTGGTCTGTTGCCCAGCTGCTTGACCCAAACGCTGACCCGCGCGATATTGTGCAGGAGATTGTGGAGCTCAACCAGCTCTCAGACTCAGCGCTCAAGCTTTATGAGCCAATCGCTGTTCCACTGCGTTACGCGGATCGTCCGGGTGTGCAGTCAGCCGCGGAGGTAGGCCTGTAGGGCATACGCCAAACACTCTGCCGCTGAAACACGCGGGTATTAAAAACCAGAGCAAGCGGGTAAAATTGTTTTATGGTTACCCTGAGTGATTTACCGCTGCGGCAGAGCCTTAAAGGCCAACAGCCCTACGGTGCCCCCCAACTTACTGTTCCGGTTGCGCTTAACGTCAATGAAAACACACACGGCATCCCGGACGAGGTTAAAACCGAGATAGTTGAATCCCTGTCGAAAGCGGTAGCCCAATCAAACCGCTACCCAGACAGAGAGTTTACGGAGCTGCGAGAGTCTCTCGCCTCCTACCTGAGTAACACAACCGGCGAATCGCTTAATCCTGAGCAGATCTGGGCGGCAAACGGCTCTAACGAGGTTCTGCAGCACATCCTGCAGGCGTTCGGCGGGCCAGGCAGATCACTCCTCAGCTTCACGCCAACCTATTCAATGTATCCGCTGCTGGCGGGAGGCACAGACACAGAGTGGGTGCCAATCCCGAGACTTGAAAACTACACACTAACACCAGAGTATGTCGCAGAGACGCTAAAGAAACACAACCCAGCGGTCGCTATTCTCTGCGCACCAAACAACCCAACCGGCACATCACAGTCACTCGACGTTGTAAAAGCAGCATACGACGCTTTTGACGGTATCTTAATCGTCGACGAAGCATACATAGAGTTTGAAGAGGAACCAGTAAGTGCCGTGTCACTGCTGGCTGGCAGACACCGGCTAGCTGTTTCACGCACCATGAGTAAGGCATTCGCTTTCGCCGGGGTGCGACTCGGGTACCTGGTAGCTGACCCAGCACTGATTGACGCGCTGCGGCTGGTTAGACTGCCATACCACCTGTCGCTGCTAACCCAGGTAGCTGCTGTTGCCGCGCTAAAGAACTACCCGTTGATGCTGCAGAGTGTTAAGTCTATTACCCAGCAGCGGATCAGGCTCGCCCAGGCGCTCACAGATCTCGGCTACACCGTTAACCAGAGCGGAGCAAACTTCCTGCTCGTTGGTGGCTTCGCTGACGCAGACAGCGTGTTCGACAGCCTGCTAGAACAGGGAATCCTGATCCGCAAATTTAATATCCCTGGTCACTTGCGTATTACCGCGGGAACCGAGACAGAAACAACCGCGGTAATAGAGGCAATAACCAACCTCACACCGAACCATAGCGGGCAGAGTAACTAGCCGGTGAAATCGGCAAAACAGGTTAGACAGTTAAACCGCTAAGAATTATTGGAGAGAAAATGAGCAACGCAAGAACCGCCAAAGCGGTCAGAGAAACAAGCGAATCCCGGATCGAGATTGAACTCAACCTCGACGGCACAGGCAAAGCCGACATCGACACGGGTGTGCCATTCTTCGACCATATGCTGAACGCCTTCGCAAAACACTCGCTCACCGACCTGACGCTGAAAGCGCGAGGTGACGTTCACATTGATGTGCACCACACCGTTGAAGACACCGGTATCCTGCTCGGGACGCTCGTGCTCGAAGCACTCGGAGACAAACGATCAATCGCGCGCTACGGCGATGCGGCAGTGCCGCTTGATGAGGCACTGGCCTCAGCGGTTGTTGACATTTCCGGGCGTCCATACCTTGTGCACAGCGGTGAACCAGCCGGGTTTGAATACCACCTAATCGGCGGCCACTTCACCGGTTCAATGGTGCGGCACTTCTTCGAGGCGTTCATCCTAAACGCTCGCCTCACCGCGCACATAACACTGCTTGCGGGGCGGGATCCACACCACATTGCTGAAGCAGAGTTTAAGGCACTGGCGCGCGCATTCCGCGCTGCGAAAGCCAAAGATGCCGCGGTAGACGGGGTTCCCTCAACGAAGGGAAAACTGTAAACGTGGCAGCAGACTTAGCAGCAGACACAGAACAGACAGCGCAGCAGGAAAACGCCGTGCAGGCGACAGCAGGCCAGCAACCGAGAGTTGTTGTGCTCGACTACGGTTCCGGAAACGTGCACAGCGTCTACAAGGCGCTGGCCGCAACCGGCGCAGAGGTGACGCTCACCGCTGACCGTGAGGAGGCACTTGTCGCTGACGGATTGGTTGTCCCGGGTGTTGGGGCATTTGACTCGGTTATGCGGCAGCTAGAGGCGGTGTCTGGCGCGGAGATTATTGCGGAGCGGTTAGCCGCAAACAAACCCGTTATCGGATTCTGTGTGGGGCTGCAGATCCTGTTCAGCAACGGCTACGAACGCGGTCACAAAACCCCCGGGCTTAACATTCTTGCCGGTGACGTCCGTGCGCTACCCGCCGAAAGGCTGCCGCACATGGGGTGGAACACCGTCACCGCACCCGTAAGCAGTAAGCTGTTTGCCGGTGTTGCTGACGAACGCTTCTACTTTGTGCACAGCAACGCCGTCACCACAGAACCGGCGGGCGCAAACGCTGAGGTGCTCACAACCTGGGCGGAATACGGCGGAGCTCGTTTCGTCGCCGCGGTTGAAGCGGGTCCGCTCGCGGCAACACAGTTCCACCCCGAAAAATCGGGGGAGGCGGGTCTGAAACTGCTCGCCAACTGGGTGCGAACGCTCAGGCCGCAAAACTAACTGCGCACCCGCGGAAGCAACGCGAGAAACCACCCGCAGCAACCAAAAGCTAAACAAATCAATTCGTTAAACCAAAACCGAAGGAACACCGTGACTCAACTGACAACCTCACCCAAGCTAGAGCTTCTGCCCGCGGTAGACATCGCTGACGGCCAGGCTGTGCGACTGGTTAACGGCGCGGCGGGCAGCGAAACCAGTTACGGCAGCCCGGTTGATGCGGCGCTCGACTGGATTCGGCAGGGTGCTGAGTGGATCCACCTGGTTGATCTCGATGCGGCGTTTGGGCGCGGTGACAACAAGCAGGTGCTGAAAGCGGTTATGAAAGAGACCGGTGGCATCAACATTGAGCTGTCTGGTGGAATCAGAGACACTGCTAGCCTAGAGGCGGCGCTGGAGCTCGGAGCAAAGCGCGTAAACCTGGGAACGGCGGCGCTTGAGGATCCAGACTGGACCGCCGAGGTGATTGCCGAATACGGCGATAAAATCGCGGTCGGGCTCGATGTGAAGGGCGAAACCCTCGCCGCGCGCGGCTGGACCAGCGAGGGCGGCAACCTCTGGGATGTGCTTGAGCGGCTTGAGGACGCTGGCTGCTCCCGGTATGTTGTCACCGATGTTGCCAAAGACGGCACGCTGAAGGGTCCAAACCTGGAACTGCTGCGCCGCGTTACAGAAAAAACCGCGAGGCCGGTTGTTGCCTCCGGCGGTGTTGCAACCCTCGACGATATTGCGGCGCTGCGTGACCTCGTCCCGCACGGGGTTGAGGGCGCGATCGTCGGCAAGGCGCTCTACAGCGGCAACTTTACGCTCAGTGAGGCACTCGATGTTGCGGGATACTAACCATCGCCTCGCCCGTTGCGGCACCGGAAAACAAGGCCCAATCCGTCTTCAGACCGCGCTCCACGGCGATCCACGAGGCAAGGGTTAGAGCGGCAGAGGGGGCATCTATGATTCGCAAACTTCCGTCAACAGGTGACCGTCCACAGCACTCAAAAACGCCCACGGGGTTACCCGAGGGGATTTTTGCGGGCGGATCCGCCGACTCAGCAGGCACACCCTGGGCGGGGCGCACCTTCAACCATCACGAAACCGCCTTCGCGGACGACGACGGCACAACCCCCGAAAGCTACCAGCTCGCTGTTACCGAGATGCGAGACATCGCCGAACAGTATCAGCGTGCGATCGCGGAGGGTGACGTCAACAGCGCCTATCAGCACCTGCGGCAGCTCGCCGAGGCACACAAACGCGCCGTTAGCGCATTCGCGGAGGTGCGGGTGCTGGTGCCGCTCGTCGCCGTCGGCGGTGACTTCGGAACCACCCCGACCGGGAAAATCGTTGAAAAAACACAGGAGCTGTCAATCGTCACGGTGAAAGCTCCCGACGGCAGAGAAATACTGCCGGTTTTCACCTCAACAACTGCGATGGCCGCGTGGGATCCAACCGCGAGGCCGATTCCAGTGCCGGCGCCGCAGGCGGTTATTGCCGCGGGGCAGGAGGGAACCGAGCTGATCGTTGTCGATCCGGGCACCGAAGAAACCGAGCTTGTGATCAGACGCAACCAGCTGGCACCGATTGCGATGCGCCAAATCCAATATCCGGCCTGGTACAGTGACGAGATTCAACAGCAACTGCGTGAGGCCTTTACCCAGGACAGCGCAATCACCGGCCTAGAACTGCTGCCGGGAGACCCACAACTGCGGATGCGATCCCCGGAGATTGAAGCGGTTGTGACAATCAAACGCGGCTACAGCAGCGAAGAGCTACAGCGGATCATCGCGGCAGCCCAGGAACGCTGGACAGCCGTGCCAGAACTGGTTGAGGCAATCGACTCAATGCGGATCCGGGTAATCGCCGCCGACTAGCCAGGTCTGCCGTCTAGCAGAATACAGCTGGCCGAGCTCGCCTAGTCAAGCCGGTCGAGCCAAGCTGAGCCTAGCCCGTCAAATCCGGCGGATTTGGCCAGGGGAATAAACCTAGATAACCGAGCCGGTCCACTTCTCGCCAGGGCCCGCGCCAGGAGCGTCAGGGAACTTAGAAGCCTCGCGGAAAGCCAGCTGCACACTGCGCAGGCCGTCACGCAGGGAGCGAGCGTGAACATCGCTGATCTCGGGAGCGCCGGCGGTGATCAGCCCGGCGAGAGCGTTAATCAGCTTCCGCGCCTCGTCAAGATCCGTCTCCTCCTCAGGATTATCGGCGAGGCCGCACTTAACAGCTGCTGCGCTGAGCAGGTGCACCGCCGCGGTGGTGATAATTTCAACGGCGGGAACATCCGCAATATCTCTTGTCGCCTCAGCAAGGGTTTCGTCAGTCATAGAGACAATTGTAGGCTAACCCGCCCGGGTTACTGGTCTTTTAGCAAGGTTTCATGATAGACTTTTTAGTGGCTCTCAGAAAACTGAGACAGAAGCGGATCATCTCCCACCCTGTATGCGAGCTTATCGCTGCCGGGTAGTTGGCACTCCGTCGCTTACGCGATAGCTTGAGGGTGCAGAGTTATTTTATTCTAAAATGCTCTAGTGTTCGTTTCTTGTGTTCACATACTGTGTGAGCTGCCATAACCCCTTAGAACAGAGGAGCATATAATCAGCGAACCACGCACGAACGAACGAATCCGCGTCCCTGAGGTGCGTCTGGTTGGTCCAGGCGGTGAACAGGTTGGTGTTGTGTCGGTTGCTACGGCACTGCGTCTTGCTCAGGAGGCAGATCTAGATCTCGTCGAGGTTGCTCCGAATTCGAAGCCACCGGTTGCCAAAATCATGGATTATGGCAAATACAAATACGAGGCTGCGCAAAAGGCTAAGGAGGCACGGCGTAATCAGGCAAACACCGTGCTGAAAGAGGTGCGTTTCCGTCTCAAGATTGATACCCACGATTACGAGACAAAAAAGAAGCGCGCTATCGGCTTTTTGTCTGCGGGTGACAAGGTTAAAGCAATGATCTTGTTCCGCGGCCGTGAGCAGTCACGTCCAGAAATGGGCGTGCAGCTGCTGCAGCAGTTCGCTCAAGACATTGCCGAGTACGGCACGATTGAGTCACGGCCACGTATTGACGGTCGCAATATGGTTATGGTTGTTGCACCGGTTAAAAACAAGTCAGAGGCCCGGGCTGCTCAGAACGCCCGTCGCGCTGAAGAAAAAGCTAATCGACGTGAGGCTCGCGCCAACAAAAACGCCGATAAGTCAGCCGAATAGGTCAAATGAACTGGGTTGGGCACAGCCCAACTAAAACTGAAACAAGGAGAATCATGCCAAAGCAGAAAACCCACTCGGGTGCCAAAAAACGCTTCCGCGTTACCGGCAGTGGCAAACTGATGAAGCAGCAAGCAGGTATGCGCCACAACCTCGAGGTTAAGGCTTCAAAGCGCAAGCGTCGTCTGAACGCAGACCAGGTACTTGCAAAGGGCGATATTAAACAAGCAAAGAAGATGCTGGGTCTGTAACCCGAGCTGGATTTTAGGCATAAGGATTAGAAAATGGCACGAGTAAAAAGGGCTGTTAACGCCCACAAGAAGCGTCGCGTTATTCTTGAGCGCGCATCCGGCTACCGCGGTCAGCGTTCACGCCTCTACCGCAAAGCTAAAGAGCAGCTGCTGCACTCACACGTGTACAGCTTCAACGACCGTCGCAAGAACAAGGGCAACTTCCGTCGCCTCTGGATTCAGCGTATCAACGCTGGTGCACGCGCAAACGGTCTGACCTACAACCGTTTCATCCAGGGTCTCGGCCTTGCAGGTGTTGAGGTTGACCGTCGCATGCTCTCAGAGCTGGCAACCAACGATCCACAGGCGTTTGCCGCTCTGGTTGAGGTTGCTAAGCAGGCACTGCCAGCTGACACCTCAGCTCCAAAAGCTGCCTAAGCTCACTAACTAGCGGCAGCGGCCAGACAACGGCCAGGCGACAGCTACAACAAAACCACCGGGGGACTCAAACAGTCCACCCGGTGGTTTTCGTTTACCCGACAACCAAGCCCTTAAACTCCCAGACTCACCGCCTGGGAGCGGGCCCAGCGGCAGGGTTTATTTTGGTTGGGTTGTGATCTCCTCGGTCCTCGTGAACTCTGCCTCGATCTCCTCATTGTGACTGTGCGTGAACATGCTCACAACAACCATCGTCAGCATTGAAACCAGGAACGCCGGCAGCAGCTCGTAGAGACCAGTGTTCATCGCCTTCCAAATAAACACGGTTGCGGATCCGGTCACCATACCAGCCAGGGCACCCCAGCGTGTTAGTCTCCGCCAGTAGAGGCTGAGCAGAACGAGCGGGCCAAAGGCGGCTCCGAATCCAGCCCAGGCAAAAGCAACAAGCTGCAGAATACTGTCGTTGCGCTGCAGCGCCAGAATCAGGGCGATAACAGACACAACAAGCACACCCAGTTTGCCAAACAGCAGCAGCACCTTATCGCTCGGCGGTGTTTTCTTCACAACCAGGAAGATATCCTCAACGATTGCCGAAGCACACACGATCAACTGACTGGACATGGTCGACATAACCGCAGCCAAAACCGCGGCCAGCACAAAACCAGCAATCAGCGGGTGGAAGAGGATCTGTGCAAGCTGCAGCACAACAACCTCGGGATTCTCCAGCGGCGACTGCTTGCTGGCATCAAAGTACGCGATCCCGACAAAGCCAGCAACAACCGCGAAGAACAGTGACAAACCGGTCCAGGTGACACCGATCCGCCTGGCCACCTTTGCATCGTGTGAGCTGCGCAGCGCCATATAGCGGACCAGGATGTGCGGCTGTCCAAAATAGCCAAGTCCCCAGGCGAGGGAGGAGACAATCACTAGCAGGGTGCCGCCAACACCGGCTCCCCAACCCGCAAACAGGTCGAAGCGTTCAGGTGCGATCTCGTTAATCCCGTTGAGCGTTTCCGCCGGTCCGCCCAAAACTCCGGCGGCGACAATGGGCACAAAGATGAGGCCTGCGAGCAGCATCAACCCCTGCACAACATCGGTGAAGGTGGCGCCGAGGAAGCCGCCAAAGAGGGTGTAGGTGATTGTGACACCAGAGACCAGCAGCGCGCCAACCGTGTAGTCGCCCTTGAACGAGTTCTCGAAGAAGACGCCGCCTGACACCATGGTTGAGGATACATAGAAGACAAAGAAGACCAGGATGACCAGGCTTGAAACGATTCGGATGATGTGAGATTTATCGCGCAGCCGGTTTTCAAAGAAGGTTGGCAGGGTGATCGAGTTGCGCGACACCTCTGTGTAGGCGCGCAGCTTTGGAGCGACGAGTTTCCAGCTGGCGAAGGTGCCGATTGTCAGACCGATCGCGATCCACGCCTCAATCAGACCGGCGGCGTAGATGGCTCCCGGCAGACCCATCATCAACCAGCCGGACATATCGGACGCGCCGGCGCTTAACGCGGCAACGCCCGGGTGGAGTTTACGGCCGCCGAGCATGTAATCCTCGTGGCCCTGATTCTTGCGCCAGGCAATAAACCCGATAAAGAGCATTGCTGCAAAATAAATACCCAGCGCAATATAAAGGAATATCTGGGGGGACATCACTGTGATCCTTTGTACTGAAGTGTGCGAAGTGCAACGGTGACACCTCGCAGAGAACCTTGTATTCTCTATGCTTACCCTAACATTGACGCCCAGCCTCGGCAAACATCCCGGCCGTAACCAGCAGGGGGCGGTGAGCTGTAATTCGCGGGTGATTTGGGTGGATCCCCAAACCGCGCTTGCAACACACCCACTGACCGCGGGTTTTAGGTTCCCGGGGTGGTTTAATCACTGCCGGGCTACTATCGGGCGGGTGGATCCGGGCTGCCCGCTGTGCCCAGGCAGTGTATGCAAACACCCAAACGGTGTATAGAAGCGGGGGAGCAGGCGCGACCGGCGGTTCTTCGCTAGACTTTAGGTGATGATTGAAAACCCTAAGAGCGGCAGCGTTAAGAAACTGACCGCGCTGCTGCGTAAAAAAGACCGGCTGCTCAACAAGAAGTTTGTTGCGGAGGGCCCGCAGGCTGTTATTGAGGCGCTGAAACACAGCCCCGACAGCATTATTTCGCTCTACACAACGGTTACCGGCAGAAGTAATTTCCCGGAGCTGGACAAGCTCGCCGACGCCGCTGATGTGCCCATTCAAATGGTCTCTGACGGGGTGTTTCAAGCTTTTACTGACACGGTGAAGCCGCAGGGTGTTGCCGCGCTGCTGAGGTTTGCGCCAGCTGATTTGGCGAGTGTGTTTCAGGGGGCGAAGCTGGTTGCGGTGCTCAGCGAGGTGCGCGACCCGGGTAACGCGGGCGCGGTTTTAAGGGCGGCTGATGCTGCCGGCGCTGACGCGGTTGTTTTCGCGGGCGACTCAATCGACCCGTGGCATCCGAAGGTTGTGCGGTCAACAACCGGCTCGCTGTTCCACCTGCCGGTTTGTTACGGGGTTAGCCTCGCAGACACCGTTACTGCGGCAAAAGCCGCTGGGCTGGTAACGGTTGCCGCCGACATCAGGGGTGAGACGCTTAGCCCGCAGGCAGCTGTTTTGCGGGATCCGCACGCCTGGGTGTTTGGGAACGAGGCGCGCGGTCTTACCGCCGCCGATCGGGAGCTGTGTGACAGCGTTTTGCGGCTGCCGATCTACGGCAGCGCTGAGTCGCTGAACCTGGCAACCGCCGCCGCGGTCTGCCTCTACAGCAGCGCCTTCGCGCAGCGCCAGCCGAGTTAGGGCAGCGCCAGCTTATCCAGACTCTTGGGGGAGCCGCTCCGGGGTGCGGCCCGGGGTGCCAGCTAAGCTAGCTCGCGAACAGCGTCTCGCCGAGCATCCCGCCTGGTTCCCAGCCTGGAGGGATAGCGAAAACCGCCGATCCGGTGTGGGTTATCCAGGTATTGAGCAGGTCAAGCTGGTCGAGGCGGCGTTGAATCGGCACGAACTGTTCAAGCGGGTTCCGCTGATAACAGATGAAAAGCAGGCCCTGATCGGTGCTGTCGTCGTAGTTGTAGACGCGGCGATAGATCCGCTCATTCGGGTCACTGCTGCGGGCACGCGCAATGTGTGAGGCCGCGTGGATAATCGGTAGCCCGAGCTCGTTCTTCGCCGTAAAATCTGGTTCATCAAACTCTTTAGTACCGGTCAGGGGAGCACCGACGGCGATATCGCGGCCGATCGAGTTTTCGCGGCCGGGTTTATCGACCTGATCCCAGGTGTCGAGCTCCATGCGGATCCGCCGAAAAACCATCGCGGAGCCACCGGCGAGCCAGCCCGCCGATTTTTGTAGCCACACCAGGTCCGAGTAGTCGTCGTCATTGGGTCGCGGGTTAACGGTGCCGTCAACCTGCCCCATCAGGTTGCGCATCGTTGCGCCGTCCGGTTCGCTGCCGTGAGCTCGCCTAAACCCGTCCTGCCGCCACACAAGCGAGGCAAAACTGCGCAGCGATTTTGACAGCATCCGGGCTGCGTGAGCGACAGTTAGCGGATCATCGGAGGCAATCGCGATTAGCAGGTCACCGTCGTCATATCCCGCGCCAAGCTGGTCGCGGTTAAAACGCGGGAGCGGGCCGAGCCAGTCGGGGCGCGCGGCGGGATTAACCCGGTTAACCAGCTCCGGGCCGAAGCCGACGGTGACGGTCAGCCTGGCGGGGTTTTCGGCAAGCTCCGGCTCGCTGTCCGCAATCGGGCCCTGGCCGCTTGTTAGCGACTCAATATCGGCGGTTAAAACGGTGAGCATGCGGCGGATCGCGTCCGCGTTGGTGGAGTCGCTTAGGTTAAACGCGAGATAGCGTGAGTGGGCGGTAACCGCGGTAGCAACCCCCGCCTGGTGTTTGCCGTGGCAGCTGATTGTTTCCTTGCCAAACGGCTGACCGGATCCGAAACCACTGCCGGAACCGGGTGCGGGGGATGCTGACCGGTTGTTTAAAACGGCGGCGGTGACTCCGGATCCAGCCGCCACACCAACAAGCCCAACCCCGGCTAGAGCGCCGCCAATCAGCCCGCGCCGAGAAACGCCGCGCTCCGCTGCGGGGGGTGTGGATCCGGAGCTGTGCAGGTCGCTGGGATTCTGCGCAGCATCGGCTCCCGCAGCATCGGCTCCGGCAGCTTCGGCTCCCGCAGCAACGGCGTGCGCGTCGTAGGAGACTGCGCTGCCGCTATTGCTGCTCTTGCCGCTTTCACCGCCGTCAGCGGTTGGCGCTTGGTTAACCGGGGTGGTCTTGTCGGTTTTAGACATTATTAGTGGTTGTGTCCGCTGTGGTCGTGATCGCTGTGATCGTGGCCACCCTCGTACTCTTCCTGAGCGCCTGCGTAGTCGCGAATCTCAACGTGCAGGGTCTCTTTTGAACCGTCAGAGAACTCGAGGGTGACGTGCACCTCGTCACCGGCGAGCAGGTCGGTTGTCAGCTCCATCAGCATGATGTGCAGTCCGCCCGGCTCCAGGGTGACGGTCTCACCGGCTGGAATCTTGATGCCGCCGTCGATCGCGCGCATCTTGCCGTCGCTAACCTCGTGCAGCTCAACCTTGCCTGCCACGTCGCTGGTTGCGGCAACCAGGGTCAGCTCCTCAGAACCGGTGTTCTTGATCTCAGCAAACATGCCGGTTAGGCCACCAACCTCAGCTGACTTAGCCCACGGAGCGGTAACCTCAATGTGCTCGCTGTCATCGTGTGTGTGGCCGTGATCGTGGTCGTGATCCTCGGTTGTTGCGGTCTCTGACTTGGTGCTCTCGCTGGCGGTGCTGTTGCTGCAGCCAACCAGCCACGGAGCGGTTACGAGCAGCGCAGCAGCTGCTGAAGCGGTAACGGTTTTTTTAAGTGATGCAATACGCATGGTTTTTCCTTCTTGTTAATAGTTTAGGAGTTAATTAGTTTGTTTAACCCGTAACACAGAAAGCCCGGGCAGCGCTCGCCGGTTTAGTTACGCTAGTAAGGAGCGAGACTGTTCGCTAAAGGATCCGGTCGGTGCCGAACACGACCAGTGCCGAACACGGCCGGTGCCGAACCCGATTACTGTCAAACTCGATCACTGTCGAGGCTGGTATCTGTTTCGGGCGTTAGTTTTTTGTGTCGTTAGAGCGGTTTTGGCGCATCCACCAGATCACGGTGACGGTGATAATCGCGGCGAGTGCCAGCACGCCAAACGACGCCAAAAGCACACCTCCCGCGTTAATCCCAGCGTCCTCGCCCTCGCCGATCGCATAAACATCCTGCGGCTTCGTCGAGTCGCTAGAGTCAGCGGAATCAGCAGAGTCACTGGCAGAGCTATCGGCGGAATCGCCCCCGCTAGCCTGGGAGTCAAGCGTTATCGCGTTGCTCGCGAGGTTCCTGCCCTTTGGCAGAGCGGTCAGGTCGCTCTCGCTAACCTTCCCAACCCCGAAGTTAAACGATCCCTCAATCGGGTGACCATCGCTTGAAACCACACGCCAAACAACCCGGTAAACCCCCTCAGCAAGGGGATCAGAGACTGCCTGTGTGAGGTCGGTTCCCGAAACCTTCGGCACCGCGTCGATCAGCACCTTATCCGCTGAATCGCGCAGCTCCAGGATGCTCGCCCCCTCAACATCAAGAATCTGATTGTTGAAGGTGAGCGTCAGCTGCTCGGGTGACTGGTCCACAACACTGTTGTGAGCCGGATCCGACACAACCAGCTGATCGTGGGCGTGAGCGGCCGTCGCCCCGGAACCAACCAGGGCAGCAGCGAGCAGCGCCACAACAGCGGTTAAAACTTTATTCTTACGCTTGGTAGGTTTTAACATCTTCCTGCTTCTTACAAAGTAACAGTCTTTAGCCACCGATTTTTGTGTGGATCGGTGAGTTCTTGTCTAAGCAGAAAGCAGCGGCGGGCCCCGCAGCGCAGGGAGAGTGAGCAGTTGAATCTTTTTAAAACCTGTAACCGCGGCCAAAACCGTGCGGGGAGCACGCGCGGGTGGCGTGACGGTGAGTCGCAACGGCAGCAAAATCGCCGCGAGGAACGAAACAACGCTCGACAGTGCCTCCAGCGCCGCATCAACATTGCGCAGCAAGAAAATCGTTAGGATCGCCGCAAAAACGTGTGCCGCGAGCATGGCGGCGTGAGATTCTGCGTGGCTGCTTGCGAGCGCGGTTGTGAGCGGATCCGCCCCCTGGCCGCTAAGCACGCCACCGTTTAACACCTCACCGCTGCCCGCGCCGGTGAGTGCGGCACCGTGATGCGGGCCAGATGCCAAAGAAACCGGCCCGACCGCGCTAAACACCCAGTGGAAAAGCCCCTGGGTTGCGCCAACCGCGATAGTGGTTGCGGCGAGAGAGCGACGCTTTCCCGCGAACACAACACAGATCGGCCAGGCAACCGCCGCGCACACCACAATCGCAAACAGCGACGGGGTAAAACCGTCTGCGCCGCTGTGTGAGTGAGCCGCAAGCAGAGTGGCTAACACAGACACAACAGCGCCACGCCCGAGCTGGGCTAATCGCGACGGCTGGTGTTGATTCACAGTAACTAGTATAGAGCGGATTTTTTAACGGCTGCTCAGGATAGTTATCCACAGGCGGGACAAGCCGCTTTTTGCGTTGTAAAATAGGTAACTATGTCAGAGACAAACCCGATCCAGCCAGACGCCGTCGACGCGGCGGTGACGGCAGCGCTTGCGGCGCTCGCCGAGGCAACAACAGTTGCCGAGTTAAAAGCCGTAAAGAGCGCCCACGCGGGGGAGAACTCCGCGATCGCCCAGCTCAACTCGCTGATGCGGCAGGTGCCGAAGGAGTTGAAAGCCGAAACCGGTAAACTGCTCGGTCAGGCGCGAGGCAAGATCGAGGGTGCCTACGCGGGCAGGGAGGCTGAGCTTGCCAAGGCTGAGGCGGCAGCAAAACTGATCGCTGAAACGGTTGATGTCACAGCTGCGCCGGTTAGACGCGCCAGCGGCAGCCGGCATCCGCTCGCCCAGCTGCAGGAGGAGATCGCCGACAATTTCGTTGCGATGGGCTGGGAGGTTGCCGAGGGGCCAGAGCTTGAGCACGAGTGGTTCAACTTCGACGCGCTCGGTTTCGACATTGATCACCCGGCACGCGCTGAGGCAGACACCTTCTATGTGGATCCGGTTGGTAGCCACCTAGTGATGCGCACCCACACCTCACCGGTGCAGATTCGCGCGCTGCTAAACCGGGAACTGCCGGTCTATGTTGTGGCCCCGGGAAGGGTTTACCGCAGCGATGAGCTGGATGCCACCCACACCCCGGTTTTCCACCAGGTTGAGGGCATCGCAATTGACAGGGGGCTGACAATGGCTCACCTGAAGGGAACGCTTGAGCATTTTGCGCGGCAGATGTTTGGCAGCGACGCAAAGATTCGGCTCCGCCCAAACTTCTTCCCGTTTACCGAGCCGAGCGCTGAGATGGACGTCTGGTTCCCAGGCGCCAGGGGAGGTGCCCGCTGGATTGAGTGGGGTGGCTGTGGCATGGTGGATCCGAACGTGCTTGCCGCCGCTGGGATCGACCCCGAGGAGTATCAGGGATTTGCATTCGGTGTCGGTGTTGAGCGCACCCTGCAGTTCCGCAACAACATCAACGACATGCGCGACATGGTTGAGGGCGATGCTCGTTTCAACGCACAGTTTGGAGGATTGGTTTAAATGCGCGTTCCACTCTCGTGGTTAAACGATTTAACGCCGCTTGCGCCGGAGACAACACCGGAGCAGGTGCATAACGCACTCGTGCGTGTCGGGTTTGAGGAGGAGGACCTGCACCGTTTCGAGGTGACCGGTCCTGTTGTGGTTGGCGAGGTGCTTTCTCGCGAGCCTGAGGAGCACTCAAACGGTAAAACCGTCAACTGGTGTCAGGTGCGGGTTGCGCCGGAGGGGCAGAAAGCTGCCGACGGTGGCGAGGATGTGCGCGGGGTTGTCTGCGGCGCACACAACTTTGAGGTTGGTGACCGGGTAATTGTCACCCTGCCGGGCGCTGTGTTGCCGGGCAACTTCGCGATTGCCGCGCGCAAAACCTACGGCCACGTCTCCGACGGCATGATCGCCTCAAAACGCGAACTCGGTTTGGGCGACGAACACAGCGGCATTATTGTGCTGAGCAACCTCGGCCTCAACCCGGAGGTTGGCACCCCGGCGGCTGAGGCGCTCGGCCTTAACGACACCGCCGTTGAGATTAACGTCACCCCCGACCGTGGCTATGCTTTCTCGGTGCGCGGCATCGCACGCGAGTACACCCACGCAACCGGCAGTGAGTTTGTGGATCCGGCACTCGACCTCGATCGCAGGGGAGAGGCCGCAGCCGCTCAGGCAACCGCAACCTTCCCCGTAGATTTTGCCGATCAGAGCCCGATCCGTGGTCGTGACGGGGTTAGCGGGTTTATTGTTCGCCGGGTAGACGGTGTGGATCAGAGCCGCCCAACACCGCAGTGGATGGTTACTAGACTGCTGCTCGCTGGGCAGCGCACAACCGGTCTTGCGAGCGACATCTCAAACTATGTGATGCTGGAGCTCGGCAACCCGCTGCACGCCTACGATGCCGAAAAGGTTAACGGCGGAATCACTGTGCGTCGCGCAAACAAGGGTGAAACCCTTGTCACACTCGACGGGCAGGAGCGACAGCTGCACCCCGAGGATCTGGTGATCGCGGACGACTCCGGCGCAATCGGCATCGCCGGTGTGATGGGTGGCGAGAGCACCAAAACCGATGACAAAACCACGAGCGTGCTGATTGAGGCAGCGACCTTTGATCCGGTCTCAATTGCGAGATCCGCCCGCCGCCACAAGCTGCCGAGCGAGGCTGCGAAACGCTTCGAGCGCGGTGTGGATCCGCTGGTTGCGCGTGCTGCTGCGCAGCGCATGGTTGATCTGCTTGTTGAATACGGCGGGGGAGTTGCGGCGCCGATTGTTGCAGACCGGCTCGCTGAGCCAGCACCGAAAACCGTTCAGCTGCCGTTTGACTACACGGCGAAACTGATCGGTGTTGACTACAGCCGTGATGAGGTTGTTGAAACCCTGCAGCTGATCGGGTGCGAGGTCGCCGAGGCCGAGAGCGGCTTTAGAGTGACCGTTCCGAGCTGGCGCAGTGACCTGTCGCGTCCGGCAGACCTCGCTGAGGAGATCGCGAGGCTGCTCGGTTACGACCGGATCCCGAGCCGTCTACCGGTTGCCCCGCCGGGGCGTGGACTGACCCGTGAGCAGCGGCTGCGCCGCCGGGCAGCAAACCACGTCACCGCAAACGGTTTAACCGAGGTGCAAAACTACCCGTTTGTTTCACAGGAGCAGCTTGACCTGTTTGCTGGCGCTAAAAAAGCGCCGGGTGTGAAGATCGCGAACCCGCTGGACGGCACCGTGCCGTTCCTGCGCACCTCGCTTCTGCCGGGGCTGCTCGCCTGTGCGCAGCGCAACTGGTCACGCGGCAACACAAACCTCGCGCTTGTTGAGTTCGGTGCGGTGTTTACGCCAGCCGAGCCGGGTAAAACCATCGGCACAGAGCTGCTGCCGCCGCTCGGTGTGAAACCCGCCGACGAGATTATTGCGGAGCTGAACGCTGCAATTCCTAAGCAGCCGTTGCACGCCGCAGCGCTGCTAATCGGTGATGCCCAGCAGAAACACCCGTTTGCCGCACAGCGCAGCTACGACTGGGCGGACGCGATTGCCGCAGCCGAGGATTTGGCCGCGAGCGTTTCCGCCGAGCTGAGTGTTCGTCAGGGCAGCCACCCGGCGTTCCACCCGGGCCGCTGCGCGGAACTGTTTATCGGCGATCAGACGGTTGGCTACGCGGGTGAGCTGCTGCCGGAGTACACTACTACGCTGCACCTGCCGGGTGTTGTTGCAGCCTACGAGGTGAACCTGGAGCTGGTGATTGAGCTGGCAAACCGCAGCGCAAAAACTGCGCAGCTGAGCACCTACCCGGCAGCAACACAGGACCTGACCCTGCTAGCAGAGGTTGAAACCCCGATCAGCGAGCTAACCGAGGCTGTTGCTGCGGGATCCGGCGAGCTGCTTGAGCGGATCACCCTGGTCGATGACTACCGTGGACAGGGCGTGCCAGAGGGTAAACGCGCGGTCACATTCTCGCTGCTGTTTAGGGCGCAGGATCGCACCCTGAAAGCGGAAGAGGCAACCGCGGCGAAACTCGCCGGTGCGGCGGTCGCAACCGAGCGCTTCGGCGCGACAGTGCGCGACTGAGTTAAAGCAACCAAACGAGAGTTAGCTAAGCGCAATAGGTGTAAGCAGGAATCGTCAAACAGGGTTAGTTAAACAAGACTGGCCAAACCTAAGATAAGGAGACAGTGTGTTTCGGGCAGCAGTTGCCGGTGCAAGCGGATATGCGGGCGGGGAACTGCTGCGCATTTTAGCCGACCACCCGCGGATTGAGATTGTGACCGTGACCGGGCACTCCAGCGCGGGCGATCCGCTAATAAAACACCAGCCACACCTCAGATCGCTTGCGCACCTTCAGATACAGGAGACAAGCGCGGAAGTGCTTGACGGCCACGACATTGTGTTCTTTGCGCTGCCACACGGTGCCTCCGCGAGACTCACCAAACAGCTGGTGAAAACACCGCTGGTTGTTGACTGCGGGGCAGACCACCGGCTGGTTAGCCCGGAAGCTTGGGAGCGATTCTATGGCAGCGAACACAGTGAACCGTGGACATACGGTGTGCCGGAGCTGCTCATCAAAACCGAAACCGGTGAAATAAAACAGCGGGAACGGCTGCGCGACACCAAACGCATCGCAGCACCCGGCTGCAATGCCAGCACCGTGGCGCTCGCAATAACCCCCGGTGTTGCGGCGGGGATTGTGGATCCAGACGACACCGTGGCAACGCTCGCCGTCGGGCCGTCCGGCGCCGGGAAATCAGCCAAGACGGAGCTTTTAGCGGCGGAGATTATGGGATCCGCACACCCCTATGCGGTTGGCGGTGTGCACCGGCACATTCCCGAGATTCAGCAGTCGCTTGAGTGGGCTGGGGCGAAACCGCAGCCGAGGCTCTGTTTTACGCCGGTGCTGGTGCCAATGTCTCGCGGGATTCTCGCGACCGTAACCGCGCCGCTAAAGCCCGGGGTTAGCCCTAAGAGGGTTAGAGAGGTGTGGGAGAGCGCCTACCGGGACGACAGTTTTGTGACGGTTTTGCCGGAGGGTGTGCAGCCGCGCACCGCGGACGTTGTCGGCTCAAACAGCTGCGTTATGAGCGTGCAGGTTGATCAGGCTGCTGGCCGCGTGGTTGTGGTTGCGGCGATTGACAACCTCGTGAAGGGAACCGCGGGAGCCGCCGTGCAGTCGGTTAATATTGCGCTCGGCATCCCAGAAACAACAGGTCTGCAACAGAACGGAGTAGCGCCATGACAGTCACCAAACCCCTCGGATTTCGGGCAGCGGGTATCGCGGTCGGTTTAAAAACCACCGGTAAACCGGATCTCGCCCTGATCGTTAACGACGGCCCCAAACCGGCCGCAGCAGCCGTTTACACGAGCAACCGAGCGAAAGCTAACCCGGTTCTGTGGTCGCAGGCGGCAAACACCGCCGAAACTGTCGCGGTTGTTTTAAACTCGGGAGGAGCCAACTGCTTCACCGGAGAGTTCGGCTATCAGACCAGCAAACTCAGTGCGGAAGCGGTTGCTGAGGCGCTGAGCATTGACCCGCTGCGAGTGCAGGTCTGTTCAACGGGCCTGATCGGTGCAGGCGGTCAAGATTTTCGAGACAGAATAGTAAACGGGATCCCTGAGCTGGTGAGCAGGCTCGGCGACAACTCTGCTGACGCGGCGGCTGCGATCCTGACAACCGACACGGTCACGAAAACAGCCAGCTACGAGAGTGAAGACGGCTGGCGGATCGGGGCTATCGCGAAGGGTGCGGGAATGCTCGCGCCGGGTCTTGCCACGATGCTCGTTGTGATCACAACCGACGCGGTAGTTGACGCGGCATCGCTTGACAGCGCGGTGCGGGAGGCAACCGAGAAAACACTTAACCGGCTTGACTCAGACGGCTGCATGTCAACCAACGATCAGGTGACGCTGCTTGCCAGCGGTGCCGCGGAGGTGACACCGGATCTGGCAGAGTTTAACGCCGCGCTTGTGACGGTCTGTGACTCGCTCGCAAAACAGCTGCAGGCGGACGCGGAGGGCGCAAGCCACCAGATCAATATCGAGGTGACCGGCGCAAAAAGCGAGGCTGACGCGGTAACCGTCGGTCGCACACTCGCCCGCAACAACCTGTTTAAAACAGCTATCTTCGGTAACGACCCGAACTGGGGCAGGGTGCTGGCGGCAATCGGCACAACCGACGCAGATTTTGATCCCTACGCTGTCGCCGTTAGCTTCAACGGGGTTCGACTGTGCAACCAGGGCGGACCAGACCGGCCAGTGACCGAGTGCGACCTCACCCCGGCAGTGACTGAGGTGCTGATCGAGCTGAACGCGGCGGATCCGGAAAACGCGCACAGCGCCGTGATCAGAACCAACGACCTAACCGTCGCCTACGTTCACGAAAACAGCGCGTACTCGAGCTAGCTAAGCAACCGGGGTGGTAAAGCATGACAGACATTAGAAGCAGGGATCCACAAACCGCAGCCGCGCACGCGCAGGTGCTCGTCGAGTCGCTGCCGTGGATTAAAAAGTTCCGCAACAAGATCATGGTGATTAAGTTCGGCGGTAACGCCATGGTTGACGAGTCGCTGTTTCAGGCGTTCGCGGAGGATATTATCTACCTGCGCTACGCCGGCATCTGCCCGATTATTGTGCACGGCGGCGGTCCGCAAATCTCGCGAATGCTTGGCCGGCTCGGGATTGAAAGCGAGTTCCGGGGCGGTTACCGGGTTACAACCCCGGAGACCATGGACGTGGTCAGAATGGTTTTAACCGGGCAGGTGAACCCGAAACTGGTTGACGAAATCAACCAGCATGAGCCGCTCGCCGTCGGTATGTCGGGGGAGGACGGTGGCCTTTTCACCGCGAAGCGTCGACCGCCCGTTGAGATTAACGGCGAGCGCGTGGATCTCGGGCTGGTCGGTGATATTACCGCGGTGCGGCCGGCGATTGTTGAGGCGGTTGTGGAGAAGCAGATGATTCCGGTTGTCAGCTCGATTGCGCCCGATATCGCCGAGCCCGGTCAGTCGCTCAATGTTAACGCCGATGCCGCGGCTGCCGCGCTCGCGAGTGCGCTCGGAGCTGAAAAACTGCTGATCCTAACCGACGTTGACGGGCTCTACGCCAACTGGCCAGACCCGGACTCACTGGTTAGCTCAATGAGCGTCGGCGAGTTGAAACAGCTGCTGCCGTCGCTTGAGAGCGGAATGATCCCGAAGGTGCGCGCGTGTGTTGACGCGGTTGATGCCGGGGTGAGAAAGGCCGCGATTATTGACGGCCGCAAACCCCACTCGGTGCTGCTTGAGATCCTCACCGACAGCGGTATCGGAACCGAGATCGTGCCGGACTCGCCGGTGCCGGTAAAAACCTCATCAATCCCGGTTATCGCGCGTTAGACGCAGCCCGGGATGTGTGGGATGGCTGAGCTGTTTGCGATCCTCAACATCGCCGTCTTCGTGCTCAGCGGTGTCGCGCTAACAATCGTCGACTGCTATTTTCTGCGCCTCCCAAACCGGCTGATAGCGGCGGGGCTGCTGCTGTGTGTGGCAACCGCGATCCCGCACGCGCTCGCCGCCGCCGAGCCAGAGCGGCTGTTTGCGGCGGTGGGTGGATCCGCCCTCGCCGCGCTGCAACTGTTACTGCTCAGGCTGCTCGCCGCTGCACAGCTGGGCATGGGAGACGTAAAACTCGGGTTTCTGCTCGGGTGGCAGGCTGGTTACTGGGCTGGCTGGTGGGGGAGCACAGTGGCGCTGCTGCTCGCCTCCCTGCTCCTGGGTTCTGCAGCGCTGGTGGTGGTGCTGCGCCGCGCCCGGGCGGGCCCCGCAGCACCAACCGAGTTCGCGGCTGGCCCGTGGCTGCTTGCCGCCACACTCCTAACTGCGCTCTGGGGCTTGGGACGGTAAACTAGCATTGACTAAAGGAAAGGCTAAATGACTTACGTTATTGCTCTGCCGTGTGTTGACGTGAAGGATCGAGCGTGCGTTGACGAGTGCCCGGTTGACTGCATCTACGAGGGTGAGCGTTCGCTCTATATTCACCCCGATGAGTGCGTAGACTGCGGCGCTTGCGAGCCGGTCTGCCCGGTTGAGGCGATCTACTATGAGGATGATCTGCCGGAGGAGTGGGAGCACTACTACACGGTTAACGTCGATTTCTTTGAGGAGATCGGATCCCCGGGCGGCGCCGCAAAGGTTGGCCCCTACGGTTTCGATCACCCGCTGGTTGCGCAGCTACCACCGCAGGCTTAGGAGGTTTTTAATGGTCAGACAGCTCCCCGACTACCCGTGGGACACACTCGCGCCCTACATCGCAAAGGCGAAGGCGCACCCCGAGGGTTTTGCTGACCTGTCGGTTGGTTCGCCGGTGGATCCCGCACCGGACTCCGCCCAGCGGGGTTTACTGAGCGGCGCAGCCGCGGGTTCATACCCGACAACCCAGGGCACTGAGCAGCTGCGGCGGGCGATCTGCGACTGGTATTTAGACAGCCGCGGAGTCACGATCACGCCGGACTGTGTGATCCCCACAATCGGTTCAAAGGAGCTGGTCGCGCTGCTGCCGTTCTTCCTCGGCCTCGGCAGCGGTGACACGATTGTGATCCCCGAGATCGCCTACCCGAGCTATGAGATGGGTGCGGCGTTTGTTGGCGCTGAGGTTGTGCGCGCCGACGATCCGGCTGACTGGCCTGAGTCAACACGCCTGATCTGGATTAACTCGCCAGCAAACCCGCACGGCAGGGTGCTCAACACCGCTGAATTAAAACAGCGGGTCGCCCGTGCAAAAGAGCTTGGCGCGGTGCTTGCCAGCGACGAGTGTTACGCCGAGTTCGGCTGGGACGAGCCGTGGCAGACCGAGCGCATCCCGAGCGTGCTCGACCCCGCCGTCACAGACAGTCACAGCGGGCTTTTAAGCGTCTACTCGCTCAGCAAACAGTCCAACCTAGCGGCCTACCGAGCAGCTTTTATCGCCGGTGACAGCGAACTTATCGCGGCTATTTTGCGGATCCGTAAACACGCCGGTCTGATGCTTCCGTACCCGGTGCAAACCGCGCTTGAGAGCGCGCTGCCAGACACGGAACACACCCGCGAGCAGCGACTTCGTTATCAGCGTCGCCGAGAAATCTTGTTACCGGCGGTTGTGAACGCTGGCTGGGAAGTTTCAGACAGTGAGGCGGGACTCTACCTGTGGGCGAGTAACGGCACAGACTGCTGGGAACAGATCGCCAAACTCGCCGACGCGGGAATTATCGCAGGGCCCGGTGCGTTCTACGGATACGCCGGTCAGCAGCATATTCGCCTCGCAATCACGGCAACCGACAGCGACATCGAGCTGGCCGCAAAACGCCTCGCCGCACTCTAATCAACCGTCCGTTGGCGCTCGCGTTAAAGGCTTTAGCCTACCCGCTTAGGCGCCAAAAGCAACCCGCAGCGGCGGTGATTTTCGCTGGTTTTGGGGCGCGGATCCGCTGAGTTTCTGCCCTGAAACTCATGCTTTAGGTTGATTTACGAGAATTCTGAATAGCTGTTTTGAGGATTATTCGGTAACCTATAGGGACGGTTTTGCGTTGAGCCGAAAACTTCAACGCACTCGGTCTTGTTCGCGCAATGATGGGAGAAGCGGTGACTACAAACACACCAGACAGTCAGTCACGTAATGTTGCAAAACTGAGCTATAACGGGGTTGAGGCAGAGCTTCCGGTGCTGCAGGCAACCTCTGGTAAAGCCGCGATTGACATCAGTACGCTAACCAAGCAAACCGGCCTCACCGGGCTGGATTACGGCTTTGTAAACACCGCCTCAACCCGCTCAGAGATCACCTACATTGACGGCGATGAGGGGATCCTGCGCTACCGGGGCTACTCGATTGAGGATCTGGCAGAGAACTCAACCTTCCTGGAGGTTGCCTACCTGCTGATCTACGGTGAGCTGCCAACACCCGAGCAGATGGCGAAGTTTGATAACGAGATCCGCCGCCACACGCTGCTGCACGAGGACATGAAATACTACTTCGAGGGGCTGCCGCACACCGCACACCCGATGGCGGTGCTCGCCGGCGGTATTCAGGCGCTCTCAACCTTCTACGAGGGATCGCTCAACACCAACTCGCCAGACCTGGTTGAGGTTAACACGATCCGGCTGCTCGCGAAACTGCCGGTGCTTGCCGCTTACTCACACAAGAAGTCGATCGGTCAGGCGTTCCTCTACCCAGACAACTCACAAAACTTTGTTGAGAACTTCCTGCGCCTAAACTTCGGCAACCTGGCTGAGCCATACGAGATGAACCCGGTGCTGGTGAAAGCGCTTGACAGGCTTTTGATTCTGCACGCGGATCACGAGCAGAACGCCTCAACCTCGACGGTGCGGCTTGTTGGATCCACCGGCGCAAACATGTTCTCCTCAATCTCCGCAGGCATTAACGCGCTCTCCGGCCCACTGCACGGCGGTGCCAACGAGGCGGTTTTGAAGATGCTCGGCGACATTAAAGAGTCGGGCATGGGGATGCGCCACTTCGTTGAGCGGGTGAAGAACAAAGAGGCGGGCGTGAAGCTGATGGGCTTCGGGCACCGCGTCTACAAGAACTACGATCCGCGCGCCCGCATCGTTAAGCAGAGCGCTGACCAGGTGCTCGCTGAGCTCGGCATCAACGATCCGCTGCTCGATCTCGCGAAAGAGCTTGAGCAGATCGCGCTGGAGGACGACTACTTCAAGGAGCGGAAACTCTACCCGAACGTGGACTTCTACACCGGCGTTATCTACAAGGCGATGGGTTTCCCAACCAGGATGTTCACGGTGCTGTTCGCGATCGGTCGCCTGCCCGGGTGGATCGCCCACTGGCGGGAGGCTCACGAGGATCGCTTCACCAAGATCGGCAGGCCGCAGCAGCTATACGTTGGTTCAGACCTGCGAAAGACCGCGCGCTAAGCAGGGCTCTGCGCTAGCGAAAGACAGGGCGGGCGTGCTCGCGTGCCGCGCAAATTCGCGTGCCACGCATGCACGCGCCGAGTAACCTGCACTAGCGAAACAAAACCGGCAGGAACCGTGTTCACAGTCCCCGCCGGTTCTTGCTTAGTCGCTAGAGGTGCAGATCCTCGTTGAGCGCGATCTTGGCACCGCTGCGCGGCAAAACCTCAACCGCGCCGGTCGCCGAGTTGCGCCTAAACAGCAGCGAGTCAGCCCCGGACAGAGCAGCCGCCTTCACAGTTGAACCGTCAGGCAGCAGCACCTTCGTGCCCGCAGTCACATACAGACCTGCCTCAACAACGCTGTCGTTCCCGATTGATATGCCGATACCGCTGTTTGCGCCGAGCAGTGCGCGCTCGCCGATTGTCACCCGGTGGGTGCCACCGCCCGACAGTGTGCCCATAATCGAGGCACCGCCGCCAATATCAGAGCCGTCACCGACGATAACGCCCTGAGAGATCCGTCCCTCAACCATAGAAGCGCCGAGTGTGCCAGCGTTAAAGTTAACAAATCCCTCGTGCATCACGGTTGTTCCCGGAGCGAGGTGGGCGCCGAGACGCACACGGGAGGAATCCGCTATCCGCACACCCCGCGGCGCAACATAGTCGGTTAGCCGCGGGAACTTATCGACCGCGAGCGCCGTTAAACCGCTCGCGCGCAGCGAAGCGAGGTTGTCGTTGTAGAACTCGGTTGCAACCGGGCCCGCAGCCGTCCAGACAACGTTCGGCAGCGCCGCAAACACACCATCCAGGTTGATGCTGCCCGGCTTCACCAGGCAGTGTGAGAGCAGCTGCAGACGCAGATAAGCGTCGGCTGTGTCCGCCACTTTCGCTGCCAGGTTGCTGGTTACGGCCCGCAACTCAATTGTCACACCGCGGCGCGGATCCGCCCCCACCGAGCTGCGAAGCCCAGCGGGCGCGTGCTCGGGCGTAAAGTTCTTAGGTGCCTCACCCAGCTGCGGGTGAGGGATCCACGCGTCAAGCACCTCCCCGGCAGCGGTAACAGTTGCGAGCGCGTAACCCCAAGCGGTTTCTGGTGTGATTTTAGTCATGAGTCAAGCATACAAAATTTGATTCAGCAACGCACCAGACAACTCTCCGGTCGAGTCAGTAAGATCATAGCTATGACAGAGCAACAATTAGACCTGACTGATCCTGTTAATCTGACAGAGCAGCTCTGCAATTTTGAGTCTGTTTCTGGGAACGAGGCTGCGCTGGCGGACGCCATTTTTGCGCGGGTTAGCAAGCTTCCGCACCTGACCTGTCACCGTGACGGTGACACAATCGTCTGCCGCACCTCCCTCGGCAGGTCGCAGCGGGTTGTAATTGCCGGGCACATTGACACCGTGCCGGTTAACAACAATCTGCCGGTGAAAACCATCGCCGAAACACCGGTTGAGGGTGACGCAACCCCGGACACTGTGCTGTGGGGGCGCGGCACCGTTGATATGAAGGCGGGTGTTGCGGTGCAGCTGGTGCTCGCCGCCGAACTCGATAACCCAGCCTACGACATCACCTGGGTTTGGTACGACAACGAGGAGGTGTCAAGCGACCTGAACGGTCTCGGGCGGACGCTAAGAAACAGCCCGGAGTTGTTCGCGGGCGATTTTGCGATCCTCGGGGAGCCGTCAAACGGCACGGTTGAGGGTGGCTGCAACGGCACACTGCGCTGTGTTGTTAGTTTCGCCGGGAAGCGGGCACACTCGGCTCGCAGCTGGACGGGGGTTAACGCGATCCAGCGCGCCGGTGAAACGCTTGTGCGGCTCAACAGCTATGCTGCCGAGACCGTGGTTGTTGACGGGCTGGAGTATCGCGAGGGTTTGAACGCGGTGCGGATCAGTGGCGGGGTCGCCGGCAATGTTATTCCCGACAGCTGCAAAATCGAGGTTAACTACCGTTTCTGTCCGGCAAAAAGCCCAGCTGAAGCAGAGGCGTTTGTGCGGGAGTTCTTTGCGGACGCTGACAGCGTCGAGATTGTTGATCTCGCGCCGGGAGCAAGGCCGGGGCTGGATGCGCCGCTCGCCAAACAGCTGGTTGAGGCTGTGGGGCAGCCACCGCGCGCAAAGGTTGGTTGGACGGATGTTGCCCGCTTTAGCGAGCTTAATATTCCGGCGGTTAATTACGGGCCGGGGGATCCGCTGCTCGCGCACGCTGATGATGAGCGGGTGAGTGCGAACCAGATTCGCGCAAACTATTTAGCCCTGTATCAGTGGCTTACGCAAAATCAGTGACAGCAGTAGACTGGTTATGGAGACTGAGTAAACAGCGTTTACCGCGGGGTGAGAAAACTTAAGCGCCGCATCGCAGTGTTTGATTCACCGTGTTTGGTTTGCGCTGGTGAGGAGCAAAAATGGCTGCAATGAAGCCGAGAACCGGGGACGGCCCGGTTGAGGCGGTAAAAGAGGGGCAGGTTATTGTGATTCGCGTTCCCCTGGAGGGCGGGGGAAGGCTCGCGGTTGCGCTGAACCGTGCTGAGGCGGCTGAGCTGCACAGTGCGCTCGCGTACGCTGTTGGGGCCGAGTCAGCATAGCGCCCGGGTAGAGCCGGGTTAGCGCCTGGTACTAAGCAGGTTTTCAGACGCTGCGCCTAAGAGGAGATAGCGCCCGGCGCTAGTTTGCGGTGCGGGTGAGTGTCAGCACACCGCCGCCAACCGAGGAGAGCGTTGCAACAACCGCGTTAGACTCCGCCATAATCTGCAGCAGGTCACGGAACTGGGCTGTTGTGTTGTCGCGTGCGGCCGGATCCGCCACCTGACCGTGCCAGAGCGCGTTCGGGATGACGATTGTTCCACCCTCGCGCACCAGCTGCAGCCCGAACTCAACGTAGCTGAGCAGCTGGTCGGGGTTTGCGTCGATCAGCAGCAGATCGTAGCTGCCGGGGTTGAGGCGCGGCATAATATCAACCGCTGCCGCCTCAATAAGGCGCACCCGTGACTGTGGAATCTGTGCCTCGGTGAAAACCTGGCGGGCGACACGCAGGTGTTCAGGATCAACGTCAATCGAGGTGAGGTAGGCGTTGTCGCTGTAGCGCAGCAGCGCCAAACCGCTGACACCCGCGCCAGTGCCAACCTCGCAAATATTCTTGGCGCCGGTCAGCACGACAAGTGAGCTGAGGTAGGCGGCAACCGCGGGGGAAACCGGTTCGATTCCGAGCTCCAGTGAGTGTCTGCGTGCTCTAACAATGCTGACCGGCTCGTCTGGATACTGTTCAACAAACTGCCAGTTGCTCTCGATCTTGCTCACGATACTCCCTCCCACGTTATGCCCATTCTACCGGGCATTGTTAATAAGCATATTGCAGTATTCACCGACTGCACAGCAGAAACACAGTAATCTAGATGTGTGGCTAATGCAAGAGTTTTTGTGGGACGACTGGCGGGCAGAGGGATTTTTGACCCCTCCGGAGACAAAATCGGCAAGGTGCGAGACTTTGTCGCCGTTGAACGCGCAGCCTCCGCCCCGCGAGTGGTTGGTTTGGTCGCTGAAATCCCCGGTCGAAAGCGTGTTTTTATTCCGATCGACCAGGTTGTTTCGGTTACCAGCGGCCAGGTGATTAGCAACGGCGTGGTAAACATGCGCCGTTTTGAACAGCGCGGCGGTGAACAGCGTGTGCTCGCCGAGATCATCGGCAGAGAAAAACCGCTGCTTGACGGATCCGGCAAGGTGAAAATCGAGGACGCCGCGATTGAGCAGACCCGCGGTGGTGAGTGGGTTGTTTCTGAGGTGTTTGTGAAGCTGCCAAAAACCAGCGGGCCGCTCGGCAGAAGCCGCAGCAAGGTGCTCAGCTGGGAGGAGCTCGGTAAAACCGCCGCGGGCGCTGACAGCGGATCCGCGGAGCTGCTGATTCAGACGCTTGTGGATCTGAAACCCGCCGATCTTGCCGAGGCGCTGCTTGAGCTGCCCGCTGTGAGACGCGGTGAGGTGGTTACTGAGCTGCCCGACGACATGGTTGCTGACGCGCTTGAGGAGATGGACGAGAGCGACCAGATTGCGACGCTGCAGTACCTGAACTCGGATCGCGCGGCGGATGTGCTCGACCAGATGGAGCCGGATGACGCGGCGGACCTGATCCACGCGCTGCCTGACCAGCATGGCCAGGAGCTGCTTGATTTGATGGAGCCCGAGGAGGCGGAGGATGTGCGACGCCTGCTCGAGTACGAGCAGGACACGGCGGGTGGTTTGATGAACCCCGCGCCGATTGTTTTGCCAGCCGAATCCTCCGTGGCGGAGGCGTTGGCGATGATCCGCAAAGCCGAGATTGCGCCCGCGATGGCGTCGGCCGTGTATGTCACCCTGCCGCCCTATGAGACCCCGACCGGTGAGTATCAGGGGATGGTGCATTTTCAGCGGATGCTTAGATTCCCGCCGCACGAGCGGCTCTCGGCGCTGCTGGACAGCGAACTGGAGCCGATCCCGGTGAACGCGAGCGCCGCCGAGGTTGCCAGGCGCCTGGCGAGCTACGACCTGGTTGCGATCCCGGTGGTTGATGAGTCAAACAACATGCTCGGCGTGATTACAATTGATGACGTGCTTGATCATCTGCTGCCGGATGACTGGCGGCACGCGGATGATGAGGGAGGTAGCTAGTGACACAGCCACAGGATCAGCAGCTAACCCCCGAAAAGCGGCAGGCCGCCAGTGAGCGTTTCGGTCGCTGGTCAGAGAGTATCGCCAGGGCGATGGGAACCCCAACCTTCCTGGTGATTTTAACGCTCTTCTGTATTATCTGGATCACCTGGAACACTGTCGCGCCAGAGGCATGGCGTTTCGACTCGGCAGCAATCGGTTTCACCGCGCTAACCCTGATCCTCTCCCTGCAGGCGTCATATGCTGCGCCGATGATTCTGCTCGCCCAAAACCGGCAGGACGACAGGGACAGGGTGCAGATTGAGCAGGATCGGCAGCGCGCCGAACGCAACCTCGCCGACACCGAGTTTATGGTGCGCGAGGTGGTTGCGCTGAGGCTCGCGATCTCGGAACTGCCCGACCGCGACTGGGTGAAGCAGGAGCTGCGCACACTGCTCGCCGAGATTGAAAGCGAGCGGGAGCGCACAAACGACGCCGAGGACGCCGAGGACGCCGAGGACACCGACAACCTAGACAGCACCGCGGATGGCCGAGCAGATAACAGCTGACAGCGTCCTGCGGGCGCTTGGCCGCGTCCACGACCCCGAGATTCGCAAACCAATCACCGACCTCGGGATGATCGAGGATCTCACCGTCACCGCCGGGCGGGTAACCCTAACCCTGAAACTCACCATCGCGGGATGCCCAGCAGCGAAACAGATAACCGCCGAAACCGAGCAGGCGATCCGTGCGATCCCCGGGGTCACCGATGTTGATTTGACGGTGAGCGTTATGACACCCGCCGAGCGCCAGGCCTTCGCCGAGCGGGTGCGCGGCAGCAAAACCCGTGAAATCCCGTTCACCGCAAAAAGCCTAACCCGCGTGATCTGCGTCACCAGCGGCAAAGGCGGAGTCGGCAAATCCTCTGTCACGGCGGGGCTTGCGGCCGCGCTCGCCGCGCGGGGCAGACGGGTCGGCGTTGTTGACGCGGACGTTTTCGGTTTCTCCATCCCGGCGCTTTTTGGCCTGACAAAAGACGGTAAAACCGAGTGGCCAACGCGGGTTGCCGACATGATAATTCCACCGGTCGCGCACGGTGTCAGCGTTATCTCAATCGGCATGTTTTTGGGCGGCGAGGATCCGCGCACAACCGCTGTTTCGTGGCGCGGCCCGATGCTGCACCGCACCGTTGAACAGTTCCTGCGCGATGTCTACTTCGGTGAGCTAGACTATCTGCTGCTTGATTTACCACCCGGCACGGGCGACATCGCAATCAGTGTCGGGCAGCTGTTGCCGCACGCCGAGGTGATTGTTGTCACAACCCCGCAGGCGGCCGCCGCAGACGTTGCGGTGCGCTCGGCGCTGCTCGCACACCAGAGCGGTCAGCGGGTTATCGGCGTTATCGAAAACATGAGCGGCGATATTTTCGGCAGCGGCGGCGGGCAGGTTGCCGCCGATCGTTTAACCGACGCTTTTAACAGCGCTGAGTCGGTTCCGGTGCTCGGATCACTGCCGCTCAGCGCGGCGTTTCGCGAGGCGGGGGACACCGGCCTCGCCGAGGCGATTGCGGCGGCGGTTGCGGATCCACAAGCCACCGAGGCTGCGGAGCTTGACGGCCCAGCGGCTGGGGAGTCTGACCCCGCGGCTGGGGAGTCTGACCCCGCGATTGCGGAGCTTAACCGTGTCGCCGCGAGGATCGAGTCACTGGGCCGCGGACTTGCCCGCCGCAAACTACCCCTTGTCTAGGTTGCCTCGCTGTCAAAGTTGAGCTTCTCGCCGTTTTCGCGGGCCTGACTGAGCGCGGTCGCGGCGGCGGCTGTAACGCTCGGTGCCATGCTGACGGCGCCGTCCGGCCCGAGCTGCCCGGTGTTTGGGGTTGCCTCGGCGCGGCTCTTGCGCTCAGCAGCCTCTGCCTCACGCTTGTCCTCAAGCAGGGCGTCGCGAATAATTTTGCGCGGGTCGTACTGGCGCGGATCCAGCTGCTTCCAGTCGATGTTGTCGTATTCCTCACCCATCTCATCGCGCAGCCGATCCTTGGCGGACATCGACATGCGCCTCACCGACTTCACGAAGTTGCTGAGTTTTTGGGTGTAGAGGGGGAGCTTATCTGGGCCGAGAATAACGAAGGCAATGACAAGGATGATTAGCAGCTTGTCAAGTGTGATACCCATGCATTAAATCTTAGCGGTTTTTGCTGGCAGAAGAGGCCGCTGTTAGTGTTTTTGAAGGCAGTGTTTGCTTAAATGGATGTATGAGTTTTATGACACCGGGAGCGCGGCCCCAACGCGACGCTTTAACCGAGAAACCAGCCGGGCAGGTGGTTTCAACCTACAGCACACACGCTGAGGCGCGCCACGCGATCGACGTGCTCGCGGAGGAGAACTTCCCGGTCAGGTCGATCTCGCTGATTGGCAACGGGCTTAGCAGTGTGGAGCGCGTCACCGGCCGTGTCGGCTGGGGCAGGGTTGCTTTCTCCGGCGCGTCAGGCGGTGCGTACCTCGGTATCTTTATCGGCTTCATCCAGGTGCTGTTGATGCCGAAGCTGGCGGCGGATATCGCGGTGACGTTCGGATCCGCAATTATTATCTGTATGGGGCTTGGGATGCTGTTCGCAATTATTATGCACGGCCGTAACCCGCAGCGCAGAACCTTCACCTCGGTGACGCAGGTTATTGCCTCGCGCTATGACCTGGTTGTGCCCGATGAGCTGCTGTCGCAGGCGCGCAGCATCCTCACCGCGCACGCCGCGGGCCACGGAAACGGTCACGCCGCCGCAGGTCGCAGCACCGAGCAGGCTGCCACCGGTCACAACACCGAGCAGGCTGCCACCGGTCACGGTACAGAGCAGCAAGAAAACGGCGCTGCTCAGCAGGAAGCTGAACAGCGCCGCGAAGGCTAAACAACCGCTACTGGTTGCGGCCCTTCTTAATCCACTCCTCAACCGCGTCTACGGTTCTTGGAATGTCAGCTGACAGGTTAACGCAGCCATCAGCGGTTACCACGATGTCGTCCTCGATCCGCACGCCGATGCCCCAGAACTCCTCTGGCACGGTTTTATCGCCCGGGTGGAAGTAGAGGCCTGGCTCAACGGTAAACACCATACCCTCTTTCACCTCGCCGCCGATGTAGAGTTCACGTTTCGCGGCAGCACAGTCGTGCACGTCAATGCCGAGGTGGTGGGAGGTGCCGTGCACCATATAGCGCTTGTGGTAGGCGATGTCTGGATCCGCATCAGCCGGCCAGATGCCCCACTCTTTGATCTTCTTCTCGATCACCGCGAGCGCTGCCTCGTGCACGTCAGCGAAGATAATGCCCGGTTTAATAACCGCGATTGCGGCGTCAGCTGCCTCAAGCACAGCCTCGTAAACCTTGCGCTGCACATCACTGAAGCTACCGGAAATTGGCAGGGTTCGGGTGATATCTGCTGTGTAGAGGCTGTCCACCTCAACGCCCGCGTCAAGTAGCAGCAGGTCGCCCGGTTTTACCACGCCGTCGTTGTCCTCCCAGTGGAGGGTGCAGGCGTTTGCGCCGGCAGCGGCGATGGTGTTGTAGCCCTCCCAGTTGCCGTCGAGGCGTGCACGCTTGTGGAACACACCCTCAACAACGCGCTCACCGCGTTTTTCTGCGATCGCCTCGGGCAGTGCAGCAACAACCTCGTTGAAGCCGCGCTGGGTTGCGTCAACGGCGAGCTGCATCTGCTTGATCTCGTAGCTGTCCTTCACAAACCTCAGCTCGCTCAGCGCGGTCGCAAGGTCAGCGTCCTGCAGCGTCAGATCGGCATCGTCTGCCTGGAACTCCTCAATCGGGTGGGTAGGGATCCCGAGAATCGTTGCGATGTTGTCGAGTGACGGCCGAGCACCAACCCAGAACTCACCAACCTCGTGGTTGTTGAAGAACTCCTCGCTGTCTCGCCCTGCGGGAGCGGGGAAGAACAGGTGAGCCTCGTGGGTTTCACCCTTTGGCTCCAGCACCAGTACCGAGCCCGGAACGGTTTTTGCGCCCCAACCGGTCAGGTGTGTGAAACCGGTGTCTGGGCGGAACAGGTAGAAGGTGTCGTTAGCGCGCTGCTTCAGTGCACCAGCGGCTACAACAATGCGTTTACCGGGGAAAAGCTTGCTTAAAGCCGCGCGGCGCTGGGCTGCAAACGCTGCGCCCTCAGACTCGCTTACCGGAGCAGACTCAAGCGTCTGCCAGTCGGATCCCATGTATTTCAAAAATTTATCGGTGACCACCATTGAGTCACGAGCCTCGTTGCTGATCTCAGCCTCGTGTGTTGTCGTTGCGTTGTTATCAGAAGTCATGGCTATATTCTCTCATGGATTTACGGGTTATTATTGAGAATATGCCAAGCCCGCAAGACCGCTATGATTTGCACACCCACTCCCGTCACTCTGACGGCACAACCACCCCCGCCGAGATCGCTAAGCTCGCTGCCGGCCTGGGGCTTGCCGGTTTTGCGCTGACCGATCACGACACCGCCAACGGCTGGGATGAGGCGCGCGAAGCGGCAGCCGAGCACGGGCTCGATTTCCTGCCCGGGTTTGAGATGACGACGATGCACCGGGGCCGCAACACCCACCTGCTTGCCTACGGGGCGGATCCGCAAGATGACGAGATGGCGGCGTTACTGAACCTGCTGGGCGGCGCTAGACAGCGGCGGGCTGAGCGCATGGTGGAAAAGCTCGCGCAAGACTTCGATATCACCTGGGAGGATGTTGCAGCCGTGGGGATTCGCGCCATCGGCAGACCCCACATCGCCGACGCGCTGGTCCGCAAGGGCATTGTGGCGGATCGCGACACCGCCTTTGCGACGCTGCTATCGTCTAAATCACCCTACTATGCGTACGCCGAATCGGTGAAAACCGTTGACGCGATCAGGATCGTCTGCGCGGCCGGCGGTGTGCCGGTGCTCGCGCACCCGGCGGCGAAGCGGAACCGCTCGGTGATAACCCCCGCGGAGCTGGAGCAGCTGATCGCGGCCGGCCTGCTCGGGGTTGAGATGGATCACCCCGAAAACAGCCCGGAGCTGCTCACCGAGCTGCAGCGAACGGTCGCCGACTTCCCGCTGCTGATTACCGGGTCGAGCGATTTCCACGGCGCAGGTAAGATCAACCGGGTCGGCGAGGAGACCACCGCGGCAGAGACGGTTTTGCGGATCCGCGAGCTCGCCCGCATCAAGCACTAGCGGCCGCGGCTGGTCGCCGCCTTACTGCTGCACGGGTTTTTCCCGCACTGTGGGCAGTGTGGGCGCTGACTGCCGTCTTACTGCTGCGCTGGTTTTGCTCCGCTGCGCCGGCGCACGCGCTTCCTGGTGCGGCTGCGCTTCGGAGCACCGCTGGTCGCCGCTGAGGCGGTTGCTGTTGCTGACGCGGCTGTTGCCTTCTTCACCCGCGGCAGCCTGCCCTTCGTACCGGAGGGGATGTTCAGATCCGCAAACAAATGCGGGGATGATGAGTAGGTCTCTGGCGGTTCAGGCAGATTGAAACCGAGCGCGCGATCAATCAGACCCCACTTGTGGATGTCCTCCCAGTCGACGAGGGTGACGGCGGTGCCGGTTGTGCCTGCGCGGCCGGTGCGACCAACCCGGTGGAGGTAGGTTTTCTCGTCCTCTGGAACCGTGTAGTTAATCACGTGGGTAACATCGGTTACGTCAATGCCGCGGGCAGCAACATCGGTGGCAATCAGAATGTCTTTTTTGCCGGACCTGAACTGCTGCATGTGCTTCTCGCGCTTCTCCTGCGGCAGATCACCGTGCACCGCAACAGCACCAAAACCGCGCTCTTTCAGCTCGGTGTGAAGCTTATCCGCCTGCCGCTTAGTGCGGGTGAAGATAACGGTCTTTCCCCGGTTTTCAGCCTGCAGGATCCGCCCGATCATCTCGTCTTTGTCGAGCGAGTGCGCGCGGTAAATAATGTGCTCAATGTTTGCCTGGGTCTCGCCCTCACCCGGATCCGTCGCCCGAATATGCACCGGTCGGTTCATAAAACGGCGAGCAAGCGCGATAATGCTGTCCGGCATCGTCGCCGAGAAAAGCATGGTGTGACGGTTTGCTGGCAGCGCGTTAAACAGCTTCTCAATATCGGCGAGGAAGCCGAGATCGAGCATCTTATCTGCCTCATCCAGAACCACCTCGGTAACACCCGCGAGGTTCAGTTTGCGCTTACCGATCAGGTCAAGCAGCCTGCCCGGTGTGCCAACAACCACGTTCGCGCCGGCAGCAAGCTGTGCGGTCTGCTCATCGTAGCCTTTGCCGCCGTAGATAGCGGCGATTTTGGTGACGCGGTTAGCGCTCGCGAGCACCAGGTCGTCATAGACCTGGGTTGCCAGCTCACGGGTTGGCACAACCACAAGCGCCGAAACGCCCGGGGCTGGTTCGGTGCCAAGCCGCTGCAAGAGTGGCAGGCCGAAACCAAAGGTTTTACCGGTTCCGGTTTTTGCCTGCCCAATTACGTCCTGACCGGTGATCGCGATCGGAATCGTCTGTTCCTGGATCGGGAAGGCGGTCTCAATATTCTTCTCGGCAAGCGCGGCTGCCAGGTCGGAGTCTATTCCAAGCTCAACAAATGTTGTCAAAGGGTTTTCCTATTCAGGTTGTAAGCGGCTCTGGCCACTTTTAAGATCTGTCGGACGGGCAATTTTTGCCACCATGCAGGCTATTTTACGCCTTCATGCTGCGCAGCGACTGGTAGACAGGGTACGCTTAATAACGTGTTTGCATGGTTTCGTCGTCTCAACAAGTCTACTGCAACAGTGCGCCGTTTGCGCGGAAAAGACCCGCGCGACACTGTTCAGGTCGAGGTTGCAGAGTTCGCACCCGATATTCTGTCGTTCCTAGCGCTCGCCGCCTCAACCGAGCTGTTTCTCTACGAGGCAGCAACCCAGGCGGTGCTCGGCGCGCCAAACCTGGAGGCAAAAACCGCGATGGCAGACATCGCCGCCGACGCACTCCACAAACACCAGGTGTTTGCCGCCGAGCTTGAAAAGCGCGGCAAGAACCCGGCAACCGAGATGGAGCGTTTCGTCACCCGCGTTAACCAGTTCACCGAGCGGATCACAACCCCCGACTGGCATCAGCACGTTCTGTCTGTCTGGCTGGTTGGCGGGATTTTCGACGGCTTCTTCGCGTCCCTCGCGCTGGGTCTGAAAGACAGCTACAGCAAAGAAGCGATCGCGGTGCTGCGTTCCGAGAGCGGCAGAACCAAACTCGAGCAGCTGCTTGTTTCCGAGGTGGCGGCGGATCCAAAACTCGCCGACCGACTCGCCCTCTGGGGTCGCAGGCTGGTTGGTGACTCGCTGCTGTTCGCGAGAGATGTTCTGCAGTACAGCGACAACCGCGAGTTCATCGTTGACGAAACCAACCCAGTATTTACCGGGCTGACCGCCGACCACATGCGCCGAATGGACACGCTCGGCCTCACCGCGTAACCGATGCCGGCGATTGACTGTGCTCACTTTCAGGCAAACCGCTGCGGTTCGTGCACGCTGCTAAACATCGCCTACCCGCAGCAGGTTGAGCAGAAAAGCGAGCTCTGCCGCGAGCTGCTTGAGCCGTTTCTGGGTGGATCCGCAAGCACCGTCTGGCTTCCTCCGGCGCTCAGCAAAACCACCGGGTTTAGGAACCGTGCAAAGTTCGTGGTCGCCGGATCCCGCAAACAGGTCACCCTCGGGATCGTCAACAGCAGCGGCCTCGCCGTTGACCTGACCGACTGCCCGATCCAGTCTGACACGATTAACAACGCCGGAATAAAGCTGCGCGATTTTCTCAACAAGACCGGGCTTGCGCCGTACAGTGTCGCGAAGAAACAGGGCGAACTAAAGTTTGTGCACGTTACGGAGGCAACAACGGGGAAGCTGCTTGTCAGGTTTGTTGTGAGATCCGCTAAAGCAGGTCAGCAGCTTGCCGCGCAAACCAGACTGTTGCAGAGGGAACTGCCGCAGATTGAAACCTGCACGGTTAATATTTTGCCGGAACACAAGGCGGTGCTTGAGGGGGAAACCGAGTATGTGCTGTGGGGATCCGGGCTGACAATGCCGCTTGCGAGGGTGACGTTGAACCTGCTGCCGCAGAGTTTCTTTCAAACCAACACGGTAATCGCCCAGCAGCTCTATCAGCAGGTTGCCGACTGGGTTGCTGAGCGTTCCCCGGCGTCGGTTTGGGATCTCTACTGCGGTGTTGGTGGGTTTGCGCTGCACTGCGCCGCACCTGGAAGGAGAGTGCTCGGCGTTGAACTGAGTGAGGCGGCGATTTACGCGGCGAAAAAGAGCGCCAGGGCGGCAAAGGCGCGGGTTGGGTTTGTTGCCGCCGACGCAACCGCTTTCGCGCTAAACGCACCGGTGGCAGAGCACCCGGAGCTGTTGATCGTTAACCCGCCAAGGCGTGGGATCGGGGAGGAGCTGTGCGACTGGATTGCAGGGTCGAATATTCAGCAGCTGGTTTATTCCAGCTGTAACCCGAAAAGCCTCGCCACCGATCTTGCCCGGATGGGGTGTTTCCGGGTTGTCAGGGCGAGGCTGTTCGATATGTTTGCCCACACCAAACACGTTGAGTGTGCGGTGCTGCTGGAGCGCGTAGGTTAGTTGCTTGCGTAGCCTAATTGATTGCGCAGGCTAGTTGATGAAGCCGACTTTGCGCTGTTTCTCGGCGCCGATTGTGACGCTCGCGAGGTTGCTGCGGTCGATAATGAAGGTCTGGCCGTCTTTGTCCTCGAAGATTAGGGTTTTGCTGTCGTTCTCGATAGCCTCGATAACAAGCTGCTTGAGCTCTTCAGCGCTTTTTGCGCTCTCGAAACTGAGCTGGCTGTGCTGCAGGTTAACGCGTACTTCCATCGGGAATCTCTCCTTTTATACTGCAATTGTGAGTCGACACAATAATATAGGTAACAAAATGTCCGTGGGTCAGAATACGCTTAGAGCATGAACAGAAGCACCGATATCTCAAACAGTGGCATCCCAGATCGGAGTGATCTGCCTGCCGCTTTCAACACCCCCCGGTTTGATGCTGTGCAAGAGCTTGTGCTCGCAGCCGCCGCTGATGGGCAGAACCTCGCGGTTATCGGTGCTCCCGGCAGCGGTAAAACAGCGCTTATAACCGAGATATTTTGCCGCTCGGTGGATCCTGTTAAACAGCCCGCTGCGCCGTTTACGCTCTCCCAAAAGACGCTGATCCTCTCGCCAAACCGGCGCACTGCGACCTCGCTGCGAGACGCTGTAAACGCAAAACTCGTCTCTCCTCGCGCCGGTGTTTTCTCACAAACCTTTGTCGCTTTTGCGTTCAGTGTACTGCAGTCCGCAGCTGCCCACCGCGGCGAGTTAGCCCCAACTTTGCTCACCGGAGCTGTGCAGGATGAGCTGCTGGTTGAGAGCCTGCAACACGATATGACGATGCTGCCTGCGGCCAGCCGTGATTCCCTGCAACTGCGTAATGAGGTGCGCGACCTGTGGCGGGTGTTAGACGCTTTTGCTCTCCCGGCTGCGGAGCTTGCGAGCAGAGTGTCTGACAGCCCCGCGGTTGACTCTGAAACAGTCGCGAAGTGGATTGCTGCGGCAAACAGTATCGCCGCCGCACAGCGTATCGCCGAGCAGGCAAACCGGCTAACCGCAGGCGGGATTCTCGCCAGAGCGACCGAGCTGCTCCTGAGCGAGAACGATGTTGAGTTTGAACTGCCGCAGCGGCTGCTGATCGACGACGCTGCCGACGTTACCGAGGGTCAGCTGGCGCTCCTAGCCGCGTGCGCGAAACGCGGCATCCAGTTCTGCCTGTTTGGTGACCCTGACCTTGCCGCGGTCTCATTCCAGGGTGAAAAAACCCGGCTGCTGACTGCGCCCGAGCAGGAGCTGCAGCGGAAAACTCCTGGCCTGCGGGTTGAGTTTCAACGGTTTGTGCTGCCCCGCGTCTACCGCCACGGTGAAGCGATTAGAAACACCCTCAACCGGATCGCAGAGGGTATCGGCGTCAGCGGCACAGCCGACCAGCGACAGCCCCGTGTTGTAGACCGTGCGGCAGGCAGTGTTGTCGCTGACACCGCCAGCAGCTTCAGCGGCGAAATCAACAAAATCGCCCACCAGCTGCGCAAACACCGGCTCGGCATAAACGGTGTTAAACCCGTCGCCTGGTCGGAGATGGCGATTATCTGCCGTACCCGCTCACAGGCAGCCGCGATTGTTCGCGAGCTTGACTTCCAAGACATCCCCGCGGTTATGCTCGGCGGCGGGGTTGTGCTCAGCGAAAACCAGGCGGTTACAGACCTGCTCAAACAGCTGCTCGCGATTATCACTGGTCAACCACTCCGAGCAGACTTTATTGCCGAGCTCGCAACCGGTCCACTCGGGCGGATCGCGAAGGTAGACTACAGCAGACTGCGCGCCGCAATCCTGATCACCGAGCGGCGAAATAGCACGCCGGGGCAGCCGGTGCGCCAAGTAGACAGTGTGCTTGAGGAGCTTTTTGCAAACCCCAACAGCTTCGCACCAGACTATGTTGACACTCCGGCGTTTAGATCTATTCTGCGGCTGGCAAAACTGTGGCAGCGGGCAAACAGTCAGCGGGAGGATAAAACCGTAAGAGAGCTGCTCTGGACGCTGTGGGACGGCGCCGAGGTGGCAACGGCACTGCAGCAGACATCGCTTAACGAGCGGGGTGCCGCAAAACGCTACGCGGACGAACAGCTTGACGCGGTGCTCGCTCTCTTCTTTGCGATAGAGCGAGAGGAACAGGCGGAACGCGAAATAGGTGAGGAGTTTATTACCGAGCTGCTCAGCGGGGCACTCCCACAAGACACCCTCGCCAAAGCCTCACAGCAAGACACCGTGCACGTCACAACCCCGCACGGCGTAATCGGCGAAAGCTACGAGCTAGTCTGCATCGCCCACCTCGCTGACGGAGTCTGGCCAAACCTGAAAAGCCGCGGCAGTCTTATCTCTGTCCCAACACTCGAGAGTCTGCTGCGCGGCGAAAACCTATCCCAAAACACCCGCCGCGACACCGCACACGATGAGCTGCGGCTGCTCTATCTCGCCGCTTCAAGAGCAAAAACAACGCTCTGCTTCTTCGCAGAACAGAGCGAAAACAGTCGCCCCGGAATATTCTGGCGACTCGTGCAACAAAACCAGGTGACACTGCCAGAAACCGCGCTAACCCTGCGCGAGACTGTTGCGCTGCTGCGCAGAAAGCTGGAGGCGAACCCCGGCGATCAAGAAACAGCTAAACAGCTGCGCGTGCTCGCAGACGCGGGCATCCCGGGGGCGGATCCAGAAAGCTGGTACGGTATGCGAGATCCCGGCCCAGCAGCAACTCGATCGGTTAGGCTCAGCCCGTCAGCGTTGAAAAACGCGCAGGACTGCCCGCTGTCCTGGTTTATTTCCCGGTTTAGATCACCGGGAGCAACGGGCAGTGCGCTCGCGGTCGGTAACCTGATCCACAAACTGTTTGAAGAGCTGCCAGAGACTGGGCTCAGCAAAGCATATGAGAACCTACGGGAACACTGGGAAGAGATGCCGTTTGAGAGCGAGTGGCAGTCAGCGGCGGAGCTGAAAAACGCGCAGCTGATGCTTGAAAACCTGCGACTCTACAGCAGCACCGCAACCGCGGAGGGCTGGGAGTTCTTGGCGGCCGAGGTGCCCTTCGAGTTCACTGTCGAGGGAGTGACAGTCCGCGGCAAAATCGACCGGGTAGAGTCAAAACCCAATCCGGACGGCAGCCTCAGCCTGCGAGTTATCGACCTGAAAACCGGAAAATCAAAAGTCAGCAAAGAAGACGCAAAAAGCAACCTGCAGCTGCTCAGCTACCAGACCGCGATAGCGCACGGCGAGGTTACTGAGGGGCAAAACACCCCAGCGGGAGCGAGCCTCCTCTATCCGCGCGGCAACAAAAGTGACACGCGAGATCAAGAAGCGCTAACCCCAGAAAAACAGCAGGAGTTTACCGAAACACTTCAGCAGATAGCAGAGAGCATCAGCGGAACCAGCTTCACCGCCAGAATAAAACACCACTGTGGGCAGCACGGAGGCAGCGAGTGTGAGATACACCTGCGGCAGGCAGTTAGCTACGAGTAGGAAACCATCATGATTTTTAGCGCAAACCAAATAGCAGAACTGCTCACCCAAGCGGGCGAAACACCTCGCTACCCAACACCTGAACAGGTGAGGATTATTGAGGCAGAGCTTAACACCCAGACACTCGTGATCGCGGGAGCTGGCAGCGGAAAAACCGAAACCATCTCACAGCGAGTAGTGTGGTTAATCGCAAACAATAAAGCCCTGCCAGAAGAAATACTCGGCCTAACCTTCACGGTGAAAGCGGCAGGGGAGCTCGCAGAGCGCGTAACAGGCAGAATCGAACTGTTTCTCGCAAACGCGCAGCGAAAATATCAGACACTCCAGCCAGAACAGCAGCAGCGGGTTGCAGAACTTATTGAGACACTAAAAGACGGCTTCGCAACCCCCGCGATCAGCACCTACAACTCATTCGGTGCCGCCGTCATCGCAGAATACGGTGCGGCAATCGGGGTTGGGCAAAACACCAAACTAATAGACGACGCAGAAGCGAAACTAATCGCCAGGGAGATCGTGCGCGGCAGCGACAGCGAAATAATCGCGGCAGCAGACAAGTCCGTGAGCACACTCGCAGACTATGTTGTGCAACTAGACGCGGCACTCTCAGAGCACCTGCGAGAGCCAGCAGAGATAGAACCATACCTTGCCGAGGTCATTCAGACACAGGAACTCGTTAAAAACCCGGCAGCGCAGAAACGAATTAGCGAGGGAAAACCCCTCACCGAAACACAAAAAACACCCCTTTCAGACATCAAAAACATGGCTGCCGATCTGCAGCTGACCGGCGCAATAATTGAGCTGGTAAACAGCTACCGCGCACACAAAAAAGCACACAACCTGGTGCAGTTCTCAGACCAGATCGCCTACGCCGTGCAGATTATTGAACAGCTGCCAATAGCGAAACAAACCATTAGGAAACGCTACCCGGTTGTGCTGTTAGACGAGGTGCAAGACACCTCCGTCAGCCAAACCCGACTGCTTTCTGCGATTTTCGCGGGCAGCTCAGTAATGGGTGTTGGGGATCCACACCAGTCAATCTACGCGTGGCGAGGCGCAGCAGCAGACAGTCTCGGAGTGTTTCTTAAACGATTCAGAGGGGCAGAGACAGCAACCGGTCAAACCATGTCACTGTCTATCAGCTGGCGAAACCCGAAAGCAGTGCTCGACGCTGCAAACACAATAGCGCAACCGCTAGGCGAAAAAAGCACTGTTGCGGTTACAAAGCTCAGACCCAAAACCGTGCTGGAGACAGTCCCGGAAGCAGCTCAAACAGGCGAGCAACAGTCAGGGGAACAGCCGACGGCTGAGCATCAGGCGGCTGAGCAGGTTAGCGCTGCATACTTCGAAACACTGCGTGAAGAAGCAGCCGCGGTGGCTGACTGGTTTAAAACACAGCGTGAAAATCACCGGCGGGCACAGGGAGAATACCCAACCGCCGCGATCGTGCTGCGCAACCGCGCAAATATGCAGCTGGTCGCTCAAGCGCTGCACGAGCGAGAGATTCCCGCCGAGATTGTCGGCGTCGGCGGTCTTTTGCAGACCAGCGAGGTGACCGAAATAGCGGCTCTGCTGCGATGCGTCTCCGGTGTTGACAGCGACAATGCCCTGTTGCGAGTGCTGGCATCGCCGCGTTTCGCGGTGCCCGTCACAGACCTGCTGAAACTGCAACAGCTAGCCAGGTGGTTTATGCAGCGCGACCACAGACAGCGGGTGCTAACAGACAGTGACACACACGCCGACCGTTTCGCGGTAAACCGAGACATTGCGGTGAGCCTGGTAGACGCGATTGTGCTCGCGCTGAAACTAAAAGCCGATCATGCTGCCTGGGGAGACATATCCGAAACCGGTAAAACCCGGATACTTGAAGCCGCGGCGGTTATCGCAAACCTGCGCAGTATGCAGCGGGTGAAACTCACCGAGCTAATTCGCATGGCAGAAACCGCGCTCAACATCGACATAGAACTGCAGGCACACCCGCGCAGCAACACAGAGCAGGCGCTCGCGCCAAGAGCAAACGTTGCCGCCTTTATCGACGCAGCCGCAGCCTACCAGGATGCCGCGCAGGACGTGAACCTGGAACGCTTCATCGCTTGGCTCGACAACGCAGAAACCGACAACAACCTCGCCGAGGTCACAGTTGAGCCGTCGCAGCACGCGGTGCAGATCATCACCGGCCACGGCTCAAAAGGCCTAGAGTGGGATCTGGTCGCGATCCCGCAGCTGCTCACCGATGTGTTCCCCGCAAGAGACAAAGACGGCAAGGGGTGGATCCGCCCGGGCAAGCTCCCAGACCAGCTGCGCGGCGATAAAGAAAGCCTGCCAGAGTTTAACTTCGCAGACTGTGAACTACAGTCAGAGGTTGTGCAGCGCTTCAAAGAGTACCAGGAAGCAAACAAACAAAAACACCTCGACGACGAGCGCAGGCTCGCCTATGTTGCGGTCACCAGATCACGAGACAAACTGTTCCTAACCGGAAGCTACTGGGGAGACAACAAAACACCGCGGGAAGTATCAACGTACATTGAAGAACTGCAGGCTAACGGGATTCTGCCGCCAGCAGACTACCGCACAGAGCACGAAGAAAACCCGGCAATCGGTGACGAGACACAGGTGCAGTGGCCACTCGATCCGCTCGGGCTAAGAGCCGATAACCTCCGCCGGGCGGCAGAAACCTACCGGTCAGTGACTGTTGCAGAAGGCTATCAGCTGCCCGAAACAATAGAAATACTGCTCCGCGAATATCAGCAGCAGGCGCAGGCAACCCCTGCAGACGGGCTAAAAACCGGGCGAATCAACGCCTCAGCGCTCGCAGAAATCCTGGCGGATCCAAAAACAGCCGCCGAAAACCAGCTGCGGCCAATGCCGAAACAGCCGTTTAAAGCAACCGACCTCGGCAACAAGTTCCACAGATGGGTAGAACTGCGCAGCACAACCCACCGCGGCAAATACGTTGAACTGACGGGACTGTTAAAGAGCGTCGCACGCTGGGAAGAAAGCATAGACCAAAACAGCAAACCAGCCACCAAAAATTCAGTCGACGGGAAATCGGCTCGCGATAAAGCAGCTCGGGGTGCAGCAAAACAGCAGCTGCTGGGCGCGGTTGTGCCAGACCAGGATCTACAAGACCTCATCACAACCTTTGAGGGTTCAAGGTTTGCGCAACTAAAACCGGCGTTCGTTGAGACAGAAATAACCGTCCCCTTCGCGGGCAGCACCCTGCAGTGCAAACCCGACGCGGTCTACCGGCACGAGAGCGCAGACGGTGAGATTACCTGGGAGGTTGTTGACTGGAAAACCGGTCGGGCGCCGGCGCTAGAGACAGACGCTGGCGGATCCGGCCACAACGCACTCGAAAAACGGTTACTGCAGCCGCTGCTCTACAAACACGCCTTCGCGAAATGGTTGGGGGTGCCAACCGAGCAGGTGACAGCAACCCTCTACTATGTTGCGAGCGATCAAGAAATAAAACTCAGCGACTATCCCGAACAGCAGAACAAAACACTCGCGGAAATCGAGGCGGAATACCAGCGACTCATAACAGAAACAGCAGAAAACCCGAATAGCTAATCCGCCAGATAGCCAATCAACGAGATAGCTAATCAGCGAGAGGCAGTCGTGTCGCCGCTGTTATCAAGCTCAGCGGCGGTCGCGCCTGCGGCGCTCTCTGCTTTCGCGCCCACGGTATCGGCATCAGTGTCTGCGCCGGTGTCGGTAGGGACGGCGGCGGTGGCGTTGGCATCAGCAGCTGCGTCTGCGTCGGCATCTGCGTTGGCTTCAGCAGCGGCCGCCGCGACCGCGTCAATATCGGCTGCGGTCAGCGGGGAAGAGGTTTCGGCGTTAGCCAAGAATGTGCGGCCCTCGTCCAAAACCTCGTACGACTCGGTGTCAAAGTGCGGCAGACTATCAAGATCAACGTCGGGAGTCTGGTCCAGCAGCTCACTAACCTCGTGCTCAGACAGCGGAACAGATGCGGCGTTAGCGCTCGGGCGAGGAGCATCAACCAGGCCATCCAGAAGATTAACCGCGTCGTCGATAATCTCCTGATTCTTCGTGTCAACCCCGTGCAGCAGCCACTTAGCGAGCTCCAGCTCGTGCAAGAACCAGGTGCGGCGCAGCAGCAGCTCCTTCGCGATATCCGTGCGCTCAGAATAGCGCGCAACAACCGCCTCCAGAACCCCCTCGGGGGCGGCGCACAACCAGACAAAGTCAGCAGCCGGATCCGCAACCGCCAAAGCCCCGAAATTAAGCACCCCAGACACAGAATCGTCGACGATTAACAGCGCGTCAGTGTCGAGCGAATTATGGGTGACAGCGGGAACAAAATCCCACAGATACTTATCCTGCAGAGACTTCAGCCAGCGGTTATGGACGAGGCCGGGCAGCAAACCGGTCTTGTTGGCGCGATCCACCAACCGAGCACAGCTCACCCGGCACGCCTCAGCGGACGAAACCGGCAGCCCTGCGTCGGAGACGAGTTTAGCGGGCAGCGCATGCAGCGACTCAAGCACCCCGGCGATGGAGGCGAGCAGAATCGACTCGCTGTTAAGATCCGCAATATCGAAGTGGGATCCGTGCAAATAGGTTGAAACAAACGCCCGCGAGTCACCAAACCGGGTAACGCCGAGGGTTTCAGCAACCTCAAAGTGCAGTTTGTTTCGCACACCCGCGGTGAGCGCGGTCCGGCCAAGCACATCGGCGGCGAGTTTCGAGTCCGCAACATCATCCTTCGGCAGCTGCACTAACACGTCCGCGCCATCGGTTTGCACAACCACCGACTCGCACTCACCGGCACCGCCCAGGCTGTGTTTCCGCACCCCCAAAGCCACCAGGTTTGGAACCGCGCTGGTCGCAAGAGCCGCTAAAGTAAGAGATGATGTAGCCATGACCACTAGGCTAGTAAAGTTAAAACAATACTTGCTGAATGGCACACCAAAAGCAGCAAACAAAAGCTGAAATATAGGCGTTGAGAGGGAGGGCTGTGACCAAAATACTCGAGCAGTTAGACAGCTCACAGCGCGCCGCCGCCGAGTGTTTACGAGGGCCAGTGCTGATTTTAGCGGGAGCCGGAACCGGTAAAACCCGCACCGTCACACACCGGATCGCGCACGGCATCGAAACGGGTGTTTATCGGCCAGACCAGGTGCTCGCGATCAGCTTCACCAACCGTGCTGCCGGGGAGCTGCAGGAGCGGCTCAGCAGGCTGGTTGCGGCGGAGATCACAACAAAAACCTTCCACAGCGCCGCGCTCAGTCAGTTAAACGAAATGTGGGGCATGGTGTTTGGGGGACAGGCGCCGAAACTGTTGCAGCAAAAACGCACACTGCTCGCGCAGCTCTGCGAAACCCACCGGGTTGCGGTCACCCCCGAAACACTGCGCGATATCTCCTCAGAGATTGAGTGGCGGAAAAGCAACCTGCTCACCCTCGACAGCTATCAGCAAAATATTTCGCAGCGGATCACGCCGCAGGGGGTCGGAAGAGAGCAACTGCTTGAGATCCTCGACGGCTACGAGAAACTGAAACTGCAGCGCCACGTAATCGACTATGAAGACTCGCTTGCCCTGCTCGCGGGAATTATCGAAAACGAGAAACGGGTTGCGGCGATTTTGCGAGACCGTTTCCGCTACCTGACAGTTGACGAGTATCAGGACGTGTCACCGCTGCAGCACACCCTGTTAAAAGCGTGGCTTGGAGACCGCAACGATATTTGCGCGGTTGGGGACGCCAGCCAAACCATCTTCTCCTTCGCAGCCGCAACCCAAAAATATCTGCTCGAGTTCGACAGAGAATACCCGGACGCGCGCGTTTTCAAACTCGAAAACAACTACCGCAGCACCCCCGCAATAATCACCCACGCAAACAACCTGATGCGCTCGCAACCGGCAGCGTTGGAGCTGCGAGCAAGCGGACTGGGTGGATCCGCCAGCCACCAAGAATCGCCCTCCTGCGTCTGGTTCGACAGCGAATCAACGGAAACCGCCGCGGTTGCGCACGCTATTAAACAGCAGCTGACTGGCGGCACCGCCGCAAAAGACATCGCCGTTTTGGCGCGCACAACCGCGCAGCTTGGCAGGGTTGAAGCGTCACTGAAGGCGCAGGGGATCGCGTGCAAAACCCAGCAGGGTATGAATTTTTTTGAGCGCGCCGAGATTATCACCGTGATCGCGGGACTCAGGGCCAGGGTGATCAGCCCGGAGCGGGGAAAACTCGACTTCCAGGTTGTTAGCGACGTGCTGCGAGAAGCAGGCTACCGCGGTCAGGCGCCGCAGACACCGGCAGAGCACGAGAAATGGCACAGCCTAAAAACCCTCGACAGTCTAATCGTTGAACGGTTAAACAGCGGGAAAAAACTGCCCGAGATTGTCGCCGAGCTTAGCCGTATGCAACAGCAGCGACAGCAGCCGGAGAGCGAACAGGTGACACTCAGCACAGTCCACGCGGCAAAGGGTCTGGAGTGGCAGAGCGTCTACCTGATCGGTGTCACCGAGGGGCTTTTGCCCTATCAGGGTAGCGATGTCGCCGAGGAACGGCGACTGATGTATGTCGCGATCACGCGCGCCAAACAGCTGCTGCGGCTAAGCGGCAGCGCCGGGCTTAAACACAGTGCCCCCTCACGGTTTTTGGGGGAGGCAAAGATTCCACTGCTGCAGGTGACATAGCCGCGGCCGTAAGCCTTGTGCACCCGCACCCGGGAACGGCCTGAATCGCTCGCTTGCGCGGTGGGAGGAGGGATCCGCCATAGAAATCAAACACGAGCTCGTAGGCGGGGGAGTTTAACCCCGTGGGCGAGGTTGGGCCGGCGGGAGTGGTTAGAGCGGCGGGCGTGGCTGGGGTTGTGGGCGCGGCTGGGCTGGCGGCGGAGGTGAGACCGGCGAGTGAGGCGGTTTCGGCCGCGTGCTGCTGTATCAGCAGGCGAACAAACGGCAGCAGCAGACGCAGCGAGTCCGCGCTCTCGGTCGCCGGCGCCTCCTGTGAGAGCTGGCGGGCAAGCAGCTCGCGCTCGCCATCGGCCGAAAGATAGTGGTGTTCAACGCACTGCGCGCAGGGAGTGAAAGCGCCCGCGCGAAACGGCCCAAGCCGCACCCGCTGATCGCCGAAAATAAGCGGCAGCTCAGCAAGCTCCGGGCTGGTGTCAGCGGGCGTGTCCGGCAGCATCATAAACCGGTGCAAAACCAGTTGCACCGCGCACACCTCGCCGGAGCTCGCCGGTTTCGCGGTCACGCCCAGCTGCTGCAGTTGGCTGAGCACGGTCGCGGTTGTTTGTTTCGCGCTGCTGCCGCTCGCGGTGTTAAACACCTTGCAGCTAAGACCCTCGGTAAGGCTCAACCGGGCAAGCGACTCGGGACGGTTGCTGCGGATCAGCACCGGCTCCAGCGCGCCTAAAAGCTCCCGCAGCTCCTCCTCACACACGCGATAGCGGGCAGCGGATCGCTTCAGGGCACCGGCGGTGCAGCCGATCAGCAGCGAGCTGAGCAGCGCACAAATACCGTCGGAGGGGTTGCAGATTCGGCTGTGTTCCTCATCAAAACCGATTCTGATGGCGTTGTTTCCGACCCAGCTGACGGCCAGTGTCGGGTTTATTTGCAGAACAGACTGATTACTCATGCAACAAGTCTGATACACAAAACCCGTGCCGGGCGGGTTTTCCACAGCTTTGGTTGCGGCCGCAGCTGGGCTACGGGGCTGTCGGGGTGGATCCGCCCTCGCCGTCACCATCGCGCTCGCCGCCCGAGTCACAGGCGCCGTTGGATCCGCCAGCATCGCCAGCGTCGCCAGCATCGCCGGGCCTGTCGAACTCGCCCGCGAGCAGGCGCTCCAGGGCGATATCAATATCGTCGGACAGTTCCTCGGGACGCTGACCGGCGTGCCCCAGCCGCTCCAGCAGCTTGGCGGGGTGCTCAATCTCCTCCGCGGTCGGCAGCAGGTCGGGGTGCGACCACAGTTCGTCTCGGGCTTTATCGCCGCCGCGCTCAGCGAGCAGCTGCCACATCTTCGCCGCCTCACGCAGCTTCTGCGGACGCAACTCGAGTCCGATCAGCGTGCCAAATGTCTTTTCGGCGGGGCCACCGGTTGCGCGCCTGCGCCGCACCATCTCGGCGATGCTCTCGGCGCCCGGAAGTTTCTCGGTCGCCTTCGCGGTAACCGCGTCAACCCAGCCCTCAATCAGCGCGAGGGTTGTTTCAAGGCGCTCGTGAGCAGCCTCCTGCGCCGCGGTTTTCGGCGGAATTAGCGCGCCAGAGCTGATCATCTCCTGCAGCTGTTCCTGCTGTGACGGGTCGAAACTGTCGTTGACCGCGTCAAGCATTGTGATATTGAACTCGATCTCGCGAGCGTAATCGGTGATCGCGCGAATAAAATCGGTGCGCAGCCACTTGGCGTGCTTAAACAGGCGGGCGTGAGCGAGCTCGCGCACGGTGAGATAGAGCGCAACATCCTGCGGAGACTGGTCAAGATCGTTGGCGAACAGTGTCATGTTCTCCGGCAGCAGCGCACCGCCTGAGTGCCCCTCACCGGTGATCAGCGGGATCCCGATATCGCCGCCGCTGACAACCTGACAGGCGAGCTGCCCAACCGCGCTACCGAGCTGCATCGCAAACAGGGCACCGCCGATATTGCGGGTGACGCCCGCGAGCTGCGGCAGATTCTCCGCGATCTCCTCGGGCAGCTGCTCCCGCATGCCGCTCTCCAGCGCGTCCGCCATTGACTCCGCAACCGGTTTTGCCAGCTCAATCCAGGTGCTGAGGCTCTGTTCAACCCACTGCTCGCGGGTTAGCAGGCGCGGGGCGTCAGCGGTTGTTCCCATGGTTGTCACCTCGTCAAGCCACAGGGTTGCGAGCGTTATCGCCGCCTGGGAGGCGTTCTCCATCCCGCTGATCAGCTGTGCGCTGTCAGCATCTCGTTTGTCACTCTCACGGATTGTTTGCAGCGCCACCTCCCGGGTGTTATCCCAGTTGATTTCCACCTGCTCACCAGACATTGCGCGCTGGAACGCCATCATCGCGTGGTTTAGCTGGGCGGTGCTCAGCGGGATACCGGTTGCCTTCGCAATCTCCTCCGGGGTGATGGATCCGTCAGCCCCGAACATCTCACGCATCAGGCGCTGTAAATCCTCCGGATCAAAACCGTTGTTTGGGTTTGGTTGGTTATCGCTCATTTGCTGCTCACAATCTTTTCTCTTGCTAAAACGCTACTCGGAGTTGATAAAAAAGCTCTGATAAATTGGTTTGTTATGACAGATCCGTACACGCCAACAGCGAACAGCGGCCAGGGCGATCCCCAAAAAGCTGGCAGGCGTCACAAACGAGTGGTGATGATCCTGCTTTACGGGCTGCTTGCTGCGCTGCCGTTTCTGCCGTCGCCGTACCTGGTTGAGCAGCCGGGACCTGTGCTAAACACGCTCGGCGAGGTGGAGACAGAGTCGGGAACCGAGCAGATTCTACAGTTTGACGAGTCCGCGACGGTGTATCCGTCAGCTGGCACACTCAACCTGTTGACGGTGACAATCTCTGGCAACAAAGAGTATCCGCGCAGCTGGGGTTCGCTGCTGTTTGCGGCGTTCGATAAATCACAGCATATTGTCCCGGTCGCAGAGTATTACGGTGAGGACGAGAGCTCAGCGGATCGCGAAAAACTCAACAACGCGCTGATGGAGTCCTCGCAAAACTCGGCCGCCGCGGCTGCGCAGCGGGAACTCGGGATGGACGTGCCAACCAAGATTGAGGTGGTTAACGTCAACCAGGAGTTCGGCGCCGCAGGCCTGATCCACGAGGGAGATTTTATTACCGAGATCGCGGGCGAGCCGATTCTCGGGATCGCGCAGCTTCAGCAGCTGGTGCAGCAGAGCGCCGATAAACCCCTGGAACTAACCGTTGAGCGGGCAGAAACAAGGGAGGTTGAAACCGTTTCTGTAAAACCCCAGCTCTACGATGACAGGATCTGGCTGATCGGCGTCTCCGGGAAAAACGTCTACCAGGCACCCGTCACCGTGAAATACGCGATCGACCGGATCGGCGGCCCCAGCGCAGGCATGATCTTCAGCCTCGCGATTATCGACGAGCTCACCGAGGGGGAGCTGACCGGCGGAAAAATCGTCAGCGGCACCGGCACAATCGACGACACCGGCAGGGTCGGCCCGATCGGGGGGCTAACCCAGAAACTCTACGCGGCCAGCCGCGCCGACACCGATCTGTTTTTGATGTCGGCAGAAAACTGCCACGATCTGCCCGCTGAAATCCCCGGCGACATGGACATCGCGGTGGTCTCAACACTCCACGAGGCGCACGAGGCGGTAAAAAACTATGCTGCGGGCGGATCCACCCCCGGCATTGCTGCCTGCAAAACAACACCGTGAAAACGGGCACAAAAACCTTGAACCTAGCCAGATAACTTTTAACTCCACAGGCTAAAATAGCTAAACCAGTTAAAACCCCAGGAAGGCAGCCGTGAGCGCTAAAGCAACCGCAGCAACGCAAAAACGCCGATTTTCTCCGCTCGTCATAACCTCGGCAATCGTGATCGCACTGATTATCGCGTTCACGGTTTTCGCGGGCATTATGACCGACGTGCTCTGGTACGACCAGCTCGGGTTCATCCGAGTTTGGGCAACGCAGTGGATCGCGGCAGCAATCATGTTCCTGATCGGTTTCTTCGCAATGGCGATACCGCTCTGGCTGAACCTGGTTATCGCCTACCGGAAACGCCCGGTTTACGCGCGCATCAACTCACAGGTGGAGCGGTACAAGGAGGCGATTGAGCCGCTGCGGAAACTCGTCACACTCGGTGCCCCGGCAGCCGTTGGCGCGGTTGCGGGCGGTGCGCTCGCCGCGAACTGGCGTGACGTGATCCTCTGGCTAAACAGCGAAGCGACCGGTGTAACCGACCCACAGTTTGGTATCGACAACCAGTTCTACCTGTTTACCCTGCCGGTTTTGCAAGGCGCGATTGTGTTCGCGCAGACCGTGCTGGTTATTTCACTGCTCGGTGCGCTGCTCTTTAGCCTCGTGTTCGGCGGTATCGCAATCACCGGTAAAGACATTAAAATCTCGAAAGCAACAAGGGTGCAGACCGCGATTATTGCGGTGCTCTGGCTGCTGTTTGAGGCGGGGCGCGTTTGGGTTTCACAGTACGCAACCCTGACCAGGCCAACCGGTTTGATCACCGGTGCGTCATACACTGACGTGAACGCGGTGATCCCGGGTCTACAAATCCTCGCCGGTATTGTTGTGATTGTGGCGCTGCTGTTTGTGATAACCGCGGCAACCGGTAAATGGCGGCTGTCAATCACGGGCGCAGCGGTTTTGATTGTTGCCTCGATTGTGCTCAGCGGCGGCTACCCGTGGGGTGTGCAGGAGTTCCGGGTTAAACCGGATGAGAAGAGCCTTGAGGCCGAGTATATTGACCGCAACATTAAAGCAACCCGCGCCGCCTACGGCATCGACAAGGTTGAGACAGAACGCTACGACGCTGTAACTGACGCAACCGCGGGCGCGCTGCGTGATGACGCGGTTGCAACCGCGAACATCAGGATTATGGATCCTGCCGTGATCGCAACAACCTTCGCGCAGCTTGAGCAGAGCAAACAGTACTACAGCTTCCCAAACTCGCTGAGCGTTGACCGCTACAACATCGACGGCAAGATTGAGGACACCGTCTCTGCACCGCGTGAGATCAACGTTGAAAACCAAAACGGCTGGTACAACCAGACACTTGTTTACACCCACGGCTACGGCCTGGTTGCGGCATACGGTAACCAGCGTTCCGCGAGCGGTGAGCCGGTGTTCCTGGAGAACGGCATCCCAACCAGCGGTAAGCTCGGCGAGTTTGAGCCGCGCATCTACTTCGGTCTAGAGTCGCCAGAGTACTCAATCGTTGGCGGTAAGCGTGATAAACCGATCGAGGTTGACTACCCGGCAGATAACGAGCAGACCGCCGAGGCTGCCGCAACCGGTGAAACAAACGACAGTGAGGCAGCCAAGAACACCGAAACCAAGGATGTCTCGGGGGAGCGGCAGAACCTCACAACCTTCTCCGGTGAGGGCGGCCCAGTGCTGAACGGTGTCTTTGAGAAACTGATCTACGCGATGAAGTTCCAAGACCTGGAGGTGCTGCTGTCCGGTGCGGTTGTTGACGGATCCCAGATCCTCTACCAGCGCAACCCGGTTGATCGAGTGCAGGCGGTTGCGCCGTACCTGACAATCGACAAACAACCCTACGCCTCCGTTGTTGACGGGCGAGTTGTTTGGATTATTGACGGTTACACAACCAGCAGCAACTACCCCTACTCGAAGGTCACCGACATGAGCAGGGCGCTGATCGACGCTGACAACACAACCGTTGCACCGGAGAACCGGATCAACTACATCCGCAACTCGGTGAAGGCAACGGTTGATGCCTACGACGGTAAAGTAACCCTCTACGCCTGGGACACCGAGGATCCGCTCTTGAAAGCGTGGTCGAAGGTTTATCCTGACAGTCTCACCGGCGTTGAGGAGATGAGCGCGGAACTGCTCGCGCACGTGCGCTACCCGAACGACCTGTTTAAGGTGCAGCGTGAGATGCTCGGCGAATACCACGTCACAGACGCGGGCGCCTTCTACTCAAACGAGGATGCCTGGCGCACCCCGAGTGACCCGGTCACCTCAAAACTGACCAGTGAGCAGTCTGCTAGCCAGGAGGAGGCGGTTATTGCGAGCGCCAGCGCGCCAGCGCAGCCACCCTACTATCTGACGCTGTCACCGGGTAAGGGCGCGGAACCGAACTTCTCCATCTACTCGACCTACATCCCGAAACAGTCCGGTGACAACACAAGGGATATTCTGACCGGCTACCTCGCGGCCGACTCTAACGCGGGCGGCGAGGCCGGGAAGATCAACAAGAACTACGGCAAGTTGAAGATGCTTGTGCTACCAAAGAGCACAAACATTTACGGCCCGAGCCAGGTGCAAAACAGCTTCAACACCGACCCGAGTGTTTCGCAGGTGCTGAACATTCTGCGCCAGGGTGAAACAACCCAGGTGATCAGCGGCAACCTGCTGACCCTGCCAATCGGCGGCGGTCTGCTGTATGTGCAGCCGGTTTATGTGCAGGGTAAAACCGGCCGTGGCTTCCCGCTGCTGCAGAAGGTGCTTGTGTCATTCGGTGACAAGATCGCCTTCGAGAACACCCTCGATGAGGCGTTGGACAAGCTGTTTGAGGGTAACTCCGGTGCAAGCGCCGGCGACACTGACACGGTGGCAAGCGACGGGGCGGCAGACGGTGACGCTGCGCAGCCGACAGATCCGGGCGCGGCTAGCGGATCCGGTGACACCGCAAACACCGGCGACGCCGCAGACACCAAGCCCGCCGATGGTGGATCCGCCACGGACCTGAGCAGCGCCCTGCGCGCCATGCAGGACGCCCTGCTGGAGCGTGACGAGGCGATGAAGCGTGGCGACTGGACCGCCTACGGTGAGGCAGACGCGAAGTTGAAGGCCGCGCTGGAGCAGGCTCTGAAACTCTCAAACTAGCGGGTTTTAGCGAGCATTAGCGGCGGTTAAAGAAGAAAGGAAGCTGTGGTAGCGGCAACAACCAGGTTTGCGACACCCGTGGAGATTGCGGCGTGGGACGAGCACGTGACAGGCAACCCCGGCGGCGGCAATATGCTGCAGTCGGCGAGCTACGCTGCAACAAAACAGCTCGGCGGCGGTTGGCGTGCCCGCTATCTAGTGCACGAGTTCCAGGGCGAAAGCGCCGCCGAAAACTATCGCAGCTATAACCTGGTGTTGGAAAAACAGGTGCCGCTGCTCGGCAGATTCTGGTACATGATTAAGGGGCCGGCGCTAGCGGATCCCGCCCACATCGCCGCTTTTTGCGAGGCGAACAGGCGGTTTGTTGCGGATAAGCGGCTGCGGGTTTTCACCATCAAAATCGAGCCGGATATTCTCCTGAACGATAACAACCGGCAGCTGTTTAGCGCAGCGGGTCTGGTGAAAAGCGTTAACCTGCAGCCCAATGACCACACCGCGATTCTGCCGATTAAGACCACGGACGAGGAAGAACTGTTAAAAACCCTCGGATCCAGGTCGAGGAACGCGATCCGCAGAGCAGCCCGGGAGGGTTGCCGAGTGGAGCGGGTGAGCGCCAGCGACGAAAACATGCGTACAATGTACTCGCTGATGCAGAACGTCGGAGGTCAAAAACAGCTGATTCGGCCGTTTGAGTACTATAAAAAGTTCTGGTCAGAGTTCGCCGAAAAAGACCAGGGCCGCTTCTATTTCGCCTTCACCGACAACAAACCGGTTGTTGCCGCGTTCGTTGTCAGGTACGGCAAAAAAGGCACCTACAAAGACGGCGGATCCCTCTCTGAGGGCCGGCAGTACGGCGACGCCAACCTCGTACAGTGGCGGGCGATTACGGAGCTGATCCGTGATTTTGGGATCTCAGAGTACGACTTTTGCGGAACCCCACCGAGCGAAAAGATCAAGGACAAAACACACCCGCACTACGGGATGGGACTGTTCAAAACCGCGTTTGTGAAGCAGATAACCGACTATATCGGCGCCTACGAACAGGTGCTCAGCCCCGTAAAAACCCGGCTCTGGAACGCGGCGTTTGAACGACTGCTGAGACAGCTGTGGGTGCGTAAAACCGGGCAAAACTTCTACTAGAGGGCGGCGTTATGGCGACGGCAAGCAAACCCCAAAAACTGCGTTACAACGCGATAAAACCCGCCCCGGTTGTGCTTCTCTACGGCAAGGTTGATGCGCTTGCGGAGCGCGGCTACCAGGATCTTCGACAGCAGCTGAAAACCCAGCACCCGGACCTGCTGGTCACCGATATTGATCCGCTCAACTACCAGCCCGGGCAGCTGTTAACGGAGGCGAGCCCGTCACTGTTTGGTGAACCCCGGCTGCTGTTTGTGACCTCGCTTGAGAAGGCGGGGGCGCGGCTGATCAGCGACCTGAAGGAGGTTGTGCAGTTTCTGGATCCGCAAACAACCCTCGCGGTTAGGCACCGCGGCGGCAACACCGGGGCAGCGGCGTTAAAGGTTTTGCGCGCTGTTCCCGGCGCGATCGAGGTTGACTGCGCAGAGATGAAAGCGGCCGAGCGGGTCGGCTTCGTTACCGAGGTGGTGGATCGTGCGGGCGGCAAAATCTCGCACGCCGCCGTGCAGCTGCTCATTGATGCCTACGCTGACGATCTAGCGGAGCTCGCGTCGATTAGTGAACAGCTTGTGCGGGACACCGGCGGGGTTGTTACAGAGTCACATGTTGCGGTGATAACCGCCGGTCGGGTTGAGGTTAACGCATTTAAGATTGCCGACCATGCGTGCGCTGGCAGGCACGGTGACGCGCTTGTGACGCTGCGGCACGCGCTAGCAACCGGAGCTAACTGTGTGCAGTTGCTCGCCGCGATTAACCTGCGGGTGCGCAATATGGCGCGCGTGTTTGGCGCGGGGCAGTCGGGGCAGGCGGCGCAGATGGCTCCCTGGCAGCGACAGCAGGCGAAGCGTGACGCGAGCAGATGGCGTGAAACGGATCTGGCGCGCGCAATCGACCTGGCGGCTGAAACCGAGTGGTGTGTGAAGGGCGGCAGCAAGGATCCCGAGTTTGCGCTGGAGCGGTACGTCAGCTTCATCGCAAAACGCGGGCGAATCTAGCAGGGCCGTGCAGAGCAGCGAAACACCCCAGTGTTTGTGTGCCAGCTACTGTTTTCAGGCTCTGGTGTGGTAAGGTTTTTATTGGCTTGCGTGTGGTCACACCACACACTTCCGCGCTGGCAGCCCTCTCTTGTCTCGCGGTTAATAAACAGGTACGTATCTAAGCTATTTAAAGGACAAACGTGGCAAATATTAAGTCGCAGATTAAGCGCATTCGCACCAACGCGAAGGCAACCGAGCGCAACCGCGCATACAAGAGCGAGCTCCGCACCCTCGTGCGTAAGACCCGTGAGGCTGCTGCAGCTGGTGATAAGGCTGCCGCAACAGCTGCCCTGCAGCTGGCAAGCAAGAAGCTTGACAAGGCAGTTAGCAAGGGTGTTATTCACAAGAACCAGGCTGCTAACCGCAAGTCAAAGCTTGCTAAAAAGGTTGCCGCTATCTAAGCCCTCTTAATATCTTCAACACACGCGCAACCACTCTGGTTGTGCGTGTGTTTCTGTCTTACTAGCTTTCAGCACAGCATGGGATAATTACCTCTATGGCACCTCGCAGTAGCAATCCACCTGTTCCGGCTGCAACGCAGCCGAGTGTGATTCGCAACTTTTGTATTATTGCGCACATTGATCACGGCAAGTCGACGCTTGCAGACAGGATGCTGCAGATAACCGGGACCGTTCCCGACCGTGAGATGCGTGCCCAGTATCTTGACCGGATGGATATTGAGCGTGAGCGCGGTATCACCATCAAGTCGCAGGCGGTTCGCATGAACTGGCAGTACGACGGTGTTGACTACGCGCTGAACATGATCGACACCCCCGGTCACGTCGATTTTAGCTACGAGGTTTCTCGCTCCCTGGCGGCCTGTGAGGGCGCGATTTTGCTGGTTGATGCTGCGCAGGGCATTGAGGCGCAAACCCTCGCAAACCTGTATCTGGCGATGGAGCACGACCTGGAGATTATTCCGGTGCTCAACAAAATCGATCTGCCCGCGGCGGATCCCGAAAAATACTCGCGCGAGATTGCCGATCTGATCGGCTGCAACCAGTCTGATGTGCTCGCCGTTTCCGGGAAAACCGGTGACGGTGTTGCCGAGCTGCTTGACCGGGTAATCGAGGCTGTTCCCGCCCCGGTCGGTGAGGCGGACGCGCCAGCGCGCGCGATGATCTTCGACTCCGTCTACGACCCATACCGCGGTGTTGTCACCTATGTCAGAATGGTTGACGGGAAACTTACCCCGCGGGAGAAGATCCTGATGATGTCAACCGGCGCCGAGCATGAGGCGCTGGAGATCGGTGTCTCCGCACCGGAGCCGGTGCCGACCAAAGGCCTCGCCGTTGGTGAGGTGGGTTACCTGATCACCGGTGTGAAGGATGTGCGCCAGTCGAAGGTTGGTGACACGGTGACCGCGAAGGCAGCGCCGGCAACGGATCCGCTCGCCGGATACACCGACCCGAAACCAATGGTGTTCTCAGGACTCTACCCGATTGACGGCAGCGACTACCCGGTTCTGCGTGAGGCGCTTGACAAACTGAAGCTCTCTGACGCTGCCCTGCAGTATGAGCCGGAAACCTCGGTTGCGCTCGGTTTCGGGTTCCGCTGCGGCTTCTTGGGGCTTTTGCACCTGGAGATTATTAGCGAGCGACTGCGCCGCGAGTTTAACCTCGATCTGATTGCGACCGCGCCGTCGGTTGTCTATCGGGTTGTTCGAGAGGACGGCCTGGAGGTGACTGTGACAAACCCGAGCGAGTACCCGGACGGTAAAATCTCGGCGGTTTACGAGCCGATGGTGAAGTCCGCGATCCTCGCGCCGAAAGACTATGTTGGGCAGATTATGGAGCTCTGCCAGTCACGCCGCGGCACCCTGCTCGGAATGGAGTATCTGGGGACTGAGCGGGTTGAGCTGCGCTACCGGATCCCGCTCGGTGAGATCGTGTTCGACTTCTTCGACAGCTTAAAGAGCCGCACCCAGGGATACGCTAGCCTCGACTACGAGCCAGACGGGGAACAGCAGTCTGACCTGGTGAAGGTTGATATTCTGTTGCAGGGTGACAAGGTTGACGCGTTCAGCGCGATTGTGCACCGCGACAACGCTTACCACTACGGCACGATGATGGCTGAGCGGTTACGCAAACTGATTCCGAGGCAGCAGTTTGAGGTGCCGATTCAGGCGGCGATTGGTGCGAGGGTGATCGCACGTGAGACGATTCGTGCGATCCGCAAGGATGTGCTTGCGAAGTGCTACGGCGGTGACATCAGCCGTAAACGAAAACTGCTGGAGAAGCAAAAAGAGGGTAAGAAACGGATGAAGCAGGTCGGCTCAGTTGAGGTGCCGCAGGAGGCGTTTATTGCTGCGCTGTCCGGTGACGTCGAGGGTAAAGAGTCGAAACGGTAATGCGTATCAGCCGCAGGAAAACGTTTCAGCAGAGCCCGCTGGGCTATGCTGAGGTTGGCGCGAGCGCTGACCCAGACCTGCTTAGGTTCCCGCCCAACAAGGCGGTGGTGTTTGAGAAGCGGATCAAACTCGGCAGCTCCGAGGAACGCTTCGTCAGCGTTGTTAGTGCGCTAATGACCTGGCAGGCGCACAAACAGGCTGACTGTTTTGTGTCAGCAACCCCCGCTGCAACCGCGGCCCCAAACCAGGAGCAGCTGTTTAGCGCGACCGGTGAACCGTACGCGATGATCGGAGACCAGGTGTCTTTGCGAGTGCGTAAACAGACAGTTAATTGGAAGGTGCTCAGGGCAATCAGCGCCGCCCAGCGCGCGCAGCTGATGCTCGGGTCACTCGCCGACGAACCAATAACCGGGGAGCTGCTGCTCAGTGTTCACCTTCGGGAGGACGGCAGTGTCTGGGGTCTCACCCGTGGTTTTGTGCACCCGGAGTGGCGACTGTTCGCAATCGGTCGCAGTGCGCAGCTGAAAGCGATTGTCGCAACCAACCTAGAGGTGCTTGAGGCGCTGCGCCCGACCGCGGCCGCGGCCAGTGGTGAAGAATAGTGCCGAGCGCACTGCCGCCGGGCGACCCGGTGCCGTTCGACGGTTCGCTGCCGATGCAGGCCGCTAGCGGATCCGCAACCCGCAAATTTGGGGTTTATGTGCACGTGCCATACTGCCGCGTGCGCTGCGGTTACTGTGACTTCAACACTTACACAGCGGTTGACTTGGGAACAACCAACCGTTCCAGCTACGCGGGCGAGGCAATGGCGGAGATGCGTTTCGCGGGTGAGGTGCTGGATCGCGCGGGTGTTGCTGCAAGGCAGGCGAGCACCGTGTTCTTCGGGGGCGGCACCCCGACGCTGCTGCCCGCCTCAGACCTGGTGAAAATGCTTGAGCAGATTAAAACCACCTGGGGTTTGGCTCCCGGCGCGGAAGTGACAACCGAGGCAAACCCCGACTCGGTTGATCTGGCATATCTGACCGAGCTGAAAGCCGCGGGTTTTACCCGGGTGAGTTTCGGGATGCAGTCGGCTGTTCCCGAGGTTTTGGCGGTGCTTGATCGCACCCACAAACCCGAGCGGGTGCCGCAGGTGGTTGCCTGGGCGAAACAGGTTGGGCTCGATGTCAGCCTGGATTTGATCTACGGCGCACCGGGGGAGACAGTGCAGCAGTGGCGGGTTAGTGTTGCCGCGGCGCTCGCCTGCGAACCCGACCATATCTCCGCCTACGCACTGATTGTGGAACCGGGGACGAAACTTGCGGCTCAGATTAAACGCGGTGTTTACCCGATGCCGGACGATGACACACACGCCGAAATGTACCAGTACGCGGACGAGTGTTTCAGCGCCGCCGGCTACCAGTGGTATGAGATAAGCAACTGGGCTCGCGGGGAAAATAACCGGTCTAAACACAATCTCTCGTATTGGGAGGGGGCGGACTGGTGGGGTGTTGGCCCCGGTGCGCACAGCCACGTCGGCGGCGTCAGGTGGTGGAACGTTAAACACCCGCGCGCCTACGCGGATCGCATCGCAGCGGGTGGTACCCCGGCCCAGGCACGGGAGGTGCTCGACGAGGAAACCCGGCGCACAGAGCGGCTGCTGTTGGAGACCAGGATTGTGACTGGCCTTGACACGGCTGTTTTAACCCCCGATGAGAGGCGGCACGTGCCGGAGCTGATTGCGGCGGGGCTTGTTGATCCAGTCATCGCGATTAAACAGCGGCGGCTTGTGCCGACGCTGCGCGGTCGACTGTTGGCCGACACTGTGATTCACACTCTTTTAAAATAAAACCGGTAGATTAGACAGGTATAGACCTTTACCACAGCTAGGAGACACTGCCAGGTGGCTGACCATTATGAAGTGCTCGGCGTGAGCCGAGATGCAACTGACGAAGAGATTAAGAAGGCTTATCGCAAGCTCGCGACCAAGCTGCACCCTGACCGTAATCCGAGTCCCGAAGCTGCCGAAAAGTTTAAAGAGGTGACTCACGCCTACGATGTGCTGAGCAACCCGGAGGAGCGTCGCCGCTACGATATGGGGGGCGCCGAGGGGATGGGTGGATTCACCGACCTGGGCGACTTTCTCGGCAACATGTTCGGCGCCGGTTTTGGCTTTAGCGGATCCGGGCGCCCACGCAGTCGGGTGCAACCCGGTGATGACGCGCTGATCCGCATGGACGTTGAACTGCAGGAGATCGTGTTCGGCGCCTCCCGCGAGATCACAATCAACACCGCGGCGCTCTGCGACACCTGCAAGGGCAGCTGCTGTGCGGACGGCACCCAGCCACGCACCTGCGACATCTGCGGCGGCACCGGTCACGTGCAGCGGCAGGTGCGTTCAATCCTCGGCAACGTTGTCACCAATCACCCGTGCGGATCCTGCGAAAGCTACGGCACCGTGATCGACCGGCCGTGCCTCGACTGCGGCGGAAAAGGCAGGGTGCGGGAGCGTCGGGTAATTAACATTGAGATCCCCTCGGGGATCGAGGACGGCACCCGCCTGCAGATGCGCGGCGCCGGTGAGGTCGGCCCAGCGGGCGGACCAAACGGTGACCTCTACATCGAGTTCAAACTAAAACACAACGACATCTTCAGCCGCGACGGTTACGACCTGCTGTGCACACTGGAGGTGCAGATGGTCGACGCCGTGTTCGGCAAAAACGCGATCCTGCAGTCGCTTGACGGGGAGGTGCTCGCCGAAATCCCGGAGGGTGCACAGTCCGGCGACGTGCTAACCGTCAAGGGCCGCGGCATTACCGAGCTGCACGGCACCAGACGCGGCGATTTGAAGATCGCGCTGCAGGTTATCACCCCCGTGAAACTGAACAAAAAAGAGACCGAGATCCTGCGCGAGTTCGCCAGGCAGCGGCCAACCGAGGCACCGCAGCTTGGCCAGTTCCAGCGCGGCTTCTTCGGTAAACTCAGGGACCGCTTCTTCAACAGCTAATGGCGCACCTCTACTACGACGAAACACTCACCCCGGAGACACTAAAACCCGGCGCCGCACTCACCATCACCGGTGAGGAGGCTAGACACGCGGTTAGTGTTGCGCGCCTGCGCACAGGCGAACAGGTGCTTATCGGCAACGGCGGGGGAGAGATCGCCGTCACCCGGGTGAGTGACGTGGTGAAGGGATCCGCCCCCGCCTTCACCGCTGTTGTGAGTGAACTGCAAACCCCCGCCCCATCGGGGTTAAAAACCGTTTTAGTGCAGGCGCTCGCGCAGGGTGACCGCGACACCCGAGCTGTTGAACAGACAACCGAGTTCGGGGTTAACGCGATTATCCCGTGGGCGGCCAGCCGCTCCGTCTCACTCTGGCAAAACCAGACAAAACAGCAAAAGGGGCAGCAAAAATGGCAGCGGATCGCGAGAGAGGCCGCGAAACAGTCGCTCAGGGCTGTAATCCCCGAGGTGCAGCGGATCCACACAACAGCTGAGCTCGCAAGACTCTGCGGCGAGGCTGGCACGCTCGCGCTGGTGCTGGATCCACGCGCCGAAAACAGACTCAGCCGGGTGCTCGGGCAACTGCCCGCCGCAACAGACACCCTGCTGTTGATAGTCGGGCCAGAGGGCGGCATAACCGAGACCGAGACAACCTCCCTGACAGCCGCGGGAGCCGTGGGCGTTAGGCTCGGCGACACGGTGCTGCGCACCTCCAGCGCGGGCGCCGCAGCGCTCGCCGTCGCCAACACGGTTCAGGAACACTGGTGAGAGCGGGGAGTTAGATGTTACGGCAGCGAGTCAGAAACCTCGGGTTTAAAAGCAGCGACCTCTACCAGCCACTGCACAAAAGCGAGTGGACGCTGTCAATCCTGGGCGCTGTATTCGGTCTGCTGTTTTACCTCGTCGGCACCGTCAACATCCCCTCGACAACACAGCTAATCGCGTGGATCCTGTGCGGCGGCTGCCAGATTGCGGGGCTCGCGCTCGTCAGATTCTCGCCGTTTATTTCCCTGCTGTTAAGCTTCCTCTCGCTGATCGCCAGCTCCGTTGTTGCGATCCCGATGCCCGGCTATTTGGTCGTGCTGGTGCCGATTATCTACTGCGGGGCAGCGTTTTCCAGCCGGGCGTTTAAAAACCTCACCCTGGTTTTTGTGCTGCTCGCGGTGATTGCCGTGTCTATCCAGTTCTTAGTTTATGAGAGTGTCAGTCTGAGTCCTGTAGAAGCGGCATCAAACAGTCCTGTGCCACGCTGGCTTGTAACCGTTATCGCAGGCAGCCTTCTGTTTGGCTTTATCTACATCTCAACCTGGCTTTTGGGAGCGCTCGTCGGCGCCGGCAGAAGAGCAAAAGAGCTGGAGACACAGCAGACAATCGCGCTCGCCGAGATGCGCAGGCTTGAACACCAGACAGCGGTGGCCGCGGAGCGAGCCCAAATCGCCCGTGAAATGCACGACATTCTCGCCCACTCACTCGCCGCGATCGTTGCGCAGGCGGAGGGAACGCGATTCGCCGCCGCCGCGAAACCGGAGTTCGCCCAGCAGGCGCTCGCCGAGATCGCGGACGCGAGCCGCAGCTCACTGCGCGATATCCGCGCGCTGTTAGAGCGGCTGCGTCACCAGCAGGGGGATGGCCCCGGAGCCAGTCTCTCGGACATATCTGACCTGGTCCGCAGCGCTAAAAATGCCGGTTTTGAGGTGGATTTAAGAATCACCGGCGAGGCTGGCGGTCTTAGTGCACTGCAGCAGAGCGCCATCTATCGAATCGCACAGGAGAGTATCACCAACGCGATTAAATACGCGGATCGCTCAAAACCGATTCTGATTGTTGTCGACTGGCACACTTCACAGCTTCGTCTGAGCATCAGCAACCGGGTAGCGCCCGGGCAGCAGTGGAACCAGAAACAGTCTGAGACCGGCAGCGGTTTTGGCCTGATCGGGATGCGGGAGCGAGCGGCGGCGATCGGCGGTCAGATCTACAGCGGCGCGGATCCACAGCTTGGCGATAAAATGTGGAGGGTCACCGTCACTGTGCCGCTTGACCGGGACGCGTAACCGGGGGGAGAAAAATGGGTAACATGATCAGGGTCGCGCTGGTTGATGACCAGGCGATTTTTAGGACGGGCATCAAAATGGTGCTCGAGAGTCAGCCAGATATCACCGTTGTCGGTGAGGCAGAAACCGGGCTGCAGGCTGTTTCGGAATACAGCGGCTGGGACGCGGACGTGATTTTGATGGACGTTAGAATGCCCGAGCTTGACGGTATTCAGGCGACCGTGCAGATCCTCGCGGGGAGGGATTGCGAAAAACCGCGCATTGTGATGCTGACAACCTTCGACCTTGACGATGCGGTTGCCAGGGCGCTGCGTGCGGGCGCGAGCGGCTATCTGCTCAAGGACGCGCAACCGGAGATGCTGCTCGCGAGCATTCGAGCTGCGGCGAGCGGAGCCCCGATTATCAGCGCCAACGCGGCGATTGAGCTGCTGAAGCTGGAGGCGAAATCGCAAGCAACACAGGTGTCCAGGGAGGCCGAGTTTAGCGAGATCCTCACCGAGCGCGAATACGCAATCTTCAAACTCGCGGCGCAGGGTTTAAGCAACCAGGAGATAGCCAAACACGAGTTCGTCACCGAGTCAACCGTGAAAACCCACATCTCCCGGATCTTCCAAAAGCTCGGCTACCGGGATCGGGTGCAGCTGGTGATTGACGCCTACGAGGCCGGGATTATCTCCCCGGGGCAGGCGCTTTAGCCCCGATCAGCGGCTGTTTTAGGGCTGTTCTGTGGCTGTATCGCGAATCATACCAGGGGACGACCAACATCAAACCTGAGACTACAGCTGTTTTGTTGCGCTCTAAATAGACTGACAATATGGCTATTGTAAATCTACAGAACGTATCAAAGTACTACGGAACAGCGGAGACCAGGGTTGTTGCCCTCAACAACGTGACGCTCGGCATTGAGCAGGGCGAGTTCACCGCGATTATGGGCACAAGCGGATCCGGTAAGAGCACCCTCATGCACCTCGCCGCCGGTCTCGACTCGGTTAGCGAGGGCAGCATCTGGTACGGCAACACCGACATCACAAAGCTCGGTGACAAGTCGCTAACACTGCTGCGCCGGCGCAATGTCGGGTTCGTCTTCCAGTCCTTCAACCTCGTCCCAACCCTGACCGCGCTGCAGAACATTGAACTGCCCTTCGACCTCGACGGTAAAACCATCGACGCCACAACCCGGCAGCGAATCAACGACCTAGTGAACCTGCTCGGCCTCAGCGAGCGGATCCACCACACCCCGGATCAGCTCTCCGGCGGCCAGCAGCAGCGCGTTGCGATTGCCCGCGCGCTCGCCGGCAGCCCGGATGTGATCTTCGCTGACGAGCCAACCGGTAACCTGGACAGCCACAACAGCGCTGAGGTGCTGAGGATTCTGCGCGAGGCGGTAAAGAGGTACGGTCAGACGCTGGTGATGGTGACCCACGACCCGGCCGCTGCTGCGACGGCGGATCGCATTATCCACCTCCGTGACGGCGTTGTGATCTCGGATGTTCGTCAGCAGAACGGGGCAGGCGCCGCGGATCCAGCTGCCGCCGGTGCTAACCCGGTCGCCGGTGCTAACCCCGCTGCGGCCGGTGTTGCTGCCGACTCAACCGAGAAGTAGGTGCGATCATGGCAAATCCAGCACTGAAGTCGATTATTAAACCCGGCGATCTGACCGCCGTGGGCACTGTCTCGCTGATAGCAGCCGCGTTCTCAGCAGCAATCGCGAACATTGGTGCGAAGGCCAACGTGGTTGCAAAGCACCTCTCCGAGCAGGGTTTTTCTACCGGTGCCGAAACGGTGATGTCGTTTATTATTGTGGCGCTCGGTCTGTTTTCTGCGGCGGTTGTCACCTCAAACATTATGAACACGGTGGTCAGCTGCAACGGCAGGGCGATTGCGCTGCTCAGGCTGCTCGGGTATCAGAGCTCCCAATTGCGCACTAAACTGTCGCTGAAAGCGGTTGCGGCGAGCCTGATTGCCACGGTTATCGGTGTTGCCGCCGGCGCGGTTATCTCTAACCTGCTTGAGGAGCCGATGTTCGGTCAGTATGACATCGCGCTGCCGCAGTTTAGTGTTGAGTGTGTTGTTGTCGGAATACTGATTGTCGCTATCACCTTTATCAGCGCGTACCGGGGTACCAGGAGGGTGACGAAAATCACCCCGCTGCAGGCGCTCAGCCAGACCCACCTGCTGCAGCGGGAGCGCGCAACCCTGCTGCCGGCTGGCATCATTGGCGGACTCCTGCTGCTCGCTGCTGTTGTGCTCGCCTGGTTTGCGCTTGACATCGCATTCAACGAGGAGGCAACCGCTGAATCCAGTACTAGGGCGCTGCTGCTCGGCTTTAGCAGCGGACTGCTCGCGCTTATCGGCCTGCTGGTCGGCGCCTCCGTTGTGATCCCGGGTGTTATCCGTGGTGTTCTAAAACTCCTCGGCAACAAGCCGGCGGTGAGGATCGCGAGGCGCAACGCGGTTAGCGACCCGAAGCGCACCGGCCGCGCGGCAACCGGTCTGATCATCGGTATCACCCTGATCACCATGTTTGCAACAGCTGGTGCTACTCTTCGCCACAGTTTTGAGATTGAGAGTCAGGGTCGTGAACCAGAGCTGCGGGAGTTGATTTTACAGATGATGGATATGATAATCAGCATCACAATCGGCCTGGTTGCAATCTCCGCTGTGCTCGCGATTGTCGGCATTATCAACAACGCGATTGTTACCGCGGCCTCTCGGAAGCGCGAGTTTGGGCTGCTACGCTCCCTCGGTTTCACCAAGGCGCAGATTAGCCGGATGATGATTATCGAGTCGGTCGGTCTGTCACTCATCGCAACCACCTTTATTGGCGCGTTCGGTGTTGCATACGGCCTGATTGCAGCGAAGGTGGCACTGTTTAACAATATGCATGACCCGGTTATCCCGTGGCCGCTTTTGGGCGGACTGTTCGGCGGTGCGGTGCTGGTGACAGTGGCAGCCGCGGCGGTGCCAATCTACCAGATTAACCGTCTGGATCCGGTAAAGGCGCTCGCACAAAACTAGCGAGCAACACAGTCAGCGCAGCAATCGGGAGGGTGAACACGGTTGCTGCGCTGCTGCTTTTTCTGAGCGATTTTCAGTGTTGTTCGCTAGACTTATGGCATGGCAGCCGACACAGTTTTTACAAAGATTATCGCGGGTGAGATCCCCGCCAAGATTCTGGTTGAGACAGAGAACGTTATCGCTTTCCCAGACCTTAACCCGCAGGCTAAGGTGCACATTCTGGTGATCCCAAAAACCACCGAGTACGACAATGTTACCCAGCTTGCTGCGGCGGATCCGGCGCTGCTCGCCGAGATTGTCGGGGTTGCGCAAAAGCTCGCCTCCGAGCACGCAAACGGTGACTACCGTCTCATCTTTAACAGCGGAGCGAGCGCCGGGCAGACCGTGTTCCACGTGCACGCCCACGTGCTCGCCGGGGATCTTGAGGAGCGCAGCCTAGTTGGATAGCAGCGGAGTGCAAACCCGATCCATTCTGTTAAGCGGTGTCTACCTACCGGAGTTTCTCGGTGAGGGTGAGAAGCTGCTAAAAAGCATTGAGCGTGAACACCCCGGTGTGAAGTTTCACCTGCGCGACCACCTGCTCAGTCTCAGCGGCAGTGAGGCAGACATTAAAAAGGCTGAGGCGGTTGTGTTTGCGGCGCTGGAGATCGCCAGGAGACGGGGGATTCCAACCGGTCGGGACGTGCAAAACCTGAGCGGTGCAGGATCGCCGGAGGAGGGGGTGAAGCAGCTTGGAGAGCCGATTCTGACGGTGCGGGGTCGGGGGATCCGCCCACAAACCGAGGGGCAGCGGGAGTATGTGCAGGCGATTGAGAACTCGACGGTCACCTTCGGGGTTGGCCCCGCGGGAACCGGTAAAACCTACCTCGCGATCGCGGCCGCTGTGAGGGCGCTGCAGAAGCGGGAGATCGCGAAGATTGTGCTGACCCGTCCGGCGGTTGAGGCGGGGGAGCGGCTCGGGTATTTGCCCGGCAGCCTGGAGGATAAAATCGACCCGTATCTGCGGCCGCTGTTTGACGCGCTCAGTGCGATGCTGGATCCGGACGCGGTGCCGCGGATGCTGGAGAGCGGCACCATCGAGGTTGCGCCGCTTGCCTATATGCGCGGTCGCACACTAAACGAGTCGTTTGTGATCCTCGACGAGGCGCAGAACACAACAACCGAGCAGATGCGGATGTTCCTGACACGGCTCGGGTACGGATCCAAAATGGTTGTGACCGGTGATCTCACCCAGATCGACCTGCCGGTGAAGAACAGCGGACTCGCTGAGGCGGTGAGACTGCTTTCGGCGGTTGACGACATCTCGGTTGTTAACCTGACGGCGGGGGATATTGTGCGCAACGAGCTGGTTAGCAGAATCGTTGACGCCTACGCACAGCAGTAGTTGCTGTGATTGCAGAAGTGGCAGAAGAAGCAGTAGTAGCAGTAGTAGCGGAGTCCTAAAAGTGGCGATTGTATTTCAGAATGAATCAGACAGCGAGCTTGTTACCGGCAGGCTTGAAAGGCTTGCCGAATACCTCTTTAAGCGGTTGTATCTGCACCCGGAAACCGAGCTCAGCGTCAGTTTTGTGACACCTGAGGCGATGGAGAAACTGCACATCGAGTGGATGGACGAGCCCGGGGCGACCGACGTGATGAGCTTCCCGATGGACGAGCTGGTGCCCGGATCCGAGGGCGAGTTAACCCCGCCGGGAATGCTCGGCGATATTGTGATCTGCGTTGCTGTGGCGGCTGAGCAGGCGGATGCTGCGGGTCACAGCCTGCTCGACGAGTGCGCGGTTTTGCTCACCCACGGGGTTTTGCACCTGCTTGGCTACGACCACGCAACCCCGGTTGAGGAGGCTGAGATGTTCGGACTGCAGGGGCAGCTGCTCGCCGATTTTGCGGCGGCGGATCCGGACGGCGAGGCCTAGAGGTTAGCGGATGTCGATTGGTTTAGCTATCTCGCTGCTGTTTGCCGCGCTGCTGTCGCTGACGCTGGCGGGGCTCCTCGCCGCGGCTGATTCGGCGCTGCACGTCCGATCCCGCTCCGAGATTTACCGGATGGCGGAGGGGTCGCGCCGCAGTGACCGCTCGCTGCGCGCTATCGCCGACGACGAGCAGTCGCACATTAACGCGGTTAGCTTCACCAGGATTATTGCCGAGAGCCTCGCCGCCGTGTTCATCACGGTTGTGCTCGCCTACACAATCGATCAGCTGTGGCTGACACTGATCACCGCAACGCTTGTGCTGGTTGTCTCAACGCTGCTGCTGGTGGGTGCGAGTCCGCGCGCGTTCGGCGCCAACTATCCGGAGCGGGTTCTGCGGCTCACCGCCAACCTGGTGCGGTTCCTCGGGGTTCTGCTGTCACCGCTGTCGGCGATGATCTCAAACCTCACCGGCAGGGTTGCAACGAGGGCGGAGAACCTCGGGGAGTCGACGGAGGCTGATAAACAGATTCTCTCGCTTGTGGATCGCGCCGCGGAGAGGCAGCAGATCGAGGAGGACGACCGCAACTACATCCGCTCGCTGATGCGGCTCGGTGACACGCTGGTGCGAGAGCTGATGGTGCCGCGCACCGACATGCAGACGGTCGCCGCAACCGACACTGTGCGGCAGGCGCTGGAGCAGCTGCTGGCGTCGAGGCACTCGCGGATGCCGATTATTGCAACCGATGTGGACGATGTTCTGGGCATGGTTTATCTGCGTGACGCGAGCGGGTTTGTGCTGCGTTACGGCGAAACCGCTGAGACCGCCCATGCCACCCGGATTATGAAACCGGCGATGTTTGTGCCGGATCTGATGCGCGCCGACGATCTGCTGCAGCAGATGCAGCGCGAGTCACAGCATCTCGCGCTCACCGTTGACGAGTACGGTGGCATCTCCGGTCTGATCACGCTTGAGGACATCCTGGAGTCGCTGATCGGTGATATTAGCGATGAACACGACCGTGAGGATCCCGACACGGAGCTGCTGTCTGACGGCACCTTCGCGCTAAACCCGCGCGTCACCGTCACCGAGCTTGGTGAGCTGTTTGGCATCGAGATTGACGATGACGAGGTTGATACGGTCGCGGGTCTGCTGGTTAAAGAGCTGGGTAAACTCGCCGAAGCCGGCGACACGGTCGATGTTGCCGGGATCCGCCTAACCGTCACCGAGGCAGACAGACGCAACACCATCACCGCTATTAACGCGCGGTGGATCGGGGACGCCGAGGAGCCGGAGGCGGTCACCGCGCAGGCTGCCCGGGGTGCCGCGGAAGACTCGGGAGAGCGCACACCGGGCGCGGCAGAGAATCTCGGCGAGGCGCAAACAGCGCCGGCGGGTGGCGCAGCGCAAACTTTTGGGGAGCAAGGGAAAGGGGACAGCAATGACTAGCAGTTTTGGTGAGCCAGTCGAGGCGCAGGCAGACGACTTCCGCGCCGGCTTTATTAGCTTTGTCGGCCGGCCAAACGTCGGAAAATCAACTCTCACCAACGCCCTTGTTGGGGAAAAGATCGCGATCACAAGCCCGAAACCGCAGACGACGAGGCGGGTTATTCGCGGCATTGTGCACAGGCCCGCCGGGCAGTTGATTATTGTCGACACCCCCGGGATCCACCGCCCGCGCACACTGCTCGGGCAGCGACTGAATGACACGGTGAGCGCGGTGCTCGGTGACGTTGACGTGATCGGCATGTGCGTTCCCGCAACCGACCGGGTTGGCCCCGGTGACAGGTTTATCAGGGATCAGCTTGACCGCTTCAGGCACGCTAAAAAGGTTGCGATCGTCACGAAGATTGATGAGGCTGACAGTGCCACGGTGATTGAACGGCTCGCGGAGGTTGACGCGCTCGGTGACTGGGAGGCGGTTGTGCCGGTTTCCGCAGTTAAGGGCAGCCAGCTGGACACGCTCAGCGATGTGCTGATCAGTCTGCTGCCGGTTTCCCCGCCGCTCTATGATTTTGAGCAAAACACGGACGAGACCACAGAGGATCGGATCGCAGAGCTGATTCGTGAGGCCGCGCTCGACGGTGCTCGTGATGAACTGCCGCACTCCATTGCCGTCACAATCGACGACCAGGAGCGACGCGACGACGGGCTTTTGCAGCTTTTCGCGTCCATCTATGTTGAGCGTGACAGTCAGAAGGGCATTATTATCGGCAAGGGCGGATCCAGGCTGCAGCGGATCGGATCCGCAGCCCGCTCGCAGATTCAGGAACTGCTCGGTGAACGGGTTTATTTGTCGCTGCGGGTGAAGGTTATGAAGGAGTGGCAGCGGGACCCGAAAGCGCTCGGCAAGCTCGGTTTCTAGGGCGAAAGCTGGGTTGCCTGACACACCCTGCCAAAATATGTGGTGTAGAATAAAATCATGCACAGACCGCTAACGCTGCTTAGTAGCCGCGACGAGTCCTAAACTAGGCCTTACTCGTCGCGGGGTTTTGTATTGGGGTCACCCACCATTTTTTTCAGCGAAAGAGTTTAACAGTGCAAAACACACAGCAGGCATCGGGAATGCCGTTTCATCGTTACCGTCCGTTCCACGAACAGATTAAGGTAGACCTGCCAGACAGAACCTGGCCAAACAAGCGAATCACCAAGGCTCCGCGCTGGTGCGCCGTCGATCTGCGTGACGGCAACCAGGCGCTGATTGAGCCGATGAGCCCGGAACGCAAGCGTAAAATGTTTGATCTGCTGGTGCGGATGGGCTACAAAGAGATCGAGGTTGGGTTCCCGTCAGCGAGCCAAACCGATTTCGATTTTGTGCGTCAGCTGATTGAAGAGGACGCAATCCCGGAGGATGTCATAATCCAGGTGCTAACCCAGGCGCGTCAGCACCTGATCGAGCGCACCTACGACTCCCTGAAGGGCGCAAAACAGGCGGTTGTCCACCTCTACAACTCAACCAGTGTGCTGCAGCGCGACGTGGTTTTCAACAAGGATAAAGCGGGTATTAAGGAGCTGGCCATTGCCGGCGCAAAGCTCTGCGTCGCCAACGAGTATCGGGTACCCGGCACCAAGATCTTCTACGAGTACTCACCGGAGTCCTACACCGGCACCGAGCTGGAGTACGCGGCCGAGGTTTGTAACGCGGTGCTGGAGGTGTTCCAGCCGACCGCGGATCGCAACGTGATTATCAACCTGCCCGCAACCGTTGAGATGGCGACACCGAACGTTTACGCGGACTCGATCGAGTGGATGAGCCGCAATCTCAACCACCGCGAGAACGTGATCCTGTCACTGCACCCGCACAACGACCGGGGCACCAGCGTCGCCGCCGCGGAGCTGGGATATATGGCGGGCGCGGATCGCATCGAGGGCTGCCTGTTCGGCAACGGTGAGCGCACCGGCAACGTCGACCTGGTGACACTCGGCATCAACCTGTTCACCCAGGGCATCGACCCCGAGATCAACTTCAGCAACCTTGACGAGATTCGACAGGTCGCCGAGTACTGCAACCAGCTGCGCGTCCACGAGCGCAGCCCCTGGTCGGGTGACCTGGTCTACACCGCCTTTAGTGGATCCCACCAGGACGCCATCAAGAAAGGCTTCGAGCGCATGCAGCACGATGCCGAGGCAGCAGGGAAGTCGGTTGACGAGATTGAGTGGGCTGTTCCGTATCTGCCGGTGGATCCGAAGGATCTGGGACGCAACTACGAGGCGGTTATTCGGGTTAACTCACAGTCCGGTAAGGGCGGTGTTGCTTACCTGCTGAAGACCGATTACAGCCTCGATCTGCCGCGCCAGCTGCAGATCGAGTTCAGCGGGATTGTGCAGCGCCACACTGATGGATCCGGCGGCGAGGTGTCGAGCGAGAAGATCTGGGAGATCTTTGCCGACGAGTACCTGCCTGCCAAGGATGCCGCCGAGCGCTGGGGCAAGTTTGAGATCCTCAGCAAGGTTGCCGTTAGTGACGGCGACGGTGAAACCGATTTAACCGTGAAACTGCGCGTGGATGAGGACGAGACCGAGCTGAACGCCGCCGGTAACGGCCCGGTTGACGCCTTTATTCGCGGCTTAAACAAGCTCGACTCGGCGCTCTCCGTGTCACTGTTTGACTACGCCGAGCACTCAATGGGCGGAAACAGTGACGCGGTTGCTGCCTCCTACGTTGAGCTTGAGGTGCACGGCCGCAGGCTGTGGGGTGTTGGGATCGACTCCGACACCAGCCGTGCAACACTGAAGGCGATCACCAGCGCGGTTAACCGCGCCGAACGCGACCGCTAAAATAGGTTCTGTCCGCGGCAGCCGGTTCCGGTTTTTCCTTTACTCCCGGAGCCAGCTGCCGCGGACAGTTATTTCTGCTCCCTCCTGCCGTAAGTAGTTTTCCACAGGCTGGGCGATAAAGTCGAATATTTCTGCGAAACAGGGTATTGTGGCTGTGTGATATCTGCTTTAAAGGGTGAAGTGTTAAGTCGCGGCAGCGACTGGCTGATTGTGCTCGTTGCCGGGGTCGGCTACCGGGTTGAGGTGCCGTCTGCGTTTGCCGCGGCAAGCTATCAGGGTGATGAGGTGTTCCTGCACACTCAGCTGGTGCCGCGTGAGGATTCACTAACCCTGTTCGGTTTCCAAACCGAAGAGGAGCTCAGCGTCTTTAAAATCCTGTTAACGGTTAACGGGGTTGGCCCGCGCACCGCGCTCGGGATCCTCAACACCCTCAGCCCGCAGCAGCTCGCGGCCGCGGTTGCCGCCGAGGACGATAAACCGTTTAAAGCGGTCAGCGGCATCGGCCCGAAAACCGCGAAGCTGATCGTTGTTTCACTCGCGGGCAAGCTCGCGGGGATCGTTGCGGCGGAGGAGCCAGCGGCTGCGCAGGCAGCGGGATCCACCCCGGAGGTTGCATCACAGGTGATTATCGGGCTGGTCGGGCTCGGCTACTCTGAAGCTGATGCGGCGCAGGCGGTTGCGGACGCGGCGGGTGCGGGTGTGGACGCTGACTCTGCCCAGCTTCTGCGTGCGGCGTTGAAGCTTTTGCAGATCCCGAAGCTGAAACAGGGACAGAGGTAGTATGAATCGTGAACTTTCGCCGAGTGCGACCGAGTCCGAACTCAACTTTGAGGGCGCGCTGCGCCCCGCAAACCTGGACGATTTTGTTGGGCAGCAGAAGGTGCGTGAGCAGCTGCGGCTGCTGTTAAACGCCGCGCAGCTGGAGCAGCGCACCCCCGACCATATTCTGCTCGCGGGTCCTCCCGGGCTCGGCAAAACAACCCTGTCGATGATTGTCGCGGCTGAGCTTAACAAGCCGCTGCACCAGACCTCGGGCCCCGCGATCCAGCACGCCGGGGATTTGGCGGCGGTGCTCTCGGCGTTAACTCCCGGTGAGGTGCTGTTTATTGACGAGATCCACCGGATGGCGAGGGCCGCCGAGGAGATGCTCTATCTGGCGATGGAGGACTTCAAAATCGACATTATGGTCGGGAAGGGCGCCGGAGCAACCTCGATTCCGCTGGAGATTGCGCCGTTCACACTCGTTGGCGCGACCACCCGGGCGGGTCTTTTGCCGAACCCGCTGCGTGACCGTTTCGGTTTCACCGCGCACCTCGAGTTTTACAGTGACGGTGAGCTAGAACAGGTTGTGCGTCGGGCGGCAGGCCTTTTAAACCTCGACATCACCGCCGAGGCGGTCGCCGAGATCGCCGGCCGCTCCCGTGGTACACCCCGTATCGCCAACCGGCTGCTGCGGCGTGCGAGAGACTACGCGCTTGTGCACAGGGTGGATCCCGACGCCACCGCCGTCAGGAAGGCGCTTGAGCTCTACGATGTTGATGATCTGGGGCTTGACCGTCTCGACCGGGAGGTGCTGAACACCCTGGTCACCAGGTTCGGGGGAGGACCGGTTGGTCTTTCCACTCTCGCCGTCTCGGTTGGGGAGGAAGCCGAAACAATCGAGTCGGTTGTTGAACCGTTTTTGGTGCGCGCGGGGCTGGTCACAAGAACCCCGCGCGGCCGGATCGCAAGCTCAAAAGCTTGGCAGATCCTAGGTATTGCGCAGCCAGATAGCGTATAGTTATTAAGTTACTGCGTTTTTCGAAAAACCTCTAAGCTAAGGAGAACCCTATGGGCTCGGTAGATCCGACACTACTCATTATGATCGCAGCGATCGCTGTGCTCTTGCTGCTGATGTTCCGCAACGGAAAGAAGCGTCAACAGCAGCAGCGTGAGATGCGCGACAACATGGTGCCGGGCGTTGAGGTTATGCTCGGCTCGGGTCTCTACGGCACAATCGTTGAGATCGACCACGAAAACAACCGTGCAACCCTCTCATCCGGTTCTTCAACCATCGTTGTGCACCCGGGAGCGATTGCGCAGATTGTGCCCGACGACACAGCAGCCGACAGCGAAGAGGTAGCGCCTGCCCAGCCGAGCGACGATATTGCGCCGGATGATGATCCAGAGTTTGGCGAGCGGCTCGCAAAGGGTGAGGCAGCGCTTGACGCAGAAAAGCAGAACAAAGACAGCGAAAACGAAAACGAAAAGTAGTTTCTAAATCCCCTAAGACAGGAATACAAAACAAGTGGCTTCTACACCAGCGGTTAGAAAGGCGCGTAAGTCAATTGGGTGGCTTTTTGCGCTTATCGTCGTGCTGGTCGGTGTTATTGGCATCGGCATCGGGCAGGGCGAAGCAACTGTAACACCAAAACTCGCTCTCGATCTGCAGGGCGGTACCCAAATCCTTCTAGCACCAAAAACCGATAAGGGTGACAGTATTTCGCCCGAGCAGGTTGAACAGGCTGTTGCGATTATTCGACAGCGTGTTGACGCCGCCGGTGTTTCTGAGGCTGAGGTAACAACCCAGGGTGGATCTAACATCCTGGTTGCGATCCCGGGCAAGGTTGATGACGCGACCATGCAGCGGATCGAAGCCTCCGCGAGGTTGGATTTCAGGCCGGTGCTCAGCATCGGCGCGGGTATCCCGATCCAGACAACAGCTGAGGGCGAAAACGCCGCTGGTGAGAGCGGATCCACTGACGAGGCCGCTGACGGAGCAGCCGACGCCGCAGCAACCGACGCCGGTGAGGCAACCGCTGACACCGCAACCGGTGATGCCGCAACCGGTGATGCCGCAACCGCTGACACCGCAACCGGTGATGCCGCAGCTGACGAAGCCGCCACTGACGATGCTGACGCGAGCGGTGACGCGGCAAGCACTGACGCGGCGGGCACCGTCACAACCGTGGGTGGCAAGATCCCGAACCAGGATGACAGCTACTGGCCTGAGACCCTGCCGAAAGAGCCGGGCTCAACCGAGTGGCTGACCCCGCAGATTCTTGCCGCGTTTGAGCAGTTCAGCTGTGCGGACGAGAACATCGCCGATGTTGGCGAGTCCGACGCCAAACGACCACTTATCACCTGTGATCTCACAAAAGAGGTGAAGTACATTCTCGGCCCGGTTGAGATGAACGGTGACGCAATCTCTGATGCGTCCGCGGGACTCGTCACAACCCAGACCGGTGGCAGCACCGGCACCTGGGCGGTAAACCTGGTGCTCAACGCTGACGGCACCAAGAAATTCACCGAGATCAGCCAGCGCCTCTACGGTGCAACCGAGCCGCTTAACCAGTTCGCGTTCGTGATTGACGGTCGTGTGCTGTCAGCCCCGGCAATGCAGGGTCTGATCACCGACGGACGCCCACAGATCACCGGTAACTTCACCCAGGAGGGTGCTGAGGCGGTAGCGGATCAACTGAAGTACGGCGCGCTGCCGATCAGCTTCACCGTGCAGAGCCAAGAGGACATCTCCGCAACACTCGGAACCTCACAGCTCAGCGCCGGTCTGATCGCCGGTCTGATCGGTCTGGTTATCGTTGTTATCTACTCAATCTTCCAGTACCGCGGTCTTGCGGTGCTGACGGTTGCGTCCCTCGCGGTTGCGGCGCTGCTAACCTACCTGCTGTTGACGCTGCTGTCGTGGCGTCAGGGATACCGTCTGTCGCTCGCCGGTGTTGCCGGTATTATCGTGGCGATCGGTTTCACCGCAGACAGCTTCATCGTTTACTTCGAGCGTGTACGCGACTCACTGCGTGACGGTTTCCGACTCTCGGAGGCTGTTGAGCAGGGCTGGAAACAGGCGATCCGCACCATCCTCGCATCTGACGGTGTTAACTTCCTGGCAGCGGCTGTGCTGTTCGCTCTCGCGATCGGTAACGTGCGCGGTTTCGCGTTCACCCTCGGTCTGACAACGCTTATCGACCTCGTGGTTGTTGCGCTGTTCACCCACCCAATGCTGACGCTGATGGCTAAGACCCGCTTCTGGGGTGGTGGCCACCGCTTCAGCGGCCTAAACCCTGACAAGCTCGGTGCGGTCTACCGCGGTCGCGCACAGTTCAGGGCGCAGGCACCAAGCTCCGCTAAGCAGGAGCGGAAACAGCGGGGAGGCAGAAAAGAAGCACAGCGCCGGCAAACAATCGCCGAGCGGAAAGCACTGGCGGCAGCAGAGAGCAAGGAGGGATAGCAGTGGCGAAACGGTCTTTTAGCCAGCTCGGTAATGATCTATACACCGGGGAGAAATCCTTCAACTTTGTTGGCAAGCGTAAAACCTGGTACCTGATTGCGGCGATCGCGATTGCGATCTCGATTATCGGCCCGTTCCTTCGCGGCGGCTTCTCACTCGGTATTGAGTTCACCGGTGGTAGCCAGTTCCAGGTGCACACCCAGGCGGGTCAAGATCGTGACCTGTCCCGCGCAACAGCCGCAGTGAAAGAGGTGCTGCCAAACTCTGAGCCGCGCGTCACACACGTTGGCCAGAGCGATATTCAGGTGCAGACAGAGCAGCTGGAAACAGCCGAGTCTGACAAACTGCGCGGCCTCCTGGCTGAGGCTTACGGCGTTGACGAGAGCGAGGTTACCGCATCCTACATCGGTGCCGTCTGGGGTCAGGACGTAACAAGGCAGGCGATTATCGCGCTGGTTGTCTTCCTCGCCTTTGCCGCACTGGTGATGACGGTCTACTTCAGAACCTGGAAGATGTCGCTTGCGGCGCTGACCGCGCTGATGCACGACCTGATCATCACAGCTGGTATTTACGGCATCAGCGGGTTTGAGATCACACCGGCCGCTGTTTTGGGCTTCCTCACAATCCTCGGCTACTCCCTCTACGACACGGTTGTTGTGTTCGACAAGATTCGTGAAAACACTAAACCGGAGCAGATGGAGGGACGCAGAACCTTCGCTGAGGCGGTTAACCTCGCCGTTAACCAGACCCTTGTGCGATCCATCAACACCTCGGTTGTAGCGATCCTGCCGGTTGCCTCAATCCTCTTCATCGGTGCGTTTGTGCTCGGTGCGGGAACCCTGCGCGACATCGCTTTGGCGCTGTTCATCGGTATTTTGGTTGGTGCCTACTCAACCATCTTTATTGCGGCCCCTGTTTACGCCCAGCTGCGGGCGGGTGAGCCAAAGATTAAGAAGGCTGACGAGCATCTGCTGGAGCAGCGTGCGAAGGCTAGCTCCGACAGCGCTGCACCCGTGACGGCCGTAGGCTAAACACGGGAGCGTGCAATGAATTTGGCTGCGGGTTGTGTAGTAACACCCGCAGCCATTTTTATTGCTAGTCTTTAAGCTAAAGCAAATCTTTATCGGCCACACTGTGCACAGCATGGTGTGAGCGACCCTCAATATTTACTGGTTAGGAGCTACAATGACTGAGTTTGAGCAGAGCAACGGCTCAAGCACACTGCGCCGGTTGATGCCGCGGGTATTTGCGCGCGCCAGTGCTCCTGACTGTTTAAGCAAGCTGCTGCGCACCGTTCGCGGCAACCACCCAAAGTCGGATCTGTCGATTATCACCGAGGCCTACCGTGTCGCCGAGCACGCCCACCGCGACCAGACCAGACGCAGCGGCGAGCCATACATTACACACCCGATCGCGGTTGCCCAGATTCTAGCGGATCTCGGTGTTACCCCGCCGGTTGTTGCTGCGGCGCTGCTACACGACACCGTTGAGGACACCGACTACACCCTCGAAGAGTTAACCGAGCAGTTTGGTGATGAGATCGCGCTGCTGGTTGACGGCGTCACCAAACTGGATAAGGTGCAGTACGGGGATTCTGCGCAGGCGGAGACGGTGCGCAAAATGATTGTCGCGATGACCAAGGACATCAGGGTGCTGGTGATTAAACTCGCCGACCGTCTCCACAACGCGCGCACCTGGGGTTTTATGCCGCAGGAGAAAGCAAAATCGAAGGCGCAGGAAACCCTCGAAATCTATGCGCCGCTGGCTCACCGGCTAGGTATTCAGCCGATTAAAACGGAGCTGGAGGATCTCAGCTTCGCGGTGCTGAAACCAAAGCTGTACACCGAGATTGAGAACCTGGTTAACCGCAGAAGCCCAAAACGGGAAGAACTGGTTCGGACTGTCACCGACGCGATCGAGGAGGATCTGCGTGAAACCCGCGTCCGAGGCACCGTCTCCGGCAGGCCAAAAGAGCTCTACTCGATCTATCAGAAGATGGTTGTTCGTGGCAGAGACTTTGACGACATCTACGACCTGGTCGGGATTCGCGTAATCGTTGAGTCGATTCGGGACTGTTACGCGGTTCTGGGTGCCGTCCACGCGCGCTGGACGCCGATCCCTGGTCGTTTTAAAGACTATATTGCAACGCCGAAGTTTAACCTCTATCAGTCGCTGCACACAACCGTGATCGGTCCCGAGGGTAAGGCGGTGGAGATTCAGATCCGCACAACCGAAATGCACCAGCGGGCAGAGTACGGTGTTGCCGCGCACTGGAAGTACAAGCAGCGTGCGAAGGACGGCAGCCCCGCGAAGGTTGCAACCAAGTCGTCAGAGATGGCGTGGCTGTCGCACATTAACGACTGGCAGGCGGAGACGGAGGATCCGGGCGAGTTCCTGGATGCGCTGCGCTACGAGATTGGCGCTAAAGAGGTTTATGTTTTCACGCCGAAGGGCAGGGTTATTGGTTTGCCGGCGAAGGCAACCCCGGTCGATTTTGCCTACGCGGTGCACACCGATGTTGGGCACCGGACGATGGGTGCGCGGGTTAACGAGCGGATGGTGTCGCTTGCGACTGAGCTGGTAACCGGTGACGTGGTTGAGATCTTCACCTCGAACGATCCCAACGCGGGACCAAAGAAGCACTGGCTGAACTTTGTTAAGAGCCGCCGTGCGCAAAACAAGATCCGCAACTGGTTCACAAAGGAGCGACGCGCTGACGCCGCCGAGCGCGGCAAGGAGCTGATGCTGAAGGAGCTGCGTAAACAGCAGCTGCCGGTGCACCGGATTATGCAGTCTGAGGCGCTGCAGCAGGTGGTTTTGCAGCTGCACTACGTCGATATTGAGGGGCTCTACGCCGGTATCGGCGAGAACAAGGTTTCGGCGCAGTCGGTTGTTGAAAAGATCTCAACCCTGCTTGATAAAGCCTACGGTGACGCCTCCGAGTCGGTTGACCACTCGATTCCGGCGGCGAGTTCGTCACAGCAGCCGAGCTCTGACAGCGGTGTGACCGTGATCGGTGCGTCAGATGTGCTGGTGAAACTCGCAAAGTGTTGCACCCCGGTTCCCGGTGACGAGATTAAAGGCTTTGTCACCAAGGGGATGGGTGTTTCTGTGCACCGCACCGACTGTAAGAACTTCCAGACGCTGATGCAGGCGACCGAGCGACTCACCGATGTGCAGTGGGCACCGAACGCGAAGAGTGTGTTCCTGGTGCACATCCAGGTTGAGGCGCTTGACCGGGCGAGACTGCTCTCTGACGTGACCAACGCGCTCAGTGAGCAGCACGTGAATATCCTGTCGGCGTCGCTGCACACCTCCAACCAGCGTCTCGCGATCTCTCGTTTCACCTTCGAAATGGCGAACGCAACCCACCTGGAGCAGGTGTTAAACGCCGTCCGCCGAGTGGACGGGGTCTACGACGCCTACCGCGTGAACTCGCTGTAGCGCGCTGCTAACCTCGCTGGCTGGTTTGGCCGGTCGCGGCCGCCGCCAGTCTGGCTGGCTTTGGCCAGTAGCGTTGCGCTATCAGCGCTGGTCAGGCTCTGCCTGCAGCGCGTCGGCGAGCTCCGCGGCAACCTGCTCCCAGCTGCGTGACAGGGCTGCCCTGCGCGCTGTTCTGCCGACGCTTTTCAGCAGGTCAGGGCTTGACAGATAGAGCTCTATCTCGGCGGCCCAGCTCTCCGGATCCCGATTTTCAAGCAGCGAACCGGTCGGGCAGACGTTACACTGCCCAGATTTTTGCGCCGCGGCGGCAAGCGCGATTGCGTCCCTGCCGCTTAGATAGTCTGCGAGGTCCTTAACCGACTCCCGCATCCCCGATGAGCGGTGCGCAATAACCGGTGTGCCACAGGCGGCAGACTCCAGGTTGATAATGCCGTAGGTTTCAGAGTAGCTGGGGTTGATCAGCAGGTCTGCGCGGCAGAGCGCGCGGGCAAGCTCCTCACGGTTTTTCGCACCGGCCCAGTTAACCCAGGCGGCAACACCGAGAGAGTCAGAAAGCTGTTTCAGTTCCTGTTCATACCACTCGTAGTCCTTTGAGAAGGCACCGATCATGGTGAGTTTTGGGCGGATCCGCTCGGGAATGTGCGCGAGCACTCGCAGCGCAAAATCGGGGGCTTTCAGCGGCTGCATTCGTCCGGCAAACACGATCTCCGGGGCCCTCACCTGTGCAGCTTCTGGGTTCGGTGCTGCGGCGTGAGCTGCTGCATGCGCTGCTGTCTGTGCGGTCGTGGCGTGCGCTGCACCAGATCGTGACTCGCGGTGATCCACCGGGGAAAACAGCGCGGTGTCAACACCCGGCATCACGATTTTGATCTTTCCTGGATCCGCCCCGTAGCGATCAATAATGGTCTGCTTTTCAGTGTTGCTGACCGCGAGGATCAGGTCGGCGTTGTCGGCGCAGAATTGCTCACCGGCGATACGGCCGGACGATTCCGGTTGCTCACCGAGGGAGATCGCGGCGCCCGGCGGGGCTGCAACCGAGTGGTAGGAGTGGGCGGTTAGTGCGCCGTGCTGTTTCGCGGCGGGCAGGCAGGCAACGCCGGAGAACCAGTGGTGTGTGTGCACAACGGTTGTGTCGGGGGCGATTGTTTTAAGCCAGGTTGTAAACGCCTTTGCAAAGGGCTCAAGCAGCGATTCAGCCTGGCTTTTGGCGACGGTCTCCCACGGTCCCGCGTCTAAAAAGTGCGCGGTCACGCCCGGGGCTACGCTCGCGAACTCAGGCAGTTCCGGGTGATCCTTGCGGGTGACAAGATCCACCTGCCAGCCGCGGGCAGCGAGTGCGATCGCGGTTTCTTTCACCATCACGTTCATGCCTCCGGCGTCGGCCGACCCGGGGTTTGCGAGCGGTGAGGTGTGCACGGTGATCATCGCGATCCGCTGCTTCACCGACCCGTCTGGCTCACCGGGGCTGTAGCTGCGCAGCTGATAGTCGGTTGCGATCCGCTGCTCTTGGCCGCCAACGTGGATCACGCTGGTTTCGCCTACTCGCAGCTGCGTCCGGTAACAGCTGAGCGCGTCACGGGTTTGCTCCAGCATCTCCGGGAAACTCAGTTCGGTGAAGTGCGCAGGGTCGCTTTTCACGCCGGGGGAGGCGATCTCGGTAAACGGCAGTGACAGGATTTTCGCCGCGTGTTTGGCAATGTGGTGCGCCTTCACATGGTCAGGGTGACCGTAGCTGCCGTGTGAGTCGTAGCAGACTATCTCGGTTGCTTGGAAACGCTTCGCGATCGCAACAATATCCGCGGCCGCGTCGGCGATATCGGCTGCGAAGAGGGTGCCCTTGCTGTTTTCTGCGCTTGTGTCTGGCCCGGCGATTGTGGGTGTCACCCACTTCATTCCCGAGTCACGGTAGCGGGTTTCAGGGCTGCCACCGCAGCTTGGCTCGCCGAGGAAGAAATGCTCGGTCACACCTAGTTTTGTGAGCGCGCAGGAGAGTTCCGCGAGCCGGGTTGGCACCAGCTCGTCCGCCGAGGAAAGCGACCCGGCAATAAACTCACCGGCCTCACCGCGTGTGCAAGTGACAACCCCAACTGTGATGCCGGCGGTGGTTGCGGCGGCGGTGAGTGCGCCGGCCTGCAGGCTCTCGTCATCGGGGTGAGCGTGAATAAACAGTGGGCGGATCCGCCCCAGCTGCTGCTGTGGCGAGTGAGCGGCGATATCCTTTAACGCGTCTTTTAACAGCGGGGCTGGTTTGCTAGTAATTGTGATCTCGTCTCTGTCAAAACAAATACCGGTCATTACAAGCTTATCGGTGCTGCCTGAGATTGGGGGAGCGGCCGGAAGCCAGATTGCGTTTTATGACACGCCGGGGTGGGAAGCGGTGAGGGCTCGGGCGCCGCAGGCTCAGGGTTAAGCCCCAAAAGCTCGGCGAAGCTTAGCATCGCTGCGCTGCGTTTCGGGTGGCGCTTGTTTTGCAGCTGGATCCGCACCGTCTTTGCCCCGCCCGGAATCAGGGTGAGCAGCGTTTTGCAGGCGGTGAGCAGCTCCGGGGTTATGGGATCCTCGAAATAGAGCAGGTCAAGCAGGGTGCGCAGCGGGGTTGTCACAAAATACTCGCCGATTGACACAACATCGGTTTTTTGTAGACGACAAAAACTCAGTTCGACGTTGTTGGTTTCGCTGGGGAAGCGGACGCTCGGCAGCACATTCGCGTGGACGTGGACGCCGTCGCTTTCCATCGCACCCCACACCCAGGCGGCGGTTTTCCCTGACGCTGTGGTTTTGTGACCTATCCTATCGCCGATTGCATAAAGGCGCACCGCCGGGCACTCTTGCCAGCTGATGTGCCGGTAGCCGGGGCCGCAGCGCACCAGGTTACCGCGCAGACACTCGGCGCTCAGCACCGCCCGGGGGAGATGGTTGATCTTCGGCGGGACGGTGCCGTAGCGGCTGGCGCGGTTGTGGGTTTTCATAACAGCATTGTCTAGCACGGTTGCGGGTTAGCAAACAGCTTCCGGAAATCTGTGGAAAAGTGCCCGCGCGGAGCACAACAAAAGCGGGGTGTGGAAAACCCACACCCCGCCTGTTACGGTCCTCTGACGGCCGTTAGCTAGTTGATGTCCTCATCAACCCAGTCCATTGACTTGTTTACCGCTTTCTTCCAGTTGCGCAGCAGACGGTCACGCTCTGCAGCGTCCATCTCTGGCTCCCAGCGGCGATCCTCCTGCCAGTTGGCAGACAGCTCGTCACGGTCTGACCAGAAACCAACCGCGAGACCGGCCGCGTAGGCGGCGCCGAGCGCGGTTGTCTCAGCAACAACTGGACGCACAACCGGCACACCGAGAATGTCTGCCTGGAACTGCATCAGCGTGTTGTTGGCGATCATACCGCCGTCAACCTTCAGCTCGGTGAGGTCAACGCCGGCGTCAGCGTTAACCGCGTCGAGCACGTCGCGGGTCTGGTAGGCAACAGCCTCCAGCGCGGCACGCGCAATGTGGTTGCGGTTTGAGTAGCGGGTGAGGCCAGCGATAATACCGCGGGCGTCTGGACGCCAGTACGGTGCGAACAGGCCAGAGAACGCTGGCACAACGTAAACGCCGCCGTTGTCCTCAACCTGCTGTGCGAGCTCCTCAACCTCTGGAGCGTCCTTGATGATGCCGAGCTGGTCACGCAGCCACTGAATCAGCGAACCGGTTACCGCAATGGATCCCTCCAGCGCGTAGTGCGCTGGCTGGTCACCGAGCTTGTAACCAACGGTTGTCAGCAGGCCGTTCTTTGAGTGGACGATTTCCTCACCGGTCTGGAAGATCAGGAAGCAACCGGTACCGTAGGTGTTTTTGCTCTCACCGGCGCTGAACGCTGCCTGGCCGAAGGTTGCTGCCTGCTGGTCGCCGAGGATACCGGAGATTGGCACCTCGCGCAGCAGTGAGCTGTCTTTTGCGTAGCCGTAAACCTCGGAGCTGGAGCGGATCTCCGGCAGCATTGAGGCAGGCACATCGAAGTCGGCGAGGATCTTTTCATCCCAGCTGAGGGTTTTCAGATCCATGAACAGGGTGCGGCTCGCGTTGGTGACGTCGGTTGCGTGCACACCGCCGTCAACACCGCCTGACAGGTTCCACAGCACCCAGCAGTCGGTTGTGCCGAACAGCAGGTCGCCAGCCTCGGCCTTCTCGCGTGCTCCCTCCACGTTATCGAGGATCCACTTGATTTTGGTGCCTGAGAAGTAGGTTGCCAGCGGCAGACCAACGGTCTCTTTGTAGCGCTCTACGCTCTCGTCGCCGGCCAGCTCATCAACGATTGCCTGGGTGCGGGTGTCCTGCCAAACGATTGCGTTATAGACAGGCTCACCGGTGTTCTTGTCCCAGACCACGGCTGTTTCGCGCTGGTTGGTGATACCGATTGCAGCGATGTCATGGCGGGTGATGCTTGCACGGCTGAGTGCCAGGCCAATAACCTCTTCGACATTGCGCCAGATTTCTACAGCGTTGTGCTCAACCCAGCCAGCCTGCGGCATGATCTGCTCGTGCTCCTTTTGACCGACTGAGACAACATTGCCAGCCTTATCAAACACAATTGCACGGCTTGAGGTTGTGCCCTGGTCAATTGCGATTACGTATTTTGACATTATGTTCCTTATAACTGTTTGTGATTAGGTACAGGAGAGGGGGCGGAGATCATCCGCCCCCTCAGGGATAAAGTGTTTAGCCGAGGCTTAGCAGAACCGGTGCCAGCACAGCGGCGAGAGCACCACCGATCAGCGGGCCAACAACCGGAACCCAAGAGTAGCTCCAGTCGCTTGAGCCCTTACCCTTGATCGGCAGGATTGCGTGAGCGATACGTGGGCCGAGGTCACGGGCTGGGTTGATGGCGTAACCGGTTGGGCCACCGAGTGAGGCACCGATACCAACGATCAGCAGCGCTACTGGAACAGCGGTCAGACCACCGAGTGCGCCAGGTACGCCGATCTCTGCTACACCGTAGTCAGCGAAGGCGAAGATGACGAACACCAGCACGAAGGTGCCGATGATCTCGGTAACCAGGTTCCAGAAGTAGTTGCGGTTTGCTGGGCCGGTTGCAAAAACACCGAGCTTGCTTGCAGCCTCTGGCTCCATATCAAAGTGCTCTTTGTAGGTGAGCCAGGTGAGGAAAGCACCGATGATCGCACCAACGAACTGCGCAGCAACAGCCACGAAGAACTGAGCGACGGTGATTTTTGCGGCGATCAAAAGACCCAGGGAAACAGCTGGGTTAAGCTGTGCACCCGAGTATGCGGAGGCGATAACACCGGCAAACACTGCCAGGCCCCAGCCCCAGTTAACCATCAGGAAACCGCCGCCATTGCCCTTGGTTCCCTTCAGTACAACGTTCGCAACAACACCGCAACCGAGCAGGATAAGCAGCGCGGTTCCGACGGTCTCTGACACAAAGTAGAGACCGAGGTTGATGGATTCGTTCATTTTTTAGTCGACCTTTCTAGTTGGATGTCGATGTTATAGAGTTGTAGATTTTACTCTTAATCACTCATACTACCTGAGATTCATCAGATGAAGTGGCTATTGTTCTGGGTTTCCAATATCAGCAACACCCGGTGACCCCAGCAAAACTCGGTGTGAGTCGTGGAGCAGCTGGGTTGCGCGGTTAATCTCGCTCGTAACCCTGTCGGCATCCCAGCCGAGCGGATCCGCAATCGCCTGAGCAACCTGCTTAAGCGTTTCAGCTGTCATGCCGCCGACGAACGCGATCGCAGTGCGGCGCAGCAGCACATCGTCAAGGTGAACAACCTGCTCTGTGCTTGCGAGATGGCGAAGCTCTTCGGCAGAGTATCCCGGTGCGGCGCTGAGCAGCTGCTCACCGTCTGTGAGGCTGCGGATCACCTCGGCAGCTCTGGTGCCGTAGCGCTCTAGCAGCTGGGAGGTGCGATCCGCGCTGAGAGGACCGCGGTTTTCTGCGATCCACTGCTCTTTATCTGTTTTGCTGACCGGGTAGTGCCTGCCACCGCCGATTGCGAGGTTTTCGGTGCTGACGGTGCGCTGTTTACCGAGTTCCTTGAGTGCATCGTCGGCGAGGTTCTCTGCGAGGGCGCGGAAGGTTGTCCACTTGCCGCCAACCAGGCTGAGCACCGGGGTTTTGCCGAGAGAGTCGCGCTCGATGCGGTAGTCGCGGGAGACGAAACCGGGTGCGGTGTCGTCGATGCGGGGCAGCGGGCGGATCCCGGAGAAGGTGTAAACGATCTGGTTGCGGTCGAGTTTGATCTTCGGGAAGACGTGGCGCACCAGGTCAAAGAAGTAGTCGATTTCGTCGTCGGTGCAGACCGTTGGTTTTGACGGATCCGCGTAGCTGTCGGTTGTTCCCACCAGGACGCGATCCTTCAGCGGGTAGATCAGCACAATACGGCCGTCAGAGTGTTCAAAGAAGATTTCGTTGCCGCCGGTTGCTGCGAGCAGCTCCTGATTGTCGAGGACAATGTGTGAGCCCTTGGTACCGCCCATAAAGCGGGTGTTTTTGCCGAGGGCGTCGTTGGTCAGGTCCGTCCAGGAGCCGGAGACGTTCAAAATAACCTTGGCGGTGAAGTCGAATTTGTCGCCGGTCCGCTTGTCGAGCAGGGTAACCTTGTCGCCCGCTGTGCCAACCGCCTCAACATAGTTTGCGGCGCGGGCCTTGTCGCCACCCGCCTGCAGGCCGTCAGCGAGCACATCCAGCGCGATCCGCTCGGGATCGTGCATTGAAGCATCGAAGTAGGTGGCGGTGTATTTTACGTCCTTGCGCAGCTGCGGGAAGCGCTGCAGTGAGCGCTTCTTAGCGACAAAGCTGTGGCGGGGAACCTGGCCGCCATCGCGGGAGAATGTGTCGTAGATTACCAGGCCGGTTTTAATCAGAACCGCGCCGCGCTCCTTGGGTTTGCCGCTGCCGTGGGTGACAAGCAGGCGCCAGGGGGCGGCGAGGATGCCGGAGAAGGTTGAGAAGATCGGGATGGTTGTGCGCAGCGGCTTTACATAGTGGGGCGCGTTTTTGAGCAGCCGGTTGCGCTCAACAACCGCCTCTTTAACGAGCCGGAACTCACCGTTTTCGAGGTAGCGGATGCCGCCGTGCACCATGTGGCTGGAAGCGGATGACGCGCCCGAGACATAGTCGCCGCGCTCAACGAGTGCAACGTCAACGCCCTGCAGCGCTAAATCACGAAAGGTTGCGAGGCCGTTGATGCCGCCTCCGATAATTAACACGTCGGCGCTGGGTCGTGATTTGAGGCTGTCAGCCATCGTTAACTCTCCTGAATGTGTAGCAAGTTTGTTACTGCCTACTTTTGCGCATCACGCGGCAAAGTTACAAGCTAAATGCACATATGTGCAAGAATTAAGCTGTGAGTCTTGAATTTGCAGCGGAGTTGGGGGTGGATCAGCGCTGTGACCAGAAAAATAAATGAACATTTGCGCACAAAAGATGCCTTGTTGGCGGCTTCCCTCTACTATCAACAGCACGAAAAGATGGAGGCGATCGCAAGCCAGCTGGGAACCTCAAGGTCGACGGTTTCCCGGCTTTTGCAGTACGCCAGAGAGACCGGGCTGGTGAAGATTGAGATCCACAACCCGCGGGACACAACGAACTCGGTTGCGATGCGGCTGAGCGAGCTGTTTGATATTAAGGCGCACGTTGTTGCAACCTCGTCTCGGCTAACCGAGCTGGAGCGGTTGGATCGCACCGCCAAGGTCGCTGCGCAGATCGTTGCCGCCTCTATTGATTCCCGGTTGACGGTCGCGGTTGCCTGGGGTGCGACGCTTTCGGCAATCACTAAATCACTGCCGAGCAAGGATGTCTATGATGTGAACGTTGTGCAGATGAACGGCGCCGCAAACGTCCGCACCAGCGGCATGAGCTATACGGGCGGTATTCTCGGCCGTTTCGCCCAGTCCTTCGGGGCGAGCCTGCACCAGTTCCCGGTTCCCGCGCTGTTTGACGACCCAGCAACGAAAGCGGCAATGTGGCGGGAGCGTTCTGTGCAGCGGGTGCTCGACCTGCAGCGCCGCGCAGGCCTGTTTGTTTTTGGCCTGGGAGCCCCTGCCGCGGGCATCCCATCGCATGTTTTCGCCGACGAGTATCTCGATGAGGCGGATCGCAAAACCATCGCCGACGAGCAGATCGTGGGGGACTGCGCAACCGTTTTCTACCGGGCTGACGGATCCAACAACGATATCTCGCTGAATGCCCGCTCAAGCGGCCCGTCATTTGAGCAGATTAGGGCGATCCCGCGCAGGCTCTGCGTGGTTGCAAGCCCAACCAAGCGGCACAGTCTGTTGGGTGCGCTGCGTGCGGGGTTGATAACCGAGCTGGTTGTTGACGAGCAGTGCGCGAGGGCACTGCTGGATGAGCTAAACCCGTAACAGCATCGGCTGAGCCCGTAAATGGTGCCCCCAGCAGGACTCGAACCTGCAACCTACGGATTAGAAGGCCGTTGCTCTATCCATTGAGCTATGGAGGCGCTCAAGTAATAATACCGTAAAACCGGCCAGTCATCCGGCGCGGCTACCCCTCCAGGTTGTCGACGCCCGGCAGCCAGGTCAAGCCCGGCTTACCCCACTTGTTCTTCCGTTTTGCTCGCTGCGCCTCACGATATTCGAGGTCGAGCAGGCGATCCACATAGAGATACCCCTGCAAGTGGTCGTACTCGTGCTGCAGAATCCTCGCAAACCAGCCACTCGTTTTAATCTCAAACGGCTCCCCGTTAATATCCTGCGCTTGCAGCCACGCCCGCTCACTGCGGCGCAGCGCAAACCGCTCACCGGGGAACGACAGGCAGCCCTCAACCTCGGTGTGCGGATCCGGATCACCCGGTTCAGCGGGACTCAGCCACAGCGTCGGATTAATCGCAACTCCCTGAGCGGGCGCGTCATCCTGATCCGCATAGTCCCAAACAAAAACCTGCAACCCAACTCCAACCTGCGGAGCAGCAAGCCCCACACCGGGAGCAGCCTTGCACGTCTCAAACATGTCAGCAACCAGCTGCCTCAGCTCATCATCAAACTCGGTTACGGGGTCGCTAACACGGTGTAGCACAGGCTCGCCGCTGATTGTAATTGGTAGAATTGCCATACCCACAATCTTACTGTGCTGGCTGCGCGCACGGTTCGCAAAATAGCTGTCTGGAGAGAGATGTCAAACACACCCGCTGAGTATATTGTTTGGATTGACTGCGAAATGACGGGCCTTGACGTCGCAGTCCACGGGCTCACCGAGGTCGCCGTGATCATCACAGACTTTGCGCTTTCCCCGGTGGATCCCGGCATCTCCCTCGTTATCAACCCCGGCAGCGAGGCACTCGCCCAGATGGACGATTTCGTAAAAAACATGCACGAAGAATCCGGGCTGCTGCCGCAGATTAAAAACGGTTTGAGCCTTAACCAGGCAGAAGAGAAACTGATCGAGTATCTTGGTCGGTTCATCCCGGCGGGGGAGAAGCCACTGGTTGCGGGCAACACAATCGGAATGGATCGCCGCTTCATCAGCCGCTACCTGCCAGCCTTCGACGACCTGCTGCACTACCGCAGCATCGACGTTTCCACGATTAAGGAATTGGCGAGACGCTGGTATGAGCCCGCGTTTTGGGCTGCTCCCGCGAAACAGGGAGGGCATCGAGCGCTCGCCGACATCGCCGAGTCCATTCAGGAGCTCGCCTACTTTAGAGACACCGTGATGGTCGCATCTCCGGGCCCTGAGCAGGCCGAGGCGCAGCGGGTGAGTGAGCGGATCGCCGAGGCCTACGCGCCGTTTGTGCAAGCGGGCTAAAAATAGTGTATGCTAACAGGGTTGCTTAGTTAAACAATCGCATAAGCGGCTGGTTTAACTTGCGCATGGTGGCTATAGCTCAGTCGGTAGAGCATCGGCTTGTGGTGCCGAGGGTCGCGGGTTCAAGTCCCGTTAGCCACCCCAATGGATTTTTTAGGCGTTCTGCTTGCAAAAGCAGTGTAAGGGCTATCTTTTGTCTTTGCTTTTGCGAGCGCTAGTAAGACGTAACTCACAGTCGCATAAGCTGCTTATCTTCAGGCTGTCTCTGTCGTCGACCGCTTTAGTCGCTAACGACCGGCGGGATTCTCTGCGCACCACCGGGGGCAATTTGTGCGCACACCGCCAACACCGTCTACAATGATATGTAAGTATCGCTAATTTTTGGAGGAAGCGTTGACTAAACCAGAGTATGACCCTGGGCACGGAGATTCGGTTGCTGCATGGGTTACCGTATCAATTATGCTGCTGGCTATCACAGCGGGAGCAGTGTTCTTCTACCTTGACCTGGCTGTAGCTGTCTACGCCTGCGTTGCTGTGCTTGTGATTGCTCCGGTGATTGGCTGGGTGCTTTCAAAGGCAGGCCTGGGCGCTAAGAGTCACGCGAAGCAGCACTAAGTTTTGCTTAGCGACTTATATCAGGGCGCGCTGCAGGACGCAGCAGCCCGACAGGAAGAGGTAAGTGTCGCGGCGCTGGAGGCAATTATTGCTGAGCGGCCGGATCCGCTCGACGCGCTAGAGTTTCTTGCGCCCGCAGACATGATTAAGGTTATCGCCGAGGTGAAGCGAGCGAGCCCCTCAAAGGGTGATCTCGCAGACATCGCTGACCCGGCTGTTTTGGCGAGGCAGTACGAGGCGGGCGGTGCCAGCGCGGTTTCTGTGCTGACTGAGCAGCGCCGGTTTAAGGGATCCCTTGAGGACCTGCGCGAGGTGCGCCGTTCAGTAAGCATCCCGGTGCTGCGCAAAGACTTTATCGCAAGCGAGTATCAGATCCTGGAGGCGCGAGCCGCGGGAGCTGATATTGTGCTGTTGATTGTCGCAGGACTTGAACAGCCGAAACTTGAACAGCTGTTCAACTTCGCCGGATCCCTCGGGCTAACCGCGCTGGTTGAGACACACAGCTCTGCGGAGGTTGAGCGGGCGGTTGATCTCGGAGCCGAACTGATCGGTGTAAACGCTCGCGACCTAAACACTTTTGAGCTAAACAAAGACCTGTTTGGGTCTGTTGCGGACCAGATGCCCGCCGGTGTTATCCGGGTCGCTGAATCAGCTGTGCAGAGCATCAGCGATGTTGAGCACTACCGGGCCGCGGGCGCAGACGTTGTGCTCGTTGGTGAGGCGCTTGTGAAAGACGGCGACCCGGTTGCCGCGCTAAACGCCTTCACGGCTGTGCAGTAGCCAGCGAGCCACCAGAGAGCTAGTAGGAGAGCCGATGAAACTGAGTGAAGCGTCCGGGCCGTACTTTGGCGAGTACGGCGGCCGGTTCATGCCGGAGTCGCTGATCGCGGCAATTGACGAGCTCACCGCGGCTCACGAGGCGACCAAACAGGATCCGCAATTTCAGGCAGAATTGCAGTCGCTGTTGCAACACTACGCTGGCAGGCCCTCAATTATCACCGAGGTGCCGCGCTTTGCCGCCGACCTAAACGGTGTGCGGGTGTTCTTGAAGCGAGAGGATCTCAACCACACCGGTTCTCACAAGATCAACAACGTAATCGGCCAGGCGCTGCTCACTAAAAAACTCGGCAAAACCCGGGTTATTGCGGAGACCGGAGCAGGCCAGCACGGTGTTGCCACGGCAACCGCTGCCGCGCTGCTCGGTCTTGACTGCACCGTCTACATGGGCGGTGTGGACACCGAACGGCAGGCACTCAACGTCGCTAGGATGCGGCTGCTGGGCGCTGAGGTGGTGCCGGTAAACATCGGATCTAGAACCCTAAAAGATGCGATCAATGAGGCGTTTCGTGACTGGGTTGCGAGCGTTGCAACAACCAACTACGTGTTCGGCACAGCGGCTGGACCGCACCCGTTCCCGACGATTGTGCGCGACTACCAGAAGATCATCGGCGAGGAGGCTCGCGAGCAGATCCAGGAGCTAACCGGTAAACTGCCGAACGCGGTTGTTGCCTGTATCGGCGGCGGCTCAAACGCAATCGGAATGTTTAATGCGTTTTTAAACGACGAGGACGTTGCCATCTACGGTGTTGAGGCGGCAGGTAAGGGTCTCGACAGTGGCAGCACAGCAGCGTCGATTGAGCGCGGCCGGCCGGGTGTTTTACACGGCGCTAAAACCTACGCGCTGCAAGACGAGGACGGTCAAACCCTGCAGTCACACTCGATTTCTGCGGGTCTTGACTACCCGGGAGTGGGGCCGCAGCACGCCTGGCTGAACGACATCGGCCGGGTCAGCTACATCGGCGCAACCGATGACGAGGCGATGCAGGCGTTCCGTCACCTCAGCGAAACCGAGGGGATTATTCCCGCGATTGAGTCAGCCCACGCGCTTGCCGGGGCACAGCAGATCGCGAAACAAATGCAGCCGGGGGATGTGATCCTCGTTTGCCTGTCAGGCAGGGGTGACAAAGACATGCACACCGCCGCAAACTACTTTGGGCTTGTGGAGGAGTCAAGTGAGTAACAACGGTCAAAGCCGGGTCGTCGCAGCGATCGACGCGGCAAATCAGGCGGGGCGTGCAGCCTTCATCGGCTATCTGCCGCTCGGCTTCCCCGACATCGAAACCAGCATCGACGCGGCGGTAACCCTCGCCGCTGCCGGCGCAGACGTTTTAGAGGTCGGCCCGCCCTACTCTGATCCGGTGATGGACGGATCTGTGATCCAAGAGGCAACCAAGATTGCGCTTCAGAGCGGGTTTAAAACAGCCGACCTGTTTCGAGCCGTGAAAGAGATCACGGCAAAAACTGACGTGCCGGTTTTGGTTATGACCTACTGGAACCTGGTTGTGCAGCACGGTGTTGACGAGTACGCGAGGGATCTTGCTGCTGTCGGCGGTGCGGGGCTTATCACCCCTGATATCACCCCTGAGGAGGCAGACGAGTGGCTTGCCGCGTCCGAAAAATACGGCCTTGACCGCGTGTTCCTCGCCGCACAGACCTCGTCCACTGAGCGTCTAAAAATGATTGTTGAACACTCTCGCGGGTTTGTTTACGCCGTCTCAACGATGGGAATCACCGGTGAGCGCAGTGAACTTGACGAGAACGCGCGGGAGTTAGTGTCTCGGCTGCGAGAGGCGGGCTGTCAGCGCAGCTGCGTCGGGATCGGAATCTCACTGCCTGAGCATGTTTCGGCCGTTGCCGGTTACGCGGAGGGCGCGATCGTCGGCAGTGCGCTCGTGCGGGCGCTGCGTGACGGCGGTGTTTCAGAGCTTGAACGGGTTGCGAAAGCGCTTGTGTCAGGCACTGTGCGCCCCAGCTAACCAGGCTGTCACACTACCAAAAGACCGCAATAAACCGATAACATAGATACGCTAAATATCGAAAGAGGCGTGATGTTCCCAGCAAGTATCCCAAGCCCACCAATCCAGTTCTTTGAGATTGGTCCCTTCCGCATCTACATCTATGCGCTGTGCATCATAACCGCGATCGCAATCGCCGGGTTTGTGACCGCGCACCGCATCGGTAAGCGGGGAGGCGAGCGGGCCGCCGTGCTCGACTTTGTTGTCTGGGCGACCGTTTTTGGGATTATCGGGGCACGCGCCTACCACGTTGCCACACACCTCGGTGACTACTTCGGTGAGGGCAAGGATCCACTCGAGGTGCTCTACATCTGGAACGGCGGGATCGCGATCTTCGGCGCGCTGCTCGGCGGTGCGCTCGGTGTGCTGCTCGCGTCACGGCTGTTGACTGGGATCCGCTTCTGGTCACTCGCTGATGCGCTGGTTCCGGGGATTTTGCTTGCACAGTCGTTTGGCCGACTCGGTAACTACTTCAACCACGAGCTGTTTGGCACACCAACCTCGCTGCCGTGGGGGCTGGAGATTGAGTCAGCAAACGCGGCCTTCCCGATCGGGCTCGCTGAGGGGACGCTGTTCCATCCAACCTTCCTCTACGAGATTCTTTGGAACCTGACCGGTCTGTTTGTGCTGCTACAGCTGGAGCGAAAGTTTAAGCCGCGCTGGGGCAAGTTCTTTGCGATGTACCTGGTTTGGTACGGCATCGGTCGTTTCTGGATTGAGGGAATGCGACTGGATCCGAGCTACGAGATCCTCGGTTTGCGCTCCAACCAATTGACCGCACTGCTGGCGATTCTCCTCGGTGTTGTTATCTATATTGTGCAGTCTAAACGCCACCCGGGTGTTGAGAACTCTGTTTATCTGCCGGGCAAACAGCGCCCCGGTAAGAGTGTTTTAAAGCAGACAGCGGAGGCTGACCGCTACTATCACGTGCTGAATCACTCGAGTTAGTGAAGGTTAAGAAGGGCAAAACATGCGTCACGCGAAAATCGTTGCAACCTGGGGTCCAGCTGTTGCGAGCTACGAAAAAACCCTAAAGCTGATAAACGCGGGCGTTAACGTTGCCCGGCTGAATATGTCTCACGGCACCCACAACGTGCACGAGGGAATCTTCCGCAACATTCGGCGCGCAGAACTGGATGTTGACCGGCCGATCGCGGTGCTCGCCGACCTGCAGGGGCCAAAGATTAGGCTCGGAACCTTCGAGGCGGGGCCGTACGAGCTCGCAGAGGGTGACGAGTTTGCGATCACCACAAAAGACATTGTCGGCACAAAAGAGATCTGTGGCACAACCCACAAAGGTCTGCCTGGCGATGTCTCGCCCGGGGATCAGCTACTAATCGACGACGGCAAGGTTGTGCTGCGCGCAACCCGGGTGACCGAGGACACCGTGCACACGGTTGTTGAAATCCCCGGCGCTGTCTCAAACAGCAAGGGCATTAACCTGCCGGGGGTTGCGGTTAACGTGCCTGCGCTTTCAGAGAAAGACGAAACAGACCTGCGGTTCGCGCTGGAGCTCGGCGTTGACTACATCGCACTGTCGTTTGTGCGCAGCGCCGACGATATTAAGCGCGTACACGAGATTATGGACGAGGTGGGTAAGCGCCTGCCGGTTATCGCGAAGATTGAAAAACCGCAGGCGGTTGAGAATCTCGCCAGCATTGTTGAGGCCTTCGACGGGATTATGGTTGCCCGCGGTGACCTCGGTGTTGAACTGCCGCTTGAACAGGTGCCGCTTGTGCAGACTGAGGCGATTGCGCTCGCACGCCGCAACGCGAAACCGGTTATTGTGGCAACCCAGGTGTTTGAGTCGATGATTGAAAACCCGCGCCCGACCAGGGCCGAGGCATCCGACTGCGCTAACGCTGTGCTCGACGGCGCGGACGCGGTTATGCTGTCGGGTGAAACGAGCGTTGGACTCTACCCGTATGAGGCGGTTGAAACGATGGCGAAGGTTATCGCCGCAACCGAGTCACACGCGCTCGATCGGGTTGAACCAATCGGTGTCACCCCGCGCACCCAGGGTGGCGCGCTAACAATGGCGGCCGCAGAGGTTGCCGGGTTCGTTGACGCCAAGGTGATTGCCGTGTTCACCGAGTCCGGTGACACAGTGCGCCGCATGTCACGGCTGCGCAGCCCACTGCCGATTATCGGATTCGCGCCAACACAGGAGATTAGGCGCCGCATGGAGCTCACCTGGGGCGCAAGAAGCTACCTGGCACCGCGGGTTAGCAACACCGACAAGATGTTCGCTCAGGTGGACGAGTACCTGCTGGGCCGTAATCGCACCCCGCTCGGTTCACTCGCGATTGTGATCTGTGGCAGCCCTCCGGGGATCACCGGTGGCACCAACACCCTGCGGATCCACCGCATGGGAGAAACAACCGGTCAGTTACCTGATGCTCAGCCTCGTAGCTATATTAAAGCCCTTGGCGAGCATGAGGTATAGCAGCCCAAACTGTTTCGTTTGGTCGCGTAAAATGCGCTAGAATAGTCTAGCCTGCGTTTTACGCAGCGCCGGATTGGTGGAATTGGTAGACACGACGCACTCAAAATGCGTTGCCGCAAGGTGTGAGAGTTCGAGTCTCTCATCCGGCACCAAAACCCCTGAAAAAGCAGGGGTTTATGTGTTTTAAGCTCGGGGATCTTATGTCAAGCTGCGACACTGAGGCAGTTTGTATAAAATTTTCGGCTAATCCATTGCCAACAATTGATATTATGAAATTATGATTGAGGAAACAGTAGCTAAGCGTCGAGTTGTCGTAGCCGAGGATGAATCTCTGATTCGTCTCGACATCGTAGAGACCCTAAAAGACAATGATTACGATGTTGTTGGTGAGGCTGGTGACGGGGAAGAAGCCGTAAAGCTGGTTGAGGAGCTGCGTCCGGATGTTGTTGTGATGGACGTGAAAATGCCAAAGCTTGACGGAATCTCAGCTGCCGAGCAGATCAACAAGCTGCACGCTGCCCCGGTTGTGTTGCTCACCGCGTTCAGCCAGCGCGAGCTGGTGGAGCGAGCAGCAGACGCCGGCGCACTCGCTTACGTTGTAAAGCCGTTCACCCCGGATGACCTGCTGCCTGCGATGGAGATTGCAATCTCACGTTTTCAGCAGATTACACAGCTTGAGAACGAGGTTGCTGACCTCGCTGAGCGGTTCGAGACCCGTAAGCTGGTGGATCGCGCGAAGGGTATCCTGAACGAGAAGATGGGTCTTAGTGAGCCAGAGGCATTCCGGTGGATCCAGAAGGCGTCAATGGATCGCCGTCTGACCATGCAGGACGTGTCAAAGACAATCATCGACCAGCTCGGTCCAAAGAAGAATTAGTGGCGAAAGCTCCGCTTGGCGGAGCTGGCTACGGCGGATGTGTGGCGGCTAACCAGCTCGGTTAGCCGCCACAGGTGTTTCCGCAGGGGGCGGCGGATCCATCGCCCCTGACTGGTGTGCTGCGACGCTGGCTGGTGCGCCACCGCGCCAGTGGGACACTGCGGTGCTGGCTGGTGCACTGCGGTGCTAGGCGGCGCGCTTGGCGGCCTCAGCGAGCTTCAGCAGCGGGTCATTCGGATCCAGCCGCTTATAAAAATTGGTGATTCTCACCGTTGAGCAGCGTTTCCCGTCGGAGTCGCGGGTGATGATGATCTCGTGCACGGTCGTCGATTTGCCGACGTGAATCGGGGTGCAGACCGCTGTGACGGTGCCGGAGGCGGCGGATCCCGAGTGGGTTGCGTTGATGTCAACACCGACGGCGATGTGCCCCTCGGGTGCGATGAAGTTGGCGTGCATGGATCCGAGGGTTTCTCCGAGCACAACGTTCGCGCCGCCGTGCAGCAGACCAACCGGCTGGGTGTTGCCTTCAACCGGCATGTGTGCGACAACCCTGTCGGCGCTGAACTCTGAGCAGGTGATTCCCATGGTGTCGGCGAGTTTACCGAGCGTTCTTGCTCGCACAAACTCTAGACCGGCTTCGTTGGAGAGATCTTTTGCCATAGTATTCTCTTTCGTTCGTTGAGGTTTTGGATTAAATCCTACCGTTAGCCCACCGGTTTTAAGTGTCTTTGACTAAATACGAAGCAAAATGTCCGCCTGAAACGATACGCTAGTTAGGTGTCTAAGAAGCAAACCCTGATGGTGATTGACGGCCACTCGCTGGCGTTCCGAGCATTCTACGCGCTACCCGTTGACAGCTTTGTTAATCAGAGCGGTCAGCACACAAACGCGATCCACGGTTTTATCGCGATGCTGCTGAGTCTGCTGCAGCAGGAGAAACCTGACGCAATCGCCGTCGCCTTTGATATTTCGCGCCACTCGTTTAGAACCGATGAATACCCCGAATATAAGGGCAACCGCGGCGAGACACCGGCGGAGTTTAAGGGGCAGGTGCCGCTTTTGCAGGAGGCGCTGCAGGCGCTCGGGATCCGCACCTTTGAGAAGGTTGGTTACGAGGCTGACGACATTTTGGCGACCCTCGCAACCGAGGGGGAGAAGGCCGGCTATGAGGTTTTGGTTGTCAGCGGTGACCGCGACACAATCCAGCTGGTGACGCCGACGGTGACGCTGCTGTATCCGGCATCGCAGGGGGTTAGCAAGCTGAAGCGCTACACACCGGAGACCGTGTTTGAGCGCTACGGTGTTGAGCCATACCAGTATCCGGAGATTGCGGCGCTGGTTGGTGAGACCAGCGACAACCTGCCGGGCATCCCAAAGGTTGGCGAAAAAACCGCGGTGAAGTGGATCAACCAGTTCGGTTCCTTCGAAGAGATTATGGCTCGCAAAGACGAGATTGGCGGCAAGGTCGGTGAGAACCTGCGAGAGTTTGCTCACCTCGCGGAGCGCAACCGCAAACTCAACCAGCTGGTGCGTGACGTGGATCTCGGTGTCACCCTCGATGAGCTCGCGCGGCAGCCGATTGACCTGTCACGGGTTACCGACGTGTTTGCGAAGCTCGACTTTAGAACGCTTCTCACCCGGGTAAAAAAGCTCGCCGCCGCTAACGGTGAGGTAAACGGTGAGACTGCAATCTCGGGGGCAGCCGAGGGCGCCGTGGGTGGATCCGCTCGCACCGCAGCTTCGAACTCCGCCGCCGCAGCGACCGGCGAAGGGGGCGCAGCAGCTGCCGGGCAGGGCACCGCCGCAGGTGAAAACTCTGGGGCTGGCGCTAACGGCCTTGCCGGAGGGGCAAAGCTCACCCCGCCAGCGCCTGTGCACCTGGTTGATGAGGAGCTTGCCGCCTGGCTGGCGAAACAGGAAAATCCGGTTGTTTGCTTTGAGTTCGTCGGCGGCGACGCGATCCCGGTTGGGGTTGCAACAGAGACCGAGGCTGTTGAGTTCGTGTGGCAGCCGGGGAAGCGAGACTTTGTCGATTTTGAGGCGTGGCTTGCCGGATCCGCCGCGAAATCGGTGTGGGATTTGAAGGTGACAAGCAAACAGTTCGCAGGGCTTGATAAAACCCTCGCGGGCGTGGTTGATGACGCAACGATTGCGCTGCACGTTTATGCGCCGCACGCGCCGCAAAAAACAGTCGCTGACGCGGTCCTCACCTTCCTCAGCGAGGTGATTCCGCAGCCTGACACCGAAAAGCTGCTGCCGGAGGAGGATGAGACGCTCAGCCTGAGCGCGCAGGCGTGGTACATTAAGCGGGTAATTACCCGGGTCAAGTCACTGTTTAGCGAGGGCACGCAGCGGGTTTACGAGCAGATTGAGCTACCGCTCGCGCCCGTGCTCGCAAAGCTTGAGCTGCGCGGTGTCGCAATCGACAGGGCGGCGCTGGAAGCCCAGCTGGCGGACACAACCGCGGAGGTTATGCGACTGCAGGACGAAGCCTTTGCGGCGATCGGTCGGCAGGTGAATCTCGCATCGCCAAAACAGCTGCAGGAGGTGCTGTTTGAGCAGCTGCAGATGCCGAAAACCCGCAAGATTAAAAGCGGTTACTCAACCGATGCGACCTCGCTGACCGAGCTGCACGCAAGTCACCCGCACCCGTTCCTGGAGGCGCTGCTGGCTCACCGCGCGGCAAACAAGCTGAAGCAGATTATTGAGACGCTGTTGAAGGCAATCGACGATGACGGGCGGATCCACACAACCCTGCTGCAGCTCGGTGCACGCACCGGGCGCATGGCGTCGGCGGATCCAAACCTGCAAAACATCCCGGTCAGGAGTGAAGCGGGGAAGCGGATCCGGGAGGGCTTCACGCACGGGGAAGAGTTTGAGAGCCTGTTCACCGCCGACTACTCGCAGATTGAGATGCGGATTATGGCGCACCTCTCGGGTGACGACGATCTGATTGCGGCGTTCCGCTCGGGTGAGGATCTGCACCGCTACGTCGGCTCCCGAATCTTCGGCGTAACACCGGCAGAGGTGACTCCGGAAATGCGCGCAAAGGTAAAAGCGATGTCATACGGCCTTGTTTATGGGCTTAGCGCCTACGGTCTCGCAAAACAGCTCGGGATCAAACCCGAGGAGGCAAAACAGCTGATGACTGACTACTTCAAGCGTTTCGGCAGAGTGCGTGACTTCCTGCGCGCGGTTGTAGCCGAGGCAACCGAGGTGGGCTACACCGAAACAATCAACGGCAGACGCTGCCCGTTCCCCGACCTGGCAAGCCCAAACCGAGTAATCAGGGCGAACGCGGAGCGTGCAGCGTTGAACGCACCAATCCAGGGCAGCGCCGCAGACATTATCAAAATTGCGATGATCGACATCGAAAACCAGATCACAGCAGCCGGTCTGAAATCACAGATGGTGCTGCAGATCCACGACGAATTAATGTTTGAGGTGGCTCCCGGGGAGCGCGAACAGCTAGAAGAGATTGTGCGCAAAGCGATGGGCAACGCACAAGAGCTGCTGGTGCCGCTAGAGGTGTCAGTCGGCGCGGGTAACAACTGGGAACAGGCCGCACACTAGCACCCGCCGTTGCCAGCCTGCCGCTCGGCACAACACGCCACAGAAAAAGACTTGCACTTAATGCAAAATTGCATGTAGTGTAAATCTTGTGACTACCTCGAAACCCCAAACAGCCAGGGAACGTAACCGGCAGCGAATCATAAACGCCGCCGAGGAGGTTATGCGCGATCCGCAACAGGTGTTTAGTGCTGAGAGCGTTGCCGCAGCAGCGGGTGTTTCAAAGCGGTCCCTGTTCAACCACTTCGGCACACTCGAGGAGCTGCGTGCACAGGTGTGTATCGCGCAGATTGACGACTTCGTTAAACAGTTCGAGACAAAACTCCTTGAGTCTGCGCCGCTAAACAGCCTGGATGCTGTCTTAACACTGATCGAACCGCACCTCATCGACAAACAGTTCTGCGACGCTGTGCTGCACAACATTGTGATGTCTGAAACCGAACAGCTGTGGTGGCAACACAATGCGGCTACGGCGCCTTACGTCTATGCGTTCGGGGGGATCGCGATCCGCCTCGCAACAGTGCTGCGCCAGATCGTGCCGAGCGTTAACGCTCAAGACCGGGACTCCTTTGCAATTATCGTGTTCAGTTCTATCCGGGTTGCGGCAGAGCACTGGTATTTAAGCTCCGGCAAACAGTCCGATAAGAAACGCTACCGGTCGTGGGAAGAACACATGGGGGCGGCGCTTGAACGGATCCGCACCGGCTACGGAAATCTTTAACCCAGCAAACCACTAAACCAGCAGACAGGAAGAGAGAAAACACAATGGCAAAGCTGCTCTACAGGCTAGGACGCGGCAGCGCGAACCGGCCGTGGTTCGTGATAATCGGCTGGCTGCTGGTTTTAGCGATCACCGTTACCGCCTTCTTTGCGTTCAGCGGCAGGCTGAACGAGTCTGTTTCAATCCCGGGAACCGAGACCGAGCGTGTCACCGACGAACTCGCTGAGGCGCTGCCGGAAGCGGCAGACGGTGTCGGCGGAGTTGTGCTGGTTAGCGACTCGGGGGAGTTTAACCAGGAGCAGCGGGACGGGATCGCGCTGACCCTCTCCAAGGTGTCAGAGGTTGAGGGCGTAACCGGCACACTCGATCCGTTTGTGACACAGGCGCAGCTGGAGGGCAAAGCAGCAGAGCTGGCAGAGAAACAGCGGCAGCTTGACACCGCAGAGGAGCAGTTGACCGCCGGTAAACAGCAGCTTGATGCGGCTGAGCAGCAGCTCGCCGCTGCCGAAGCACAGCACGCTGAGGGGAATAAACAGCTGGCTGACGCAATAACCCAGGCGACCGCTGGCGGACTAAACCCCAACGAGCTGACACAGATTCTTGCGCTGCGGACGCAGCTTGAAGAGGCCGGTACTGCGCTGGAGCAGCAGCGGACACAGCTAGACACTGCAAAACAGCAGCTCACCGACTCTGAACTGGAGCTCGCTACAGGGAAGCAGAAAATCGCGGCCGCAAACAGTCTGCTGGAGTACGCGGGGGAGATCCGCCTGGTTTCTGAGGACAGCACGGCGGCGCTCGCGTCTGTGATGGTTCGCGGCGAGTTGCACGAGGCAAACCCGAACCTGAAAGAGCACATTATTAACGCGTTCAACGACAACCTGCCGGCGGGTGTGACAGCTGAGTTCTCCGCCCAAATCACACAGGAGGTGCCGTCAGTGCTCGGCTCGGGTGAGCTGGTTGGTCTCGCGCTTGCGCTGCTTGTGATGCTGATTCTGATGCGCGCGATAATCCCGGCGACCATCCCAATCGCAACCGCTGTGACGGGTGTTGCAATCGGTGTCACCGCCACGCTGTCGCTTTCCGGTGTTGTCGATATGATGTCGGTGACCCCGATTCTCGGCGTGATGCTGGGGCTTGCGGTTGGTATCGACTACTCACTGTTTATTATCAACCGGCACCGGAAACAGCTGCGCCGCGGCACCGAGGTTTACGAGTCAATCGGGCTTGCAAACGGCACCTCCGGTAACGCGGTTGTGTTTGCGGGAATTACCGTGATTATTGCGTTGCTCGGACTGAACGTCACCGGTGTGCCGTTCCTTGCAACAATGGGAACGGTTGCGGCGTTCTGTGTGCTCGTCGCGGTGCTGCTCGCAGTCACCCTCGTACCGGCGCTGCTCGGACTCGCCAAAATGCGGGCGCTGTCAAGGCGAGAGCGACAAAGACTCGACGAACAGAACCCGGCAGAGCGGGAAGCGGCGCTGCAGAAAGCAGCGGAGCGGGCCAGCGCGATCCGCCCAATGCCAACCTGGCGGGCGATTATTACCGCGGTTGCCGCGGTTGCCCTGCTCGTGACAGTCGCAATCCCGGCAGCCGGAATGCGGCTCGGATTCCCAACCGGTAAAGAAGAGCCGATCGACTCGACCGCGTACCGTGCCTACATGATCGTTGACGAAAAGTTTGGTGAGGGCGCAAACGGGCAGCTGCTCGCGGTTGCGAAACTGCCCGCTCCGGAGGCGGCAGCGGGTGAGGATCCAGCCACCAGCGAGGCAACGCTGTCGGCGCAGGCGTCTGTTGCGGGGGAGATCTTCGAGCAGGACGGTGTGCGCGCTGTCGCCCCGATCGGGGTTAGTGAAGACGGCACCGTCGCGGCATTCCAGGTTATCCCCGATAGCGGACCAGACACCGCCGAGACTACTGAGCTTGTGCACACACTGCGCCAGCTTGAACCAGCTGAGGCTGACGGGGTTTTGGGCGTTGCCGGAAACACCTCAGCGGTGATTGACGTTGCCCAGAAACTACAGGACTCACTGACCGTCTACCTGCTGCTCGTGGTTGGCCTGTCGCTTTTGATCCTCATCATTGTGTTCCGTTCGATTCTGGTGCCGCTGCTTGCAACGGGTGGTTTCGTGCTGTCGTTGCTGGCAACCTACGGCGCGATAACCGCGATCTACCAGAACGGTTTCCTGGGGCAGCTGTTTGGGGTTAACGAGCCGGCGCCGATTCTCGCGTTCCTGCCGACGCTTGTGCTCGGGATCCTGTTCGGACTCGCGATGGACTACCAGCTGTTCATCGGCTCGGGAATGCGGGAGGCGTATGTGCACGGTGATAGCGCAAGGCACGCGGTGCAGCACGGGCTGAAGGCGGGCAGGGCGGTTGTTATCGCGGCGGCTTTCATTATGATCGCGGTGTTTGGATCCTTCATCTTCAGCGAGAGCAACATGATCCGCCCGATCGGTTTCGGCCTTGCCTTCGGTGTGTTGATCGACGCCTTCGTTGTGCGGCTTTTGCTGCTGCCCGCGATTATGCACCTGCTAGGTAAATCAGCGTGGTGGATCCCGGGTTGGCTGGATCGGATCCTGCCAAACTTCGACGTTGAGGGTGCGTCGCTGGAGCGGCAGCACGCGAAACCGGCCGTTCACGGTGGGGAGGCGGATCCGCTAGACGACAAGTAACCAGCGGCTGTTTATGGCCGTAAATGGGCGGGGAATCGTGTAATTTTCACGAAACCCCGCCCTGATTTTATGCAGATTTTGCAAATTAGATGATAACGATTATCATTAGTCTGTGACTAATACCACTCTGCTGAAAAAACAAAGATTCTTTAGCTTTGCAGCGCTTCTTCTAGTCGCTGCAATCGCTTTTGCCGGGGTTGGACTCCGCTTCGCCCCTCTCGCGTACGCGCTCGACGATAAAGAGCTGACGGTCGCGACCAAAATCCACGTCGACAGTCCCAAGATCCACTGGGAGAACGATGCGCTGACGCTGAAGTCGAAGATCGGGCACGACATCGTGCCGCTCGAAAAGAGCATCAACCACTTCAAAGAGGCGTACAACCGACGCGGGCAAAACTTTATCTTCACAATCCCGGAGGACTCACCGGAGCTGCAGTTTATGGGCCAGTCCGGTGAAAACTGGTACATGGCCGACTACAACACGCTCGGTGAGCCGGTAACCATCTGGTCCGGTTTCGGGGCGGACGCGGGCATCCCGGTTGAGCAGTTCCGCGACGCCGTGTTCACCCTCGACCTGGTGTCGGCTAAGGGGCCGGGTCGCGCGGAGCTGTTCGTCTGGACTGAGGGGATTGACGAGTACGGCCTGGTGCGCAGAATGTTCAGCACCAGCGATCCGCACTTCAGCTCATATCTGATGAACCCGGGCAACCACACCCACAACTACACGGTGTTTGAGAAGCCCGGCCGCTATGAGCTGACCTACCGCGCAACCGCGCGCACAAAAGACGGTAAACTGCTCGCCTCTAAAGAGCAGCCACTGCTCTGGCAGGTTGGCGGTAACACCCCGGGTGTTGCGCTGGACAGCCAGACCGATACACGTTTTGAAACCGCCAACATCAACATGCTGCGGATCGGTGAAGCCCCCGCCTCAACTAATAAAACCGTTGCCGGGAAGATGCGGCAGCTGCGAGTTGACGTGCCCGGTGTTACCGACGGCACCGCAAAGTTCACGGTTAACGGCTTCCACCTCGCCGAGGTGAAGGTCACGGACGGTGTTGCGCAGTTCACCGAGATGCTCGGCAGCTACGCCGGTAACTACCAGGTGGTTGTTGCCGACACCGCGGGCGAGGTGCGATGGGTGAGCGAATCAGTGGAGTTTGATCCAGCGGTTGGTGAGGCAGAAACCAGCGAGGCGGGCGAGATTGCTGCCCAGCAGCCAGCACCGAGCTACAATTTCGCGGCAACCGAGGCGAGCTTCAACGAGAATATCCCGGTGACCGTCAGTGTCCGCCCGGGAGCCGTTGAGGACTCACGCGACATCACCGTCCGCTTCGGTAACACCGGCTTCGTTGGCGATGTGTCCTTCTACAGCAAGGAGAGAGCCGACAAGAATGTGAGCAACCAGGAGACATCCTGGAATCCGGGCGGCACCTCCGAGTTCACTATCACCCAGCCTTGGGACAGTGACGATGAGGGCGGCCACCTTGGTTTGCGGATCACGCCACACCCGCTGATACAGAACGTTAAACCGCTGGTTCTCACCGTCACAGACGAGTACCAGCCTGGCCAGGCGTATGAGGTGAGCGGTGCGCTCAAGCTTGACGGCGATGCCGATAGCGGATCCGTGACCCCAGGCGGCTCCGGCCAGCCAGGTGACGGCGGGCAACCGGGCGGCACCGTCCCGGGAACACCGGGCGGTTCTGGTGACGGTGACGACGATGACAGCGGTGACGGCAACGGCACCGGCGGCGACACCGGCGGCGCACCATCCCAGCCGGGTGGCACGGATCCACAGCCCGGCGGTGACACACCCGGCACAGGGCCTGGCACCGGAGGGCAGCCTGGCGGATCCACCCCGGGAACCGGCCAGGGGCCACTGAGCCACTACCTGTGGGGGGATCGGATTCTGATCCAGCAGGGTCACCTGGACATCGCGGCCGAGTACAGTGACGGCCTGCAGCTGAAACTGCACGACGACAGCCGCACAGTCGGTAACGGGTCTGCTGTGCGCTACCTCGACGAGGTTGCGATCGCAGTTAGTGACGACGCGATTATCAACCGGCTGCCGCACAATATTGCGCAGTGGGCGGGCATAATCGACGAGGGTAAGAGCAACTGGATTCTGCCGCAGGCACAAAAGGCGGGTCTGCCGTGGCCTGGCTACAGCACCGAGCTGATCGGGCGCGACCAGATTCCGGGCAACCTCAATCTGGAGATCCTCGAGTTTAGCGGACCGGGTCGGATGGCGCTGTTCAGCGAGGGCGGTCTCGGTGAGGCACCGCAGCTTCTGCTCGGAACTGCCGAGGGCCAGCCGCGCAGCTTCGAGATTGACGGCCGGGTGCACGCACACGCCGGTTGGAGCTTCAACAAACCGGGCGAGTACTGGGTGAGCCTGCGCTACACCGCGGTTAACGCCGCCGGGCAGTTGGAGGCGAGCGTTCCCGCTGAGCTGATTTTCGTGGTTGGATCCGAGAAGCTCACCGCCGCAACCCCGGTTTATGCCGAGGTCCCCGCTGTGCCAGACCCGAAGCCGCAGCCGCAGCCGCAGCCTGAGCCACAGCCGCAGCCTGGTGAGCCGGGTGGATCGCAGCCGGGAACCGGCGCAGCGCCGTCAACGCCTGCGCCATCGACACCGGCTCCGTCAACACCTGCGCCTGCTGATCCGGCTCCGTCAACCCCGGCACCGTCTAACCCATCGCCAACCAACCCATCGCCAACCAACCCAGCGCCGGTTAATCCAGCACCGAGCACCCCGGCTCCGGGTGGAACCGGTAGTAGCGTGCCCGCAGCTGGCTCTGCGGCCCCCGCTGGCACAGCAGGTGCTGCACCGGCGACCCCAGCCGCGACCGCAAACAGCGTGATCCCGGCGCTTCGCGCTGGCAACGCTGCCCAGTCACCTGCTCCAGCGGCCGCGGCAGCCGGTCTTGTGAGTGCGGCGTCACCGCGTGCGGCGGATCAGGCCCCAGCACCGGAGGCAGCTGCTGCTGCGCCGACCGACAGCGCTGCCCCGGTAGCTGCGCAGGCTAACAACGGCGGCACCAAGGCGATCCCGAGCAGCAAGCAGTCGGCGAGCTTCGAAACCGGTCTGCCGCAGAGCGGAGGGGACAACAGCGAGCTGATAATCGTTGCGATTGTGCTGCTCGGTGCACTGGCGGGCGCCGGTTGGGGCGCGCTGATGCTGATGTTCCTGAAACGGCGAGCAGGCTAGTAAAGGAAGTGCGAGCGGCCTAGCCGCTACAGCGAGGCTTGCGTAACCGGCGCTACAGCTGCAAGAGATGGGGTGTCGACCGGGTTTAATCCCGGCGGCACCCCTTCTTAACCCCCTGTATGCGTTGAAAAAACAGCGAAAATAGGGTACACTGAAGTGTCACATCTGTGATAAAAACGTTCTATGTCCATCCGGTTGTGTCCGAAAGTTTCGGCGCGACCCCGATATTAAATCCCTTCTGGAGATTATTTTCATGACAACTAATAAGACCAAGGCAAGCCCACAGGTCGCACTCAACGACATTGGCTCAGCAGATGATTTTGCTGCCGCGGTCGAGCAGACAATCAAAAACTTCAACGACGGCGACCTCATCGAGGGCACTGTTGTAAAAATCGACCACGACGAGGTGCTCCTCGACGTAGGTTTCAAGAGCGAGGGAGTTATCCCGTCACGCGAGCTGTCAATCAAGCACGACATCAACCCAACCGAGGTTGTGCAGGTTGGCGACAGCGTTGAGGCTCTGGTGCTCCAGAAGGAAGACAAAGAGGGTCGCCTCGTTCTTTCTAAGAAGCGCGCACAGTACGAGCGTGCATGGGATCAGGTTGAGCAGATCAAAGACACCGACGGTGTTATTGAGGGAACCGTTATTGAGGTTGTTAAGGGCGGTCTGATCGTCGACATCGGACTGCGCGGCTTCCTGCCAGCATCCCTCATCGAGCTGCGTCGCGTTCGCGACCTCAGCCCATACCTCAACCAGACCGTTGAGGCGAAAATCCTCGAGCTCGACAAGAACCGCAACAACGTTGTGCTCTCACGTCGCGCTCTGCTGGAGGAGACCCAGTCTGCAAGCCGCTCATCATTCCTTGCTGAGCTGAAGCCAGGCCAGGTACGCCGCGGTGTTATCTCATCCATCGTTAACTTCGGTGCATTCGTTGATCTCGGCGGCGTTGACGGTCTCGTCCACGTTTCAGAGCTCAGCTGGAAGCACATCGAGCACGCCTCAGAGGTTGTTGAGGTTGGCCAGGAGGTTACCGTTGAGGTGCTCTCCGTTGAGACCGACCGTGAGCGCGTTTCACTGTCACTCAAGGCAACCCAGGAAGACCCATGGCAGGTATTCGCCCGCACCCACGCAATCGGCCAGATTGCACCGGGCAAGGTTACCAAGCTCGTGCCATTCGGTGCATTCGTTCGCGTCGCTGACGGCATCGAGGGTCTCGTTCACATCTCAGAGCTGTCAGGCCAGCACGTTGAGCTCGCTGAGCAGGTTGTGTCAGTCGGTCAGGACGTATTCGTCAAGATCATCGACATCGACCTCGACCGCCGTCGCATCTCACTCAGCCTCAAGCAGGCAAACGAGGGTGTGGATCCAGAGGGCACCGAGTTTGATCCGGCTCTGTACGGTATGACCACCGAGTACGACGAGAACGGCGAATACAAGTACCCAGAGGGCTTCGACCCAGAGACTCAGGAGTGGAAAGAAGGCTTCGAGTCACAGCGCGAGGCATGGGAGCAGGAGTACGCTGCTGCACAGGCTCGCTGGGAGTCACACAAGGCACAGGTTGCGCAGGCTCTCGCCGCTGCAGCTGCTGCACCAGCAGCAGACGACGCAGCAGAAGAGACCTCATTCACCGCCGAGGTTGACTCATCAGGCACCCTCGCAGACGACGAGGCACTCGCTGCGCTTAAGTCACAGCTTGAGGGCAACTAACAGTCGCAGGGTAAAACCAGAGTGCAATAGCCAGCACTAAAAAAGGGGAAGATCATCCAAGAGGATATCTTCCCCTTTTTTGGTTGCTCGTGAAACCGAATAGGATTTAAGTCATGACACTGATCGCGCTCACCGGAGGAATCGGATCCGGCAAATCAACCGTCCTCGCTATGTTTGCTGAGCTTGGGGCACATGTTTTCGATGCCGACCAGTTCGCTAAACAGGCCGTCGCCCCTGAAAGCCCAGGGCTTGCCCGAGTGATCGAGGCGTTCGGCAGTGAGTACCTGACAGCCGCCGGCGAACTCGACAGGGCGAAACTCGGATCCCTCGTCTTTGGCAGCGAAGACGCCAAAAAACAGCTCGAAAAAATACTCCATCCCGAGGTGCAGCGGCTCAGCCAGGCAGCATTTAAGCGGGTTTTCGCGGCGGATCCACACGCCACCGTTGTCTACGAGATCCCGCTGCTCGTTGAAACCGGCCAGCACGAAGGCAAGTGGGACAGGATTGTTACACTCACCGCACCGCTAGCTACACGGTTAGAGCGGCTCGAAACACAGCGCGGCATCGACAACAAAACAGCCCTCGCCAGGATCGCAAACCAGGCGAGCGACGAAGAGCGCGCCGCCGTCGCCGACCATGTGATTGACACCGCTTGCGACCTCGACACGCTGCGTGAGCGAGTTGCGGAGGTGCTGAAAGACTGCCGAGCAGAGGTTGCCTAGAGACTGCAGAGCAGACGTTCCCTAGAGACTGCCGAGTGGGCGGTGCTTAGAAACTGCCGAGCATAAAGCCGATCCAGTCAACCCCGATCTGTGCGAGCAGCGCAATCAACAGGTAGCAGGCGAGGATCAGCACCCAGCTCCAGCTGTAGAGAGCATTCGCGAGACGCTGGATGCCGGATCCGCCCCCCGCATCGCCCTTTGCGAAACTTCGCAAAAGCGTCACAATAAACAGCGGGATAGTGACCGTCCAAACAACCATGCACCAGGGGCAGAGAGTGCCGAGCACGAAAACGCTCTGGGTTGCAAGCCAGAACACGAAATAGAAGCCGAGCGCGAGACCCGCGATATAAACCAGCCAGAACCACCTGGCGAACTTAGCGCCAGCGAGCAGCGCGAAACCGACGAAGATCGGGGCGAAGAAGGCGAAAAGCCCGATCAGAGTGTTGCTGAAGCCGAGAACGGAGCCCTGTGCGGAATCCATGTTGGGGCCACAGGCGACCAGAATACTGAAGTCACAGTTGGGGACGTAGTCGGGGGATTTCAGTTTCTTCATGTACTCGGTTGCCAGCTCGAACGAGGCGAACCAGCCAACCGCCCCCAGCAGGATGCTGGCGATTGCGAAACCGCGGTTTTTTAAGCTACGAGTGTTTTGCTTCACACTAGGATTCTACGCCGAAAAGATGTGTTTTAACATAAACGCTTCAGCTAAAGAGTGTAATAATAGTTTGAGTGAGTTGATCGAAGATCGATGCAACTCTAAGAAAAGTTTGGGGCATAAACCCGGCAGAAAATACGGGGATTGTCCGGCCGAGTGGTTAAAAACTGCGACAGGCAAAGCAGAACGAGTTTACGGTGAATAGCACCGAATAAAAGAGGAGTGCACCCCAAGTGGTGAAAAAACAGAAAGAAACAGACAGCGCAGCAGATGCTGCCGCAGAGGCTGAAACCGCGCAGGAAAACACAGAACTAAACAGCGCCGGTGAGGAGAACCGCGACGCAACCGGCACCGAATCTAACGGCGCCGACACTAACGGCGCCGAGCCAGAGGGCGCAGCGGATCCCGCTGCGGACGATGCTGCGGAGGCTGCGGCAGAGAAACCAGCCGTGAAGATTCCCGAGACCGACGCCTTTGGGCAGCCGATCCACCTCGAGTACGAATCGATGACACCGGCCGAGCGGTTCGCGGCAACCAAGCGGATCCTGTTCGTTGCGCCCGATGTGCCGCCCGTGCCACCGCGCGCCAGGCGCCAGCGCGATTACCGTGCGCAAGAGGATTTTTTTGAACTGCACGGGCTCGGGCACCTCAGCCCAAAATCGCGTGGACGCGGTCGTGAGCAGAGCCAGTATGATGTGGCAGAGCCACGCCAGCAGCGCTTCAACGGCGAGTCAGACGAGCCAGAGGCGGAGCAGAAACGGTCACGCAAGCGTGAACGCGGCGACTACGGGAAGCGGGAGGAGCGCCAGCAGGTTACTGAACCACAGCGGGTGAAAGGATCCACCCGCCTGGAGGCGAAGCGCCAGCGGCGACGCGACAACCGTGAAACCGGCAGGCGTCGCACCGTTGTCACCGAGTCAGAGTTCTTGGCGCGCCGTGAGGCCGTCGACCGGAAAATGGTTGTCAGCACCAAGCCGGATCTCGTGCAGATCGGTGTGCTGGAGGACAACGTCCTCGTTGAACACTACGTCGCCAAATCCAGTGAGGCATCGCTGATCGGTAACGTTTACCTCGGTAAGGTGCAGAATGTGCTGCCGAGTATGGAGGCGGCGTTCGTTGATATCGGGCGCGGCCGCAACGCGGTGCTCTACAGCGGCGAGGTTGACTGGTCAGAGTACACCGGATCCAACTCACAGCGTAAGATCGAAAACCTGCTGAGCCTTGGCGATTCGGTGCTTGTGCAGGTGACGAAGGATCCGGTCGGCCACAAGGGTGCGAGGTTGACAAGCCAGATCTCGCTGCCGGGCAGGTTCCTCGTTTACGTTCCCGAGGGAGCGATGAACGGTATCTCACGGAAACTGCCAGACACCGAGCGTGCCCGCCTGAAAAAGATTTTGAAGGAGGTTGTGCCAGACAGCGCCGGCGTGATCGTTCGCACCGCCGCCGAGGGCGCAACAGAGGAGCAGCTGACCCGCGATGTGAAACACCTCACGAAACAGTGGGAGAGTATCCAGAAGAAGGCCGCGAAGGGCAGTAACAGCCCGCTGCTTTTGCACTCTGAGCCAGACATGCTGATCAAGATTGTGCGTGACGTCTTCAATGAGGACTTCCAGGAGCTTTTGATCTCCGGTTCTGAAACCTTCGAGCGGATCACGGGCTATCTCGACCAGGTTGCCCCCGATCTGATTGAGCGCCTCTCGCTCTACGAGGGCGAGCGTGAGATCTTCGATAAATACCGGATCACCGAGCAGATTCAGAAGGCGCTGGAGCGCAAAGTGTGGCTGCCGTCGGGCGGATCCCTGGTTATCGACCGCACCGAGGCAATGACGGTAATTGACGTTAACACCGGTAAGTTTGTTGGATCCGGTGGCAACCTTGAAGAGACCGTCACCAAGAATAACCTGGAGGCTGCCGAGGAGATTGTGAGGCAGCTGCGGCTGCGTGACTCCGGCGGTATTATCGTCATCGACTTTATTGACATGGTGCTTGAGTCAAACCGCGACCTTGTACACCGCAGGCTGATTGAGTGCCTGGGCAGGGACCGCACCAAGCACCAGGTTGCCGAGGTCACCTCGCTCGGTCTTGTGCAGATGACCCGTAAGAAGCTCGGCATTGGGCTGCTTGAATCGTTCAGCGACAACTGCGACGCCTGCGCAGGCCGCGGCGTTGTGATTGAGACAGAGCTGCAGAGCGGTCAGGGCAAGAAGCGTAAAAACAACGCCAAAACCACCCAGGCTCACAAACTGGATGACGGTGCGAAAAACATGCTCGCCAAGGTTGCGGCGAAAACCATCACCCTCGACGATGATGTGACGCTCGCAACCTCCGACAGCGGTGAAGCGGCTGCGGCGGATGCTGCAGGATCCACCAAGAAAAACGCCAAGCAGGGCGCAAAGGCTCAGACAGCAAAAGCCGCTAAGCAGGACGCTAAGGACACCAAGGACGCCGGTGACGCAGACGCGAAAACCGCGAAGAGCGCCGCTGGTGGATCCACTCGCGCCGGTTCTCGTCGCGTCACGAAGCGTGTCACCACCGCCGCACCGGCACCTGCCGAGACGGCAGCGGAGACCGCGAGCGAGAGCGCAGCTGAGCCGGCTGCCGCAGCCGCTGATACCGCAGCCGTTGATGCCGCAGCCGTCGAACAGGCTGCTGTGAGCTCTGCTACGCCAGCGGGTGACGCCGATGAGAAACGGCAGAAGTCTGCCGCACTGGCGGCTGATTTAGCGGCAGTGATCGTTAACTCGGAGCTTGACCACCGGCTCTCTGCTGGTGCTGCGGAGTCAGTGAAACGCCAGGTAGACGAGAGTGTGCTGAGCGGTGTGATTGACAGCCTCGACCAGGTTGCTGCGGCGTCCGCCTCAGCACAGCGGGAGGCCGATATTGCGGTGCTCGGTTCTGGCTGGCAGCGCGGCATTGGCCGTGGTGAGCAGCAAAGCTACACCCCACGCAAACCGCGCCGTGTTGTGCGGGAGCAGGAGGACAAGCCGAAGAAGCCGGCGGACGGCGATCTGAAGCAGCTGCTTGAGGGCATTGAGAAGTCTGGTCGCGGTGTTGAGAAGGAGCGGGTTGGCGATATGCTCGGATCGATCCTCAGTGCCCTGCCTGATGCTCCGGCTCCGGGAGAGGGGCGAAAAAAATCACGCAAAGATGGTTCCTTCCTCGGTGATTTAAACGCCGCGCTCGACGAGGCAGCGGAGGAGCGTTAACCGCTTAACCAGCAGCCTGTTGGGTGACACGCTGAGGCGCTTATTTGACCAGTTGCCCTAAAACCGGTTAATATTAGTTCTTGGCTTCATCTTTATAGGTGAATTTTGAGCTGCGCTTTAAGGCTGCGTGGCTTGTAGAAAGAAACCCTGCGGATTATTCCGCGAATCAACACTAAGAAAAGGTCACAAATGGTTTACGCTATTGTGCGCGCGGGCGGCCGTCAGGAGAAGGTAGAGGTTGGCTCTACCATCATTGTTAACCGCATTGCAGGCGATGAAAAAGGCAACGTTGAGCTTCCAGCTGTTCTGCTCGTGGATGGCGATAAGGTAACAACCGACGCTGACGCTCTCGCAAAGGTTACAGTAACCGCTGAGGTTGTTGAGGATCTGCGTGGTCCAAAGATCGTTATCCAGCGCTACAAGAACAAGACTGGCTACAAGGCTCGCCAGGGTCACCGCCAGGATCTGACTCGTCTCAAGATCACCAACATCAAATAAACTTAACTAAACAGTCTCTTCAATAAGGAGTGTAGAAGCATGGCACATAAGAAAGGCGCGGCTTCGACCCGCAACGGTCGTGACTCAAACCCACAGTACCTCGGTGTAAAGCGCTTCGGTGGCCAGCAGGTTAACGCTGGTGAGATCATCGTTCGCCAGCACGGAACCAAGTTCCACCCGGGCGCAAACGTTGGTCGCGGCGGCGACGACACCCTGTTCGCGCTTGCGGCAGGTGCGGTTGAGTTCGGCACCAAGGGTGGTCGCAAAGTAGTTAACGTAGTTGCTGCTTAACCAAACAACTTAAAAAAGGCGAGCTCTCAAAGGCTCGCCTTTTTGTTTATCTCCGCTGTCTTTTCATCTCATTAAAGCAGGCTAGACGCCACAGCAAACACCCTCGGAAACGCAGCACAGACTTCAAAACACACAGCCGCGAAGCTAATCTACGCGGTAAACACAGTCGGGAGCGACAGATGGTAGCATTCGTAGATCAGGTGCAGGTGCACTTCAAAGCCGGTAATGGCGGTAACGGCTGTGTCTCAGTGAAGCGTGAAAAGTTTAAGCCGCTCGCTGGCCCCGACGGCGGTAACGGTGGCAACGGCGGTGATATTATCCTCGTCGCCTCCGAGCAGGTAACAACCCTGCTTGATTTTCACCGCAGGCCACACCGATCCGCCAAGAACGGCGCATACGGTGCCGGTGATCACCGCAACGGGGCCCACGGCGAGTCGCTAACACTGGAGGTGCCGGTTGGCACGGTTGTGAAAGACGAGCACGAGACAGTGCTGGCGGATCTGACAAACCCGGGCGATACCTTTGTTGCTGCCGCCGGTGGTCAGGGTGGCCTCGGTAACGCTGCGCTTGCAAACACGAAACGGAAAGCGCCAGGTTTTGCGCTGCTCGGCCTAGAGGGTGAGGTGCGGGATCTCAGCCTGGAGCTGAAAACCATCGCCGATGTTGCGCTCGTCGGCTACCCGTCAGCGGGTAAGTCAAGCCTGATCGCGGCGGTTAGCGCGGCAAAACCAAAGATTGCGGACTACCCGTTCACAACCCTGAAACCAAACCTGGGCGTTGTTGAGCAGGGGGAGCACCGTTTCACCGTTGCCGATGTTCCCGGCCTGATTGAGGGCGCGAGCGACGGTCGCGGTCTCGGCCTCGATTTTCTCCGCCACGTTGAGCGCTGCAAGGTGCTTTTGCACGTGCTCGACTGCGCAGCACCCGAGGTGACCCGTGATCCACAATCGGATCTCGATGTTATTTTGAAGGAGCTGGCCGCCTACCCGGTTGCCGCCGAGCAGGTTCCGCTTTTGGAGCGGCCGCAGCTGGTTGCGCTCAACAAGGTTGATGTGCCGGAGGCGCGAGAGCTCGCCGAGTTTGTGAAACAGGATCTGACCGCCCGCGGCTACAGGGTTTTCTTGATCTCGACGGTTAGCCGTGAGGGGCTGCGGGAGCTCTGCTACGCGCTCGGCGAGATCGTTGCCGAGTCTCGCGCTGCTGAACTCGCTGCGGCCGCTGAGGCGCCGCGGATTGTGCTGAAACCGAAACCGGTTGGCCGGCAGGCTGGCTTTGAGGTGAAGGTTGAGGGCGGCAGCTACGGCAACGTTTACCGGATTATCGGCGCGAAACCGGAGCGCTGGGTTGCGCAAACCGACTTCACCAACGATGAAGCGGTCGGCTATCTGGCGGATCGCCTCAACAAGCTGGGCGTTGAGGAGGCGCTCGTGAAAGCGGGCGCGGTTGCCGGATCCACCGTGGTAATCGGTGCGGGCGAGGGGATTGTGTTCGATTGGGAACCAACCCTGACAAGCGCAGCCGAGGTGCAGGTTGGTGCGCGCGGCACCGACGCCAGATTTGAGGGTAATGAGCGGCGGACCAACAAACAGCGCCGTGAGGACTACTACGATCTGATGGACGCCAAGGCGGAGGCTCGCGCCGAACTGGAGCGTGAGCGTGAAGCGGGACTGTGGAGTGACGAGGACTAGCCTCGTCCGCAGCGGCTGACCGCACTGGCAGCAGCCTGCTCGCAGCTTGCCGCCCCCGCAGCTTGGCCCCCGCAACCGCTTGCCACGGCGGCTGACCGCCCCCGACACAACAGAAAGCACCCAAATGCCCAAAATCAATCCCCGGTTACGCACCGTTGTTAAGGTTGGTTCCTCATCTATCAGCGGCGAGAACGAGTCGCAGCTGCTGCCGCTTGTCACCGAACTGTCTCGGCTGCACGCAGCCGGCGGCGAGATTGTGCTGGTTTCCAGCGGCGCGATCTCAACCGGTGTGCCGGTTATGCGCCTGACTGAGCGCCCAACCGACCTGGCAACGCAGCAGGCCGCGGCGGCCGTCGGTCAGTACCTGCTGGTCAGCAAATACCAGAACGAGCTGACCAAACACGATATTGTTGGCGCGCAGGTGCTGCTTACCGCCGCAGACTTCGAGTCCGCCGACCACAAAGAGAACGCGAAACGCGCCCTGCACCGGCTGCTGGAGCTGCGGGCGCTGCCGATTGTGAACGAGAACGATACGGTCGCAACCCACGAGATCCGCTTCGGCGATAACGACAGGCTCGCCGCGCTGGTCGCGAGGCTTTTGCGGGCGGACCAGTTGATTCTGTTGAGCGATGTTGACGCGCTCTACACCGCGCCGCCGCAGGAGCCGGGGGCTAAGCGGATCCCGTTTGTGCCGTTCGGTGACGAGCTTAGCGACATTAAAATCGGTGAGGCGCAGAGCGGCTGGGGGACAGGCGGTGCGCTAACGAAGGTTGCTGCCGCGAGGCTTGCCGCTGCAGCGGGTGTGCGGGTTGTTTTGACCAACACACAGCTGTTCGGTTCACTGCTTGACGGTGAGGATGTTGGCACCTGGTTTGCGCCATCAGCTGAACCCGTGTCGATCTGAGCCTGTTTTGCTGGGCGGGCGCTGTGATCCACCCGCAACAACCACTAGAATAGGTTTATGGCAGCATTAACCGTTGAAGAGGAACTTGTTTTAGCGAAACAGGCAGCAAAGCCGCTCGCGATTGCGTCGACGGCGCAAAAGAACCGGGTTTTGGCCGCGCTTGCTGACGAGATCGAGGGCAATATTTCCGCGATCACCAAGGCAAACGGCATCGACGTTGCGCGTGGCCGCGAGAACGGCCTGAGCGACGGCCTGATCGACCGGCTAACCCTCACCGAGGAGCGTCTTTTGGGGCTTGCGGCCGCTGTGCGCGAGGTTATTGCGCTGGCGGATCCGGTGGGTCAGGTGCTTCGCGGCAGCACCCTGCCAAACGGGTTGAAGCTCGCCCAGGTGCGTGTGCCCTTCGGTGTGATCGGTGCAATCTACGAGGCGCGCCCGAACGTCACGGTTGATATTGCGGCCCTCGCGATTAAAAGCGGTAACGCCGTGGTGCTGCGCGGCGGCAGTGCGGCGGAGGCGAGCAACGCGGTGCTGGTTTCGCTTGTGCAGCGTGCGCTTGCGAGCGCTGGCCTGCCGACTGAGGCGGTGCAGACGATTGACATGCACGGGCGTGAGGGTGCGAAACAGTTGATGCGGGCTCGCGGTTTTGTTGACGTGCTGATTCCGCGCGGCAGCTCCGAGCTGATTCAGACGGTTATTGCCGAGTCGCAGGTGCCGGTGATTGAAACCGGTGCGGGTGTTGTGCACCTGTTTATTGACGCGGGGGCGGATCCGCAAATGGCCGTCGAGATCGCCGTCAACTCGAAGGCGCAGCGCCCGAGCGTGTGTAACGCGCTTGACACACTGCTTTTGCACGAAGCTGAGCTTGGCCAGCTTGCCGGGCTGGTTGCGGCGCTGAGGGCTGCGGGTGTGACGGTCTTCGGCTGCGAGCGGGTGGTGGCGGCGGATCCGTCGCTGCAGCAGGCGAGCGCTGAGACCTGGGCGACTGAGCACATGAGCCTTAACCTGGGCCTCAAGATCGTTGACTCGTTTGACGCTGCGCTTGCCCACATTGACGAGTTTTCTACCGGTCACACCGAGGCGATTGTGACTCAGGATGTGGCTCGGGCGGAGCGATTCTTAAACGAGGTGGATGCGGCCTCTGTGATCGTTAACGCAGCAACCCGTTTCACCGACGGCGGCGAGTTTGGTTTTGGCGCCGAGATCGGTATTTCCACCCAGAAACTGCACGCGAGAGGACCGATGGCGCTGCCGGAAATGACAAGCACTAAGTGGCTTGTGCGTGGTGCTGGGCAAACTAGAAGTTAAATCGCGGTAGAATAGGCTATTGACGTCTTAAAACATACAGAAATTAGGTTGTATCTAAAATGAATGCAGTTGGACAGTTTCTTGCCGATGGTGAGCACTCACACGTAGTTAACGAGCTGCCGATTCCCGCTGAGGTTATCGGTCTGATCTTCTTCGTTGGCTTTGTCGCATTTGCGATTGTGACCTTCAGTTTCCGTGATGTTGCTAGCCGACACAGCGAAAAAGCAGAGAAGTACCGTAAGCAGTTTAACGGTCACGCTCCACACCACCGTTAGGGTGTAGTTGACTTTCCGTAAACCTCGTATTGGCGTGATGGGTGGGACGTTCGATCCCATCCATCACGGCCACCTTGTCGCAGCCAGTGAGGTTGCGCAGAGCTTCGAGCTCGACGAGGTTGTTTTTGTGCCGACCGGCAAACCGTGGCACAAGAGTCAGGTCTCTGACAGCGAACATCGCTACCTGATGACGGTTATCGCGACCGCGTCAAATCCGCGCTTCACCGTGAGCCGCGTTGATATTGACCGTTCCGGCCCGACATACACGATTGATACGCTGCGAGATCTCAGCAAGCAGTACCCCGATGCGGAGCTTTTTTTTATTTCGGGGGCGGACGCGATTGCGCAGATATTCAGTTGGAAAGACGTTGACAAGATCTGGGATCTGGCACATTTCATTGCAGTGTCAAGGCCCGGTCATGAGCTTAGTCTCAGCGGTTTGTCAGGAGACAATGTAAGTTTATTAGAAGTTCCTGCGATGGCGATTTCGTCAACAGACTGCAGGGAGCGGGTGAGCCGTGGATATCCGGTTTGGTATCTGGTGCCCGACGGTGTAGTGCAGTATATTGCAAAGCACTCTTTGTATTTGAATGAGAAGGCAGAGGAATGACAGAGCATAACAGCGATCGCCCACTGACGCGGCGAGAGATGCGAGAACTCAGGATGCGCCAGGAGGCAGAGGCGCAGGCCGCTGCAGAGAAGAACGCGGTTGTGGGCGGATCCGAGGAGGTCTACGCTGAGGCTGTTGCCACTGGTGTGCTTAACGCTGCCGAGGTTAAAACAGAGATGCGCCGGGAGCAGGTGCTCGCAGAGCTGTCTGCAAACCTGGTCACCCCGACCACCAGCGAGGACGGCACCCCGTTAACCCGTCGTGAGATTAGGCAGCTGCGAAACGCAGAGCTTGAGCGCCTGCTCGCAGAGTATGAGGCAGAGCACGGCCCGATTGAGGAGCCGGAGCCAGCCCCCGCGCCAGAGCCCGAGCCTGAACCAGAACCTGAGCCTGAACCAAAGCCAGAGCCCGAGCCGGAACCTGAGCCTGAACCAGAGCCAGAGCCCGAGCCGGAACCTGAGCCCGTGCCAGAACCAGAGCCAACTCCAGAGCCAGAGCCTGAGTCAGAGCCTGAGCCGGAGCCGGAACCAGAGGCTCCTGCCGCCGAGGCTGCCCCAGCTCCAAAACCGGCCGCGAGTGCTTTCGCCGGCGCAGCAGCCGCAGCGCCAGCAGCAGAGCCTGTAGCCGAGCCTGTAGCCGAGCCGGTTGTTGAGCCGGTAGCCGTTGAGGCGGTTATTGAGCCTGCCGCTGAGGACGCGGCGGATCCTGCCGAGTATGATCTCGCTGCCGACCTGCCTGCAACCCAGGCGCTGTCGCTGGAGGAGATTGCTGAGGCGGAGGGTAAAGCGGCGGCGGATGTGGATCCGCGCACCTTCTTCACCGAGGCTGATGATGTAGCCGACGATGAGACCGTTGTGCAGAGCGATTTTGATGCTGTGCTCGACGGTGTTGCTGAAGAAGCAGACGAAGTTTCCGGTAAAGCCGGTAAGAAGCGCGGTTGGCTGTCGTGGAAGCAGAGCACTGCCGAGGCCGAGGTGGAGAGCGCTGACGAGCACCTGCCGGAGAACGAGATCGCGGAGCTGTCTGCTGACATTGCGGCGGATGAGGCCGATGTTATCGCCGAGATTTCTGCTGACGATGCGGATGAGGACCCTGACGGCGTTGATGACTCAGCCGCTGAGGAGCCAGCTGTCAGCTACAGCTTCCCGGATATTACTCCGCTGGAGGAGGAGCGTTCCGTCTTTGACGACAACAGCCCGCACAAAACAGGCACCGGTTTTGACAACCTGATTAACAAGGCGGTGTCTGATGAGGGCAGTGCCTCAACCAGCAGCGCGTCGGCGCTGATTTTGCCGGAAAGCCCTGTCACCCAGGACATCACCAGCACCATCAATGCAACCGGGCAGATCTATGTTTCCGGTGGTATTCAGCTGCCTAAGTCATACGCCGAGACTGGCGGACACGACAGCCTGCAGGACTTTATTGGCCTGGAGGACGATGATCACCGCGGTGAGCACACCGCAGACTCGGGCACCAGCCCGGTTTCTGCGCTCTCTGCCGTGTCATCACAGCACGCGCAGGGCGCTGCATCGTTTGAGAAGTCACCGAGGGATAAGAGCAAGAAGCCACTGCTGTTCGCCGTTTCCGGGGGAGTGCTCGTACTGATTTCAGCGGGCGTTGTCTACTGGGGTGCAACACAGGGACTGTTTGGTTAAACAACACATGGAAGCAAATACACAAAAGCAGCTTGAGATCGCCGTGAAGGCGGCCGCGAAGTTAAACGGATCCGATCAGATTGCCATCGCGGTGGGGGAGCTGTTCCCACTCGCTGATGTTTTCCTGCTGGTTAGCGGAGATGTTGAACGTAACGTGCAAGCGATCGCGCGTGAGATTGAGGACGAGCTAAACCAGAACGGCGTGAAAACACTGCGCCGTGAGGGGCGCGAGGGCGGCAGGTGGATCCTGCTCGACTTCGGCGATTTGATCGTCCACGTCTTCCACCGTGAGGAGCGTGACTACTACGAGCTGGAGCGCCTCTGGAGCGACTGCGAGCAGCTGGACCTGAGCGACTATATCGCCGAGGGCTCGCGGGTGGATCCGGTAGCGGGCGCCGCGGGTGAGTCCTCCGATTCTCTCCCCGCTAACTAGCCAGACACGCCTGTGTTTTCGGTGTTTTGATCGCTATTTTGTGAATCGCAAGTTTTGTTGTAAACTTAAAAAGTTGTCGGTGGAGCATTCCTCCGACTTCATGGGTCTGTGGCGCAGCTGGTAGCGCACCTGCATGGCATGCAGGGGGTCACGGGTTCGAGTCCCGTCAGATCCACCAATGTAATGTCCTGACACTTCGTTCACAGTTTTTGTGAGTGCGGTTTCTCGGCAGGTAATACAATGACTGTAGATGCGCGGAGCACCATTTAGCACTAACACAGATTTTCCCACACCGGGTAGCATGTCCACTATCATCGATGGCTATTATCTTGATAGATTTGATGAGTTGGACAGGGACTACGGGCCTCTTGAGGTGAATTAAAACGCTATAAACACCTCACACTCATCCAGTGTCCGAGACAGACTGCTGATGTACTCTTTCTGAGACTAGAAAGGAAATTGCTATGGGCGCATACCCCACCACGGAAGATGAGGTCCGTGATTACGCTGGAAAACTCCTTGGTTTCAGTGACACTGACAATTTTATCGCTAGGGCGGGAGTTGGGCAGGTTACTACGCTAAGACAGCTTGGTTACGTTGGAGATGGGTCATCACTCAAACCCGATGGATGGTATTTGCCCCATGACCGGGGACTTCCCGCAATTGTGTTGGAAACAAAAGCCCGCGACATTATGCCCATTGATTCTCCCGCGTTGAAGGCTCAGGTTGAACGCTACAGCGATGTTCTTCGTACTCAGTACGACCTGGTAATCGGTATCGTTTATGACGGAGAGCAAGTACGAGCATATCACAATGGCCAGTCCCTAGAAGTCCCTAATGAACTCCAGCCTGTTCAGTACTATATCGATCTGCTCATGGATAAGCCCATCGATAAAGAGCGTATCTATGAGCTTACCATGCGAATTAATAACTCCTTGCACGGAAACTTTGGCATCAAGAACCTCTATCACCGCATGATATTTACTGCGTGTGCGCTCGTAGCTCGTCGATACGACGCTATCCTCGTTAGAGGGATGGATTATGCTGGCTTCCAAAACGGAATCTTGAACGCTCTGAATAAGGCCATTCGCTCTGACAAAGCACAAAATGCTAAGCTTGAGCTTCTCGCAGAGGTGTACTCCGAGATCAAGATGAATGTCTCAACCGATGATGAGGATCCTCGCGCAGTACAACGCCTGACGGACCTCATCGGTGACTTCATTGACTGGATCACCGAGATTTCCGGTCTTATCAATTCTTCTGCGTGGGATGGCGAAGATGTTATGGCGATTTTCTTCAACGAGTTTAACCGTTACAAGAAGAAGAGCGAGTCGGGTCAAGTATTCACCCCAGATCATGTCACTGGTTTCATGTACCGCCTTCTTGAAGTGAACAAAGACGATCGTGTGCTTGATGCTTGCGCAGGCTCCGGGTCATTCCTTGTGAAGTCCATGAGCAACATGATCCGGGAGGCAGGTGGTGTCGGCACGCGGAAGGCCAAGCAGATTAAACGTGAGCAGCTCTATGGCATTGAGTTCGACCGAGAGATCTACGCACTTGCCTGTGCAAACATGCTAATCCATAAGGACGGTAAAACTAACCTCGCTCACATGGACGCTCGTATGGAAAGCGCAAGCGAATGGATGCAGGCAACGGACGCTACGAAGGTACTAATGAACCCGCCGTACGAGAACAAGTTCGGTTGCATGAAAATCGTAGAAAACGTTCTCAACAGTGTCGGACGTGATGTCCTGTGTGGTTTCATCTTGCCTGATAAAAAGCTAGAAAAAACATCCAAAAATCAAATGGCACGTATTCTGCGCCATCATCGACTCCTCAAGGTGGTGAAGATGCCAGAAAATCTATTTTTTGGAATCGGAGTGACCACGTCAATATTTATCTTCCAGGCTGGTGTGCCTCAAGATGGCAAGGAGTTCTTTGCTGTCAATATCGCTGAAGATGGTCTAGTCACGGTGAAGAATAAGGGCAGACATGACGTATACACTAGGTGGCCAGAGCTTGAGAACTACTGGGTCGATGCTATCGCAAAGTCTGATGACAGTCGCTTTGGAACAGGTCAGTGGCATAGCGCTGAGGAATGCCTGAGCTGGCAAGCCCCTGTTAAGCCTTTCGTGATAACTGAGGAAGATCTTGCCCGTACAGCTATGGATTACGTGATGTTCAAAAAAGGGCTCGATGCTAAAGAGATCCGGGAAAACCTCGGTATCCGTACGACCTATTCTGCATTAGTCTCAGAGACAGATGATGCATTAGTGTTGGAGCTGCAGAGATGAGATCTATTGACTTAACTAACTGGATCGATTTCAAGCTGCTCGAAATCTTCGTAATGAAGAATACTAAGAGTATTACATCCGCCTCTTTGACACCAGATAGTGGCACAACTCCTTACGTGACTGCCCAAGAAGGGAATAATGGTGTTCAAACATACGTATCCTGCCCTTCGGAATGGCTGGACAAGGGGCCGTGCATCTTAATTGGTGGTAAAACACTCACGTTCACATATCAAGAGCAGGACTTCTGCTCTAACGATAGCCACAACATTGCGCTTTATGCAAGGGACAAGCGGGCCGAAGGTCTACCTACTCAGCTCTTCTTAATCTCAGCCCTTAGGGCATCTATAGGGCAGCTGTTTTCATGGGGAGATTCTATCTCAATGAAACGAGCAAAAGACTTATCAGTTGTGTTGCCCGCAACTCCCGATGGGACGCCGGACTGGGGTTACATGGAAGCGGTGATGGAAGAGCAGATCTCGAAAACAGATAGTCGTCTTACGTCAATCCTAGGGATCACTAAAATTCCGCCCCGCCAGATCGATACCTCATCTTGGGGTGAGTTCAGCCTCAAGGATCTTGGATTCGAAAACTATCATGGCGAAAGGCTCAATAAGGACCGCCGCCGCGAGGGGGAAGTGCCTTTTATTACTGCGGGTAAGACCAATCGCGGCATTGCTCAGTACATAAGTACTGACCGTAAGCTCTACCGTAAGGCCATCACGGTTGATATGTTTGGAAATTGTTTTTCCAGATAGACGATTGCACAGGTGATGATAATGTGTACTTTTTTGTCAATGATCAGCTATCGGATGAGCACAAGCTTTTCATTTCGTGTGTTATCAACGCTGAAACAAGTCTCTTCTATGCCTACAGGGAGCAATTTAGACAGCCTGATGCCGACGCTCTGAAGGTAAAACTACCTGTAGATTCGAGTGGTTGTCCTGACTGGGATTACATGCAGTCTGTGGTGGAGCGTGAACTGGCAACCGCAGATATTAAGTTTGACTCACTCTCTAGAGTAGTGGGGGAGTTATCAACAGCTAATTTAGGCAACTCTCGATAAAGGTTGGCTACGTCAGAGTCTCTACTATCAGGCAAGACGAACCCCTCGACATTAACTCTGAAGAACTAGCGGTCGTGGACTCTGCAAGGAATCTAAACACCTTTCTGCATGTTAGTATATTGCTGGTTTAGCGGCTTGTATGATCGCGCTGCGTTGGTGTCCACCGAGGCGACTCGCGGGGAGCGAAAAATTTCGCAAAAATTTGATCCGAGTGATTGAAACGTTACAACAGATCGCCGGAATCCCGGTATTTTGCTATGTTCGCCCTAGATCGCCTATATGTATTCGTGTGAGTTTTGTCAGTTAGGGTTGTGTCGCAGTATATGACTTAGCCGACAGCTGCTATTGTTGTATGCGAATGATTGCTTTCAGCTTTGCCTGTTCGATGTTGCGCATCGCCGGAAGCGATCTGGCAACAACTTGTGTTGTATTGCTGTTAATACACGATGAAAGGTAAGTACGATACACATGTCGCACAAATTACCCCCGAAAGCAGTAAAGCGCTCTCTCGCGTCGGTGACTGCTACGGTTCTCGCAGCAACCGGTCTTGTTGCTGCGACCACTCCTGCAGCTCAAGCGGTCGAGTCAGTGCGTGCCGAGTCTGGTGCATTCAAAACCACCAACACAACCTTCCCTCACGTTTCTGTGGGCGACTACGTGTGGTGGGACGTTAACCGTAACGGCCTGCAGGACGCCGGAGAGGCTCCTGCTGCCGGTGTTGAGGTGAAGATCACCAACAACAAAAACGGCACCTCAAAAACCACCACAACCAACGCGGCTGGTTTCTACTCATTCACCGACCTTGAGGGTGGCACTTCGCACACAATTCAGTGGAAGCGCCCAGCCGGCACAACCTTCACCCTGCCAACGGTGGGTGGTCTCCACGGCACAACCCACGATATTGATTCGAATGCGGATCCAGTAACCGGCCAGGTAGACTTCACAACCCCGGGCACTGGCAACAACTCAGCAACCGCACCGGACAACCCAACCAAGGACACCGGTCTGCTGAAGCTCAACCTGCGACTCGATAAGCAGCTGACCTCAGCATCAACTGTGAAGCCGGGAGATACCGTCACCTTCGACCTCATCCCGAGCAACGACGGTCCGGTTAACGCGCTCCCAGGTTGGTTCATCACCGATGTGCTGCCTCCTGAGCTGACACTGCAGAGCATCTCCGGTAACAATTACGGCTGCTCCGGCCACACCTGTGTTTCACAGGTTGCGCTGCCAGCGGGCGGCACCGGTGACAAAGTAACCGTTACAGCAACCGTAAACGCTGGCGTGTCTGGCGAGATCAAGAACGTCGCCTACGTTGGTTCAGCCGATGGTGAAACCCCGGAAACCAACCCGCTTGGTACACCTCCGCTGAACACAACCAACACCGACCGCACCCCAACCGACAACGACGACCAGGTTTTCCTCAACGCACAGAAAACCCTCGTTTCTGTTGGTGACTACGTGTGGTGGGATGTTAACCGCAACGGCCTGCAGGACGCCGGTGAGGCTCCTGTAGCTGGCGTTGAGGTAAAGATCTACGACAGCAAAGACAAGCTGCTCAACACAACCCGCACCAACGACAAGGGCTTCTTCTCATTCACAGACCTTGCTGCGGGCGAGCGCCACACAATCGAGTGGGTGAAACCAGCTGGCACAACCTTCACAACCCAGATGGTTGACGGCCTGAACGGCAACACCCACGACCGCGACTCCAACCCGGATCCACAAACCGGCAAGGTAAGCTTCGACACCCCAACCAGCGGCAACAACTCAGCAACCAACCCTGACAACCCAACCAAGGACGCTGGTCTGCTGCAGCTGAACTTGGTGCTCAAGAAGGAACTCACCAGCGATGCTGTTGTGAAACCGGGCGACACCGTCACCTTCAAACTCACACCGAGCAACGACGGACCGGTTAACGCGCTTGCGGGCTGGTCAGTAACCGACGTGCTGCCACAGGGGCTCACCCTCGTCGAGATCAGCGGTGAGGGCTACAACTGCACCGGCGCAACCTGTGTTGCAGATGCACCGCTCGCAGCTGGATCCACCGGTAAACCAATCACCGTGAAAGCAACCGTTGACGCCGCGTTCGAGGGCGTACTGAAGAACGTTGCCTACGTTGAGCCAAAGGCTGGCGAAACCCCAGAAACCAACCCACTGGGTGAGAAGCCAACCACCGCAACCGACACCGACCAGACCAGCACCGACAACGATGCTCAGGCTCAGGTAACCTCACAGAAGCAGCGTGTTTCTGTTGGTGACTACGTGTGGTGGGACGCTAACCGCAACGGTGCACAGGACGCTAAAGAGACTCCTGTAGCTGGTGTTGCTGTGAAGCTCTACGACGCTTCTGGCGCTCTCGTAAAAGAGACAGTAACCAACGACAAGGGCTTCTACTCATTCACCGACCTGGTGTCAGGTGACAAGTACACAATCGAGTTCATTGCCCCAGAGAAGAGCCAGTTCACAACCCAGAACAGCGGATCCGACGACGCAGCTGACTCAGACGCTGACGTTGCAACCGGCAAGGTGACCTTCACCGCACCGGCAAACGGCAAGAACTCTGCAACCACCCCAGACGATCCAACAATCGACGCGGGTCTGCTGAAGTTCAACCTGGTTCTGGTTAAGAAGCTGGAGTCTGCTGAGGTTGCTAAACCGGGTGAGATCGTAACCTTCACCCTCACCCCAAGCAACGAGGGTCCAGTTGACGCACTCGCTGGCTGGAGCGTCACCGACGTACTGCCAGAGGGTCTGGTTATCTCATCAATCAGCGGTGAGGGCTACAGCTGCGACAACAGCACCCTGACATGTGTTGCATCACAGGGTCTCGCAGCCGGAGCAACCGGTAACCCAGTAACCGTGAAAGCAACCGTGCAGCAGAACGCTAGCGGCACAATCCACAACGTGGCGTTTGTTACCCCGGATCCAAAGGACATTCCAGAGACAAACCCACTCGGTGACAAACCAACCAGTGCAACCAACACCGACACAACCGAAACCGATAATGACTCACAGGCCGATGTGCGCCTCGACAAGCCAATTATCCCGGTTATCCCACAGGTGCCAGGTCTTGCACAGACAGGTGCTGAGCTGCCAATGCTCCTGCTCGCAGGTGCTGCGCTGCTGATCATCACCGGTGGTGTGCTCTTCGTGCGCCGCAAGGCCTAACAGCGGCAAAACAGCCCTAGCTGCTAGCGCTGTAGCCACCAGAACTGCCCGGAACAGTTACTGTTCCGGGCAGTTTTAGTTACCGGCGCGAAGCTTTTGCCTTGCCGTGCCCGCCTATCTAGAATTGACTGTGTGTTAAGCGGCAAGAAAACAGTAACTGGCTCGGGGCGAGTGGTCGGCAGATACGCGCCCAGCCCGTCCGGTGAGCTGCACCTCGGTAACCTCCGCACCGCGGTTGTTGCCTTCCTCGCCGCCAAACAGGCTGACGGCAGTTTCATTCTCCGCGTTGATGACCTGGATCGAGACCGAGACAAAGGGTTCGCCCGCGCGCAACAGCGTGACCTGGAGCTGTTGGGGATCCACTGGGATAAACCACCGGTGAAACAGCAGAGCCGCGACAGCAGCTACAGCGAGGCGCTAGAACAGCTGACGGCTGCGGGGCTTGTGTACCCTTGCTGGTGCAGTCGCAAAGACATTCTTGCCGCACCAACCGCACCACACAGTCCGCCCGGAGCATACCCCGGAACCTGCCGAGAGCTCAGTAACGCGGAACGCGCCGAGAAGAACGCCACACTCGCGAAACAGCCGGCGCTCCGGGTGAATGCGGCGGCGGCTGAGATTAGCGTGTGTGACGCGATCCACGGAGAATACACCGGCTGCGTCGATGATTTTGTGCTGCGACGCGGCGACGGCGTATTCGCCTACAACCTCGCGACCGTTGTTGACGACGCAGACAGCGGCGTAACCCAGGTTGTGCGCGGCGCCGACCTGCTGGAGAGCACACCGCGCCAAATCTGGCTGCAACAGCGCCTCGGCTATCAAACCCCCGAGTATGCGCACGTGCCGCTCGTCGTTAACGCGTGTGGGCAGCGGCTCGCCAAACGCGACGGGGCTGTAACCCTGCAACAGTTTTTGTCTGGCGGTGGATCCGTGCCACAGCTGATGAGCTGGTTTGCGAAGAGCCTCAACATTCCTGCCCAAAACCCGAAAACCGTGACAGATTTGCTGGCGGGGTTTGCGCTGGAGCGGATCGGGACGGAGCCGCTCGTCTGGCAGCCGGGTGAGCCGCTCTAGCTCGCGGCGGGGTTTACGGCGGTGTTTTGGCGGATCCGCGAAACCAACAAAACCGCGCTCATACCAACCAGGGTGGTTGCCACCCCAAACACGGCGGGGGACAGGAAACCGAGGCCGCCCGCAACAACAATCCCGCCACCGGCCGCGCCGATAGCGTTACCGAGGTTGAACGCCGAGTGGGTGAGAGCGCCGGCGATTGCTGGGGCATCGTTTGCGAGATCCATTAGCCAAACCTGGCAGGGAGGCACGAAGGTTGCGTTTGCGATGCCGCAGACCAGCACACAGCCGATCAGCGCGATCGGGTTGCTCGCGAGCGTGATCAGCAGTGTCAGCGACACAGCAAACACGGTTAGCGAGACGAGCATGCTTTTTACGGGGTTAATGGTGTCGGCGATGCGGCCGCCGATCAGGTTACCGAGCGTCATGCCACAGCCGATTGTGACCAACAGCAGCGGCACCGTCTCGGCGTTAAGCTGCGCAACCTCGGTGACGACCGGTGCGATGAAACTGTACATGGCGAAGAAGCCAGAAATACCGATCGCAGCAACAAACACACCAGCCCAAACAAGCGGGCGGGTGAAGATCATCAGGTCGGCGCGAACGGATCCGCTGCTGCTTGGCGCCTGCCACGGCACCGTGACCCGGACAGCGACCGCCGCGCAGCCGAAGATAACCGCGACAGCGAGCATTGCCGCACGCCAACCAAACAGCTGCCCAAATGCGGTGATTAGCGGCACCCCGACCACGTTGGCGACGGTTAAACCGAGCAGCACATAGGCGATACCCTTGCCTCGGTTACCGGGACCCATCAGGTTCGCGGCAACAATCCCGGCAAGCCCGAAATAGGCGCCGTGCGGCAGCGCCCCAAGAAACCTGCTGAGAACCGCGATCTCGAAGGTTGGCGCGAGGGCGGTTGCGATGTTGAAAGTGAGAAAAATCAGCAGCATCAAGAGCAGCACCGTTCGCGCGGCAAAACGGTTAAGCAGCACCGCGATCAACGGCGCGCCAACAACAACCCCGCAGGCGTACGCCATAATGAAAATGCTGGCCCGGCCAAGCGCGGCCTCCTGGTTGGCCCGGTCGAGCCCCGCGAACGTGTCGGCAGCGAACTCGGGCAGCAACCCCATCGGGGTAAACTCGTTCGCGCCAATCCCGAAACCGCCCAGTGAGAGCGCGATCAGCGCGAAAATCGTCTGCTTTTTTGTAACTGCCACCAGAACATCTTAGCGGCAACCAAGCAGGTTGGTGGGCGGGCGGATCGCCGCTAGCTGCTGTGTTTCTCGCTCGCGGGCGTTAACGGCTCCGCGGTCGGCCGCTTAGGATCAATATTGTCACCGGATGAAACACCCTTAATCCGTCGAATAACCCACGGCATCAGGTGCTCCTTCGCCCACACCGCGTCCTCCTTGCGAGCCTCACGCCAGGTCTGTTTAATGCGCGGCTCAGGATCCTCCGGCTCCAGCCCGTGCGGCACGTTGAGGGCGTTAAGCACCGCCGCTGCAACCGAGTGGTGGCCGAGCGCGTTCAGGTGCAGACGATCGTGATCCCAGTACGCCCAATCCTGCAGCTCCGACAGCGCCCACAGGTCAACAACAATAGCATCATAGCGTTCCGCAGTAACCCGAACATTGTTACTCCAGATCGCGCTCTTCCCACGAACCGCGCGCAAAACCGGCGCGTGTTTCGTATCAATCCCGGTGAACAGCACAACGGTTGCGCCAGTGTCATGCAGTTCAGAAACCAGCTGATCCAGTTTCAACGCGATCTCATCCGGGTCGCTGCCGGGACGCAGCACATCATTACCGCCCGCAGAAACCGCAACCAAATCCGGTTTCAGTTCAACACATGCAGGCACCTGCTCACGATAAATCTGGTTAATCACCTTACCCCTGACCGCGAGGTTAGCGTAGGCAAGCTCCGGGTTAATCACCGCCAACTGCTCAGCAACCCGGTCAGCCCAGCCCCGCAAGCCACCGGGTGCGTCGGGGTGCGGATCCCCAACCCCCTCAGCAAAGGAGTCACCGACAACAACAAACCGGTTCCAGGGCAGTGATACACCCTCGTTGATTGCGCTGGACGCTCTAGCGCGGGCCGCACGCAACAGCCGCTCGGCAATGAGCTTACTCCGCTCACGCAAACGCGTGTGCTGCCGCTGGGGCGCTGCACTTGCGTGCTGCTCGATATCAATGCCGGACTGGTTACTGCTGTTCTCAATCATGGTGGGGTACCGTTTCTGCCGCAACGGATTCCGCTGCCGCGCTGCCAACTCGGATGTGAAGTTTTGAGGTAATACATCTATTCTATTAGGGTATGGAAAAAGCTGACGAGACATCGTATCTTCCCGGCACAAGCGCCGCGGAACACATGTCTCCGGCATACCCGGAACGCGCCGCCTGGGGCACCGCACAAACCCTGAGAGCATGGCAACAAGAGGCGATCAACAAGTATTTCGAACTAAACCCCAAAGACTTCCTCGCCTCCGCGACACCCGGCGCGGGCAAAACCACCTTCGCGCTCAGACTCGCCGCAATGCTGCGCGGCCAAAAAACCGTTGAACAGGTTATCGTTGTCGCCCCAACCGAACACCTGAAAGTGCAGTGGGCGGATGCCGCAGCCCGCGCGGGCATCAAACTAAACCCCAACTACTCAAACGCCGACCGGCTCAGCTACGGCGCAGGCTTCCACGGCGTCGTCGTCACCTACGCACAGGTGGCGCTAAAACCCGTCCAACACCAGCTGCTCACCCAAATGAAACCAACCCTCGTCATCATGGACGAGGTACACCACGGGGGAGACGCCCTCAGCTGGGGTGACGGGATCCGCGAAGCATACAGCAGCGCAACCCGCCGATTGTCACTAACCGGCACACCGTTTCGCTCAGACGACGCACCAATCCCGTTCGTCCAATACATGCCACAACCAGACGGCACCCGCGTCAGCGTCACCGACTACGACTACGGCTACGGCAGAGCGCTCGCCGACCATGTGGTTAGACCGGTTGTTTTTATGGTTTATGCGGGGAAGATGCGGTGGCTGACCTCCGCCGGTGAGGAGATGGAGGCCCGGCTCGGCGAGGGCAACACGAAGGATATTACGGCGCAGGCGTGGCGGACGGCGCTGGATCCGGCGGGTGAATGGTTGCCGGCGGTGTTGCGCGCTGCAGACACCAGGCTCAGCAAGGTGCGGGAGGCGGTTCCCGACGCGGGCGGGCTGGTTATTGCAACCGATCACGATGCCGCAAAAGCGTACGCGACAATGCTGGAGACGATAACCGGTGAGTATCCGGCGCTGATCCTCTCTGACGATCCGGGTGCGTCGGCGAGAATCGACGAGTTCTCGGGCAACACAGACCGCTGGATGGTTGCCGTCAGGATGGTGTCAGAGGGTGTGGATGTGCCCCGGCTCGCCGTCGGCGTTTACGCAACCAGCTCCTCAACACCGCTGTTCTTTGCGCAGGCGATCGGACGTTTTGTGCGTAGCAGGCACAGGGGAGAGCTCGCGACCGTGTTCATCCCCAATGTGCCCCAGCTGATGCAGTTGGCTGAACAGCTGGAAAAGGAACGCAACCACGTGCTCGACCTCGCAAAGGGTGCAGAGCAGCTGCTGGACGCGGAACAAGCGCTAATCGACGCCGCAAACCGGGAAGAGTCGGCGTCCGACGCGCTCACCACCGAGTACCGCTATGAGGCGCTGCACAGCGACGCCCACTTTGACCGCGCGGTTTTTGACGGCGCCGAGTTTGGTGGATACGCCGCCGTAGAAACCCCGGAGGAACTCGATTTCTTGGGGATCCCGGGGCTTTTAGATGCCGGAGAGGTGCGGAATCTGCTGCTGCACCGCCAAGCACGGCAGGCAAGACGCAGCGCCGAACGGCAGGGGATTACCGAGTTCCAGCCCGAGCGTGCAGAGTCACCCGAGGCGCTGCACCGTAACCTGAAAGAGCAGCGTAAACTGCTGCACTCGCTGGTTGGCATGTGGGCGCGCGTGTCGGGGGATCCGCACGGTGCGATCCACGCGGAGCTGCGGCGTGTCTGCGGCGGTCCGCAGGTTTCGCAGGCGAGTGTTTCACAGCTGCAAAAACGTATCGACCTGCTGCGGAAACGGTTAAACGGCTAACTGTCATCAGCAGCTAGTAGGCTTGTTGGTATGAACCCACTAGACGCCGCGGATCCGATTGTTGACACACCACAGGATCCGCAATTTCAGGCTGCAAAAACGCGCGCCAGCGAGCTCACCGAGCTACTCAACAGCTACCGTCAGGCATACTATGCCGCGGGCGACAGCCCCGTCTCTGACGCCGAGTATGACCAGCTGCTTGCTGAACTGCGGGAGCTAGAGCAGCGCTACCCGGTGCTGAAAGGACAGGATAGCCCAACCGAGGCGGTTGGGGCGGCGGTGCAGGGGGGAGGATTTGCCCCGCACCAACACATTGAGCGGATGATGAGCCTCGACAACGTGTTCAGCCTCGACGAGTTTAGCGAGTGGGCACACAAAACCGCGCAGGCTGCGGGGGAGCAGGTGAACTGGCTAACCGAGCTGAAAATCGACGGTTTGGCGGTCAGCCTCACCTACGAGAACGGCAAACTGGTGACGGCAGCAACCCGCGGAGACGGTTTAGTTGGCGAGAACATAACCGACAACGTCCGCCACATACCCTCTGTGCCGGACGAGCTAACCGGTGAAGGCTATCCTGCGCTGTTTGAGGTGCGCGGCGAGATCTTCCTCGCGACTAAGGATTTTCTTGCGCTCAACGAGCAGCAGCGGCAGCTGCAGGCAGAGTTTACCGAGCAGGAGCTCGCGAAGGGGAAGAACGCCGAACAGATTCCGGTCAGATACCCCGAGTTTGCCAACGCCCGCAACACCGCAGCCGGTGCGCTACGGCAGCTCGCCAGCAAACGCAGCGGCAGGGACCTGGAACTGATGCAAAAACGGCTCGGGATGCTCTCCCTTTATGTGCACGGCATCGGCGCCTGGGAGGGTGAGCAGACGTCACAAGCACAGGCGTATGAGTTGCTCGCCTCGTGGGGCCTGCCCGTCTCACCGCACACCCGGGTGTTTCAGAGCGTTGCCGAGGTGAAGGATTATATTACCGGCTACGGCGAAAAACGACACAGCGTTGAACACGAGATCGACGGCGTTGTAATCAAAATCGACCAGCTTGCGCTGCACAAAAAACTCGGCGCCACCTCGCGTGCTCCCCGCTGGGCGATCGCCTACAAGTACCCGCCGGAGGAAGTACACACGAAACTGCTCGACATTAAGGTCGGTGTCGGCAGAACCGGCAGAGCAACCCCCTACGCGGTGATGCAACCGATCACCGTTGCCGGATCCACCGTCAGCCAGGCAACCCTGCACAACCAGGACGTTGTGAAAGCGAAGGGTGTGCTACTCGGCGACACCGTTGTGCTGCGGAAAGCGGGCGACGTGATCCCCGAGATTCTCGGCGCCGTCACCCAGCTGCGCACCGGCGACGAGCGGGTGTGGCGGATGCCAGAGAACTGCCCCGAGTGCGGCACCGCGCTGCGCCCCATTAAACATGGCGATGTGGATTTGCGCTGCCCCAACACCAAAAACTGCCCGGCGCAGGTTAGAGGCAGGGTTGAACACATCGGTTCACGCGGAGTCCTCGACATTGACGCGCTCGGCGAGGTAACCGCGGCAGCCCTCACACAGCCGCTTGAACCGGCAACGCCCGTGCTAAAAACCGAGGCAAAACTGTTTGAGCTAACAATTAACGACCTCGTGCCGATTATCGTCACCGTCACTGACCCCGAAACCGGCGCACCAAAAATCGACCCCGAAACCGGTGAGGTGATTAGGCGAGCACCGTTCCAGCGCGTCTCCTACGACTACCCGCCAGAGGCCGCGGGACTGAGCGCAAAGGAGCGCAGCGCCGCCGGATACAAAAAGAACCACCGGATTGTTAGCCCCTCAAAAACCGCCGAAACTTTTATCGGCGAACTAGAAAAGGCAAAAACCAAACCGCTCTGGCGTCTGCTTACAGCCCTCAATATCAGACACGTTGGGCCGGTGGCGGCCAGGGCGCTTGCCGACCATTTCGGGTCGCTTGCAAGGATCCAGCAGGCAACCCCCGATCAGCTCGCCGAGGTTGAGGGCGTTGCCGGGACCATCGCCGAGTCGATTCGTGACTGGTTTGCGGTCGACTGGCACCGCGAGATTGTTGAGCGGTGGACAGCGAGCGGCGTTGTCTGGGAAACCCCGGGGCACAAAGGCCCAGGCCAACAGGTCGAACAGGCCGGTGTGTTAAGCGGTTTAACCGTGGTTGCCACCGGCACACTCGACGGCTACACAAGAGACTCCGCGAAAGAGGCGATTATCGCGGCCGGTGGTAAAGCTGCGAGCAGTGTCTCTAAGCAGACAGACTATGTTGCTGCCGGGCCGGGAGCGGGCTCCAAGCTCGCGAAGGCGGAGGCGCTCGGGATCCCGGTGCTGGACGCGGAACAGTTTCGGGTGCTGGTTACCCAGGGGCCGGGGGCGCTATAGCGATACTGCGGCCGCAGATTGGCAGCTGGTGCAATCGGCGCTTTAAGCCCAAGACAGCAGAGATATTTAGCCGCTGAAACAGCTAAAATGGTTTAGTTACCGTGAACAGTCCAATAGATAAGCGAGAGACTATGTCTAACGACAAAATAATTACCGCAGAGACAGTGACTCACTTGGCCGGTTTAAGCCGCATCACACTGACCGATGCTGAGACCGAGCAGTTCGCCAGCGACCTCGACAAAATTCTTGGTGCGATCGCGAAGGTTAGCGAGGTTGCCGGTGAAACCGTTGTGGCAACAAGCCACCCGGTTGCGCTGAGTAACGTCACCCGTCCGGACGAGGTGCGTGACGTGCTCACCCAGGAGCAGGCTCTGAAAAACGCGCCAGAGCAGCACGACGGTAAGTTCCAGGTGACAGCGATTTTAGGAGAAGAGCAGTAAATGAGTGAGATTATTAAGCAGAGCGCCGCCGAGCTCGCCGAGCATCTGCAGCGCGGCGAGTTGAGCGCCGTCGAAGTGACTGAGGCGCATCTTGAGCGGATCTCGAATGTTGACGGTGAAATTAACGCCTTCCTCGCTATCAACGATGACGCGGTTAAGACCGCAGCAGAGATTGACGCGAAGCGTGCCGCAGGTGAGCAGCTGCCGGAGCTGGCCGGTGTGCCGCTGGCGATTAAAGATGTTTTGGTGACGCGCGATATGCCGTCAACCTCCGGGTCGAAAATCCTGGAGGGCTACATGTCGCCGTTTGACGCAACCGTTGTTGCTAAGTCACGCGAGGCTGGTCTGGTGCCGCTCGGCAAAACCAACATGGACGAGTTCGCGATGGGTTCATCCGGTGAGAACAGCGCCTACGGGGCAACCAAAAACCCGTGGGACCTCAGCCGGATTCCCGGGGGCTCTGGCAGCGGATCCGCCGCCGCCATTGCTGCGTTCGAGGCGCCCCTCGCGCTCGGCAGTGACACCGGTGGATCCATTAGGCAGCCTGCTGCACTGACGGGCACCGTCGGCGTGAAACCAACCTACGGCGGTGTTAGCCGCTACGGTGCGATCGCGATGGCATCGTCGCTTGATCAGATCGGGCCGTGCACCAGAACGGTCCTCGATGCGGCGCTTTTGCACGATGTGATCGGTGGTTATGACTGGCATGACTCAACCTCGCTGCAGCATGACTGGCCTTCGATGGCGGCTGCGGCCAGGCAGGGTGCGGATCCGAGCTCGCTGCAGGGAGTGAAGATCGGCGTTGTGAAGGAGTTGCTCGCCGACGCGAGCCAGCGCGGAGTTGCTGAGGCCTTTGAGCGCGCACTCGAGCTCGCGGCCGAGCAGGGCGCTGAGATCGTTGAGGTTAGCGCGCCACACTTCGAGTACGCGGTTGCCGCCTACTACCTGATTATGCCCGCTGAGGTGTCAAGCAACCTCGCACGCTACGACTCGGTCCGCTTCGGCCTGCGGGTCACCCCTGAGGGCGGCGGAACCGTTGACGCGGTGATGGGCGCAACCCGTGCAGCAGGTTTCGGGGCTGAGGCGAAACGCCGTATTATTCTCGGCACCTACGCGCTCAGCGCCGGCTACTATGACGCCTACTACGGCAGCGCACAGAAGGTGAGAACGCTTGTGCAGCAGGACTTTAACAGCGCCTTTGCTGAGGTGGATGTGCTCGCTTCACCGACCGCGCCAACAACCGCGTGGAAGATCGGTGAGCGGGTTGATGATCCGATGGTTAACTACATCAATGACGCGACCACAATCCCAACCAACCTCGCCGGCATTCCGGGCATGAGCCTGCCGGTTGGACTCGCCGCAGAGGACGGGCTGCCGGTTGGTTTGCAGCTGATGGCGCCGCAGTACGCGGACGATCGACTGTATCGGATCGGCGCATCATTTGAGACACTTATTGCACAGCTCGAAGGTAAGCAGTTCTGGGAGCTAGCTCCAGCACTCGGAGAGGTTAAATAAACAATGGCTAAAGACAAAATCATGAATTTTGAAAAAGCCCTTGAGCTTTTTGAGCCGGTTATTGGTCTTGAGGTGCACGTTGAGCTGAACACCAAAACCAAGATGTTCTCCGCCGCACCAAACACCTTCGGCGGTGAAGCAAACACCAACGTCACACCGGTCTGTTTGGGGCTTCCCGGCACACTGCCGGTTGTTAACGAGCAGGCTGTGCGCTACGCAATCAGCCTCGGTTTAGCGCTCGGCTGCAACATCGCCGAGGTTTCCGGCTTTGCCCGAAAAAACTACTTCTACCCGGACATGGCGAAGGACTACCAGATCTCACAGTACGATGACCCGATCGCCTTTGACGGCTCGGTTGAGATTGAGCTGGCAAACGGCCGGGTTGTGCACGTGCCGATTGAGCGCGCCCACATGGAGGAGGACGCCGGAAAACTAACCCACGTTGGTGGTTCGACGGGGCGGATCCAGGGCGCAAGCCACTCGCTGGTTGACTACAACCGAGGCGGTGTGCCGCTCGTTGAGATCGTCACCAGGCCAATCTTTGGCGGGGAAGCAGACACGCCAGAGATCGCAGCGCAGTATGTCAGCACGATCCGCGACATCGTGAAAGCGCTCGGCATTTCAGACGCCCGCATGGAGCGCGGCAATATTCGCTGTGACGCGAACGTTTCACTCCGCCCGCGCGGCAGTGAGCAGCTTGGCACCCGCACCGAAACCAAGAACGTCAACTCGCTGCGCTCAATCGAGCGGGCTGTGCGGTATGAGATTCAGCGGCAGGCGCAGATCCTCGCGGACGGCGGTGAGATTCTGCAGGAGACCCGGCACTGGCACGAGGACACCAGCACAACCTCACCCGGCCGCCCAAAGAGCGACGCAGACGACTACCGCTACTTCCCGGAGCCAGATTTGGCGCCGCTCCGTCCAGCACCCGAGCTTGTTGCCGAGCTGCGTGACGCGCTGCCGGAGCACCCGACCGTTAGGCGGCGCAGGCTGCGCGACAGCTGGCAGTTCACCCAGCTCGAGTTCCAGGACGTTATCAACGGCGGTCTGCTCGACAGTGTTGAGGCAACTGTTGCGGCGGGCGTGAAACCGCAGGACGCACGCAAGTGGTGGACGGGTGAGATTTCCCGCATCGCAAACGAGCGCGGCGCAAACGCAGCGGATCTGATCACCCCGCAGCAGCTCGCCGAGGTGGTTAGCCTGGTCAGCGAGGGAACCCTCAACGACAAGCTCGCCCGCGAGGTTATCCAGGGGATTATCGCTGGGGAGGGCAGCGCGGCCGAGATTGTTGCGACTCGCGGCCTTGAGATTGTGTCAGATGATGGCGCACTGATCGCCGCAATTGATGAGGCGCTGGCTGCGCAGCCGGACGTGCTCGACAAGATCCGCGCGGGCAAAGTGCAGGCCGCCGGCGCGATTATCGGCGCGGTTATGAAGGCGATGCGCGGTCAGGCAGACGCCGCACGTGTGCGCGAGCTGATTCTGGAGCGCGCAAACCAGTAGCGTTTAGCGCTGAAACAGTCAGGCAAAAACATGCAGACGCGACAGCAGGGAACCCACAGCGGGCGCCCTGCTGCCGCTATTTTGCACGTTGATATGGACGCCTTCTTTGCTGCCGTGGAACTGCTGGAGCGACCCGAGCTGGTTAACCAGCCGGTTGCGATCGGACACAACAGCCCCCGCTCGGTTATTTCGACGGCGAACTATCCGGCACGCCGCTTCGGGGTCCACAGCGCCCTGCCAGTTGCGATAGCGCTGCAGCGCTGCCCGCGACTGCACCTGATCCCGCCGCACATGGAAAAATACGCGGCGGTGAGCAAACAGGTTTTTGCGCTGTTTGAGGAGTTCACCCCGATCGTTGAACCGCTCAGCGTTGACGAGGCGTTCCTTGACGTTACCGGATCCCAGCGGCTGTTTGGCGACCCGGTTACGATTGCCAGGCAGCTGCGGCAGCGGATCCGCGAAGAAACCGGCCTGGCTGCATCGGTTGGGATCGCATCCAACAAGTTCCTCGCGAAGATCGCCTCCGGGTTTGCGAAACCTGACGGGGTGTATATTATCCCGCTGGGCAGTGAACGCGAGTTTTTAGCGGATCTGCCGGTTAAGAAACTGTGGGGTGTCGGGCCGAAAACGCTGAAGCTGCTGGAGAGCCGCGCGATTAAAACGGCTGGGGATCTCGCCCTCACCCCGCTCGACACGCTGACGCGCCTGCTGGGTGAGAAGCACGCGAAACACCTGCACCAGCTGTCGCTGGGGATTGACGAGCGCGCCGTTGAGACGGAGCGGGAACGCAAATCGGTTGGGCACGAGCGCACCTTCGAGGTTGATATTGTTGACCGGCAGCAGGTGACGAAAACGCTGCTACGACTGTCCGCAAAAACCGGTGAGCGGTTGCGCGCGAAGGGACTGCGCGGCAAAACCGTTGCGATTAAGGTGCGCTGGGCGGGGTTTGAGACGGTTTCGCGCAGCCACAGTCTTGCCAGGGCAACCGACAGTACACAACAGATCTACGCGGTTGCAAGCGAGCTGTTTCGCGCCTGTGACAGGGGAGAGCCGATCCGCCTGCTCGGGGTGCGGGTTGAGCAGCTGACGGACGGCAGTGGTGAGGAGACGCAGCCGCAGCTGTGGTCCGATGTGTTTGCCGGGGTTGACGGCGGCTCTGGCATCGGCGCGGGTGGCGCGGGCGCGGCTGGCGCGGCGGGCACTGGATCCACCACCGACGCAGAGCAGTGGGAGCGGTTGGAAAAAACGCTGGACGAGGTTAACGCGCGGTTTGGCGGATCCGGCATCACCAACGCCGGGGCGCTCTAGCCGCTATGGCTACTGCTGTGCGCGGGCACGCCGCGCCCGAATCTTGCGGAACAGCCAGAAGCCAAGCAGCAGCACAACAATCCCGATCACCAGGTATTTGAAGGTGTCGATAAAGTGTGAAACAGCCTCCCAGTTCTCGCCGAGGAAATACCCGGCGAGGATCCACAGGGTGTTCCAGAGCAGCGAGCCGGAGGTGGTCAGCAGCACAAACTTTAGCAGTGGCATCCGCTCAATACCCGCGGGAATGGAGATGAGACTGCGAAACAGTGGCAGCATCCGACCAAAGAAAACCGCTTTGGCACCGTTCTTTTGAAACCAGGCAATGGTTTTTGTAACGTCAGAGCCGTCAACCAGCGGCAGTTTCTCAAACAGTTTAACGGTGCGATCGTGATCGATTGTGTAGCCGATCCAGTAGAGGAAAAGCGCGCCAACCAGCGAGCCGATTGTCGCCCAGATAATCGCGCTGACCGGTCCAAAACCACCACCCGGCTGGGCTGCGGTAAAACCGGCGAGGGGGAGCAGCACCTCGGATGGGATCGGCGGGAAAATGCTCTCAATAGCGATACCGATGCCAACGCCCGGCGCGCCGATCGCGTTCATCAACCCAACAATCCAGTCGGTGAAAACATCAAGCCAGTTTGAGGAGCTGCTGATTACTGTGGCTGGGTTGAGATACATGCTTACTAGATTACCGAGTAAACGCAATGAATCTGCTGAAAACAGTCCGGTCGGGCGGTTTTAGCCGCGACGGCTGGCGGGCAGGGTTGCGAGGGTGCTAACCAGCGGATCCGGAATCAACTCGGTATCGTAGTCACCCGCGGCGACGAGCTCGGCGATCCGCTGCCCAATCTCTGCGGTGTTAAGGCCCATCTCCGGCCCAGCCATCGCCTTCAGCTCACCAATTACGCGCACGGTTGCCGCCTCAATCGCAGCTGCGGCCTTGCCCTCACCAAGGTGGCCGAGCAGCAGTGACAGTGAAAGCACCGATCCGGCAGGGTTCGCCCAGCCTTTGCCGGCGATGTCCGGGGCGGATCCGTGAATCGCCTCAAACATGCTCGGGTGGGTGCCCTCAAGATTAACGTTTGCGCTGGTGGAAACACCCAGTCCGCCCTGGATTACAGCACCGAGGTCGGTGATGATGTCACCGAACAGGTTGTCTGTGACAACCACGTCGAAGCGTGCCGGATCGAGCGGCATGTGGAAGCACATTGCGTCAACGTGACAGTAGTCGACGCTCACCTCCGGGTAGAGTTTGGCGAGCTCGTTGACGGTTGTCTGCCAGAGTTTACCCGCTGCAACGAGCACATTGGTTTTGTGGCAGAGGGTTAGTTTTTTGCGCCGCCCAAGCGCCAGCCGGAACGCGTAATCAACCACCCGTTCAATGCCCTGACGGGTGTTTAGTGACTCCTGCATGGCAACCGCGTTGGGGGTTCCCTCGTGCACGGTTGAGCCCTGACCAACGTATGAGCCCTCGGTGTTTTCGCGGACAATCACAAAGTCGCAGTTTTCGGGGGTGACGTTCTTAATCGGTGTTTCAACACCGGGGTAGAGACGCACAGGCCGGACATTCGCGCTCTGCTGGAAATCCTGCCGCATCGCGAGAATATAACCGCGCTCGAGAATACCGGGGGTGACTCGTGGGTCACCCATTGAACCGAACAGAATCGCCTCACACTCGGAGAGCTCATCGGCGTAGTCGGCAAACAGTTTCCCGGTTTTAAGGTAGTCGTTTGCGCCGCCAGCAATGTGCCGCTTTTCGGTTGTGAAACCGAAGCGCTCCTCAGCCGCCTTGAGCACCGCTAATGCGCCCGCAACAACCTCGGGGCCGATGCCGTCACCGGGCATCACAGCAATTTTGTACGTGCGCATAACTCTCCTCGAATCAGCTTGTTTTGGGCGATAACCTAATCCATTTTAGCGGTGTTTTGCGGCCAACTCACCCCGGAGATTAAGCGAGGCAGCGAGCAGTTTTTGGGTGTAGCTGTGCTGGGGGTGAGAGAACAGCTTATCGGTGCTTGCGTGCTCAACAATTTCACCGTTGTAGACAACCGCGACCGTGTCGCAGAGGTTTTTGATCGTTGCAAGATCGTGTGAAACAATCACGAGCGTTGCCCCGGTTTCGGCGGTGAGCCTATCAAGCAGTCTGAGAATCTGCTCCCTAACCGAGACGTCGAGCGCGCTCACCGGTTCATCAGCGAGCAGCAGACTCGGTTTCGTGATCAGGGCGCGGGCGATCGCGATCCGCTGCCGCTGCCCGCCAGAAAACTCGTGCGGGTAGCGAGAAAGCAGCTCGTCTGCCGAGGCGTCGCCGGTGAGACCGACCTCGTGCAGCATGTCCGCTGCCAGCTGTCGCCTCTCTGCGCTAGAAACCCGATTCGGTTTCGCGGTCAGCGGCTCGGTAATAATGTCGAGAATCCGCATTCGCGGGTTGAGTGAGCTGTGTGGATCCTGGAACACCAGCTGTGTCTGTATCGCCGCCGCACCGTCCGGGGTGCGCAAACCGCGTTTAGTACGCTTTCCGCCGGAAAGCGGCTGCCCGTTAATCTCGATAGCGCCGCTGGTCGGGGAGTCAAGGCCCGCGAGCAGCCTCAGCAGCGTGGTTTTTCCGCTGCCGGACTCACCAACAATGCCGAGACGTGAACCCCGGGGGATTTCCAGGTTGATCCCGTTCAGCGCCACCTTCTCGGCGGCACGCTTGCGAAACATCACACCCGAGGGTTTAAACACCCGGCTAACGTCTCTAATACTAACCGCAGTCTCTGGCACGCTCGACAGCTTAACCGCTGGCCGCTCGTGAACGGTGCTCGCCGCGATCAGCCTGCGCGTGTACTCGTGGGCAGGATCGGTCAGCACCTGACTAACCGGGCCGCTCTCGACGATCCGCCCCTCCTTCAAAACCGTGACACTGTCGCACATCCGCGCGATAACCGCCAGATCGTGCGTCACAAACAGCAGCCCGGTGTGGTGGTCGGTGACAAGCGAACTAATCACATCCAGCACCTGCTTTTGCACGGTCACATCGAGCGCGGTTGTCGGCTCGTCACACAGCAGCAGCCTGGGGTTATTGAGCAGCGCAATTGCGATAATCACGCGCTGCCGCTGCCCACCCGACAGCTCGTGCGGGTAGCTCTTTAACGCCCGGTGTGGATCCGGGATATTAACCGCCGCAAGCATATCCGCTGCGAGCCGCAACGCCTCCGCGCGGGTTTTTGCGGTGTTGTGGATCAGCGCTGCCTCCGCGATCTGTTTACCCACCGTGTGAAGCGGGTTAAGCGCCTTCAGCGGCTCCTGGAAAACCATCGAAATGGCGTTGCCGCGGAGATGGGCAAGCTGTTTTTCGGAGGCAGTAAGCAGGTTGGTTTCGTGATCCGCAAAATAAATCTCGCCCGCGGTCGCAAGGTTGTTAGGCAGCAGACCAAGAATCGCCTTCAGCGTTAGGGTTTTACCGGATCCGGACTCGCCAATCAGGCCAACCCGCTCGCCGCTGCCAACCGAGATACTAAACCGGTCAAGCAGGGTTTTTTCGCCAGCCGTGATGGTTAGATCGTGAATCCTCAGCAGTTTGTTCACGGTCGCACCACCCGCCTAGCTGCGCTGCCCGCGCGTCTGCCGCCCGTGTTAGCGGCGGCGAGTCTGCTGTCGAGACGGTCGCGCAGGCCGTCACCGAGCAGGTTGCAGCCGAGCACGGTTAGTGCGATTGCGAGGCCCGGGAACACCGCGAGCAGCGGGTGCGTGCCGAGGAACTGCTGGGACTCCTGCAGCATCCTGCCCCACGACGGGGTTGGGGGAGGTGTTCCCAGCCCGAGGAAGCTGAGCGCCGCCTCCGCCAAAACCGCGATGCCGAAGGAGATGGAGCTCTGCACAAGCAGCATCCCGCTGATATTTGGCAGCACGTGGCGCAGCGCGATCCGCAGCGACGACTGGCCGCCGAGCCTCGCCGCCTGAATAAACTCAAAGTGCATAACCTGGCGGGTGCCCGAGTAGGCGATGCGGGTGTAGACGGGAACCGCGGCAATGCCGATCGCAACCATCGCGGTCAGTGTTGAAGCGCCGTAGACAGCGGTCAGCATAATCGCCAAAAGTAGCGCCGGAAACGCCAGCGCAACATCGCTTGCTCGGAGCAAAACCTCCGAGAACTTACCCGGGAACATACCCGCGATAATGCCGAGCGGTGTGCCGATAACGGCGGCGATTGAAACCGCAATAAAGCCAACCATCAGGGTTATGCGAGCACCGACGAGCACCGCCGAGAAGGTGTCCCTGCCGTATTTATCGGTGCCAAACCAGTGCGTCCCGCTCGGATTCTGCAGGCGATCGGCGGGGTTTGTGGCTGTCGGGTCAAAGGGCAGCCAAACAAAGGAGATCAGCGCGGCAAGCACAACCAGGCCGACCAGTGCGAGGCCAACAATCGCGGTGGTGTTTAGTCGTTTAATCATCGAACACCTCGCCTGCGCAGCCTGGGATCCACGAGCGTGTAGATCAGTTCAATCACGAGGTTGATGGCGAGCGTGAACCCGACCAGCACCATCACAATCGCCTGTACCGTTAGCAGGTCACGGTTCGCGGTCGACTCAACGAGCAGCGACCCCAGCCCGGGGATCACAAACACCCGCTCAATCACAACCGCGCCAACCAGCATCGCAGAAACCTGTACACCGGTCACCGTGATAATCGGGATTGCGGCACCGCGCAAAACGTGGCGACTAAGCGCCTGCATACTCGTTAGCCCCTTGGCACGGGCGGTTGTGAGATACTCCTCACCCAGCACCTCCAGCACCGCGGTTCTGATGTAGCGCGTCATAATCGCTCCCTGGATTGCGGCGAGTGACACGGTCGGCAGAATCAGTTTGCGCAGGAACTCAACCGGATCCGCCGCGGGAATCGTCCAGCCGTTCGCGGGCAGGATCTTAAGCTGCACCGCGAAAACCAAAACCAACAGGATTGCGGCGAGGAAACCGGGAACGGCGATGCCGAGCTGTGAAACCACGCTAATAACGGTGCCAATCGGGCGATTGTTTTTCAGGGCGGCGAGGATCCCGGCGGGCACCGCGATGAGAAGCGACAGCACCATCGCGGCGGCGACCAAAATCAGGCTCACCTGGGTGCGGTCGGCAATAACCGGGCTGATGTCCTGTCGCGTGATATAGGAGTTGCCGAAATCACCCCGCAGAATGCCTCCGATCCACTCAAAATACTGGATCAGCAGCGGTCTGTCGGTGCCGAACTCGGCGCGGGTTTTTGCGAGCAGCTCCGGGGTTGCGTTGATGCCGAGCGCGATCTGCGCCGGATCGCCCGGCAGCAGTCGCATAATCAGAAACACCGCCAGGCTCGCTGCAATAAACGAGACAGCGAACCTGGCGATGAGTTTGATAATGCTCAGCAGCATTTAATAAATGTTACTGCTTCCAGCGGAGTTTGCTGAGGTCGAGACCGGTTCTCACCTCGTCAACCGGGAAGCCCTCCAGATCAGCTTTCACAACCGCGAGGTTTGGCCAGAGGAAGAGCACACCGGATGCGGCATCGGTGAGAATTTGGCGGGACACCGCGCGCATGTTCTGCTTGTACTCCTCCGGATCAGCGGTTTTTGCCGCGGCAACCAGCGGCGCAATCGCTGAGTTGTCGTAACCGATGTAGTAGTCAGGGTTGTTGAACATGTTCAGCAGGTCACGCGGCTCAGCGTGGTTGATGGTTGTCATCTGGTAGTTCTTCTGGGTGAACACCTCATCAATCCAAACAGCCGGGAACTCAACGGTTTTAATCTCCGCGTTAATCCCCACCGCGGCAAGCTGCGAGGCAACAATCTCAGCAGAGGAGGTTGCGTAAGACAGGTTTGGCACGGTGTAGGTGATGTTCAGGCTCTCGTGACCGGCCTCAGCGAGCAGCTGTTTAGCGCGCTCGGGATCATACGGGTAGAGGTCGTTGAGATCCTCGTAGTACGGATCCGCTGGGGCAGCGAAGCTTTCAACGTGTGAGCCGTACCCAGCCCAGGCGGTGTCGATCACGGCCTGCTCGTCGATTGCGTAGAGAACAGCCTGACGGACGCGGATGTCATCAAACGGCGCCGCCTTGTTGTTCAACGACAGGGTCACCTGACCGCTTGACTCGCCGTTGATAACGGTGAAGTTCTCGTCAGCGTCGAACTTGCTGAGCAGCTCGGGTGCGAGCAGGTTAGCAACACCGTCAACATCGCCAGCGCTGAGCGCGTTGGTTGCCGCGATTGGATCCGCAAAATAGCGGAATGTCACGGAGGACACCTTAATCTCATCACCGTGGTAGTCGTCTCGCGCGCTAAACACGAGCCGCTCACCGTTAACCCACTCGGAGATAGTGAACGGGCCGGTGCCAACTGGTTTGTTGGCGAGATCATCAACACCGGTTTCAGTGAAGATAGCGCCAACCGAGGTGGTTAGATCAAACAGGAAGTCTTGTGAGGGAGTGGCGAGTTTCACCTTCACGGTGTTGTCATCGGCAGCGGTGACGCTCTCAACAACATCAAACTTCGCCTTCAGGCCGTTAACCCAGTCGTTTTTTACGCGGTTGAAACTGAACACAACATCGTTCGCGTCAAAGGTGTCACCGTTTGAGAAGGTGACCGCGTCCTTCAGCTCGAAGGTGTACTCGGTTCCGGCCTCGTCAGCCTCCCACTCAGTTGCGAGGCCCGGCTTCAACTCACCAGAGTCATTAACGGTGATGAGCGTCTCGTAGACGTTGGTCATCAGCGCCTGCGTAATCGGTGCACCGCTTGTGGATGTGAAGTCAAGATTGGTTGGCGCAGCAGACAGCGCCAGGGTGACAGAGTCGTCAGCCTTTTTGGTGTCTGTGCCGCCGCTTCCCGCGGAGCAAGCAGACAGGGTTAGAGCCGCGGTCGCAACCGCCGCAACGGTGAGGCTGAGCCTTGTTTTTTTCATATCACTTCCCTCAAATGGTCTTTAGCGGGCAACCTTAGAAGAAGTCGCCTGATCTATAAGGATAGTAAGTCTAACCATAAAAATCAGTTATAACAAAGCAGGTGTTAGAAAGTTACAGGTCAGAGCGGCAGGGGAGATTCCCGGCGGCGTGTCACTCGGCGTGTCGCTGAGAGCGTTGTCCTGGGCGTTGTTCAACGGGTTGCACAGCGCGAGTGCTAGTTGGTTTCTCGGCTGCTGTATTTTTGCGCCGCTGCGCCCGCGGCAACAACCATGGAGATCCCAATAATCTGCACAATCGACGGGGTTTGCGCTAGCACAATCAGGCCGACAATCACGCCAAACGCCGGCTCAATCGACAGCAGCGTGCCAAACGAGGTGTGCGACATTCTGCGCAGCGCCAGCATCTCCAGGCCGTAACCAACGACGGGGGCGAGGATCGCGATTCCGGCGGCGGCCGCCACCATCCACCACTCAAAATCACCCGCTGTCGCCTGGGCGATACCAAACGGCATGGTGATTAGCGCGGCAACCGGGAGGGTTAGGGCAAGACCGGTTATGCCGGAGAATTTATCGCCAACGTGCTGCGTCAAAATATTGTAGAGACCCCAGCAGACACCGGCGCCGAGCGCGAAGCCGACACCGACTGTGTCAACGGATCCGGTCCACGGCTCGGTTAGCAGCACAACGCCAACAAAGGCGAGCACCGGCCAGATCAGTGCCCGGCGATGTTTACTCATCAGGCCAGCGACGGTGAGCGGCCCCAAGAACTCGATGGCAACGGCGGTGCCCAGCGGGATCCGCTCAGCTGCCGCCAAGAACAGGGTTGTCATACAGCCGGTGACAACACCGAAAGCGAGCAGCGCGGGAATGTCTTTTTTGGTGATGTTGCGGATCACCGGCCGCACAAACAGCCAGAGCAGCAGGGCGCCGAAGCTGAAACGCAGCCAGGTGGTTCCGGCGGAACCGATCCGCTCAACCAGCGGGGCAGAAAAAGCGTTAGAGAGCTGCACCGCGAGCATCGCGGTAATCGCTAACAACCACGGTGGCACGTTGACGCCAGCACGCACAACCATTCCTTCCTGACAGTTTGGGCAGCTGGTGCCGACACGGGGTGGGCTTAGGCTGCTTTGCAAAACGGCAAACTAAAACAGCCTCCAATTTGATAACTCAGATTGGAGGCCGTCTGTTTGTGCGCGAGGGGGGACTTGAACCCCCACGCCCGATATGTGGGCACTAGCACCTCAAGCTAGCGCGTCTACCTATTCCGCCACCCGCGCGTGTGTTTGACATCTGCATCAAGACAACAGAGATAAATCTAGCACGGTTTTATTATGCGGTGCAAACCCGATATTTTTGCTCAGCGTGTTCGGGGTATTTCTGAGACGGTGCCTAGGCGGTGGCGGCGAGCGCGGGCAGCACGTGCTGCTGGCTGAGCGGGGCGAGATTTTTGCGGTGCTGGGTTTGTGGATCCGCAAGCGACACAAACTCGAGCTCTGCGATCTCAGCCTGCGGCGCCGCATCGCCGGTAACCGGATCCGCGTAGACAAAGACGTGGGCGATAAGTGCTGTGTTTGCCTCGTTTGCGGCGATTGTTTTGACGGTGCCGAAGCTTTTCAGGCGCGCCGGATCCAGCTCCAGACCGAGCTCCTCTCGCACCTCGCGGATCGCGCAGTCAAACGGTGACTCTGCGGGTTCTGGTTTGCCGCCCGGCAGCATAAACATGGTTGTGTGCTGTTTTCTGACGTGCAAAACAGAGCCGTTGCGGCCGCGAAGCACAACGGCGCTGACGGTGATCTCGGGGGCTGTGCTGGCGGCAGTCTCGGGGGCTGGGTTGGCGGCGGTCTCGGCGGTTGTGTCGGCGGCGGTTTCGTCAATTGTGCCGGAGGCGGGCTCGGAGGCGGGCTCGGATGCGGGTTTAAGCATTCCACAATTTTACCCGCTACACAGAAAATCCCCGCCGAAAATCCCCGCCAAGCAGAAAGCTTGCAGCCTGCGCAGCTAGGCTTAAACTATGTCGCTTGTTAACCCACAACAAAAACCTGACAGCAGCCCGGGGGAGCCCGTGCCTTTGGCGTGTGTTTCTGAAACCGCGAGAATCGCCGCTGACCTGATCCGTATCGACACCAGCAACCGTGGGCAGGGGGACGCGAACCCGGAGCTGCCCGCCGCCGAGTATGTTGCCGAGTACCTGACCGGGCTTGGCTTAAAACCGCAGTTTTTTGAGTCCGCTCCCGGCAGGGTGAGCGTTGTCACCAGGGTCCCGGGTGCGGATCCGACACTGCCTGCGCTGGTGCTGCACGGCCACCTCGATGTTGTCCCGGCGGATCCGGCAAACTGGTCCGTTGACCCGTTCGCGGGTGTGATTAAGGACGGGATGCTGTGGGGGCGTGGCGCCGTTGACATGAAGATCATGGACGCGATGATGCTCACCGCCGTTGCTGAGCTGCTGCGTGCGGGTGAGTTGCCGCGGCGCGAATTGATATTGGCGTTCTTTGCGGACGAGGAGAACGGCGGTGTGTTTGGTAGCCAGTGGCTGGTAAAAAACCACCCGGAGGTGTTTGCAGGGGCGGCGACCGCGGTTAGCGAGGTCGGAGGATACTCTGTGCACTTTGGTGACAAGCGTGCGTATCTCTTACAGACCGGTGAAAAATGTCTTGACTGGGTGCGGCTGACCGCGAAGGGGACAGCCCAGCACGGCAGCAGTATTCCGCTAGATAACCCGCTGACGAAGCTCGCGAGGGCGGTTGCGAGGGTTGGCGACCACGAGTGGCCGGTTGAGCTGACACCAACAACCGCCGAGCTTTTGCAGCAGATTGAGCAGCTGACGGGGCCGGGCTCACCAACCGAGCTGGTTGCCCGGGCCGGTGCCGGATCCGGTTTCCTAAAATCGAGCCTCAGGGTGACAACCAACCCGACCGTGCTCGACGCCGGATACATGCACAATGTTATCCCCGACACGGCCGGCGCGATAGTGGATATGCGCTCCCTGCCGGGCAGTCGTGAGGCGGCGATGCAGAAACTGGTTGAGCTGGTTGGAGACGACGCCGACATAACCCCGATCTTTAGTGGGAAGGGGATGGAAACCGACTTCAGCGGTGAGCTGGTTGAGGCGGTGCGGGAGAGCCTTTTGCGTCACGACCCGGAGGCGGTTGTGTTGCCCTACCTGCTCTCCGGCGGCACAGATAACAAACACCTCTCAGATATTGGTATTGTTGGATACGGCTTTGCGCCTCTCAAACTCCCCAGGGACATGGATTTTCCCGCCATGTTCCACGGCGTTGACGAGCGTGTGCCGCTGACCGCAATAGATTTCGGGCACCGTGTGCTGCTTGATTTCTTGCGCACCTACTAACTTTTGACGAGGACAATTTGAACCTATTTGAGGCAATCGTGCTGGGAATTGTGCAGGGGCTCACCGAGTTTCTGCCAATTTCGTCTTCGGCGCACCTGCGACTAACCAGTCAGCTGCTCGGCATCGGCGACGCCGGCAGCTCCTTCACCGCGATCACGCAGCTCGGCACCGAGGCTGCCGTGGTTGTGTTCTTCTGGCGAGATATTCTGCGCATTGTGAAGGCGTGGTTCGGTTCCCTGTTTGGGCGGGTGGATCGCGGCAACTCCGACGCTAAAATGGGCTGGTGGATCATCCTGGGTTCTGTCCCTATCGTCGTCTGCGGTGTGCTGTTTGAGCACCTGATTGATTCATCGCTGCGCTCGCTCTGGTTTGTTGGGGCGATGCTGATTATCTTCGGTATCCTGTTGGGCATCGCTGACCGGCTGGGGCGCAGCGACCGACAGTTAAGCTCACTAACCGCAAAACACGGCATTATTTACGGCCTCGCGCAGGCTTTGGCGCTGATCCCCGGTGTTTCCCGCTCCGGCGGCACAATCACCGCGGGCCGTCTGCTCGGCTACTCGCGGGAGGCTGCCGCGCGCTACAGTTTCCTGCTGGCAATCCCCGCGGTGGTTGGATCCGGCGGCTACAAACTCTATAAGTCGTTGAAGGAGCCCAGCACGGTGCCGGGAATGCAAACCCTGGTTGCCACGATTGTTGCCTTCGCGGTTGCGATTGCGATTATTAAGTGGTTTATGAGCTACATCTCAACCCGTAGTTTTATGCCATTCGTGATTTACCGGATCGTGCTTGGTGCGGTTATTCTGGTGCTTGTCGCAACCGGTGTGCTGCAGGCGGACGGCGGTATCACAGTTGCTGAACAGTCGCAGCTGACGACTGTAACCCACCCGATCGGAGCGAAATAAATGCGTACCTGGACGGCGCCTGAACTGCCCGAGCTGAGCGAGATTCTAAAACCGGCTGAGGCTCCTAAGCTGTTTAACACGGCAACGGGCAGGATCGAAAACCTGTGTGTGAAAGACAATCTCGCAACCCTCTATGTTTGTGGGATCACACCCTACGACGCAACCCACATCGGTCACGCCTTCACCTATCTGACCTACGACATGCTGCAGCGTGCCTGGTTGGACGCGGGAGTTGAGGTGGCGTACGCACAAAACATCACCGATGTTGATGATCCGCTGCTGGAGCGCGCAAACAGCACAGGCGTTAACTGGCAGGAGCTGGCCGCAGAGCAGATTGCGCTGTTCCGGTCCGATATGCACAGGCTGAACATGCTGCCGCCAACCCACTTCACCGCGGTTACCGAGGTTATCGAGGATATTGCCGAGACGGTTTTGCGGCTAGAGAAACAGGGTATTGGCTACCGTGTGCCAACACCAGACGCTGACACGGACGATATCTACTTTGACATCAGCAGGGCAGAGGAGCTGAGCCCGTGGCGGCTCGGCGATGTTGCGCACTATGAGCAGTCAGAGCTGCTGATTTTGAGTGCGGCGCGGGGCGGCGACCCGGACCGTCCGGGGAAGCGTAACCAGCTGGATCCGCTGCTGTGGCGTGCAGCACGCGAGGGGGAGCCGAGCTGGGACACCGTCGTCGGTAAGGGACGCCCGGGCTGGCATATTGAGTGCGCGGTGATTGCGCAGCAGGCTTTGGGAACACCGTTTACTGTGCAGGGCGGCGGGCACGATCTGATCTTCCCGCACCATGAACTGTCCGCTGCGAGCGCCGCGGCCGTCACCAATACACCGCTTGCGCACCTCTACTCACACACCGCGCTGGTTTCCTACCAGGGCTACAAGATGAGCAAGTCGCGCGGCAACCTGGTGTTTGTTTCGAAGCTGCTAAACAGTGGCGCTGAAGGATCCGCGATCCGCCTCGCCCTGCTCGGTCACCACTATCGCACCGAGTGGGAGTGGTTTGACCGAGACCTGGAGACGGCGAAACAGCGGTTGAATAACTGGCGGGAGCTTTTGCACTGGAAACCGGCGGAGCCGGTTGAGAGCACAACCGTTGTTGCGCAGCTGCGGGCGGCGCTTGCGAACGATCTTGATACGCCGCTAATGCTCGCGATTGTCGACGGCGCGGTTACTGTCGGGGTTGATAATCCGGAGCTGCTTGCGAAGGCGATTGAGCGGCTGCTCGGGGTTAGCCTGTGACCGGGGTTTTTGCTGATTCTTTACGTCAGGCTCCGGCTGCTGTGCTGTGGGATCTAGACGGCACAATCATCGACTCGGAGCCGCTGTGGCTTAACACCGAACAGCAGATGCTGGCGCGTTACGGCCTAAAACTGACCGATGAGGTTGTTGAAAAAATGGTCGGCATAGATCTGCGTGACGGCGCGCAGCTGTTTCAACGCCTGGGCGTGCCGTTGACCGTTTCAGAGATTATCGGCGAGTGGGTTTCGGGTGTCACCGAACAGATGTTGCGTGGGGAGGCCGCCTGGCGCCCCGGTGCTAGGGAGCTGCTGGCCGAGGTACGAGCGGCCGGTGTCAGAAATGCGCTGGTGACCATGTCGACGTTCGCGATCGCCAAGCGGGTCACCGATTTGCTGCCCGCGGGCACCTTCGACACGGTTGTTGCGAGGGATCATGTGACCCGCGGAAAACCGCACCCCGATGCCTACCTGATGGCTGCCGAACAGCTCGGGGTGAGCGCCGCAGACTGTTTAGCGTTTGAGGACTCCCGCACGGGGCTGACCGCCGCTAGCGCCGCCGGTGCCGTATCTGTCGGTGTTAAACACCTGCAGGAGCTTCACGATGTTCCCGCTCACGCCGTAATTCCATCGCTTTTAGGCTTCGGGTTTGCGGATCCGCAAGGGGGCTCGGTATTAAGTGTTTTTGCTGCTAACTACAAAAGAGAGCCGCACCCTGGCGGCTACTGTGAGGTATAGAAATGACTACTGCGCGCGGACCGTTTGTGTACGGTGACCGGATCCAGCTGAGCGGGCCAAAGAATAAACGCTACAGTATTACGCTGCACCCGGAGGGGGAGTTTCACACCCACTGGGGTGCGATCCCGCACAGTGACATTGTTGGTCGCCCCGACGCTTCGATCCTGACGATGCCGGGCGGGGAGGAGTTTCTCGCGATGCGCCCGCTTTTGCGTGACTGGGTTATGGCGATGCCGCGCGGCGCCGCAATTGTCTATCCGAAGGATGCCGCCCAGATTGTTTCCCTCGCCGATATTGCGCCTGGCCTGCGGGTGATTGAGGCGGGTGTTGGATCCGGTGCCCTGTCTCTGCATCTGCTGCGGGCGCTCGGTTCATCCGGGGAGCTGCACTCGATTGAGATCCGCGACGAGTTTGCGGACATTGCCGCCGCAAACATTGCCGCATACTACGGGGGAGAAGCACCGGAGAACTGGCGGTTGAGCGTTGGTGCGCTGCAGGAGCGGCTGCCCGAGCTTGAGGAGCCAGGCAGTGTTGACCGGGTTGTGCTCGACATGCTCGCCCCGTGGGAGTGTGTTGACGCGGCGGCGGATGCGCTGGTTGCGGGCGGTGTTTTGCTCGCCTATGTTGCAACCGTCACCCAGCTGTCCAGGTTTGTTGAGGCGGTGCGGGCAACCGGCCGGTTCACCCACCCGGAGTCACAGGAGAGTATGGTGCGCGGCTGGCACGTTGAGGGTCTCGCTGTTCGGCCGGATCACCGAATGGTTGGGCACACCGGGTTCCTCGCGATCGCCCGCAAACTCGCCGATGGCACGGTGCTGCCGGAGCTGAAGCGTCGCGCCTCAAAATCGAACTACTCGGAGGAGGACGTTGCCGCCTGGACACCCGATATGGTCGGTGAGATGGTTAAGAGCAACAAGGTTTTGCGCAAGAAGGTGAGGGACGCGCAGCGTTTCGCAGCCCAGCGCGGCAACCCCGGTGACGGCACCAGCGAGCAGGTAGCGCAGCAACCGGAGGGGACCGCGCCACAGCCCGAGCAGGGTGCTGCCCAGTGGGCTGCTGAGACGCCTGCTGACGGCACCGAATAGCTTGCCACCCGGCCGCGTTTCTCAAGTACAATATCTCTAGCAGTTATTGAAAGGTCACTATGCGTCGCAGACTTACCACCGCTCTCACCCTGGGTGCGCTAGCGCTGACTGTTTCAGCGTGTTACAACAAGCCGATTAACGGGGTTAAAGACCCAAACGCGTGCGATCCGGTGTTTACCGCTGGCGCAGTGAGCAACGAGATCGCAACCGCCGCGGGCAGCAAACTGCCTGAGGAGTTGCGGGTGGATCCGGAAAGCGCCGTCACCCAGGTGCAGGCAACCGCGAAATCTGTGCAGCAGAGCGACAAGGCTAAAGCCGCGGTCAGCTCCGGTCAGCAGGTGAAGAAGGTGAAAACAGACGAGCTGGTTTCTGTTGCCTTCACAATCTACGACGGCGGTTCCGGTCAAGCGCTAAACCCGCAGTCAAGCAGCGTTTTTGTGGATATGCAGCTGGATGTTAAGGGTGTCCCAAAAACCCTGCTCGACATGCTCACCTGCCAGGAGACCGGCTCCCGCGTCACCGCGGTGCTGCCTCCTTCTCAGTCAGCGGAACTGTTTGCCGGCTTTAACAGCGCAGCGCTGCAGGCGGATCCAACCCAGCCACAGCACGCGGTGATTGTCGCCGATATCTACAACACCGGCTCGAAGCTGCCAGCGGGCGCAAACAAGTCACTGCCAGCCGGTTACCCGGCCGTGACCGCAGCCCCTAACGGACGCCCCGGCGTTGTTATCCCACCAACCCCGCAGCCGACAGAATCAACCGCTGCCGCTCTCATCGAGGGCACCGGCTCGGAGCTGAAAGCTGACCAGGGTGCGGTTGTTAACATCCTGCACCTCAGCTGGCAGGGGATTGTGCTGGAAAACACCTGGGACACAGCACCCGAGCCGATCGCAGCGGAAAACACCCTCGACACCCACGTTATTCGCCCGCTTTTGACCGGGTTCCCGGTTGGTTCGCGGGTGGTTGTGATGGTGCCGGAACCCGCGGCTGACACAACCCACGTCTACGTTGTAGACATTCTGCTCGCAAGCAACTAACCCTCCACAGATGGCAAGAAAGCCCCGGTCAGCAGTCACAGCAACGCAGCGCGTCTACCGCCTGAAACTGTTTTTGCTGGAGCACGGTGGGCTGTTTACGCACCGCGATATCCGTGGCGCCGTAGCTGACTATCAGGGTGAGGGCGGATCCGCCACCCGCAGCAAAAAACTGGAACGCGACCTCGAACTGATCGCGAAAACCGGCTGGGAGCTGCAGCCTGAGGGGTTCCGCGAGGTGTTTCGGGGCAGGGAGCAGCTGTATCGCCTGCGGGTTTCTGACTCGCTGCTGCCGCTGCAGCACGCAGACGGGCGGCCTGCGTTTACCCCGAAACAGTTGGCGCTGCTGCGAGCAGCCGCCGAGAGCCTGCACAGCACCGTCTACCACGATGACGCGCTAGAGATTCTAATGCGGATCACGGCAGCCGAGGAACGATTCTCGGTGCAGCTGCAGCATCTCCCGGTGGCGCTGGAAAAGCAGCACGTCAACGCAACCGCGCGCGCGGCTTACCGGGCGATGCGGCAGCAGAAACAGCTGCGCTTTCACTACTATGCGCCAAAGTATCGGAAGCTGCCCGGCCATGCCATGGCGGTGAAACAGATTTCGGTGTGGCGGGTTGAGAGCCTTGAGGGCAAACTGTTTATTATCGGTTTTGATCACCGGGTTGGTGAGCCGCGCACCTACCTGCTTGACCGGATTGGGGAGTATCGGCAGCTCAACCTGAAGGCTAAACCGGTCTCTGACGAACTGCTGCAGCGCGCCAAAGACGCTTTCTTACAGCACCGCGAAGAGCAGACGGCGACGCTCGTGATTGACCCGGATCAGCCCGGCGCTAAATCGCTTATGGCGCTGCCTGACGCGGTTCACACACCGCTCAGGGAGGATGATGGCGGATCCGCCAAAAACCCTCGCGCCCTGTTGCTAACGCTAAAAACCCACGATCTGCGCCTGCTCGCCGCGAGCGTTGTGCAGCACAGCGAGGCGGTGCTTGAGGTTCGCACTCCCGAGCTGCGAGAGGCGGTTGGGGAGCTGCTTAACACCGTGATCGACCAGCACAGCGGTGCCGCGGCCGATGAGGAGGTTTTGGCGCAGCTGACGCGGGAACGGAAAACCGATCTGCGCTCTGCCGCCGGCGCGTTAACCCAGCAGCAGAAATCGCAGCTTGCCGAGTCGCTTTTGTTTATGCGGCCGGAAGTGTATCCGCTCGCGGAGCTGGCGAACGCCCTCGGCCTGCACGACAGCAACAGCAACATCTCCGACCTGAAGGCGGTGTGCGAGGTTCTAGAGACGAGCTACGATGTGCGGGTGCTGATTGCGGGCGATGCCGAGGAGCTAACAATTGAGGTGCTGGAAAGCGCCGGGGTTGACCGCTTCTACGGTTTTAACCGCCGTCACACAACGGTTCTGTCGTATCCGCTGCAGCGCCTCGCCGAACTGCTCAGCGGCGACTGGCTGGCCGAGCACCGCGAGCTGTTGAAAACACTCGGGCTGAGCGAGGCGGATCCCGCGGCGGCTGAGGTGGCATCTGAGGGGGCTGCGGCCTCTGAGCTCGGGGAGGATGAGGCAGCGGATCCGGCGGTGGATCCCGCGATCCTGCACAGCAACCTACAAACCCTGTTTAGCGCGGCGCTAAACCGCGAAACCGTCCGCTTCAACTACCTCAACCTGGCGGCGGAGGTGAGTTCGCACAGCGGGATTCCGAAAGCGATCTTTGAGGACAACGGCGACTGGCTGCTGCGCATGTGGTCGCCCGCCAAACAGCAGCACGCAAACTACCGCTGCCGGGCAATTATTGGCGCGGCCGCGAAGGTCGCTACGGCGGCGGGGGCGGATCCACAAACCACCGCCGCTGAGACCTCGATGCCGGAGAGCGAACCGGGGCAGCACCAACCAGCAGACAACCAGCAGGGGCAAGGCGGGCAAGATCGGGGCGGATCCGGGCAGCACCGGCCGGGGCAGGTTGTCACGGTTGTTATCTCACCGCCCGCGGAGTGGACACTAATGAGCCGCGACCCACGCTATTTGGTTGCGCGAGAGTCCGGTAACAGTGTTGCGCTGGTGACGCTGTTTGACTACGCGAGCGCGGCGGTGACGCTGGTGAAGCGCGCGCCGGGGCAGGTTTGGTTGCCGATTTTGCCGCCCGCCGATTACGCTCACCGGCTCGATCCAGCCGTCCAGGATTATTGGTGTGAAAGCGTGCTTAACTGGGCAGGTGAGTTACAGCGGCGACTGGTGCGGTAGGCTAAACTACTTAGTGATGAGCAGCTCAAAACGTAAACGCAACCCCGAGGGTAGGATGGGTCTTGGCGCGCACCTGCTTGAGCTGCGCAAACGCATTGTGATTTCCGCGCTGGCGATTGTTGTTGCGATGGTCGGCGGCTGGTTTCTCTCCGACATGGTCTGGGATTTTTTGCGCCTACCGGTGATTGAGATTGCCGCCGAATACAACCGGCAAGCACAAATCACCTTCTCCGATGTCACCTCGTCGTTCGACCTGAAGCTGAGGATCTCGTTCTTTATCGCGGTTTTGATCGCGGCTCCAATCTGGCTGCTGCAGGTGTGGCTGTTTTTCGCGCCGGGGTTAAAACGCAAAGAGAAACTGTTCGCGGTTGGGTTTATGGTGAGCGCGATTCCGCTGTTTGGGGCGGGCTGCTATGTTGCCTGGATGGTGCTGCCGAATATTGTGCGGATCCTTAGCGTCTTCAGCTCCAGCCAGGACGCGCTGCTGCTTGACGCCCGCAACTATCTCGATTTTGCGACAAAACTGATCTTCGCGATCGGCGTCGGTTTTGTGCTGCCGGTGTTTATTGTGCTGCTGAACATGATGGGGATTCTCAGCGCGAAAAGCATCTGGCGCGGTTGGCGTGTTGCCGTCCTCCTGGTTGTGCTGTTCACCGCCGCTGTCACCCCGGCAGCTGACGTGATCAGCATGTTCCTGCTCGCGATCCCGATGATTCTGCTCTACTTTATTGCCGGTCTGATCGCGCTGCGCCACGATAAGCGCCTCGAAAAGAAACAGGCCGCAGAGTTTGCGCCCTACGCTGACGCCGACAGCAGAGACAGCGCGGCATGAGCGACAACACCGAAAACAGTGTCGACCCGCAGGGGTGTGATGGGGCTGAGGCTTTAGAGCTGACCGAAGCGAGCGAAGCAGTTGAACTGAGCGAGACAGCCGAGGCAGCTGAGGCGCGCGAGGCGGTCGACTTCTTTGAGTCGCAGCTGAGCTACCGGCTCGATGGTTTCCAACGCCTCAGCTGTGAAAAACTTGCCGCCGGCTCAAGCGTCCTGGTTGCGGCACCAACCGGATCCGGTAAAACAACCGTCGCGGAGTTCGCAGTCTGGCTCGCCCGCCGCGAAAGCGACACCCGCGTCTTCTACACGGCCCCGATTAAAGCCCTGTCAAACCAGAAATACAGCGAACTTGCGGCGGTTTACGGCGACGACCAGGTGGGTCTTTTAACCGGTGACGTTAACATCAACCAGTCCGCACCGATTCTGGTTATGACAACCGAGGTGCTGCGCAATATGATCTATGCGGATCCGGAGCGGCTCGCCGATCTCAGCTGCGTTGTGCTTGACGAGGTGCATTTCCTGGGGGATCCACACCGCGGCGCTGTCTGGGAGGAGATTATTCTGCACCTTCCCGGCCACGTCAGACTGGTTGGGCTGAGCGCAACCGTCTCCAACGCGGAGGAGCTTGGCGACTGGCTGCACTCGGTGCGGGGTGACACCGAGGTGATTATTAGCGAGAGCAGGCCGGTGCCGCTCTACCAGCACGTACTAACCGCCAGGTCGCTCTTGCCGCTGAAGCGCAAGGGCAAACTGAACAGCGAGATTTTGCGGCTGAAGAGCAGCGGGCGTGATCTGGGCGTCGGGCAGGATCGCGGCCGGGGCGGCCGGGGCAGCTGGGACGACAACGAAGGTCGGGGACACCGGGGTGGCCGTCGAGATCGGGGTGGCAGACGTGACAGAGGCCTCGGCGCAGGGGGCGGTCGGGGTCGAGATCGCAGCAATGAGCGTGGGCGTGAGAGCGGATCCCGCCAGGCAGCTGGCGGCGGCAGGCTGAAGATCTCCCGGCCAGAGATGATCCACGCACTGCGGGGTGCTGACCTGCTGCCCGCGATCGTCTTTATTTTCAGTCGGAACGGCTGCGATCAGGCGGTTAGGCAGTGTCTCTGGGAAGGGATTTCGCTGACCACCGAGGAGGAGCGTCAGCAGATTAAACGGCTTGTGACGGCGGCAACCGCTGAGCTTAGCCGTGAAGAAAAACGGGCACTGCGGCTGCACGAGTGGCAGCGAGCGCTTGAGCGTGGGATAGCGTCACACCACGCAGGCCTTTTACCACTGTGTAAATCACTGGTTGAGCAGCTTTTCCAGCAGAAACTGGTGAAGGTTGTGTTTGCGACTGAAACACTCGCTCTCGGCATCAACATGCCGGCGCGCAGCGTTGTGATTGAGAAGCTTGAAAAGTTTAACGGCGAGACCAGGGTGCCGCTGACCAGCGGCGAATACACGCAGCTGACCGGGCGTGCGGGCAGGCGAGGCATCGATGATGAGGGGCACGCGATTGTGCTTTGGGACGCGAGCATTGACATTAACAACCTCGCCGAGCTCGCCGGTGACCGCTCATACCCGGTGCAGTCGAGTTTTAAACCGACCTACAATATGGCGGTTAACCTGCTGTCCAGGCGCAGTGTCAGCCAGGTTGTGACGGTGCTGGAGCGCTCCTTCGCGCAGTTCCAGACCGACCGGTCGGTTGTGCAGGCGGCCGAGTTTGTACAAAGCGCCGAAAAATCCCTGCAGGGCTACGAGCAGGCGATTGCCCGCGCAACCACCCAGGCGGATAAGAAACGCTGGATTGATCGGGCAAAGAAACTGCAGCGCAAAACCGCGAGGCTGCGCAGGCGAGTACACCACGAGGTTGGGTCAATCGCCAGACAGTTCAACCGTGTCTGCGAGATGCTGGTTGAGCTCGGTTACCTGCGGGAGATAACCGTCGATGACAGTGGCGATCTTGTGCCAACCGTGTGGGGCGCGGTTTTGCAGCGGGTTTACGGGGAGCGGGCGTTGCTCGCAACCGAGTGTCTCAGGCGCGGTGTCTGGCAGCGATTGAACGCCGAGGAGCTCGCGGTGATGTGCGGGGTTTTAAGCTATGAGCCGCGACGGGTCGTTTCCGGCTACTCGCAGGAGCCGCCAACCGAGGACTGGATCGACGCCTACGATAACACGCTGCGCATCTGGGCTGAGCTCGACTACGCTGAGGAGCGGTTGCGATTGCAGCGCACCGAGATGCCCGAGTCGATTCTCGGGTGGGTTGTGCGCGACTGGACCAGGTTCCGCCCGCTCGATGAGCTGCTGCGTGACAGCGGGCTCAGCGCCGGTGACTATATCCGCTGGATGAAACAGACCGTTGACCTGCTCGACCAGCTGATTAACGCGGCGATCACAGCGGCAAAACACCCCGATCTGAGCGAGGGCGAGGCAGCGAGTTTCCAGAGTTTTGAGCAGATTGCTAGAGAGGCGAAGCGCAGGATCCGCTACGGCATAATCGAGAACAGCGGTGTCTAGCGTGGCGACAGAGCGGGGTAGAAGCGGGATTTTAACGCGGCTTGGGATGCTCGCGGCGGCAGCGCTGTGCGGGTGGTGTCTTGACCTGGCGAGCCCCGACACAGCGATCTGGCCGCTCGGCATATTCGCGGCTATGGTCTTTAGTGCGCTGCTGCTCGCCGCCCGGCCGCTGTTTGGTGCGCTGATCGGGTTTGTTTTCGCTCTCGCGTTTTGGCTGCCGCACATCAGCTGGCTGACACTCTACCTCGGGCCGGTGCCCTGGCTCGCGTTGGCGTCGGTGATGGTGCTCTGGGCGACACTGTTCGGCGCGCTTGTGCCGTTTCTGACGCGCGTCACACTGCGCTGCTACCGTTCACGCGGTGCTCGCACCGTTGTTATCACGCTGCTGCTCGCAGGCAGTTGGGTTCTGCGAGAACTGTTGCAGGCTGCTGTGCCATACGGCGGTTTCAGCTGGGGCAGGTTCGCGGCGACACAGGTTAACTCGCCGTTTATTGAGGCGGTTTCGTGGTTCGGAATCGCCGGTTTCACCGGTGTTTTCCTCTTCCTGGTGCTGCTCCCGGTGAGCTGGGTCTACCTGGTTTTCGTGGTGGATCCGCCCCTCACCCGCAGCTTCTTCGCCCCGGCGTGCTCGCTGCTCGGGGTGCTCGCACTCGCGCTGGTGCCGCTCTACACAACCCCGAAAACCGGTGAAATCACGATCGCTGGCGTGCAGGGAAACAGCAAGTCCGGGATTTTTGATGACCGGGAGAACGGATCCGTTTTCGCCGATCACCTGGCGGCGAGCAAAACCTTGCTCGAGGGGGAAGAAACAAAGCTTGACCTGATCGTCTGGCCGGAGAACGCCGCCGAGTTCAACATTGACGAGAGCCCGCTGCATCGACAGCGACTGGTAAAACTCGCCGAGCAGGCTGACGCGCCGATACTGGTTGGCAGCGTGCTCGCCGACCCGGTTAACGGCAGTGACAAACCCCGATACACTAACTCGGCGCTGCTGTTTAACACCGACGGTAAAACCCTTGTGCGCTACGACAAAATCAACCCCGTGCCGTTTGCGGAATATATGCCACACCGGGAGTTTTACCGCGCACTCGCGCCCGAGCTGGTTGATCTGGTGGCGCTCGACTACAGCCACGGCCAAACCCCCGCCGTTGCCGAGCACCGTGGCACACGGCTCGGAATTGGAATCTGCTTCGACATAACCTTCGACCGGCACGCTGAGCTTTTGGGAAGCGACAACGCGGAGTTGATTCTGGCGCTGACCAACAACGCCGATTTTGGGAAAACCGACGAGAGTGCCCAGCAGCTCGCCCTGACGAAACTGCAGGGGATTGCGCTGGGGCGCTCGGTTGTTAACATCTCAACCGTCGGGATGAGTCAAATTCTGGATCCGTCCGGTCACAGCCTGGTTGCGATCCCGGCACATCAGGCGGGAACAATCGTGGCGAGTGTGCCGATCCACTCAGAAAAAACCGCCGCAACCCAGTTCGGGGCGCTGTTGAGCGCGCTGTGGTGTGCCGCAGTCTGTGCGCCGCTCATCAATTTTCGGTTTTATCAAGTACGCTTTAAGCAACACAACCTGAAGGAGAAACATTGAATCCACTGGCTGCTCAATCGCTTTCTGGTAAGCGGGCGCTCGTTACCGGATCCTCACGCGGCATCGGCGCTGACACTGTGAAGTATTTCGCTGAGGCGGGCGCGGACGTTGTAATCAACTACCGCTCAAAAGCACCCCGCGCTGAGAAACTCGCCGAGAGCTTGCGCGAGCTCGGTGTGCGTGCGCTAACCCTCGGAGCGGACCTCACCGACAAGGATTCTGTGCAGGAGATGGCGGACGCTATCAAAAATGAGTATGGCGGGCTCGACATTCTCGTAATGAACGCATCAGGCGGTATGGAACGCGGAATGGCGGAGGATTACGCAATACAGCTCAACCGTGACGCACAGGTGAACCTGCTGACAACCATGCTGCCGCTGCTCGGCGAGGGCTCGCGGGTGGTTTTTGTAACCAGCCACCAGGCACACTTTATTCGCACAACACCGACTATGCCGGAGTATGAGCAGGTTGCGCTGTCAAAGCGCGCCGGTGAGGATGCGCTGCGTGAACTGATCCCGACCCTTGAGGAGCGGGGGATTGGCTTCACCGTTGTGTCGGGTGACATGATCGAGGGCACTATCACCGCAACCCTGCTGGAGCGTGCAAACCCGGGCGCGATTGAGTCACGCCGTGAGGGTGCAGGCAAGCTCTACAACGTTGCCGAGTTTGCGGCCGAGGTAGCCCAGGCTGCTGTGGATCCGGTGCCAGCTGACAACACCAGACTGGTTGGTGACACCTCCGACTTCAACGGTGTTTAACGAACCGGGTGACAACCCAGTGGCAGCTCCAAGCGAGTCGTTAGACGCGCGGGTGGATCCGCTGGGCGAGGCGCCGGTTGCTTCACCGGTGGATCCGCGGGCTGAGGCGCTGGTTTATGCGCTGCGGCGGGATCTGCTCGTCGCCGAATACAGCGAGGAGCGGCTGCTCTCGCTCGTCAGCGAGAGCGCACGCCGCGCCTGCCTGCAGGGTTACACCGCGGCAGCGGCTGCGGAGCTAAACGCCAGAATCGAGGCGGCGGATAGCGTGGACCCCGCGGACTCGGTAGCGCCCGCTATCGCGAACCCCGCGGACCCGGCAGGGAACGCGAACCTGTCGGTGCCCGCGGATCCAGCGGCAACCATCGCGCTGCTGTTCTTCGCGGGCGAGCCCGTCTCGGAGGCGAGGCTTGCTGCGGTGTTCAGCCAGCTCGGAGTTGCCGGGCTGAAAACACTCGGGCTTGTCACCGAGACAGGAAGCGGTTACTTCCGGGCGGCGCTCTCTCTAACCCCGCTGCAAATGCGCGGTAAAACACCCGGTGAAACCGTTAACACCTGGTTTATTAGCGACCTCGACGATCACCTCCGGCAGAAAGCCGCGAGGCAGGATCACGTGATGGGGATCGGGGGAGCAACCCGCGCACTGCTAAAGCAACTGCCGAGGGGGAGTTTTGGATCCACAAGCGCAGATAACAGCCCCAGTCAACCCGAACCGTTTACTAGCGCGCTCGACCTCGGAACCGGCTGCGGTGTAATCGCGGTGCAGCTCGCGCAGTTTAGTGAGTGCGTTGTTGCGACCGACACGTCCGACCGAGCGCTAAAGCTCGCGCGACTGAACCTGCGACTGAACGCGATTAGCAGTGTAACCCTGCTGCAGGGTAGCCTGTTCCAGCCGGTGGCAGGGCAGCGGTTCGATCTGATCGCATCCAATCCACCGTTTGTGATAACCCCGGGCGGCAGCGACTACGAGTACCGGTCGAGCGGTTTCAGTGGCGACGGGCTTGTGCAGCAGCTGCTGACCGGTGTTCCCGAGCATCTTCGTCCGGGCGGCGAGTTTGTTTCGCTCATCAACTGGGAGGTGCACTGGGGCAGCGACCGTTTTGCGCGGCCAGCGTCCTGGGTTGAGCGCCTTGCTGGCGTGCACACCTGGCTGATTGCCAGGGAGGTTATGGCGCCGCTCGATTACGCGATGATGTGGGCGCGTGATGGCGGATCCGCCCAGCACAGCAGCGAGTTTGACACGCGGGTGACCGCCGCGCTGCGTGATTTTCAGGAGCGTAAAACCGTCGCGGTTGTGATGGGTTCGGTGCGGATAATCGCGGCCGAGACGAAGCACTCGCACAGGGCCGCGACGATCACGGGGCAGCTGGCAGCCGGGGATGTGGGTGACGAGCTGAGCCGGATCCACCGCCTCGCAGTGCAGCTTGAAAATCTTAGACTGCAGCAGTTTTTGGGGCACCACTTTATTACCCAGGGGAGTCCGCAAGAGCACAGAAGATACCGGCCAGGTCAAGAATCCCCGAATAAGCTGTGGCTCAGTGTGGCATCGCCCTTCGCTCAGCAGTTCGAGGTGGATCCGCTGGTCGCCGCCGCGGTCGGTGCGAGCGACGGGGACCTCACCCTCGGACAGATCGCCGCCGCCCTCGCCGAACTGTTTAGTGTGCCCGCCGCTGAGTGCTACGCCGCGCTGCACACAGAATTTCTGGAGCTGGTGTGGGCGGGTGTTTTGGTGACCGAGATACAGCAGTAGAATTAAAGCACTATGCTTAGAGTTGAAGACCTTAGAAACAGCGATTTATCAACCCGGTTGCTGCTTAGCACTGTGCCGCGCGCGAGCCTTGACACGGCGAAGGCGGTTGAGCTGGTGAAGCCGCTAATCAGCGATGTTGCCGAGCACGGTGAGCAGGCTCTCCGCGCCCAGGCAGCACGGTTTGATGGTGTGACCGGGCATAATATCCGGGTTTCTGAGGGGGAGATTGAGCGCTCGGTGAGCGAGCTTGCGCCCGCACTGCGTGACGCGCTGCAGCAGATGATCGCGCGGGTTCGAAGCGGATCCGCCGCGCAGGTGCCCGAGTCGCAAACCACCGAGCTGGCAAACGGTGCGCGGATTGTGCAGCGCTGGCGCCCGGTTAACCGCGTTGGCCTGTACGTGCCGGGCGGTAAAGCCGTCTACCCGTCGAGCGTTGTGATGAACGCGGTTGCCGCGCAGCAGGCGGGCGTTAAAAGCATCGCGCTGGCGTCACCTGTGCAGCAGGAGACAGGGAGTGTTCACCCGGTTATTCTCGCGGCCGCCGGTCTGCTCGGAATCACAGAGGTTTACGCGATGGGCGGCGCCGGAGCAATCGCCGCCTTCGCCCACGGAGTGCCCGAGATTGGGCTGCAATCGGTTGACGTTGTAACCGGTCCCGGCAATATTTTTGTGGCTGCGGCGAAGCGCGTTGTGAACGGCATCGTCGGCATCGACTCGGAGGCGGGAACAACCGAGATTATGGTGCTTGCAGACGCGGGGGCGGATCCACAGCTGGTCGCCGCCGACCTGGTCAGCCAGGCCGAGCACGACGAGGCCGCCGCGGCGGTGCTCGTCACCGACAGCGAGCAGCTTGCTGAGGCAGTGCTGGAGAGTGTGCAGCGGATCGCGGCGGTCACCGAGCACGCGGAGCGCGTTGAAAAAGCGCTCACCGGCCCGCAGTCCGCGATTATCCTGGTGAAAGACACCGATCAGCTGGTTGCGGTCGCAAACGCCTACGCGGCTGAGCACCTGGAGCTGCAGGTTTCTAACCCCGCCGAGCTGCTGGAGCGGATCGACAACGCCGGCGCCATCTTTGTTGGAGCAAACAGCCCAGTCAGTCTGGGTGATTACCTCGCCGGCTCAAATCACGTGCTGCCAACCGGCGGTACCGCCCGCTTCGCGTCAGGGCTTGGCGCTTACACATTCCTGCGGGCACAGCAGGTAATTGAGTACTCGCGTGAGGCGCTTGCGGAGGTTCTGCAGCCGCTTCGGGTTATCGCCGAGGCGGAGGGACTACCGGCGCACGCCGCCGCCGCTGCCGCCCGATTTGAGGGAGAGTAATGCGCTGCCCATTCTGCAAGAACCCAGACACCCGAGTAATTGACACACGAGCAGCCGACGACGGCCTGATGATTCGCCGCCGCCGCGAGTGCCCAGAGTGCTCAGGCCGGTTCAGCACAACCGAGACGGCGACCCTGATGATTCAGAAGCGGGGCGGATCCACCGAGGAGTTTAGCCGCCGGAAGGTTGTTGCCGGAGTTAGCAAGGCCTGCCAGGGTAGACCCGTAACCTCCGATGACATCAATAAACTCGCGCAGGATGTTGAGCAGAATCTGAGGGCGACCGGTAACTCACAGTTTGACACGCATCAGGTTGGGCTCGCGATTCTGCCGCACCTGCGCGAGCTCGACCAGATCGCCTATCTGCGGTTTGCGAGCGTCTACCAAAACTTCCAGAACCTTGAGGATTTTGAGCGCGCCATTATTCAGCTGCGCTCAGAGGATCCTGAAACGCAGCTCGTTCAAGAAACCGGTGCACCGAGAAAAGGAGAAACCCGCTAACCATGTCACTCTATCGCTTCTTTTTCAACAGTGTGCTGCGCCGCCTCGACCCGGAGGACGCGCACCGGCTCGCCGGCTACGTGATTAAGGGGCTGCCGATTGTGGGGCCGGTTGTGCGGGCGGTAACAAAGCCGGATCCGAGCCTGGCCGTGACGGTTTTGGGTAAGCGGTTTGCTACGCCGTTCGGGCTCGCCGCCGGTTTTGACAAGAACGCGACAGAGATTACGGGGCTCGGGTTGCTCGGTTTCGGGCACGTTGAGGTTGGTACGCTGACTAAATACGCCCAGCCGGGCAACGAAAAACCGCGCATGTTCAGGCTTGTTGCCGATCAGGCGCTGATTAACCGGATGGGCTTCAACAACGGCGGCGCTGCTGCTGCGGTGCCGCGGATCACGCGCGCTAGGCTGCGGAAGAATCGCCCCGTCATCGGTGTAAACATCGGTAAGAGCCGGGTTACGCCGGTTGCTGACGCGGTTGCCGACTATGTGCACAGCACCCAGCTGTTAGCACCGCTTGCCGACTATATCGCGGTTAACGTTAGCTCCCCAAACACACCGGGTCTGCGCGGTCTGCAGGAGCTCGACCAGCTGCAACCACTTCTCAGCGCGGTTAAGGAGAACGCCGGAAAAACCCCGGTGCTCGTGAAAATCGCGCCCGATCTTGACAGTGAACAGATCAGGGGCATTGTTGAACTCGCGGTGAGCCTCGAACTCGACGGCATTATCTGCAACAACACAACCATCTCACGCGAGGGCCTAAAAACTCCGGTGTCGCGGGTGCAAGAGATCGGGGCGGGTGGACTCTCCGGGGCACCGCTGAAAGAACGCTCACTGGCCGTGCTGCGTGAGGTGCGCGCCGCCGCGCCTGCTGGGTTTGCGGTTATCTCGGTCGGGGGAGTGAGCAGCGCTGAGGACGTTGTCGCTCGCCTGGATGCTGGCGCCGATCTTGTGCAGGGCTACACCGCGTTTATCTACCAGGGGACGCTGTGGGCGCACAAAATCAACCGACAGCTGGTGAAGCTCGGCTGGCGGGGGAACACGGCTCGTTAAAGCAGACTAGCTTGGGTAGTCGCCGCGCTTAACCTGCGGCTTTGGCAGGCGCAGGATCCGTAACTGGGCTGCGCGACTGATCGCGTACCAGCGGAAGCGGTTAACGTTCTCTGCGCCAAACTTTCGCTCCAGCGCCTTCTTCAGCTTCAGCGTCATAAAGATTGAGTCGAGCACAACCAGACCGACAAAGGTCCAGAGGAAGATCATGCTGTAGACGGCGATGTTGCGCGGCAGCAGTGTGAGGATCAGCACAACCAGCATCACCGGGATTAAAAGCTCGCCAATGTTCCAGCGCGCATCAACCCAGTTGCGGATGAAGCGGCGCTGCGGCCCCTTATCGCGGACGGTTAGGTAGCGTTCCTCGCCCTGCGCCATGCCAACGCGGGCGCGGTCACGGGCACGCGCGTACTCTTCGCGGGCGCGTCGCTTCGCCTCTTTACTGCGATCGCCGATCAGCGGCCGTTCCTTGCGAGCCTGTGCCTCTTTTCGGGTCGGTGTTGGGCGGCCCTTGCCAACCGTCTGCTGACGCTCGCCAGTGCTCTCGTCGCTGGTTTTGTGCTGATCTGTTGCCACGGATTATCCTCGCAGTGTTTTGATACGACTTACAGATCAATACTACCGGCTTTTGCGTGAACAACGGACCTGATTCGCTGCTCGCTAAATTAGGGTTTTAACCAACTGAATGCGGGGCTGTAGAATGGTTAGACAGAGTTTTTCAGCGTGAAAAGGAGTGCGCCATGAGCGTTGCGGCAGAGATTCCGACACACGGCGTATCTTTGACCGATGCGGCAAGAGATAAGGTTCGCAGCCTCCTAGATCAGGAGGGTCGGGATGACCTGCGACTGCGGGTTGCGGTGCAGCCGGGCGGTTGCTCAGGTCTTATCTACCAGCTCTATTTTGATGAGCGGATCCTTGACGGCGACGCGGTTGTTGATTTCGACGGTGTTGAGGTGGTTGTTGATGAGATGAGCGTCCCGTATCTAAACGGTGCTTCGATCTCGTTTGAGGACACCATTGAAAAGCAGGGATTTACGATTGACAACCCAAACGCGCAGGGCAGCTGCGCGTGTGGCGATAGTTTTAGCTAAAAATTTTTCCAGCGTGATTTCAAGGAAAAATGCATAATTATTCACCAAAACGGCGGCGTGTGTCCTGAGAACTTCCTGAAAGGCGGTAAGCTATCAGGGAGTAATCAGGTTTTTATTGCCGTTGGTAATTGCCGTTGGGAATTGAACCTGGGACACACTTTGAAAGGGATCCAGTGCGTGCTACACGTCGAATGAAATGGTTAACAGCAGCAGCTGCTGCAAGCGCTGCGCTGTTGCTTGCTGGTTGCTCACCAGCACAGCAGCGAGGCTTCCTACCAGAAGGTTCAGAGGGAGCTACTAATCACACCTCCGCGCTCACAGGAATTTGGACAACATCCTGGATTGTGCTGCTCGGTGTGGGTGTTCTGACCTGGTCTTTGATCATTTGGGCTGCAATCGCGTATCGCCGTCGCAAGGGTGAAACCGGTGTTCCTGTGCAGCTGCAGTACCACATGCCGATTGAGACATTCTTCACCGTGGTGCCGGTTATCTTCATCCTCACCTTCTTTGCCTTCACCGCAAAGACACAGAGCGCGGTTGAGGAGCCGATTAAGAACCCTGACACCCGTGTTGAGGTAATCGGTAAGCGCTGGGCGTGGGACTTCAACTACACCGACGAGGACGTTCACTTCTCCGGTGTGCAGGTGCAGACCGACGAAAAGGGCTCACCAACCGAAGACACAATGCCTGTTCTCTACCTGCCGGTTAACAAAACCACCGAGATCAAGCTTGAGTCACGTGACGTGATCCACTCCTTCTGGGTTGTTGAGTATCTTTACAAGAAAGATATGATCCCCGGTAAAACCAACTACATGTACTTCACCCCAACCAAGACCGGCACCTTCGTTGGTAAGTGTGCTGAGCTCTGTGGTGAGTACCACTCAATGATGCTTTTTGAGGTGAGGGTCGTTGAGCAGGAAGAGTACGACGCGTACATCGCTAGCCTGCGCGAGAACCCTGACAACCGAGGTCTGCTCGGCCTTGAGTACAACCCGAACCAGAATCTTCCGGGAGACAGTGTTCCCGGAGAAGAAAGTCATGAGGGATAACCAAAATGAAGAAGGGTAACGTAGTCGTTTCGTGGCTGACGTCCACGGACCATAAAGTTATCGGGTACATGTACCTGATCAGCTCGTTCTTGTACTTCCTCGTCGGCGGTATGATGGCGTTGATTATTCGTGCTCAGCTGTTTGCTCCGGGCCTTGAGGTTGTTGCCACCAAGGAACAGTTCAACCAGCTGTTCACAATGCACGGCACAATCATGCTGCTGATATTTGCAACACCGCTGTTCGCCGGTTTCGCTAACGTGATGCTGCCGCTGCAGATCGGCGCTCCGGACGTGTCATTCCCGCGTCTTAACGCTTTCGCGTTCTGGCTCTACACCTTCGGTTCACTGATCGCTGTTGGTGGCTTCCTCACCCCACAGGGTGCGGCATCATTCGGCTGGTTTGCATACGCACCACTGTCAAGCGAAACCTTCTCACCGGGCATCGGCGGAAACCTCTGGGTGCTCGGCCTGGGCATCGGTGGTTTCGGCACAATCCTCGGCGGTGTTAACTTCATCACAACCATCCTGACAATGCGCGCACCTGGTCTGACCATGTGGCGGATGAGCGTGTTCACCTGGAACACCCTGATCACCTCGATCCTGATCCTACTGATCTTCCCAGTGCTCGCGGCTGCGATGCTCGCGCTTGCCTCAGACCGTATCTTCGGTTCCCACGTCTACGACGTTGAAACCGGTGGTCCGATCCTCTGGCAGCACCTCTTCTGGTTCTTCGGCCACCCAGAGGTTTACGTTATCGCGCTGCCGTTCTTCGGCATTGTCTCCGAGATCTTCCCGGTATTCAGCCGCAAGCCAATCTTCGGTTACAAGACACTTATTTACGCAACAATCTCGATTGCTGCGCTGTCAATGACCGTGTGGGCTCACCACATGTTCGTCACCGGATCTGTGCTGCTGCCGTTCTTCGCCCTGATGACAATGCTCATCGCGGTTCCGACCGGTGTAAAGATCTTCAACTGGGTTGGCACCATGTGGCGCGGATCCATCACCTTCGAAACTCCGATGCTCTGGGGTATCGGTTTCATGGTGACATTCGTGTTCGGTGGTCTCACCGGTGTAATCCTCGCGTCACCAGCGCTTGACTTCCACCTGTCAGACTCCTACTTCGTGGTTGCTCACTTCCACTACGTAATCTTCGGCACCGTGGTGTTCGCGATGTTCGCTGGCTTCTTCTTCTGGTGGCCAAAGTGGACAGGCAAGCGCCTCAACGAGCGCCTCGGCAAGATCCAGTTCTGGCTGCTGTTCATCGGCTTCCACACAACCTTCCTGGTTCAGCACTGGATCGGTGTGATGGTTATGCCACGTCGTTACTACACCTACCTGCCAGAGGATGGTGTCACCTGGATGAACCAGCTGTCAACCGTTGGCTCAATCATCCTGGCGATCTCATTCCTGCCATTCCTGCTCAACGTTTACATCACAGCGCGCAGCGGCAAGAAGGTATTGTCAGACGACCCGTGGGGCTTCGGCCGCTCACTCGAGTGGGCAACAAGCTGCCCACCTCCTCGCCACAACTTCAACGCGATCCCGCGGATCCGCTCAGAATCACCTGCGTTCGATCTGCACCATCCAGAGGTTAGTGGAATTGAGCAGGTCAAACCGGTTCAACCAGCACTCAGTGAATCTAGGGGATAACCAGTAATGAAATCCAACATTGTTATCTACGGTATTCTTACCGGCTACTTCGCGCTGCTGGCGTCAATCTACACCTTCTGGCACATGTCAGCCTACAATGGCGAGATTGAGTGGGCAGGAACCCTCTGCATCCTCGGATCAGGTTTCATGACCGCGTTCTACGTCGGCTACCTGCGACTTCACTACAAGAAGCAGGGCGGTGAGCTGCACGAGGATCGACTCGACGCAGACATCGACGACGCGGATCCAGAGCTCGGAGAGTTCAGCCCGTGGAGCTGGTGGCCACTCGTGCTCGCCTTCGGTATCGCAATCGTTACCCTCGGTCTGTGCATCGGTGTCAACTACTGGCTCGCATTCTACGGTGCACCGCTCGTGCTCGTGGGTGTTGTCGGTTTGATCTTCGAGTACTACCGCGGCAACTTCGCCCGCTAGTTGAACTCTCGTTTAGGTAGAGTACAATCACACTATGATGATTTCAATCCGTCGAGGCCAGCCTGAAGACGCTCCCAAGCTCTTCATGCTGGCCTCACAGTATCAGACCGGCCGTGAACCAATCACCCGTGACGAGTTCACCATCACACTCGACAACATCCTCAGATACCGTGAACAGGAAACAAACGTGCTGTTCATCGCAGAGATCGAAGGAGAGGTTGTCGGCTACTCGCTGATGACCGTGTCACGGCTGCTGCACGCGCCAGGCCTCACCGCCCACCTGCAAGAAATCGTGGTCGATAAAGAATCACGCAAACAGGGCATCGGTGACAGGCTGATGGCAGCAAACGAGCACTACTGTATGGGACGCGGCGTCCGCCAACTCTCCGCAGTAACCAGCCACATCGGCAGCTTCTACAACCATCGCGGATTCGAACCAATCGGCCAGCACTACCGCAAAGTGCTAGAAATCGGTTAACGCACACTTACACAGTCCCGCGCCCCGCAGTATCCGCTGTGGGGCGCAACTGTACCCCCCGCCCAGCACTACTATAGAACCATGACATCCCAGAAAGGTTCCAAGCTACCGTTTCTAACCGCGGCAAAGACAGCCGCGGCAGTGCAGGCGGGCAGTATCAGCGCTACACAGGTGACAAGCGCTGCGCTTGCCCGTATCGCGGAGCTGAATCCGCACACACAGGCCTTCAGCGAGGTGTGGGAGGACCTCGCGCTGCGGGTCGCAGCTGAGATCGACTGGGTTGACGGATCCACCCGCAAGAAACTGCCGCTGGCCGGTGTGCCCTTCGCTGTGAAGGGGAGTACCGAGCTTATGCACCCGGTTAATGTGCTGCTGCTTGCGGCGGGTGCTGTGCCGATCGGGCGCACCCATATTCCGCAACTGTGTGTTTGGGGGATTACAGACAGTACAGAGGCGACCGTGCAGAACCCGCTCTACCCGGGGCGGACACCGGGCGGTTCCTCCGGCGGTGCCGCGGCCGCTGTTGCTGCGGCTTTTCCGTCCCGAGTTCGCGGCGGATCCTGACCCCGGGGTGAATTCAGCGCTTGAGTCGGCTCCTGTCGTTAAAGCGGATCCAGCGCATGTAGCGGATCCAGTGCTCAGCGGCGTCAGGATCTTCTCTGACGTGAGAAGCGCGACGCTGGGTATGCCTGTTTCAAGAACAGTTAAAAAGGCGGTCAGCGGGGCTGCTGTCGGTGACGGTCGAAAAGTAGCCCAAAATGACGGGCGAAAAGTAGCCCAACAAACGTACTGCTATTCTACCTCTGTTCTAGCTACATG
>NZ_RQYM01000002.1 GCF_003859945.1 Leucobacter sp. OH1287
GTTGAGTCGCCGGAACTTTAACCCCTCTACAGGGCATGGAAACACTGGGAAGCAGCGGAAGAAATGCCACACAATCTGTCCACTTACCCAAAAAGCGCTGCAGCACTCGTCAACGGTTAATGCTGCACGAGAATCAGCCGCTGAAATATATTTGCTGCGAACCGGTTTAGAAGAGCTATTTGCCAGCGATCTGGATGATAAAACACCGCTAGCTCTTATCTCGGGCGCTTTAACTATGCCGGGTGAGAGTAAAAAAATGCGCGGTATTATTCAGCGTGCGCACGAGCAGGCTGTTGCAAACCACGCGGGTTCTCGCTTTATAACGGCAGAGCGCTCAGGTCATAATGTTCCCATCACGGAACCCGCGGTGGTAGCAGAATCGGTTATGCGGTTCTTCAAATAGATACGGCTAATGTCCCACTACTTTTATAAACAGTGTAGTGGGACATTACAAGAGCGGTGGCGGTGGGATTTGAACCCACGGTGCAGGGTTACTACACACGACTTTTCGAGAGTCGCACCTTCGGCCGCTCGGACACGCCACCCTAACAAACCATTATATTGGGTGAAACCTGAATCGGTACCAAAACGTCCCTAGCTTCACCTATTCTGTTATACATGGCTAAACAGCGAGCTTCTTATGTTTGTGGTGACTGCGGTTACAAGGCTGCTAAGTGGATCGGCCGCTGCGCATCCTGCGGTGCGTGGGGCTCGATGGCTGCTGAGCAGGCTACGACGCAGCTCTCCTCGGGCGTGCGTACGCGGGCGGCAACTCCGCCGAGTGTGACGGCTGCCAGGCTGCGAGATGTTCCCGCGAGCACGGTGATGCGACGCCAGACCGGCATCGCCGAGTTCGATCGGGTGCTCGGCGGCGGTGTTGTTCCGGGCGCTGCAATCCTGCTGTCGGGGGAGCCGGGTGTTGGCAAGTCGACGTTGCTTTTGCGCGCCGCCGCGAGTGTTGCCGAGACAGGTGCGAGCGTGCTGTATATCAGCGGTGAGGAGTCGGCGGGGCAGATTCGGCTTCGGGCTGAGCGCACCGGCTGCCTGGCAGAGAACCTGTTTTGCGCATCCGAGACAGACCTGTCTGTTGCGCTCGGTTATATAGAGTCGGCGGATCCTGATTTTATTATTGTCGACTCGGTGCAGACGCTCGCAAGCCCCGACGTTGAGGGCATCGCGGGCGGGCCCGCGCAGGTACGCGAGGTTGCCTCGGTGCTGGTGCGGGTTGCAAAAAATCGCGGCACACCGATTATTATCGTCGGCCACGTCACTAAAGACGGCGCGGTCGCAGGCCCCCGCACACTCGAACACCTGGTTGATGTTGTCTGCCACTTCGAGGGCGACAAACAGACAACGCTGCGCTTCCTACGAACCCTCAAAAACCGCTTCGGCGCAACCGACGAGATCGGCTGCTTCGAGATGCGAGAAACCGGCATCGTCGAGGTGACGGATCCAAGCGAACTGTTCATCAGCGGCACCAACGCCGAGGTGAGCGGCACCTGCGTCGCCCTCGCAATCGAGGGGCGACGTGCAATCCCTGTCGAGGTGCAGGCGCTTGTCGCACCCAGCTCCGGGCCAAACCCGCGACGAGTCACCAGCGGGGTGGATCCAGCCAGGCTCGCCATGATTCTCGCGATCCTCGAAAAACGGGTTGGCATTAAACTGCACACACTAGACGTCTACGTCAGCACCGTCGGCGGGGTTAAACTGCTTGACCCGGGGGCGGATCTTGCAATCGCGCTCGCAATCGTCAGTGCGGCCTACGATTCCCCGCTGCCGCCCACCGTCGCCGCGGCAGGCGAGCTCAGTCTCGCCGGTGAGATTAGGGCGGTTATCGCCAAACACCAGCGCAAAAAAGAGGCCGAGCGGTTAGGGTATAAACACTTCATCGACCATACGGCGAGCACCCTCCAAGCAGCGTGCCAGCGGATCGCAAAATTAAAGACAGCAGGGCAGCCCGGAGAGGAGTAGAATGGCTAGAGTGAGTACAAAGACAGTTGATGTAGTATTAGTCGGTGGCGGAATCATGAGTGCAACACTCAGCGCCCTAATCAAAGACCTTGAACCAACCTGGTCAGTAGCGCTCCTAGAGTCACAGGGAGAAGTCGCAACAGAAAGCTCAAACGCGTGGAACAACGCGGGCACAGGGCACGCGGCACTCTGCGAGCTCAACTACATGCCAGAGGGTCAAGACGGCAGCCTCAATGCAGACAAAGCAATCGGAATTAACGAACAGTACACACTATCGCGCCAGTGGTGGGCACACCAGGTAAAGGCCGGTAAACTCAAAAACCCGAAAACTTTCATCAACACAATCCCGCACCTCACCTTCGTTGAGGGCGAAGCAAACGTCGACTATCTGCGTCGCCGCTACGAGATCCTGAAAAACGAGCCGCTGTTCGCAGACATGGAATACAGCGAAGACCCCGATCAGATCGCAGGGTGGGCTCCGCTGCTCATCGACCGTCGAGACAAAAGCCAAAAAATCGCGGCAACCCGCTCAATCAGCGGCACAGACGTGAACTTCGGTGAGATCACCCGGCAGCTGGTAGACAACCTCGCAGCCGAGGGCGGCGAAGTGTTCCTCAATTCACGAGTAAAAAAGGTTAAGCGCACAACAGATGGTAACTGGGAGTTGACAGTCGCAGACGCTTCCGGCGCTAAAAAAACCACACTGCGCGCCAAGTTCGTGTTCGTTGGAGCAGGCGGTGGTGCCCTCGCGCTGCTGCAGTCTGCAGGAATCCCTGAGATTTCAGGTTTCGGCGGCTTTCCGATCAGTGGTAAATTCCTGCGCTGCACCAACCCCGAGGTGATTAAACAGCACCGCGCCAAGGTCTACGGCAAAGCAAAAGTGGGCGCACCGCCAATGTCAGTTCCGCACCTTGATACCCGAATCATTGACGGCAAAGAAAGCCTACTGTTTGGCCCATACGCAGGCTTCAGCCCGAACTTCCTAAAAAATGGATCATATCTTGACCTGTTCAAATCCATTCGGGCACACAACCTCGGCCCGATGCTCAAAGTCGGCCTCACCCAGTGGTCACTCGAGAAATATCTGCTCGGTGAGTTGCTTGCCAGCAGGCAAAAACAGATCGAGACACTGCGTGACTACTTCCCTGCAGCAGACGCTGACGATTGGGAGATGATCACCGCCGGTCAGCGTGTACAGGTAATGAAAAAGGACCCAAACAAGGGCGGCATCCTACAGTTCGGCACCGAAATCGTCTCCAGCCAAGACGGCACAATCGCCGGTTTGCTCGGCGCATCACCGGGAGCATCAACCGCGGTTCACGCGATGCTTGACGTGCTCAAACGCTGCTTCCCGAACGAGTTCAACGGCAAATGGCAGAGCGCAATCCAAAAACAGGCCAGTGTTTACGGCGCAAACATCAACAGCAGCGCCGAAAAAACCGAGGCTGTGCTGGCAGAAACCGCTGCAGTGCTCGGGCTAGAAAGATAAAACGCTAACCCCACCAAAAACCAAGCAGGTAAACCGCCAACAACCAAGAAATGACACAGCCGCCGTCACCAGAAAACGCTCAGACCCCGACCAGCAAGCGACAACCAGCAGAAGCCAAAGGCTTCAACGCGCTAATCGCCGACGCAACAGCGTTAACCGGTGACGGTGGCTCTCAAGCACCAGCAGATAAAACCGAGACAGCAAAACCCTCAAAATACGCGAAACTCGCTATCGGCGTCACACTCGCCGTCGGTATCGCCGCAACCGGATACGCCGCATACGAAATCAACAACAACCTGCGCAGCCAAGCCGAAGCCGAACAGGCACTAGAAAAAGCACAAAAAGCCGCCGCCGTAAAAGCACAACAGCAGCAGCCACAGCCGGAAGTGCTGCCAGTAACCGAACCAGAACGGCCAGCGGGGGCGATTAAACGCAAACCGTTTATCGCGGTGATCGCGGATCCACAGTGGATCAAAGACACTGCCGCCGCAACCGGAGTGCCTGAGCGAGCCCTGCAAGCATACGCGGCAGCAACACTCACCGTAAACAAAGAACAGCCCGCGTGCGAGATGGGATGGAACACTCTAGCGGCGGTCGGTGCCGTAGAAACCCACCACGGCACTATCTCCGGCACGGCATTGAATCAGAAAGGCCAGGCGCTGCCACGCATCATCGGCGAACCACTCACCGGTGAACAGTTCATCGCCGCAAAAGACACTGACGGTGGCCTACTAGACGGCAACCCCGAATGGGATCACGCAGTCGGTCCACTACAGTTCATTCCCGAAACCTGGCGGCAATACGCGAGAGACGCCGACGGAGACGGCTGGGCAGACATCGACAGCATCGACGACCAGGCACTATCAGCCGCAACACTGCTGTGCGAAGCAGGCGGCACACTCACTCAGGCAAGCAACTGGATAACCGCGATCAAAGCCTACAACCCGAGCATCGACTACAACAACGATGTGGCGGCCGTAGCGGACCAGTATGCCGCCCGCGTTAGATAACTCACGCCGTAAGACCGCGAGAAAAAAATCAGAGAAAAACACAGGTTACGCGCTGTGTCTTAAAGCAATTGACCTTTCTGCGCAAGTAGTCCAAAATGGATTGAAGGTAAGTAATACCTTAGCTTAATCTGTTCGCGCGAAAACACAGAAAATAGGAGAGCAATGTCTCAAACAGCTAACAGCCCTAAAAAGCGGCTGCTGAGCGCTCTCGTTGCTGCGTCAGTTGCCTTCACCGGTGCAATCTTCTTGCCCAGCCAGGCAGCAGCCGCAGAGAACGAGAACGTTGCAGAAGCAACGCTTGAATGGGGAATCAAAGACTCCTTCCGCAACTATATTACCGGTGGAGCAAAGGGTAAAGTTGATACCATTGGAACGACAACCATCGGGACTGATGCCTACAATTGGAAAGGCGGTACCGGAACGGTTGCTGCTGACGGAAGCTCAGCCGATGTCAGCTTCACCGGCGGAGTTCACATGACTGGCCATAGTGGCTTGCTCGACCTGACAATCACCAACCCTCGTTTCGAGGCAACCACCTCAACCGCCGGAAATCTCTATGTGGATGTTCGTAGCCGTGTCCTGGCTACGGGCGATTACATCGAGCAAAAGGGTGTACTGTTTTCTAACCTCACTCTTGCTCAGCCTCAGGTAACAGATAAAAGTGTCAGCTATGTTGTTACCAAGAGTGCTATCACAGAAGAAGGCGCTAAAGGTTTTGCAGGATATTGGTCTCCAGGCACAGTGCTTGAAGCGAAATTCAATGTCACCCTGCCAATCAAAAAGGCAGTTGAGACCAACACAGCCCTCGCTGTTGACAAGGCAGATATTAAGTCAAACGAGTCTGCTGCTCTGACTGCAACCGTGACCCCCGCTGAGGCAGTTGGTACGGTGCAGCTGAAAGAGGGTGACAAGATCGTCGCCAGCGAGGCTGTAAACAACGGCACCGCTAAGTTCAACGTTTCTGGCCTCTCGGTTGGCGCGCACAACCTGGTTGCTGTTTTCGTTCCAACAGACACTAAGAACTTCAAGCAGTCTGCTCCATCAGCTGCTGTCACCGTAAACGTTGCCGAGGCTCCGCCAGCGGTTGTTTACACACCAAGGCTTGAGGTATTCAAGGCTGACGGCTCAACCCCGCTGGGTGACAGCGTGGTAAACCCTGGCGACACCATCGTTGTTAAGGGATCCGGCTTCGACCCAGAGGGAATCAAGGGCACCCGCCCACCACTCGCTGGCCAGCCAGCTGGTGCATACGTTGCATTCGGCCAGTTCGCTGAGCAGTGGAAGCCATCAACAGGTGCAGCAGCTGAGACACGCCCAGCTGAGCAGGTTCGCTGGGCTCTCACCGACGCAGCGTTTAACGCACTGTCAGCTGACCTGAAGCCACGCTTCCAGGGTCAGCGCATCACACTGGGCACCGACGGAACCTTCTCCTGGACCCTCACCGCACCTGAGATCACCAAGGGTGTAGAGGGCGGCAAGATCGGTGTATACACCTACCCAGCATCAGGCGCTGTTGCTCCGCAGCAGGAACTGTTCGTGCCGGTAAACCTGGTTAAGCCGGTTCCACCAGCCGCTGAGACAACCACCACCGTCACCGTTCCAGAAACCGCTGAGGAAGGATCGAACGTTGTTATCAAGGTAGCAGTGAAGCCAGTACAGGCACTCGGCACCGTTGAGATCTTCGTTGACGGCACCTCAATTGGCAACGCTGTTTTCGACAACGCTGATGGATACGAGCTGACAACCAACGCCCTCAAGGCTGGCGAGCACTCAGTGGTTGCCAAGTTCAAGCCGCTTGACGACACAAAGTACCTGGCATCGGAGAGCGCAGCCGCCAAGGTTACAGTAACCGCGAAGCCAGCAACCCCTGCTGAGCCAAGCACCCCTGCAAACCCTGCAACACCGGTGCCTGCGGCAGCGCTGAAGCTTTCAGTGAGCGAGGCTGTTGTTGGTGACACCGTTGAGGCGAAGGTTACCGGGCTGGTTCCAGGCACCGAGGTTGCGTTCGAACTGCACTCAACCCCTGTTGCCCTGGGCAAGGTAAAGGCTGACGCCAACGGCGTTGCAACCTTCAGCTTCAAGGTTCCAGAGAACACAACCGCTGGCACACACACTGTTGTCGCCAGGGCAGCTGCTCTGGAGCTGAAGCAGCAGCTCGTTGTTCGCGCTAAAGCAGCCGCTAGCGTTGTTCCTGGCATCACCGGTAACACCGGCGCTGACCAGAAGCAGCCTGCAGCTGGCGCACCAGCTGCAGGCGGTGCTAAGCAGCTGGCTAAGACCGGTTCAGAAACCCCAGCGTTTGGAGCGATTGCTGCGCTGGCGCTGATGCTCGCCGGTGCTGTTGTGATTACCCGTCGCCGCAGCGCGGGCGTTAGCGAAAACAGCTAAAGCTAAACGGTAAAACACCACAACAGAGGGCGGTCACCTAAAAGGGGCCGCCCTCTTGGTTTATCTTCTTGGTGTATCTGCTTGGAATATCTGTAGGGGAGTGTCACAGCTACTCGGCTTGCATTGCCGGTCAACAACCAGTAGGCTAGATAACGGTGAATTCTGCCAATGTTTTGTGGTGCATACGTATCACAAGCCACCTGAGTTTTCATCAGGGTCACTGACTCAAAGAGTTACACCCCCACGGCATACCTGCACCAGTTTGTTTTGCAAACAGCAGGTTGCAACTGCAAGCAGTTGCACGCTGAAATATTCAGTACAAGCTGTCACCGTGCAGCACTAACAAGGAGAACAAGTTGCCTACAATTCAGCAGCTGGTTCGCAAAGGCCGTAAGCCAAAGGTCTCAAAGACCAAGGCTCCCGCGCTGAAAGCGAACCCTCAGCAGCGTGGCGTATGCACCCGTGTGTACACCACAACCCCGAAGAAGCCTAACTCAGCTATGCGCAAGGTAGCTCGTGTGAAGCTTTCAAACGGAACCGAGGTTACCGCCTACATCCCTGGTGAGGGCCACAACCTGCAGGAGCACTCAATGGTGCTCGTGCGCGGTGGTCGTGTGAAGGACCTCCCGGGTGTGCGTTACCGCATTGTGCGTGGCGCGCTTGATACACAGGCTGTGAAGGGCCGCCAGCAGGCTCGCAGCCACTACGGTGCAAAGAAGGAGAAGAAGTAATGCCACGTAAAGGCCCTGCTCCAAAGCGCCAGGTAGTAGCTGATCCGGTTTACGGTTCACCGGTTGTGAGCCAGCTCGTAAACAAGATCCTGCTTGACGGCAAAAAAGGACTGGCAGAGCGCATCGTTTACGGTGCACTCGAAGCTGTAGCAGAGAAGACCGGTCAGGACGCTGTTAGCGTGCTCAAGAAGGCGCTCGACAACGTTCGTCCAACCCTGGAGGTTAGGTCACGCCGCGTTGGTGGTAGCACCTACCAGGTTCCGGTTGAGGTTAAGCCACACCGCGCTAACACTCTGGCGCTGCGCTGGCTGACCAGCTACGCAAAAGCACGTCGCGAGCACACCATGACTGAGCGTCTTACCAACGAGATCCTCGACGCATCAAACGGCCTCGGTGCCGCTGTGAAGCGCCGTGAAGACACTCACAAGATGGCTGAGTCAAACCGCGCGTTTGCTCACTACCGCTGGTAATCACTGTGACGGGGCGTCGTCACAAGCGGCGCCCCAGCAGGATCCACCAGCTAATCTAAAAACTTTCACTTCCAAAAAGAGGAGTACCCCGTGGCACAAGACGTGCTCACCGACCTGAATAAGGTCCGCAACATTGGCATCATGGCTCACATTGATGCCGGTAAGACCACAACAACCGAACGTATCCTGTTCTACACAGGTGTTAACCACAAGCTCGGTGAGACCCACGACGGTGCGTCAACAACCGACTGGATGGAGCAGGAGAAAGAGCGTGGTATCACCATCACTTCTGCTGCTGTTACCTGTTTCTGGAACGGCAACCAGGTTAACATCATTGACACCCCTGGCCACGTTGACTTCACCGTTGAGGTGGAGCGTTCACTGCGCGTCCTTGACGGCGCAGTGGCTGTGTTCGACGGTAAAGAGGGTGTAGAGCCACAGTCTGAGACAGTGTGGCGTCAGGCAGACAAGTACGAGGTTCCTCGTATCTGCTTCGTTAACAAAATGGACAAGATGGGCGCCGATTTCTACTTCACAGTAGACACAATCGTTAGCCGTCTTGGTGCAAAGCCACTGGTTATGCAGCTGCCAATCGGTGCAGAGGCTGACTTTGTTGGTGTTGTCGACCTGCTCTCAATGAAGGCCTTCGTTTGGCCAGGCGACGCCAAGGGTGACGTAACCCTCGGCGCCGAGTACGAGGTGCAGGAGATCCCAGCGGATCTCAAAGAGAAGGCCGAAGAATACCGCGCCCAGCTCGTTGAGACTGTTGCTGAGAGTGACGAAGCACTGCTTGAGAAGTACTTTGACGGTCAGGAACTGACAATCGACGAAATCAAGGGTGCGATCCGCAAGCTCGTTGTGAAGAACGAAATCTTCCCAGTGTTCTGTGGATCAGCGTTCAAGAACCGCGGCATCCAGCCAATGCTTGACGCGGTTGTCGATTACCTGCCTAACCCGCTTGATATCGGATCCATCCAGGCGCACGATGTGCGTGACGAGGAGAAGGTTATCGAGCGCAAGCCAGCAGCTGACGAGCCATTCTCTGCGCTCGCCTTCAAGGTTGCTGTGCACCCGTTCTTCGGTCGTCTCACCTATGTGCGTGTTTACTCAGGTAAAGCTGAGTCAGGTGCGCAGGTTGTTAACTCAACCAAGGGTAAGAAAGAGCGTATCGGTAAAATCTTCCAGATGCACGCCAACAAGGAGAACCCTGTTGACGAGCTGACCGCTGGTAACATCTACGCGGTTATCGGTCTGAAAGACACAACAACCGGTGACACCCTGTGTGATCCAAACAACCAGGTTGTGCTTGAGTCAATGACCTTCCCAGAGCCTGTTATCGAGGTTGCTGTGGAGCCAAAGACCAAGGGCGACCAGGAGAAGATGTCAACCGCGATCCAGAAGCTCGCGGAAGAGGATCCAACATTCCGCGTCAGCCTGAACGCAGAAACCGGCCAGACCGTTATCGCGGGTATGGGCGAGCTGCACCTCGACATTATTGTTGACCGCATGAAGCGCGAGTTCAAGGTTGAGGCAAACGTTGGTAAGCCACAGGTTGCCTACCGTGAAACCATTCGCGGCACCGTTGACAAGCACGAATACACTCACAAGAAGCAGACCGGTGGATCCGGTCAGTTCGCGAAGGTACAGATCGCGATCGAGCCACTTGAGGTAGAGGGTGACAACATCTACACCTTCGAAGACAAGGTGACCGGTGGTCGTGTGCCACGTGAGTACATCCCATCAGTTGACGCTGGTATCCAGGACGCAATGGAGTACGGTATTCTCGCCGGATTCCCAGTCGTTGGCGTGAAAGCAACCCTGCTTGACGGTCAGTACCACGACGTTGACTCATCTGAAATGGCCTTCAAGATCGCCGGCTCAATGGCGTTCAAAGAGGCAGCCCGCAAAGCAAACCCTGTTCTGCTCGAGCCAGTAATGGCTGTTGAGGTTCGTACCCCAGAGGAGTACATGGGTGACGTTATCGGCGACCTGAACTCACGTCGTGGTCAGGTGCAGTCGATGGAAGACGCATCGGGTGTTAAGGTAGTGCGCGCGCTTGTGCCACTGTCTGAAATGTTTGGTTACATTGGTGATCTCCGCTCAAAGACCAGTGGTCGTGCGGTGTTCTCAATGGTGTTTGACTCATACGCTGAGGTTCCAAAGAACGTTGCGGATGAGATCATTCAGAAAGCTCAGGGCGCTTAACCATCGCCCGGAAGCTGTGTGCCAGGTTAATTTTCCCTGGCACACAGCGGCTCTGTTGGCAATCGGCTGGCAGAGTTAGTATCATAAATACAAAATGCTGCATCGTTCCCGCGAAATCCGTCGTGGGGTGGCGATGCACGAGATGTCCTGAGGAGGACCATAGTGGCGAAGGCTAAGTTCGAGCGCACAAAGCCGCACGTAAACATCGGTACCATCGGTCACGTTGACCACGGTAAGACCACCCTGACTGCGGCTATCTCTAAGGTACTTGCTGACAAGTTCCCATCAGAGACCAACGTACAGCGCGACTTCAATACCATTGACTCAGCTCCGGAGGAGCGCCAGCGTGGTATTACCATTAACATTTCTCACGTAGAGTACGAGACCGAGAAGCGTCACTACGCACACGTTGACGCTCCAGGTCACGCTGACTACATCAAGAACATGATCACCGGTGCTGCTCAGATGGACGGCGCAATCCTCGTGGTTGCTGCAACCGACGGTCTGATGGCACAGTCAAAGGAGCACATCCTGCTCGCTAAGCAGGTTGGTGTTCCATACCTGCTCGTTGCACTCAACAAGTGTGACATGGTAGATGACGAGGAGATGCTCGAGCTCGTTGAGATGGAGGTTCGTGAAGAGCTTTCAAAGAACGGCTTCGACGGTGACAACGCTCCTGTAGTTCGCGTATCAGGCTTCCAGGCACTCGAGGGTGACGAGAAGTGGACCGAGTCAATTCTCGAGCTCATGAACGCTGTTGACGAGAGCATTCCTGACCCAGTACGTGACAAAGACAAGCCATTCCTCATGCCAATTGAGGACGTATTCACAATCACCGGTCGTGGAACTGTTGTTACCGGCCGTGCCGAGCGTGGTACCCTGGCTATCAACTCTGAGGTTGAGATCGTAGGTCTGCGTCCAACCCAGAAGACCACCGTTACTGGTATCGAGATGTTCCACAAGCAGCTCGACGAGGCTTGGGCTGGCGAGAACTGTGGTCTGCTGCTCCGCGGAACCAAGCGTGAAGATGTAGAGCGTGGCCAGGTTGTTGTACAGCCAGGCTCAATCACCCCTCACACCAACTTCGAGGGCAGCGCATACATCCTGAAGAAGGAAGAGGGCGGACGCCACAACCCATTCTTCACCAACTACCGTCCACAGTTCTACTTCCGTACCACTGACGTAACCGGTGTTATCTCACTCCCAGAGGGAACCGAGATGGTTATGCCTGGTGACACCACCGACATGAGCGTTGAGCTGATCCAGCCAATCGCTATGGAGGAGGGCCTCGGCTTCGCTATCCGTGAGGGTGGCCGTACCGTAGGTGCTGGTACCGTAACCAAGATCATCAAGTAAGGTCACTTACCCAAGATCTGAACTGTCAGGTTCATAAAAAGGGCTCCGTGCTTCGGCACGGAGCCCTTTCGCTATCCACTGGCGGGGCTGGGGTGTTAGCTGTCAGCGTGTGTGAGCTGCACGATAAGCTTTGGGATTAGTGTCATAAAGTGTGGCATAAATCCCGGTTCTGCCCTGTAATCACAAGCGAAACCAGGGGTGAATAATAGCCGAACCATTATTCAACGACTATTCAACACCAATAAGCGTTTTTATGCTAGTGACATTCTGACACCGTTAGAGGGTGACAACTAACCGACCTAAGAGCGATATCTGCAGCAAACCAATGCACAAAAACGGGGTACACCCAACAACGAAACGCACTCGTTGGACATGCCGAATCTGCGGCGCTTCAACCATACGCAGAAGAACAGACAAATCCTCTGCAGTCTTGTTTCAACTGTTTATAACCTGGATCAGTAAGAAAGCCCTTGCTTAACGAGCTAGCTGCAGCATCCGGCGTCTCACGCAGCACCCTTGCCCGTAAGTTCCAAATGTTTTGGTTTGTTACACCACCACGTCCCTTACAGACCGGTGAGATCTATGACCAAGTGATGATTGACGGCACCTATTTCGGTCGTTCTGACTGCCTGCTTATCGCCCGTAACAGTGAGCATGTGCTTGCCTGGCAGTGGTGTAAGCGTGAAAACAAGCTCAACTATCAACGACTGTTAGGCAGGATTGTTCCACCGGTGATGGTGATTACCGACGGTAACTATGGTGCTTTACGGGCTTTAGAAACTGATATGCCAGAGGTTGTAATACAACGTTGCTTGTTCCATATAAGAAGCCGGGTAACCCAGCTGGTAACGTTACGGCCTAGAACTCAGGCTGGCCGTGATCTGCAAAAGCTTGCCCGCTATCTGCTTCATATAACCACAATCGAGCAGGCTCAGGCATGGGAAATAGAGTTCAGGCGCGCCTACCATAAACACGCCAAATGGTTAAACGAGCGTACTTACCGTAACCAGGTGCGCAGGGAGGAAGTACCAAGATATGTTCGCAGTGATCAAAGGTGGTGGTTTACTCACAAGAACACGCGTGATGCATATAACTCGGTGATGACTCCGTTGAAAAGGGGGCATCTGTTCAAGTATTTACTGTTTGACAGGCAAGACAGTCCAGCAGCGGCGGCTAGTACTACAAACAGTGTTGAGAGTCTTAACTCGCTTATCAAACTGTTTAATCGTTTGCACCGGGGAAGAACGCCCGAGCATCGAAGGCGGGCTGCGGAATGGTTGCTTTACCTGCACACTGAGGGGTGTGAGGATCCGGTAGTAATCGCTGCTCGGCAGAACTACGGGAAAGACGCATACGAGCGGGCACGCGCGTTAGGTAAGCAGGAAGCGAAGAAAACCGAGCAAAAGTTAACAGTCCAGCACTTCCAGGACGAGGCGATGTTTGAAGAGGGTATTTGGGTTAGAAAAGGGTGGGCCGGGCGTTAGACACGCCCGGCCGATGCCACACATTTTGACACTTAACCCTAATTCGCGGGTGGATCCGGGGATCCACACACAAAAAGGCCCCGAGGTGTTAACCGCCCCGGAGCCTAAAGCCTCACCGATAGCTGGCAACTGATGCCAGCCAAACAGTTAGATTACTCGCCGATCTTGTCGTCGAGGTTCTTGCGAACGTCCTCGATTTTATCCTCGAACTTGCCGCCGGTAACCTTGTTAGCCAGGTTAGCTGCGCCGTCAAGCACGCTGTCAGAAACAGACTCTGCCTTGTCGCTCTTCAGCGCATCCTTACCCTTCTCGGTGAGGTCGCCAATCTTGCCTTTAATCTCTTCCAGACCCATAAGAGCCCCCCTTTCTCGTAGTGTGCCGCACCCAATTTGAGTGCCTAACACAGTGTGGGCACGCAAGCTTGCGTGATCCACCCACAAAACATTATTCCGCATAAACCCGGGTCTGCACCTAAATACAAGCTGAAAGCGCTAACATCTATAGGGTAAGGAAACCGGAGAGAAAAGTAGTGGCAACATTTAAACCCTCAGCACCGCCACCCGGTGCTGCGCGCAGCGGCGCACTATTTATGCTGGTAGACAGCGTTGCCTGGGCGCTAGCTATCTTTGTCGCACTAATTTTGCGCTTTGACTTTGATTTCGGGCGGATCAACCCACAGTGGACGGCGCTGGTAATCGGCGCTGCCGTGCTGCTACAGCTCGGGCTCGGTTGGCTGTTCTGGCTCTATCGTAGACGCTACGCGGTGTCGAGCTTCGACGAGGTGCGGGCGCTTGTGCTCTGCACGACAGCGGTGATGGTGCCAACCTGGGTGCTCGCCTACGCGGTCGGTTACGGGCACGGGATCCCGCGTAGCACCGTCATAATCGCGGCGCCGGTAGCCTGCAGCATTATGGGCTTCGTGCGCTACCTCACCCGCATTAACCACGAAAACCGGTTAAAGCCGGGCGCTGAGGCGGAACGCACCCTCGTCTACGGCGCCGGATACGCCGGCAGTATCACCGCTCGGAGGCTGCTCACCGACCAGGTTGCCGCCTACCTGCCGGTCGGCTTCCTCGACGACAGTGACACCCAAAAGAACGTTGAGGTGCGCGGTGTGCGCGTGCTCGGCAAACTGGAGGACGTAGCCGAGGTCGCAAACAAGTATCGTGCTTCAAAACTGATCGTCTGTATCGGAGACGCCGACGCTGCGATGCTCAGGCGCGTCAGCAACTACTGTGACGCGGCGGGCGTTGACGTCATGGTGATGCCGCCGGTGGACCAGATCCTCAACGGCACAAAAGCGTTCGAGGACGTGCGCGCGCTATCAATCGAGGATCTGATCGGCAGACACCCGGTGAGGCTCGAAACCTCCTCAATCGCGCACTACCTGCAGGGTAAGCGGGTGCTGGTGACGGGGGCGGGTGGATCCATCGGTTCTGAACTCTGCAGGCAGCTCACCCAGTTTGCTCCCTCCGAACTGATTATGCTTGACCGCGATGAGAGTGCGTTGCAGACGACCCAGATTTCAATCCGCGGTAACGGTCTGCTCGACACCAAAGAAGTTGTGCTCAACGATATACGTGACGCTGAAGCGCTTGAACAGATCTTCTTAGAGCGCCGCCCGGAGGTTGTGTTCCACGCGGCCGCGCTGAAACACCTGCCGATGCTTGAACAGTACCCGGAGGAGGCTTGGAAAACCAACATCCAGGGCACCCTCAACGTGCTGCGTGCAGCCCGCGCCGCCGGCGTTAAAACCTTCGTCAACATTTCAACCGACAAGGCCGCCAACCCGACAAGCGTGCTCGGGCATTCAAAGCGCGTCGCCGAGAAACTAACCGCCTGGATGGCCGGTGAAACCGGCGAGCGATACCTGTCGGTGCGCTTCGGCAACGTTATCGGCAGTCGCGGATCCATGCTCCCCACCTTCGAGAAACTCATCGCCTCGGGTGGTCCGATCACGGTGACCCACCCGGAGGTGACCAGGTTCTTTATGACCATCCCGGAGGCGTGTCAGCTGGTGATCCAGGCGGGCGGTATCGGGCGACCAGCTGAGGTGCTGATCCTCGACATGGGGGAGCCGGTGAAGATCCTCGACGTTGCTAAGCGGATGATCGCGCAGTCCGGCAAAGACATTGAGATCGTGTTCACTGGCCTGCGCGAGGGCGAAAAACTGCACGAGGAACTGGTTGGCCGCGGCGAGGGCGACGAGCGCCCCTTCCACCCGAAGATTTCACACGCTAAGGTTAAGTCCATAACCCCCGAGGTGCTCGACCACGACGGCTGGTTTGAGCGACTACAAAAGGCATAACACCGTGACCGCATCACTAACCACACCAACGCTGCTAACCGCCGCCGGCACGCTGATAATCAGCGCGCTGCTAACACCGGTTGTGCGGGCGCTGCTGGTGCGGTTCCGGGTGTTTGATGTGCCAAACGCGCGCTCCTCACACACCGTCACGGTTGTTCGCGGTCTCGGCATCGCGGTGTGGGCGGCGATGCTAATCGCCTCACTCGCGGTGATCGGCGCGGGACTGCTCAACATCGGGGTGTTCGGCGCGGTGTTCGGTGCGGTGTTTAGCACTGCGGGGTCAGGCGCCAGTGCCGCGGGTGGATCCTGGCTCCTCGCCGCCACGCTGTTTGCGGTGTTAAACCTCACCGTTGTGCTCGGCCTAATCGAGGACCTGCGCGGCCTCAGCGTGAAATCCCGCTCGGCGCTGCAGCTGCTCGCCGCGATTCTTATCGCTGTGTTACTGGTTGCGCTCGCGAGCCCGCCGCCGCTCGCCGCGATCCTGACGGTGCTGTTCGGAATCCCGTTCATCTCCAGTTTTATTAACGTCGCCAACTTCATGGACGGCCTCAACGGAATCAGCGCCCTGCACGGCATTATCGGCGGCGTCTGCTTCTGGCTGCTCGGCACCCACCTGCACAGCCCCGCGCTCGCAATCGCCGGCGCAATCACCGCCGCCGCGTTCCTCGGCTTCCTGCCGTGGAACCTGCTCGGCTACGGCTTCCTCGGCGACGTCGGCAGCTACCTCCTGGGAACCGTGCTGGTGAGCCTCAGCTTCGCGGCCCTGCTCGCCGGATCCCCGCTGCTCGCTGCAATCTCGCCGCTGGTGATCTACTTTGGTGACGTCGGATGGACGCTGGTGAGACGGATCCGCCGCGGCGCCAAATGGCATGAGGCACACCGTGAGCACGCCTACCAGCGCCTACAGCAGCTCGGCATGAGTCACCTTACCGCATCCGCGATCACCGCCGGGTTTACCGCGGCCGCCGTTGCGCTCGGTCTGCTCAGCGCCGTCTGGCAGGGGCCGCTTGCCTTTGCGGTGCTTTTGGCGGGTGGATCCGTGATCCTGCTGTGCTATCTCAACCTGCCGCGCCTGCTGCCCGCTGCGCTGCCAGCAGTGTTCCCGAAAAAACAGCGCTAGCAGCCGAAAAGTGGGCGACACGCCCGGGTTGCAAAGAAGCTTAAAGTTGTGGGAGAATAGCTAAGTTCAGTACTTCTGCGCCTGAATTTCTTTGGTGCGCTTGAATCACTGTGAGTTTGTGCGCTTTTTGTGCCGCTCGCAGCGGACGATGCCGCCCACGGGTAGACGCGCCAGGCAGCTGTTAATTTAACGGCCTGCTTGTTGCTGTGCTCGCGCGGCGGTCCGTGCCAGTCACGGATTGACAGAATCGGCTAGTTGCATAACGCAGCCAGCTGCCGTAAGACGTCCAATGCCACGCCCACAAGCGATGGTATGACGCGATAGAAAGAGAGAGTCACATGGCGGGACAAAAAATCCGCATTCGACTAAAGTCATATGACCACGAGGTCATTGACAGCTCTGCACGCAAGATCGTTGACACGGTTACCCGTGCCGGAGCTACTGTGATCGGCCCTGTGCCACTTCCAACAGAGAAGAACGTGATCGCAGTTATTCGTTCACCACACAAATACAAGGACAGCCGCGAGCACTTCGAAAAGCGCACACACAAGCGCGTGATCGACATCGTCGATCCAACCCCGAAGGCTGTTGATTCGCTGATGCGTCTCGACCTGCCGGCTGACGTCAACATCGAGATCAAGCTATAAGAGGAATCATGTCTGCAGTAACCAACAAGACTGTTAAAGGTCTGCTGGGCACAAAGCTTGGCATGACCCAGGTGTGGGATGAGAACGGCGCTGTTGTACCAGTGACCGTTATTGAGGTAGCTCCGAACGTGGTTACCCAGATCCGCACCCCAGAACTCGACGGCTACAGCGCTATTCAGATCGCTGCCGGCCAGATTGACCCACGCAAGGTAACCAAGCCAGCGGCTGGTCACTTTGCTAAGGCAGGCGTTACCCCGCGTCGCCACCTCACCGAGGTGCGCACCGCTGACGCTGCCGACTACGAGCTCGGTCAGGAACTGACCGTTGCTGAAACATTTGAGGCCGGCCAGAAGATCGACGTTGTCGGAACTTCAAAGGGCAAGGGCTTCGCTGGCACCATGAAGCGCCACAACTTCAAGGGCGTGGGCGCATCACACGGTCAGCACCGTAACCACCGTAAGCCTGGTTCTATTGGTGGCGCGTCCTTCCCAGGTCGCGTTTTCAAGGGACAGCGCATGGCTGGTCGTATGGGTGGCGAGCGAGTCACCGTACAGAACCTCACCGTTCACGCGGTTGACGCTGATAAGAACGTCATCCTGGTTAAGGGTGCTGTTCCGGGCCCGCGTGGTCGTCTCGTATTTGTCCGCAACGCTGTGAAGGGAGCCTAACTATGGCAACCGTATCAAAGCTTGACGTTCTTGACGCTGCGGGCAAGAAGGCCGGCGAGGTTTCGCTGCCTGAGAGCCTGTTCAACGTTGAGACTAACGTTCCACTTATCCACCAGGTCGTAACCGCGCAGCTCGCTGCGGCACGCCAGGGTACACACAAGACCAAGACTCGCGGTGAGGTTTCTGGCTCAGGCCGTAAACCGTTCAAGCAGAAGGGCACCGGTCGTTCCCGTCAGGGTTCTATCCGTCAGCCTGAGCACCGCGGCGGTGGTGTTGTGCACGGTCCAGTGCCACGTGATTACTCACAGCGCACACCTAAGAAGATGATCGCTGCTGCTCTCAACGGCGTACTGTCTGACCGCGTTCGCGGCGGCCGTCTGCACGTTGTTGACAGCTTCGGAATCGACGACAAGCCAAGCACTAAAACAGCTCGCGAGTACCTGCAGAACGTAACTGTTGGTCGTCGTGTGCTCGTGGTTGTTGAGCGCTCAGAGGACAACACTGTGCTGTCTGTGCGCAACCTGCCAAACGTGCACGTGCTGGCGTTCGATCAGCTCAACGCGTATGACGTGGTTGTGAGCGATGATCTCGTGTTCACCAAGGCTGCATTCGACGGTTTCGTTGCAGCGCGTGCTGCGAAGGAGGCGTAACCCATGAGCCTGAACAAGAATCCGCACGACGTAATCATTCGTCCAATTCTGACCGAAAAAAGCTACGGCCTGATTGACCGCAACGGTCAGTACACCTTCGAGGTGCAGCCAACAGCTAACAAAACAGAGATTAAGCTCGCGATTGAGTCAATCTTCAACGTAAAAGTTGACAAGATTAACACCCTCAACCGCCAGGGTAAAGCTCGCCGCACCCGTTTCGGAATCGGCAAGCGCAAAGACACCAAGCGTGCGATTGTTACCCTGAAGAGCGGATCCATCGACGTCTTTAGCGCGTCGTAATAGGTCGAAAGCGAACAAGGAAAAACTATGGCTATTCGAAAGTACAAACCGACGACTCCTGGTCGTCGTGGTTCGAGCGTTGCCGATTTCGCTGAGATCACCCGCTCAACCCCAGAAAAATCACTGCTGCGTCCGCTGCCAAAAACCGGTGGTCGTAACAACCAGGGTCGCATTACAACCCGTCACATCGGTGGTGGCCACAAGCGCCAGTACCGCGTGATCGACTTCCGTCGTCACGACAAGGACGGTGTAAACGCTAAGGTTGCTCACATTGAGTACGACCCGAACCGTACCGCTCGCATTGCGCTGCTGCACTATGTTGACGGCACCAAGCGCTACATCATCGCTCCTAACAAGCTGAAGCAGGGCGATATCGTAGAGTCTGGCGCTGGCGCTGACATCAAGCCAGGCAACAACATGCCGCTGCGCAACATCCCAACCGGTACCGTGATCCACGCGATCGAACTGCGCCCGGGCGGCGGAGCTAAGCTCGCCCGCTCAGCAGGCACCTCAGTTCGTCTCGTTGCGAAAGACGGTCCATACGCACAGCTGCGCTTGCCATCAGGTGAGATCCGCAACGTTGATGCACGCTGCCGCGCAACCATCGGTGAGGTGGGCAACGCTGAGCAGTCAAACATCAACTGGGGTAAAGCTGGCCGTATGCGCTGGAAGGGTGTACGCCCAACCGTTCGTGGTGTTGTAATGAACCCTGTTGACCACCCACACGGTGGTGGTGAAGGCCGCACCTCAGGTGGTCGTCACCCGGTTAGCCCGTGGGGTCAGAAAGAGGGACGTACCCGTCGCCCGAACAAAGAGAGCGATAAGTACATCGTCCGCCGCCGTCCAACTGGCAAGAAACGCTAATCAAGTAGGTAGGAGAATAAAATGCCTCGCAGTCTAAAGAAGGGTCCCTTCGTTGACAATCACCTGCTTGACAAGGTAATTGCACAGAACGAAGCCGGCACCAACAACGTCATCAAAACATGGTCACGCCGCTCAATGATTGTGCCAGCTATGCTCGGCCACACCATTGCAGTGCACGACGGCCGCAAGCACATTCCTGTGTTTGTTACCGAGACCATGGTCGGTCACAAGCTGGGTGAGTTCGCTCCAACACGAACTTTCCGCGGTCACGTGAAAGACGACAAGAAGGGCCGTCGCCGCTAATCGCGGTGACGTGAAGGAGGAAGAAAAATGGTGGAGTCGATCGCACGCGTGCGTCATATCCGCGTTACACCTCAGAAAGCCCGCCGCGTCGTGAACCTGATCCGTGGCAAGAACGCTCAAGAAGCACTCGCCATCCTCAAGTTCGCGCCGCAGGCAGCGTCTGAGCCAATCTACAAGCTTGTTGCCTCTGCTGTTGCTAACGCACGGGTAAAAGCTGATAACGAAAACCTGCGTCTCAACGAGGACGAGCTGGTAGTGGCTCGCGCCTTCGTTGACGAGGGAGCAACGCTGAAGCGTTTCCGCCCTCGTGCACAGGGACGGGCTTTCCGCATCAACAAGCGCACCAGCCACATCACAGTGGTTCTGGCAACTCCAGAATCAGCTGATGCAGCGAAGAAGGGAGCCAAATAATGGGCCAGAAAATTCATCCCTATGGCTTCCGCCTCGGGGTAACAACAGACCACGTTTCACGCTGGTTCTCTGACTCAACAAAGCCAGGACAGCGCTACGCTGATTACCTCGCAGAGGACGCTAAGATCCGTCAGCACCTTTCAAACACACTTGATCGTGCTGGTGTTAGCCGAATCCAGATCGAGCGCACCCGTGACCGTGTTCGTGTTGATATTCACTCAGCACGTCCGGGTATCGTTATCGGTCGCCGCGGCGCTGAGGCTGAGCGCGTTCGTGCTCAGCTGGAGAAGCTGACCGGCAAGCAGATTCAGCTCAACATCCTCGAGGTGAAAAACCCAGAGGCAGACGCACAGCTCGTTGCGCAGGGCATCGCAGAGCAGCTCGCTGCTCGTGTTGCATTCCGTCGCGCAATGCGTAAGGGTCTGCAGGGTGCTCAGCGCGCAGGTGCCAAGGGTATTCGTATCCAGGTGTCTGGCCGTCTCGGCGGCGCTGAGATGAGCCGTTCTGAGTTCTACCGTGAAGGTCGTGTGCCGCTGCATACTCTGCGCGCCAACATCGACTACGGTTTCTATGAAGCAAAAACTACCTTCGGCCGCATCGGTGTGAAGGTTTGGATCTACAAGGGTGACATCACCAACAAGGAGCTCGCACGTGAAGAGGCTGCTAAGAAGCCTTCGCGCGAGCGCGGTGATCGCCGTCGCGGACCTCGTCGTGAGAACGCGAAGAACGCTGCGCCTGCCGCAGCAGGAGCGGAGAACTAAGCATGCTGATTCCCCGTCGAGTCAAGTACCGTAAACAGCACCACCCAAAGCGCTCAGGCGCTGCCAAGGGTGGCACCAAGGTCAACTTCGGTGAGCTTGGAATCCAGGCACTTACCCCAGCCTATGTGACCAACCGTCAGATCGAGTCAGCTCGTATCGCGATGACACGTCACATCAAGCGTGGCGGTAAGGTGTGGATCAACATCTACCCAGACACCCCGCTGACCAAGAAGCCAGCTGAAACCCGTATGGGTTCCGGTAAGGGTTCACCAGAGTGGTGGGTAGCAAATGTTAAACCAGGTCGCGTGTTGTTTGAGGTGGCCGGTGTAGATGAGCAGCTCGCTCGCGAGGCTCTCACCCGCGCAATCCACAAGCTGCCGCTGAAAGCACGCATTATCAAGCGTGAGGAGGGTGATGCGTAATGGCTATCGGTAGCAAAGATCTCGCAATCACCGAGCTCGATACTTTCGAGAACGAGCGTCTGACCGAAGAACTGAAAAAAGCCAAGGCTGAGCTCTTCAACCTGCGTTTCCAGTCAGCGACTGGCCAGCTTGAGCACCACGGCCGAGTACGTCAGGTAAAGCGTGACATTGCACGCATTTACACCGTGCTCAACGAGCGTAAGCTTGGGATCCGTGCAACCCCTGGCGCAGTTACAGAAACCAAAACCAAAAAGCAGGCGGACGACGCCGCTGAGACGAAGGAGGCCTAAAGATGGCTGATGTCGCACAGGAACAGCGCCCGTACCGTAAATCGCTTCGCGGTTACGTGGTTAGCGACAAAATGGATAAAACCATTGTTGTAGAGGTTGAAGACCGCAAGAAGCACCCACTGTACGGCAAGGTTATGCGCACCACCAAAAAGGTGAAGGCACATGACGAAGCCAACACAGCAGGTATTGGCGATCTCGTGCTCATTCACGAGACCCGTCCGCTCAGTGCAACCAAGCACTGGCGACTGGTTGAAATCCTCGAGAAGGCGAAGTAAGCTTTAGGGCTTGCTCAATAAAGGAGTAACAAAGTGATTCAACAGGAATCCCGACTTAGGGTTGCCGATAACACCGGCGCTAAAGAGTTGCTCACCATTCGCGTACTCGGGGGATCAAGCCGCCGCTACGCAGGTCTTGGCGACACCATCGTTGCAACTGTTAAAGATGCAATCCCAGGTGGCAACGTCAAGAAGGGTGAGGTTGTGAAAGCTGTTGTTGTACGTGCCAAGAAGGCGACTCGTCGCCCAGACGGCTCATACATCAGCTTTGATGAAAACGCCGCCGTTATCTTGAAGAATGACGGCGAGCCACGCGGAACTCGTATCTTCGGCCCGGTTGGCCGTGAGCTTCGTGACAAGAAGTTCATGAAGATCGTTTCGCTCGCACCGGAGGTGATCTAACCCATGGCAAGTAAGATTCGCAAGGGCGATCTGGTTGAGGTTATTACCGGCGCTTCTAAGGAGCGCGGCGGTGACCGTGGCAAGCAGGGTCGTGTTATCGAGGTTCTGACCGAGAGCAACCGTGTGGTTGTTGAGGGCATCAACCTCGTTACCAAGCACAACCGTGTTGGCCAGTCAGACCGCGGCAGCAAAGAGGGTGGCATCGAGACCGTTGAGGCCCCGATTCACGTCTCAAACGTTGCCGTTGTAGACCCAGAAACAAAGAAGCCAACCCGCGTTGGTTTCCGCGAAGAAGTGGTTGAGCGAAACGGCGTTAAGAAGACCGTTCGCGTCCGCTACGCAAAGAAATCTGGAAAGGACATCCCGAATGAGCACTGATACAGCTGCTGCAAAAGTCCAGCCTCGTCTGAAGCAGAAGTACCGCAGCGAAATCATCGCTCAGCTCACCGAAAAGTTCGGCTACGCTAACCCACACCAGGTTCCAGGCCTTGTAAAGGTTGTTGTGAACACCGGTGTTGGTGACGCAGCTCGTGACGGTAAGGTGATTGAGGGCGCTGTCGCTGACCTGACCAAGATCACCGGTCAGAAGCCTCAGATCAACCGTGCACGCAAGTCAATTGCGCAGTTCAAACTGCGTGAGGGCCAAGCAATTGGTGCTCACGTGACACTGCGCGGTGACCGTGCGTGGGAATTCCTTGATCGTCTCATCAACCTGGCACTGCCTCGTATCCGTGACTTCCGTGGACTCAGCCCAAAGCAGTTCGACGGAAACGGCAACTACACCTTCGGTTTGACCGAGCAGAGTGTGTTCCACGAGATCGATGTTGATAAGATTGATCGAGTGCGTGGTTTTGACATTACAGTTGTAACCACCGCAAAGACCGACGACGAGGGCCGTGAACTGCTTCGCGCATTCGGCTTCCCGTTCAAGGCTGACGCATAAATAAATATCCAACGTTGGGCTGGGGTCACACAAAAACTGTTTTGTGTGACGCCAGCGTCAGCGTGTTTACGGGGTTAAACCCGTAGATTCGCCCCAGCTCCAACGACACACCAAGGTCGCCGACCGTGCACGGTCAGGCGAAACCAGGCGAGAAAGAAGAAACTATGACGATGACAGATCCGGTCGCAGATATGCTGACCAGACTGCGCAACGCCAACTCGGCACACCACGAGTCAGTTTCTCTGCCAGGCTCAAAACTAAAAGAGGGCATCGCAGATATTCTGAAGCGTGAGGGTTACATTGCTGATTGGAAGGTAGCTGACGCTCGTGTTGGCACCGAGATCACTCTGACCCTGAAATACGGACCTAACCGTGAACGCTCAATTGAGGGCATCAAGCGTGTATCAAAGCCAGGTCTGCGCGTTTACGCACGCTCAACCGAACTGCCAAAGGTACTTGGCGGCCTCGGTATTGCTATCCTGTCCACTTCCTCTGGTCTTTTGACTGACCGTGAGGCCGAGCAGAAGGGCGTAGGCGGCGAAGTTCTCGCTTACGTTTGGTAATCCGTTATGTCACGTATTGGAAAGCTTCCTATTGCTGTGCCAGCTAGTGTGACCGTTACCGTCAACGGCCAGCAGGTAGCAGTAAAAGGTCCGAAGGGTGAGCTCGTACTCAACGTTGCATCACCTATCGCAGTATCACTTGAAGACGGTCAGGTGCTGGTAACTCGTCCAAACGACGAGCGTGACTCTCGTGCGCTGCACGGTCTCACCCGCACCCTGATCGCTAACAACATCATCGGCGTCACCGAGGGCTACTCAAAGTCACTCGAGGTTGTTGGCACCGGTTACCGTGTGCAGCAGAAGGGAACAGGCCTTGAGCTTGCTCTCGGATTCTCACACCCGGTTGCTTTCGAGGCGCCTGAGGGTGTTACCCTGCAGGTTGAGGGCAGCAACAAGATCACAGTCTCAGGCATTGACAAGCAGGCTGTTGGTGAGGTTGCCGCTAATATTCGCAAGCTGAAGAAGCCAGAGCCATACAAGGGCAAGGGTATTCGTTACGCTGGCGAGGTTGTACGCCGCAAGGCTGGAAAGGCTGGTAAGTAACCATGGCCGTAGCAAAAACCCGTGCAAAGGGTCGTTCGGCAGCTCGTATCCGCCGTCACGCACGCCTGCGCAAGCGTATCGTTGGCACTGCAGAGCGTCCACGTCTCTCAGTAACTCGTTCAAACCGTCACGTGTTTGTCCAGGTCATTGATGACACCAAGGGTCACACCCTGGTATCAGGATCCACCATGGAAGCGGATTTGCGCGCCTTTGAGGGCGACAAAACCGCTCAGGCTCGTAAGGTTGGCGAGCTCGTAGCTGAACGCGCAAAGAGCGCAGGCGTAACCGCGGTTGTGTTTGACCGTGGTGGCAGCAAGTACGCGGGTCGCGTCGCTGCCGTAGCCGAGGGTGCTCGTGAGGCAGGTCTGAGCCTGTGAGCAACGAAACGAAGGAGCAGGAAGTGTCTGCAGAGGTCAAAACTGCTGAGCAGGGTGAAACCCAGCAGCAGGAGAACCGCGGTGACTCACGCGAGTCACGCGGTGGTCGTGAGCGTGGTCAGCGTGGTCAGCGCGGTGGCAACCGTGAGCGCACCGAAAGTCAGTTCCTCGAGCGCGTAGTTACCATCAACCGTGTTTCTAAGGTTGTTAAGGGTGGACGTCGCTTCAGCTTTACAGCACTCGTTGTTGTTGGCGATGGTGACGGCACCGTTGGCGTAGGCTACGGTAAGGCTAAAGAGGTTCCACTTGCAATCTCAAAGGGCGTAGAAGAGGCTAAGAAGAACTTCTTCCGCGTTCCGCGCGTTGGCAAGACCATTCCTCACCCTGTGCAGGGTGAGGCAGCCGCTGGCGTAGTGCTGCTGCGTCCGGCATCAGCTGGTACCGGTGTTATCGCCGGTGGTCCTGTGCGTGCCGTGCTTGAGTGCGCAGGTATTCACGACGTACTCAGTAAATCACTGGGTTCATCAAACACTCTTAACATCGTGCACGCAACCGTTGCTGCGCTGCGCCAGCTAGAAGAGCCACGCTCTGTTGCTGCGCGTCGCGGCCTCGACTTTGATCAGGTAGCCCCTGCTCACATCGTGCGCGCTGAGGCAGAAGCGGCAGCAGCAGCTGCCGCTGCGAAGAAGGCAGGTGCCTAATGGCAAAGAGCCTAAAGATTACGCAAGTAAAGTCAAAAATCAGCGAAAAACAAAACCAGCGTGACACCCTGCGCAGTCTCGGTCTGAAGCGTATCGGCCAGACCGTTGTGCGTGAGGACAACAAGCAGAACCGTGGCTACGTGCACACAGTTCGTCACCTGGTTACTGTTGAGGAGGTGGACGCGTGAGCGATCAGATTCTGAAGGCACACCACCTGCGTCCAGCCCCGGGTGCTAAAAAAGCTAAGACCCGTGTTGGTCGTGGTGAAGCATCCAAGGGTAAAACCGCGGGCCGCGGTACCAAGGGTACCAAGGCACGCTACCAGGTAAAGGCCGGCTTCGAGGGTGGGCAGATGCCACTGCACATGCGCACCCCAAAGCTGCGTGGATTCAAGAATCCATTCCGCACCGAATACCAGGTGGTAAACGTCGCAAAGCTTACAGAGCTTTACCCGAACGGTGGCGAGGTTACAACAACTGACCTCGTTGCTAAGGGTGCAGTCCGCAAGAACCAGCCGGTTAAGGTGCTGGGCGATGGCGACCTTAAGGTGAAACTTGTTGTGTCTGTAGACAAAGTGTCTGCAAGCGCTAAAAGCAAGATCGAAGCAGCCGGCGGCGAGGTTAAATAGCCTCTAGCCTGGAAGCTACTTCGGGGGCTGTGCGCAGAGAGTGCGCACAGCCCCCATTTTTATGTTTTATTTTTTAGCCGAAACAGTGTAGGCTATATAGGTTGATTCGTGTTATCACACACTATTGAACCCCACCTCGGAGGCACAGATTTGTTTAGCGCACTTGGCCGTATCTTCCGGACACCAGACCTGAGACGGAAGATCCTATTCACGCTCGCTATTATGATGCTGTTCAGGCTAGGGTCTGTCACCCCGGCGCCGTATGTGAACTACAACAATGTCAGGGCCTGTCTGGTAGACAGCAGTGACGCATCAGGGCTCTACCAGATGATTAACCTGTTCTCGGGTGGCGCGCTGCTGCAGCTGTCGGTGTTTGCGCTGGGTATTATGCCCTACATCACCGCGTCGATTATCATCCAGCTGCTCCGGGTTGTGATTCCACACTTCGAGACTCTCCACAAAGAGGGCCAGGCTGGTCAGTCGAAGCTGACACAGTACACCCGCTACCTGACAATCGGTCTGGCGATCCTGCAGTCAACAACCCTGCTGGTTACCGCGCGATCCGGTCTGCTGTTCGGCTTTAGCGGATCCGCTGCCTGTGAAAACCTCGTGTCACCAGAGTGGTGGGCGATGGTGATTCAGATCATCACACTGACAGCCGGCACCGGCCTGGTGATGTGGTTCGGTGAGATGATCACCGAGCGTGGCGTTGGTAACGGTATGTCACTGCTGATCTTCACCTCTATCGCGGCAGGCTTCCCGAGCGCGTTGTGGGCGATCCAGCAGTCACAGGGCTGGGAGCTGTTCCTGTTCATCATCGGTGTTGGTCTGCTCGTGATCCTCGCGGTTGTTTTCGTTGAGCAGTCACAGCGTCGCATTCCGGTGCAGTACGCAAAGCGCGTGGTCGGTCGCCGCACCTACGGCGGTAGCAGTACCTACATCCCAATCAAGGTGAACATGGCCGGTGTTATCCCGGTAATCTTCGCCTCATCGATTCTGTTCCTGCCAATGTTGGTGACCCAGTTCAACCAGCCAGCCCCGGGAGAAGAGCCTAAAGAGTGGGTTGTGTGGATCCAGAACAACCTGATGCAGGGTGACCAGCCGCTCTACATGATCGTGTTCTTCCTGCTGGTTATCGCGTTCGCGTTCTTCTACGTCAACATCACCTTCAACCCTGAAGAGGTTGCTGACAACATGAAGAAGTACGGCGGCTTCATCCCGGGCATCCGCGCGGGTCGTCCAACCGCTGACTACCTCGCCTACGTGATCACCCGTATCACCAGCGCAGGCTCGCTCTACCTCGGTATTATCGCGCTGTTGCCGCTGATCGCGCTGTCACTGTTTGGTGCAAACCAGAACTTCCCGTTCGGCGGCGCCTCAATTCTGATTATCGTTGGCGTTGGTCTTGAGACCGTCAAGCAGATTGATGCGCAGCTGCAACAGCGTCACTACGAAGGGCTCCTGAAGAAATAATGACTGACAGAAAAGCAACACACCTTCTGATTGTTGGCCCCCCGGGCGCGGGCAAGGGCACCCAAGCTGGCAAGATCGCGGAACGCTACGGCATCCCGGCGATTTCAACCGGCGACATCTTCCGCGAGAACATCAAGAACGGCACCCCGCTCGGCGTGGAGGTGCAGCAGATTATTGAGCGCGGCGAGCTGGTTCCTGACGAGCTAACCAACAAGATTGTTGCTGAGCGGATCGCGCAGCCCGACGCCGCAGCAGGTTTCCTGCTTGATGGCTACCCACGCACGGTTGAGCAGGTTGCGGCGCTTGACGCTGAGCTCGCGAAGTCGGGGGAGGCGCTTGAGGCGGCTGTGCTGCTTGAGGCGGACACCGACGAGGTGGTTGCCCGGCTGCTGAAGCGAGCAGCTGAGCAGGGGCGCGCGGATGACACCGAGGACGTGATCCGCCACCGCCAAACCGTTTACGCGGAGCAGACCGCGCCGTTGATTGAGCTGTTTGAAAAGCGCGATATTCTGGTGCGCGTTGACGGCCTCGGTGAGGTTGACGCGATTGCGGAGCGCATCGGTAAGGCGCTCGACAGCAAACTCGGCAGCTAGGCCAGTCCCTGTAAACAGTCGAACCCTGCTTTTGGGGTTAGGCTGGTCGGCCGGGCGTGAGTGGCTCCGGCGCGGGGTTTTTACGGCCCCGACCCCCGATTTAACCGCTGTCGAGCAATCGACAACTATCTAGGTGCGAAAAATGCGTAAGCTTCACAGGTCAATCTATAAGTCACCGGCGCAGCTCAAGCTGATGCTGGAGCCGAACCGTATCACCGCGCTGGCGCTTGCGGAGGCGAAGAAAGCAGCCGTCGCCGGCACCAGCCTGCTGGAGCTTGACGCGATCGCCGAGCAGACCATTCGTGACATGGGAGCTGAACCAAACTTTATGCTCGAACCCGGATACCGGCACACCATTTGCGCAAACGTAAATGACGTGGTTGTGCACGGTGTGCCAACCGACTATGTGCTGCAGCCGGGCGACATTATCTCAATCGACTGTGGCGCAATCTACAAGGGCTGGAACGGCGACTCCGCTGTGACGGTGGTTGTGCCGGATCCAGACCGCCCAGAACTGCAGCAGCAGCGGGAGGCGCTGAGCTACCACACCGAACAGTCAATGTGGCACGGGATCGCGAGCCTTGCGCGGACACAGTACCTCAACCAGGTTGGCGCGGACATCGAAAAATACATTGTGGAAAACTCCAAATACAGCATTGTGCAGGAGTATATTGGACACGGTATTGGGCGTTCGATGCACGAGGATCCACCGGTTTATAACTACGCGGTGGCGCGTAAAGGGCCGGAGGTTAAACCCGGCCTGGTTGTCGCGATTGAACCGATTATTGCCGCCGGTCGCAACGACACAACGGTTGACGCGAGCGACGGCTGGACAGTGAGAATGGCTGACGGACAAGACAGCTGTCAGTGGGAGCACAGCGTTGCCGTGCACAAGGACGGAATCTGGGTGCTGACCGCCGCAGACGGCGGTGCTGCGGGGCTGAAGCCGTTCGGGATCACACCGACACCGATCGCCTAACACCCACCTGCCCGGCGCTGCTATTATTGCTAGGTAGTGTCTTTGTAAAAGCTGTTTGAAAGGCGGAATTTGTGGATAATAGCCTCAAATTGACGCAGCCGGGTGATGCCCCGCTGAGTGCTCCGCCGCTACCCGGATTCAGCAACCCCGTCTGTATCGGGAAGGGTGGCAACGCTGAGGTTTACCGCTATCAACAGCACAGTCCGCGCCGCGCGGTAGCGATTAAGTTTATTCGCACGAAGCTGCCAAAAACCAACCTGCAGCAGGCGTCCATTTTCGGCGTTGAGGCCGATATGATGGCGCAGCTCAGCGACCACCCCTCGGTAGTTAACCTTCACGGCTCGGGTGTTGCGCCCGACGGCAGACCATACCTGATTATGGAGTACTGTCAGCGCTCCTTCGGCGACATTGTGAAACAGCAGGCGCTGCCGGTCGCCCAGGTGCTCGACACCGGTGTGAAAATCGCGGCGGCGCTGCAGTCCGCACATGACATCGGGATCCTGCACCGCGATATTAAACCGAGCAACCTGCTTGAGGGCGCAACCGGTGCGCCACTGCTGACCGACTTTGGTATCGCGGATCTGCTGCGCGCCGACGGCGACAGTGGCGCCGCCATCACGATGTCGGTGCCGTGGGCCGCGCCCGAGGTGATTCAAAAGCGCACAACCGGCACCGTGCAGTCTGAGGTGTGGTCGCTTGGCGCTACCCTCTACACGCTCGTCACCGGCAAACAGCCGTTCCCGCGCCCAACCGATCGCACCATGCCGCGCAACAAGCGACTGCAGAAACAGCAGCGCCTGATTATCGCCGCGAAGTATCTGCGAATCGAGCTGGAGGGCGACTGTGAGGCACTAAACCGGGTGCTAGAGCGGTCGATGCGCAAAAACCCGGCTGAGCGGTATGCCAACATGCGGGAGTTCGCCGTTGCCCTGCAACAGGCGCAGCTCGCCTATGGTTTGCAGCCGACCGCGTTTGATCCGATCCGCGCCAACAACCAAAAGTTTAAGAAAGCACCGAGCCAGCTCGCTGACCCGCGAATGCAGATTAGCGGTTTCCAAAGCAGGCAGGCGCAGGCGGAAGCGGTGCAGCAGCTGGAGGAGCAGCACACGGGCGACCGCTGGCAGCAGCGCGAAGAAGCCCACGGGGAAACCTGCTCGGGTGACACGGCCGAGGGTGGATCCCATGCCTGGCGCACAGTTTTGATCAGCGGCGCGGTCACCGCGGCGGTGCTGATTGCCGGGTTCCTGATCGCGAGATGGGGTGGTCTCTTGTGAGAAACAACAAGCGACGCACGAACCTGTTCGCGGCAATCGGCGGAGCGCTGGTTGTTGCGCTGGTGACAACCATCGCGATTGTTGCGAACGGTTTTGAGATGCGGCAAACCCCGCTCGAGGCGGTCTCCATCTGGACCTGGCGCGACACAGGTGCCGGATCCCAGTACGCGCGCGTTAACACCGTCACCGGTGAAATCGACACGGTGCGCGACGTTGAATCGCCGAGCGGCATTGTGCAGTACGCCGACGATGTGGCGCTGCTCGCGAAGGGTGACCGTGAGGTCTGGCAGGTAAACACCGCAAACCCGCAAAACATCAGCGACGCAGCATCACAGGCGAGTGCCGCAGCAGCCGCGGCAGCAACATCGACCGATGCGGCGGGCACCGAGTCCGGTGACGCCGCTGCGGGGGAGCAGGGTGGATCCACCCAACCCGCCGCGAGGCAGGTTGCGCAGCAGCTCCCCGCCGGCACCAAGAACGTTTTTGTCTCGGGCAACTGGGCGCTTGTGATCACCGAGTCGAATGAGGCCTTCGTCGCCGACCTGTCGCGCGGTGAAATCGCCTCTGCCCTGGCGCTGGCGCAGAAGATCGACTTTACTGAGGTGGCAACCGAGTCATCAAACCCGGAGTCGCAGAGCACCGCAGCGGTCGGTGACGGCGAAGAGGCGGCGGACGCTGACTCGGCTCCGGGCGCAACCGTGACGATCACCGCGGGCGCAATCGACGAGCGCGGTCGCGGCGTTATCTATTCGGCTGCGAGCAACCAGGTGTTCCGGTTTGACGCAAAAACCATGAAGGTGCGCCAGGCCGCTGAAGAAACCCCGCGTGTGCAGGACGCAACCAGCAGTGCGCAGCTCGCGCTGGTCGACAACAACTGGGCGATCCTCACCGATAACGGGCAGTTCCTGCACCAGGGCAGCGACCGGGCTATCACGGTGAAAACCGGGGCGAACCCGCTGCTGACTGCGAGCACCGCGGCGGCTGTGCCGGTTGCGATTGCCGACAGTGACGGTCTGCTGCTGCTCGCCGACGGCGAGTTTAACCGCCAGATTGAGGCGGACGGTGTGCCGTCTCGGCCGCGCGTGGTTGGTGAGCGGATGTTCACCGCCTGGGCGGGCCCGAACGGTGGCACGCTCTGGAAAGCGGATGTTGGATCCGTCGCACAAACAACCACCTCGCACCCGCTGCAGTACCCGAACAGCATCGGCGATTTGGCGGATCCGCAGCTGCGCATTCTCTACAACGGCAATCGCGCAATCCTCAGCGAGGCCAGCACCGGTATGCTGTGGACGCTGCCGGAGGGCAACATGATCCCGATCGAGCAGTGGGATCTGTTTGACACCCCGCGCGACAACACGGGAACCGTTGTGGTCTCCGATGTCACCGAGGCGGAGCCGCCGGCTGCGGTCGCAGACGAGTTTGGTGTGCGCGCGAGCGACAGCACTCAGCTGCAGGTGCTGCTCAACGACCACGACCCGAACAAGCGCGATATTTTAACGATTGATCCGGCCAGCATTGGTGGCCTGCCAGAGGATTTCGGCCGGATCGAGCTGCTGCCTGACGGGCAGACGCTGATGTTCTACCCGCAGCCGTCCGCAACCGGATCCGCGAGTTTCGACTACCGGATAACCGACGGTGCACTGAGCAGCAACGTCGCCTCTGTGACGCTCACCGTCGCACCCGAGAACGTTAACACAGCGCCCGAGTGGTGCCCGGTTAACGGCTGCCAGCGAACTTGGCCGGTCGCCGAGATTACCCCGGGCGGCACAACGGTTATGTCACTGCTCGATGCCTGGGTGGATCCGCAGGGCGACCCGCTGGTGATCACCGCCGCAGCGGTTGCGGACCCTGACACCCCGGTGCGCGCGGTTGTTTCAGACGATGACCGGGTTGCTGTGCAGCACACCCAGCCGGGTGTTGAAGGCGACTACACGGTGAAACTGACCGTCACTGACGCGCGCGGCGAGTCAACCCAGCGTGACCTGCGCGTGCACGCGGTCGCTGACGCGCAGCTGCGGTTTGAGGACGCGGCCCGCACCGCGACGGTTAACAAAAAGAGCAGTTTTAGTCCGCTGTCGCGTGTGGTTGGTGGATCCGGCTCCTACAGCCTGGTCTCGGCAACCAGCACCGTCGAGTGGATGAAGGCGGAGGCGAAAAGCACCTCCGAAACAGTTGACGTGATCGCGGATCGCGCGGGCAGCGGCATGGTCACGGTCACCGTTAAAGACAATGTCACCGAGGCGGAGGTGACCGGTAATATCCGGGTCACCGCAACAGATTCTGAGGGTGCGCTAACGCTCGGTCCGCTGAGGGCTTTTGTGCGCAGCAGCCAGGACACAACCCTGGATATTTTGGCGACCCTGCCGGGTGCGAGCAACCGCACACTGACGCTCAGCAGCGCTGAGGCAACACCGGCCGCGGGCGCGCAGTTGTACACCGACATTGTTGAGTATTCGAAGCTTAGGATTTCCGGATCCGCCAGCAACGGCACCTTCGGCAGGCTCGGCACGGTCGCCGTCACCGTCACCGAGGGGGATCGCAGCGCGAGCGGTTTTGTCACCGTCTATCAGGTGCCGTCGGGCACGCCTTCGGCGGCGATCGCGGTCGCGGACGGAGCTAAGGTGCGCGCGGGCGCGGTTGTTGATATTCCGGTTTTGCGCAACGATATTGCCCCGCCGGGTGACCGGCTCGTTTTGAACCCGGAGATTGTGGCAACCGAGAGCGACGGCGAGCTTGCTTTCGCGTCTGGCAGCACCCTGCGCTATCTGGCGCCAAAGAAGCCGGGTATTTATATGCTGCGCTACACAACCTCGGGTGCGAGCTCGCCCGAGCACAGTGACAGCGCTGACGTTATCGTCAACGTTGTGTCACCGGAGGGTAACCAGAACCCGCAGCCGGTTGCGCAGGTTGTGCGCATGGCGCCGGGCGATAAAACCACGCTGAATATTCCGCTGTCCGGCATTGACCCGGACGGCGACCGGGTGCGCATTGTCGGCGTTAACTCGGCGAGCAACGGCGATGTCACCTCGGTGCTCACCCGCAACGGCATCAAACTTGAGGCGGCAACCAGCGCCAAACGCGGGGTTGTGACGCTGCAGTACACGGTGCGCGATAATCTCGGCGGCGAGGGTGTTGCAGAGCTTCGGGTTGTGATTGTGGATCGCACATCCGGCGCCCCAATCGTCTACAGCGACTATATTCGCGCGACGCTCGAGGCGAAGGAGCCGGTGACGGTGCGACCGCTGGAGAACGATATTGACCCGCGCGGCGGCGAGCTGGAGCTTTTGAGCGTGGAACCGCAGCTGCAGGGCGGGGAGGAGCATCCGCTCTACCAGTCGCTGAAATCGAAGCTCGATTTGAAACAGCGCAAGGACGGCACGGTGAAGATCGCGCCTATCGGCGATGCCGGTTCGGTTTCGTTCCGCTACACGGTGCGCTCAAAAGAGAGCAAGAGCACCAGTGACGGCCTGATTGTTGTGCAAACCTCAAACCGCGTGCAGACGCAGGCGCCGGTTGTTACCGACACGGTTTTGTCGGTTGCGGATCGCGCAGACCTCGAAACATCGGGCATCGACGTTGTCACCCACAATGTGCGCTGGGCTTCGGGGGATCCATCAACGCTGCAGCTGAGCATGTGGGGCTCAAGCGCTGAACGCTACACCACCAGCGGGCAGAAGATTAAGGGTAAATACCGAGCAAACGGTGACGTTGCGGTTTTTAAGCTGAGCGGTGTTGGCGCGCAGGGTGAGCCGATTGAGACCTACGGCCTGATGATTGTGCCGCCGCTTGATGAGCTGCGGGTGACGCTAGCGGCCGGCTTTAACGGCCTCACAGTGGACGAAAACAGCTCGGTTAGCGCGCCAATTGACAGGGTTTTTGCGGTCGGTAAAACCGACAAACTAGAGTTTGCCGAGACGAAACTGCAGACTGTGCGCAGCAACGCCAGCTGCGAAATCTCGGGTGAGCATATCCGCTACACGGCAGGCGCCGGAGAACCGTGGCAGGATCGCTGCCTAACCCGCGTCAGAATCGCCGGTCAGGAAAGCTACACGGCGATTGCGGTGCCGGTGACAGTGCACCCGGACGTGCCAAAGGCGAAGCTAAATAACCTGACGCGGACGCTCGCACCGGGCGGCGCCGAGGATATTAAACTCACCGACATGGTCAGCTGGGAGGGTAACCGTGAGGGCAGGCTCGCGGACCTGCGCTTCACAATTGGCCAGGGCGACAGCAGAATCTCTGTCACCCAGCAGGGGTCGGTAGCGAAGGTTTCGGTTGCCGCTGATGCGCAGCCGGGCTCGCAGCTAAACATTCCGGTGACGGTTAACGACGACGCAACCGGGCAGCTGATTATCCGCGTCGGTAACGCGCCAGAGAGTGCGCCGCGCGGCGGCACCGTCACCCTGAAGTGCACCGTTGATACGCCGTGCGCGGGCAAAGCGGTTGGCATCCCGGGTGAGTACGATCCGTTCGCGGGCAGCAGCGGCGCGGGGCTGGAACTGCAGAGCGTCAGCTCCGGCACCTGTGACACCTACGGTAGCTTCAGCGTCAGCGGCGACCGGGTTGTTTTCACCGCGAAACAGAACGGCGCAGGCGGTCAGTGCAGCGCCGGTTTCACCGTCGTTGACGCCCAGGATCGCACCGGTTCAGGCATCATCGAGCTGGATCTGCAGGGCCGGCCAAGCGCCCCAACCAGCATCTCACAGGTGGCTTACGGCCCAAGCAACGTGGTTATCGGTGTTGAGCTCGGCGGCGGCCGCTCCTACCCGGAGGTTAACCGGGTGCGGATCACCAGCGACCTCGGCGCGAGCGCCAACTGCACCGCTGTTACCGCGATCAGTTACCGCTGTGAGGTTGGCGGGCTCGAAAACGGTGTAAAGCACACCTTCAGCGCAATCGCCTCCAACAGTGTCGGCGATTCCGCCCGCTCACCAGAGTTGGTTGCGTGGGCGTATCGCGCACCAAACGCGCCAACGCTGTTCACCGCGAAACAGATCGAGCGTGCCGCCGACTCTGGCCGCGTTGAAGTGCAGATCGAGGGCGGCGATGACGTTGACAGCTACGAGCTGAACATCGGCGGCAGTGTTGTTCGGGTTTCGGGCCCGAACTACCGGGGTATCCACGATGTGCCGGTGGGTCTACAGCAGCTGACCGCAACACCGCACAGCCGGTTTACGGCTCCGCAGGCTGCGGGCGGATCCGCCAGTGACAACACAGCAACCGCCACCGTGCAGGTTAACGGCCGCATCACGGCGGTTAACGCAACCGGTGTTGAGCGCGATGCGGCTGGCACCTCCGCAACCGTTACTATGCAGGCGGTTGGCGGAGCCGGGCAAACCCTCCGTTACGGCGCGGCAGCCTCGGGTGACTGTGTGCCATCGTCAGCAACCCCGACGGTCACCGTCACAGGTCTCGACAAGTACCGTGACGCGCTGATCAGCGTCTGTGTTAGCGGTTCACTGCCGGACGGATCCGGTGACTCCGTCGCCGGTGAGGCGATTCTGTCGCCGCGTGCGCCGGTTGCTGCCCCGCAAAACATCAGCTTTAGGATCACCCCGGAGGAGGTCGCTGGCCGCGGCTTCACCCTGCAGGCGAGATACACAATCGTTGAGGGCGAGCACGGCTGCCCTGGCACGCTGCAGTACCGGGCCGGATCCGGCAACTGGGGCACCAAGGAGCAGGCGCAGCAGGTGATTAACGGCGGCGATATTCTGTCGCTCTCGGTGCGCTGCATGGTTAATGAGGACGCTATCTCGGATCAGATCGCGGTTGGCGCGGCACCCGACAGTGCGACCGTGATGTACACCCTGTTTATCCCGGAGGCGGTGCAGACAATCAGCAGCGTTGACGAGATCCACACCCAGTCGGGAGTGAACATTAAACCGGCTTCGGGTGTGTTCCGGTTCAGTGTCTACCGTGGCCGGCTCGCGGTGCAGGTGCACGGATCCGACAGGATTTTTGTGACGCACGTGGAGATTCGGGAACCGCGGCCGCAGACGCAAACTGATAATGATCAGCGGCAGTCAACAGGAACCGAGTAGCGGGCTTTGCGCAAATAACTATAAAATAGTCTGGCTATAAAATAGATAGGATGCGGCCAAGAGTCGCTTAAACCTCGGATCAGGACGTTATATATGAATGCACCCCGGCTAAGCCAAAACCAGGTTGACTGGTGCCGTAACCGCTTTGATGCGATTGTTAGTGAGATCTCTGGATCCCTGATTGGCAAGCGGCCCGTCATCGAGTATGTTGTGGCGACGGTTATTGCGGGCGGGCACGTGCTGCTGGAGGATGTGCCGGGAACGGGTAAAACCGCGCTCGCTCGCGACCTGGCGACGGTTATCGGCGGTGAACACACCCGTGTGCAGTTCACGCCAGACCTGCTGCCGAGCGACATCACGGGAACGCTCGTGTTCGACCAGCGCAATGGCAGCTTCCGATTCCACAAAGGGCCGGTTTTCACCAATATTTTGTTGGCGGACGAGATCAACCGCGCCAGCCCGAAAACCCAGTCTGCGCTGCTGCAGGTGATGGAGGAGCACGAGGTTACGGTTGACGGTGTCAACCACGAGATCGGTAAGATCTTCACCGTTATCGCAACCCAGAACCCGATTGAGCAGGCGGGAACCTACCGGCTACCGGAAGCGCAGCTTGACCGGTTTATGATTAAAACCTCAATCGGCCGGGTTGAACAGAACGTGCTCATCCAGATTATTGGCGGTGTTGCCGTCAGCGAGGTCAGCCCCGACCTGATCGACCTGCGCTCACTCGAGAGTATGCAGCGGGTGGTTTCTGAGGTGACCGTTTCGGAGCCGGTTGCAGGCTACATCTCCGCGCTGGTTGAGGCGAGCCACAACAGCGAGTTTGTGCGGCTGGGTGTGAGCGTGCGTGGCGCGCTCGCGCTAACTCAGCTGGCTCGCACCTGGGCGCTTGTGCACGGCCGTGACTTTGTTGTGCCGCAGGACGTCAGCGATATGCTGCCGCTTGTGTTCGGTCACCGCATTCTGCTGCAGGCCGAGGCGGAGTTCGACGGTTTGACGGTTGACCGGGTGATTGCCGAGATCCTCGCCGCTGTGCCTGTTCCGCAGGGAGCCTAAAACCCAGTGAACAACACCCAGACCGATACGCGCTCGCGCACCCGCACTAAACCCCGGTTGCAGTCCATTGCCAGCCGGAAACAGCTGCTGGGTGTTGCCAGGCTGCGCGCGGAACGGTCGTGGGGGCAGTTCAAAACGCAGCGGGTTATCACCGGTTTCGGCATCGCGGTTGTGGCGATGACGGCGCTGTCGCTGCTCGCGGCTGTTTTCGGGCGGATCGCGGAAGCCTGGGTGCTCAGCTGCGTCGGCCTCGCACTGATTATCTGTGCGCTGCCGTGGCTTGTGGGCAAGCGCAGTCTCGCGGTTGACCTGCAGCTGTCGCGGGACCGGGTGACGGTCGGCGACGAAGCAACCGTTTCGGTGCTGATTAAAAACACCGGTCTGGCGCCTGCGCTGCCCGCTGACGCGGAGATTCAGGTGGGTGCCGCGATCCAGTCGACGAAGCTGCCGATTCTGCTGCCGGGCGCGAAGCGACGGGTTGAGTACGCGATTGACACGGCAAAGCGGGGAGTCTACACGATCGGGCCGTTTGCGGTGGTGAGGCGGGATCCGCTAGAGATTTTTCGCCGGGAAACCAACTGGGAGGCGAGCTACGAGTGCTATGTTTGGCCGTATGTTGCGAGAATGCCCGAGCACACAGCCGGTCTGGTGCAGGACCTGGAGGGGCAGACATCACGCCGGATCGTCAGCAACGATATTGCGTTCCACGCGGTGCGCGAGTACGAGTACGGCGATGAGCAGCGGCATATCGACTGGAAGGCAACCGCGAAAACCGGTCGCCCGATGGTTCGCCAGTACGAGCAGACGGAGACGGCGCGAGCCGCGATTCTGTTGGATGTGATCCCGGAGAGTTACGGCGATGACAGCGCCTCCGAGTACCGTTTTGAGACGGCGGTTTCTGCCGCGGCGAGCTTCGCGATGCAGGCGGTTTTGGAGGGGCGTGAGCGCTGCGTTGCCAGCGGCTTCCCGCTGCCGGGTAAACCGCCGAAGCAGAACGGTCTGCAGGAGCTTGCCGCGCACACCCCGAAGCAGCTGCTCGATAATCTTTCACGGGTGCAGGAGTTTCGGGAGGCGCCGCGCCTGCCGGAGCTGGTTAGGGCGCTGCTTGACGGGCAGCCGAACCTCACCCGCGCGGTGATTGTTACCGGTGACAGGCTGCCGCTTGACCAGTTGAAGCAGACGGTTGCGCAGCTTAACACCGTCGCAGATGTCACGGTTGTGCGCACAACCGCGCTGAATGTGCCGTTGACAACCCGCTCTATCTGGGGTGCCCGCGTTTGCACGATTGCCGCGCCAGCCGACGTTGCCGGCCTGCTTTTGAAGCGAGGTGTTAACTAGTGCAGCAGAAACTGAAACAGCACGGTTTAGCACTGCTGTTTGTTTTCGCGATCGTCGCCACCGGATGCTATCTTGCCTGGCCGATCTACCAAACCTGGTACGCGATTGTTGTGGCGGCGGCTGCGGCGCTTTTGGGTGCTGCGATCCAGACGCTTTTCCTGCTGAAAAAACTGCCTGTGATGGTGCGGATCCTGGTGGTGCTGCTCGGTCTTTTGTTGCTTGTGCCGATCAGCATGCCGGCGCTCTGGCAGCACCTGCCGGAGAGCTTCACAACCGGGATGCTTGACGGTATTGCCGCGCTGGTGCTCGGCTGGAAACAGCTGCTGACGCTCAGCCTGCCGGTTGGCGAGTATCAGACCGTGCTCGTTCCGCTCGCCGTTGTTAGCTACCTGACCGCCTTCCTTGTCTGCCTGCTGGCGACCACAAAACGCCCTTACACGGCGGCGTTCCCGGCGCTGCTGCCGCTGCTTTTCGCAACCTTCTTCGGGCAGGTTTTCGCCTCCCCGTCGGTTGGCTACAGCGTGTTTATTCTGCCCGCGCCATACGAGTTTATTGGCTGGCTGATCACCGCAACGCTGCTGGCGCTGTGGGTGCGTTTAACAGCGGATCGTGAGCGGCGACTGCGGCTTCGCCGTGGTGCAAAGCTGGCGCAGCGTGGATCCACCAGCGACGCCGCTGAGAACACCGCCGCCGAACAGACCGTGAAACCGGTTGAGAAAAAGCGCGGTGGGGCAATTGGCGGCATCCTGTTCATGGTTGTTTCGGCGATTCTCGTGACCGCGCTCGCAGCCCCCTACGCGAACGGTTTTGACCGTCGCAGCCCGCGCCAGGCGATAACCCCGGAGGTGCTCGATCAGCTGCAGCTGAATCTGCTGTCTGCCTACCGCAGCAGTAAAACCGACACGGGTCTAAAGACTGAACTGTTTAGGGTTGAGAGCAACGATAAACTGCCGGAGCGGATGCGGCTCGCGGTGCTCAACGAGTACACGGGAACTGATTTTCGGATTTCGGCGGACACAAACTTTGGGCGCTTCCCGAGCGGGGTTGGTGCCTTCGACAGCACCCAGGTGACGGTGACCATGGGATCCGCCTACAGCGGTGTTTGGGCGCCAATTTCGCCGCCGCTCGGCAGCACCCCGAGCTTTGACGGGCCGAACGCGACCGCGCTGAGTAAGAGTTTCTACAGCGACGGTGAACTGGGTGCGGCGCTCGCAATCGGTGACGGTGCCGGGTTAACGCGCGGTGACTCGTACACGATCCGCATGTCGCACCGCACCGACACCGAGAAGGAGCTGGTGGCGGATCCGCGCAATGCGAAGCGTCTCGACGATAAAGAGTATCCTGAGCTGATCAGCTGGATTGCTGACCAGGAGCAGCCCGCGAACGGCGCTGGCTACACGGAGCTGCTGCAGCGTTTGCGCGCCCGCGGCTATCTCAGCCACGCGCTGCAAAACACGGACGGCAGCGATGACTGGCTGAACCTGAACGGCACTGAGCTGCAGTTCTATTCGAGCCCGGCGGGACACTCGGCGGCGCGTGTTGAGAAACTATTTGAGCAGCTTAACGATCAGGCGTCGAGCCTGCCTGAGAACGCACCGGCCGCGCAGTATGTGGCTGCGATCGGTGACGATGAACAGTTTGCAACCGCTGCGGCGCTGATCGCGCAGGCGCTCGGTTATGACGCCAGGGTTGTTATCGGCACCCGGTTGAGCGGCGCTGACACCGCGGTTCCGAGCTGTGACAACGGTGTTTGCACGGGCGCGAACCTTGCCGCCTGGGTTGAGGTGAGCGGCGTTGACGGTAAGTGGGTGAGCTTCGATGTCACCCCGCAGACCGATAACCCGCCGATGGAGCTGAGCCTCGGCCAGCAGTTCCCGGAGTTCCCGACGGTTCCGGAGGAGCGCAACGCCGACCAGGTTGAACCGCCGCTCGGCAACACCGATGAGCAGGAGAACAACGAGGAGGCCGCCGCCGACACCTTCGTGGATGTGGCGCTGCCGTATCTGAGGGCCGCCTCGCTCGCGCTGCTCGGGATTCTGCTGCTGCTTTTGCCGCTGCTGTTTATTCCGACGATTAAGCGTCTGACGCGCCGCAAACGCAAGCGTGAGGAGGTGCCGTCGTACGCGGCTATCGCTGCCTGGGATGAGCTGCGGGATCGCGCAATCGACGCCGGAGTGATCGCCGACGACAACACCACCCGGCCAACACAGGCGGCAGCGATCGGCACCCCGACCGCCGTCTATTTGGCCGCGGTTGCAGACTGGGCCGCGTTTGCAAAACAGCGGGTGACAAAGCAAAACGCCGAGGTTGCGTGGCAGATCGCGGAGAAAGAGCTGAGCGAGCGTGACCGGGAGATCGGGCGCTGGCAGCGACTCAAAGAGGCCTACAGTCTTCGCCGCTTCAAACAGCTGAAAACCCTGAAAACAGGTGTGAAAGCCGCTTTTCAAAAGCAAAGGGGCAAGCGCGGTTAGCCGTTTAGGCTGTAGAGTTATAGGAACAGGTTTTAGTGTGGAGGAAATGTGCAGCTAACAACAATAATCGGGATTCTGTTTGGGAGCCTCGGTATAGCGCTGTACGTTTGGTATGCCCTCGCCCTCTCGAAACTGTTCCCGGTCTTCGGTATCGAAAACTGGAAGGGTTATATCCCGTTCTACAACACCGCGCTGCTTTTCAAGCTCGCGGCCTACAACCCGCTCTTTGTGCTGATCGGACTGGTGCCGTTTGTTGGTATTACCGCGGTCTGGGTTATTCAGGTGCTGGCGATGCGCAAACTCGCCTCGCACTACTGGCGTGACGACACCGAGACCCTGCTGCTCGCGATCTTCCTACCGCCGCTTTGGGTGCAGCGTTTCACCCAGGTGCTAACCGGCGCTGCAGGGGGTGGATCCAGGGCAAAGCAGCCGGCGCACGCCGCGCCGCAGGCAGCCGCCGCCGTCAACGGCGCTGGTTCGAACGGCGCTGTTGCAAACGGCGCTGCGCTGACCGACCCGCGGAGGAGCGGCGGTCCACAAACCCAAAAACCACAGGCTTCACCCCCTCACACCTCGGACTCAGAAGCCCCAGCTCAGCAGGTGAAAACCGGGCATCTGAACGGTTCACAGGCAGCGACCTCGCAGCCGAGCGCCGTTGCTGCTACTGTTGTATCATCTGGCAGTCCGCAAACCACCCCGCAGCCCGCAGCCGCGGGGTCGAGCACGGCGCCGTACCGCGCAAAGCGTGCGCAGTTTGATCCGCAAACAGAATTACTATCTCAATCGCAACCCCCGCAGGCCGCGGTAGCTCCCGCTGCGGCAGAAATTAGAAGGACAGGGCAGATGCAAAACACCAGCGACTCAGATAGCTTCGCAGACCAGTCGATGACCTCGTCAGACTCATCGCTGGTGATGTCAGTCGGTACCGCAGCGGTTGTTGAGGCACAGCTTGCGGCGCTTGACGCTGCAGCGCTCGCCGCAGAAACCGACCCAACCGGCACCTACACTCAGAGCCAACTGATTACTGACGCTGCCCCCGATGAGAGCCACAGCGTGGCTCGGGATGATGATGAGGGTGAGCACTCACACGTTGGTGACGTAGCAACCTCGCACATCGCTCCTGCTGCTCCTGCGCACGCCGCGGTGGATCCGGCAGCGGCCTCCAAGTCAGCTCCGGCCGCTTCTGGCCTGCGCGAGCCTAAGACCGTGACCGGTGAGAATGCGACCCCGGCGCACGCTGCACCGGAGCACGCCGCCTCGGAGCGCGCCGCTGATGAGGACGCTGAGCAGGCAGCAGCCGAGCTGGCCGCAGCTGAGCGTGCCGCAGACTACGCAGCTGCTGAGCAGGCAGCTGAGCGTGCCGCCGCCGAGGAAGCACTCGCGCGCGCCGCTGTTGCCGAGGAGGAGATTGACGACTCCGCTGTTGCCGGTGAGGCACCAGCCTCAGCCGCTGCCGCTGCGCCGATTTCGGCCGCCGCAGCGCTGGTTACCACTGTGCCGGTTGCGAGCGAACAGCACGCTGCTGTGCAGCAGGATGAGGCTGCGCAGGACGGTGACGGACTGTTCCACGAGCTTGACCACACCGACGACAGCACCGTGGTTGTGCCGCGCGAGGACGAACGCCCAGAGTGGGAGATTGTGCTCGCTGACGGCACCGCTTTCACCCTGCAGGGCGATGATATTGTGGTTGGCCGTGATCCTAAAACCGCTGGCGCGAAGCTGAAGCTGCCAGACGTTACAAAAACTCTCTCCCGCTCACACGCGCGTTTCACCTACGTTGAGTCGGAGGACAGCTGGCAGATCGAGGATCTTGGCTCACAGAACGGCACGGTTATCTACCCGCCGGGTGTTGTTGAGCACGAACTGACCGCGGGTGTGAAGGAGACAGCAACCTCCCAGATGCTGCTGGGCACCCTCCCGGTAACGCTGCGCCACAAAGACTAAGAGCGGCTCTGTATGCTTGCGCACGCAGAGTCTGCTGACGACACAACCCCGGGGTCGGACGACACCGTCTCCGTTGTGGACGAGACGGCGGACGAAACCGCTGATGTCGCCGACGAGACGATCGCTCCGGCTGATGAGACTGTCGCGCCGGTTGATGAGACGGTTGCTGTGGGGGATCTCACCGTACCGGTGTCGCGCTATTTCTTCTTCGCCGATGACCAGACCTCCCACGTCTCTGAAGACACCGTTTCGGTGCTCGATGAAACCATCGCGGTCGCCGATGAAACCATCGCGGTCGCCGATGAAACCATCGCGGTATCTGACGAGACGGTCGCGGTATCTGACGAGACGGTTGCAGTCTCGGATCTGACCGTTGCTGTTTCTGATGAAACCATCGCTGTCTTTGACGAGACCGTCGCCGCTCCCGGCAAACGGGCCGCCACCGCCGGGGTCAGCCAAAAAGCGAGCGACAAGGCCGAGTCTGACGCTGCCGAGCAGGCAGAGAGCGCCGCAGCAGACCGGGACGGCGGTGACACCGGATCCATTAGCGACGCCGATCACGGATCCATTAGCGACGTAGACCTGGGAGCGATCGACCGCAGCGGCTCCAGCAGCATGGACGATGACGAGTCGGACGACTTCACAACCGCAATGCCGAAGCGCGGCAACCTGCTGTCAACCGCGACACTGGAGAAGCGCTTCCGCGACAGCAACTCCGCAAAGGGCTCAACACTCGACGAACTCGCGGTGTTCTCTGCCCGCGATATTCCGGCGGTTTGGAGTGTGCGAGAGCTGGTTGACCTGGGAGGTGACAGCGCCGCAGCCGCAGCCCCGAAGCTTAGCCCGTTCCCCGAGATTAACGAGGGTCTGATCCCGCTGCAACAGCTGGAAGAACTGCCCGCGCGCAAAACCCCAGCACCGCTGCGTAGCCTGGTTATCGCGGGTCAGATCGCAATCACCGCGGTTGCCGGGCTGGGTATCTACTGGGTGCTGGGCGAGCTGCTTTAGCGGGCGGATCCACCCAGAACAACCCCAAACCTGATACACAATTCAGCACCAGCAACTATAGTTGAGAGTGGTACTGCCGAGCGTTCAGCCTGTGTGGTACCAAAGTGTCCCGACCACTTTATATGCTGATACCGTCAAGCTGTACAACAACAAGAAAGAAGTATCATGGGATTTTTTAGCAATTCAGACCCCGGTCTTACTCCACCCGCTGAGGAGCTCGCACCGGTTAGCTACGATCGGTTGAAGAGCGTGCTCGAGTCCCATGAGTGGAACTACTCGCAGCAGGAGGATGGTGCGCTCGTCGCTAACTGGGATCACGCACACCACTTCTTCCTGATTTTCGGTGAGAGTGACGAGATGTGTGCAATCCGTGGTATCTGGTCAAAGAAGCTGACCAACCCGGAGCGTTTCTCAGAGCTGCTGCTGCACATCAACGAGTGGAACAAGACTAAGCTCTTCCCAAAGGCTTACCTGCTCGATGATGACGAGCCAAGCGCGACGGTCGGGTTTGAGTGCGTAATAGACTATGAGTTTGGGGTCACCGAGAAGCAGCTTGACCTGCTGGTGCGGCAGACCCTGGTGACCGGCCACCAGCTCTGTGAGCAGCTGGACGGGGCATTCCCCGACGCTGTTTCACAGATCGAAGAGCCTAAAGAACAGAGCTAGGGTCTAAACAAACCCGAATCGTAAAACAACAACCAAACAACTGGAGTTAGTGTGACTACTGAAACCGAGCTGACCGCGGCTGGTCGTGAGCGATTCCAGGTTGATCTGTCGGGAATGATCGACCTGCTATCAAAGCACCTCTACTCTGGCCCGCAGGTCTATATTAGAGAGCTGCTGCAGAACGGTGTTGACGCGATCACCGCTCGCAGAGCACTCGAACCAGACTGCGCAGCGCAGGTGCGGCTTTCCGTTGACGAGTCAGGTGAGCTGCCGGTTCTGACAATGTTTGACACCGGGATCGGGCTAACCGCCGACGAGGCGAGGTCACTGCTCGCAACAATCGGTCGCTCCTCCAAAAAAGACGCAGACCTCGGGGTCGGCCGCGCCGAGTATCTCGGCCAGTTCGGCATTGGTCTGCTGTCGGCGTTCCTGGTTGCAGACAAGATCGAGGTTTGGTCTAAGAGCGTTAAGGGCGGGCCGGCGATTCACTGGGTTGGCGAGTCGGAGGGCACCTTCGCGGTTTCAGAGCTCTCCGACAGTGAGATCCCGGAGGGGATTAAAGACGGCGGCACAATGGTGCGGCTCGGTGGCCGCTACGACAGCTCACAGTGGGTTTCGTTCCAGACCGTGAAACGCCTCACCGAAGAGTATGGCTCAATGTTGCCGCTAGAGGTGCTGCTAGAAACACCGGTCGGGGAGAACGACAAAATCTGGTCGCGCGTTACCGTGCCGGCCCTGCCGTGGAAGCAGGAATACCCAGACCAGCAGACCCGCAAACGGGCGCTGTCACAGCACTGCGAAAAGGTTTTCGGGATCACCCCGCTCGATGTTATTGACCTGAGCGTGCCAGCGCTCGGCATCACCGGTGCGGCGTTTGTGCTCCCGCAGGCGGTGGCTCCGGGATCCGGCCAGCACCACGTCTACCTGAAGCAGATGCTGCTCGGCGCCAGAATCGAGAACATCCTGCCAGACTGGGCGTTCTTTGTGCGCGCAATTATTGACACCGACAGTCTGCACCCAACCGCCAGCCGTGAGCAGCTGCACGAGGATCAGTCACTGCTGATCGCGCGTGAGACCATGGGTGAGCAGTTGAAGGCGTGGATCACGTCAACCCTCAGCGAGTACAACTCACTGTCGCGCAACTTCGTGCAGGCGCACAACCTGGCGTTGCGCGCCGCGGCTGTCACCGACACCGCGCTGCTTGAGCTTGTCGCAAAAACTATGCCGTATGAGACAACGCTTGGGCTTTTGACGCTGGAGGAGGCTCGCAAAGACGGGCAGCTGCTCTACGCAACAACGGTTGAGGCATATCGGCGGATCTCGAACGTCGCCAGGGTCGCAGGTATCTGCGTTGTTAACGCGGGCTACGCCTACGACACCGAACTGATCCAAAAGCTCGCGCTGAAACCGGACTGGTCGGCGCGCGAGCTGCAGGTTGAAGACATCACCAAGGTGCTAGAAACCCCGTCGGCGGAGCGTGAGTTGGCAACCGCCGCAGCGATCTCGGACGCGAGACAGCTGCTCGCAGACTCTGACAGTGATGTTCTGCTGCGCAACTTTGAGCCGGCAACACTGCCCGCGGTTGTGCTGCTCGACCCAGACAAGCTGCACAAGGAGCGCCTCAACGAACAGCTAGAACAGGAAGACGATATGTGGTCTGGGCTGTTAGAGAGTATCTCGCTCGACGGCACAACCAGGTCACGCACGCTCGTGCTCAACGACCAGTCAAGTGTTATCCGCCAGCTGCTCAGCTCACCCTCGGCAGAACTGTTTAACGCGGGTCTGATCGCTGTGTTCCTGTCCGCTGTCTCACAGTCGGGGGAGTACCTGCACGAGCACGAGGCGGAGGCACTCGGATCCTCCCTGGAGCTGCTTATGCAGGCCGCATTCACAAACGAAAAATACCAGTCATAGGCTAGATAGTCCGAAGAGGTCTCGTGGCAGATAGCAAAATACACGAACTACACCAGCTGAAACAGTGGCCGTTTGGGCGAGCAAGAACCGCGGCTACTGAGCAGGTTGTTGCCAAAATCGAGCAGGAAGGCCCCGAGCATGAACTGCCGATCGCACTGCTAAACCTCGTAGAAGCCTACGAGTTCAGCGACAACGGCCGCAAATCAATTGTTGCCTTCGCGAAAATCCTGCGACTCTGGGACACCAAACCAGAACTGTTTGACAGCGATGACGAACAGCTGATGTTCTGGCAGTACAAGTGGATAGCTGACGCGGTCTACCTCTATCCGGAGGTGACACTCGAACAGGGCAAAGCGTTCCTCGACGACATGTACCGCCGCTTCAACGCTGCGGCCAAGGGTGTGCGAGCCCCGCTCGTCGCCAAGTTCGCCTGGGTTTCTGCAACCGGCTGCGGCGACCTGGAAGCGGCAAGACTCGCCTGGGCGAGCTCCCCGAGCGACGAATACGACGACTGCGCCGCCTGCCAGGTGGGTATGCAGGTGATCCACTATGCGAGCCGAAAAGAATGGCAGCGGGTGCTGGATGTTGCCGCGACAATGCGTGAGGGCTGCAACATCGAACCGGTAAACACCCACCACGCCTGTATGCTCGCGGCAATGCAGCTCGGCGATGTGAAAGCCGCAACCAAGTATTTTGAACTGGCAATCACCGGGCTGGAAGACAGCCTCAGCGGCGACGGCTTCAAAGGGATCCGCGCAACCATGCTGGAGGCGCTAGCGCTCGGAGGAGCAGACCGCACCTTCCGACAGCACCTTGTTGAGCGAGACTCCGAGCACCTGCGCGGCCTCACCGAAAAACTCTCTGACCTCCGGTTCGCGCAGAGCCTGCTAACCTCGCTTGTGCTGCTCGGCGGAAACGGCGAAAACGCCGAAACCCGCACCGGCTTTAGCGAACCCGAGTGGGAAACCTACGGCAAACTCTTCAACTACCTTAACGAGTTCGTCGAAAAACTGAGCAAGCGCTTCGACGACCGCAACGGCAACAACCGCTACACGGAACGCTACCGCAAGTCGCTGCAGGTTAAACAGGTTGACGCGAAACTCGACGACGACTACCTCTACAACTACGGCCGCGCCCTGAAAACCGGCTCCGCCGTGCCCGCCTCCGCGCCCGCTTCCGGCTCCGCCGATGCTGCCCGGGTGGATCACACTGGCACCGTGCCGACCGACTCCGCCGCCGTAAGCACCCCCGCCGTAAGCGCCCCCGCCGAGGGCGCTCCCGCAACGGCAGCCCCGAGCGGTGCCGCTGCCGCCGGGACTGGCTCTCACGAGGGTGCTGCCGGATCCACCCCCGCGCCCGCGGTTAGTGAGTGTGACCAGGCGCTGCTGCACGCGGAGCGACTCAGTATCGAGCTGAAGAGCCAGCCGATCGCCGTGAAGAACGCCTACCTGCAGGGCGCCGAACTGGCGCTGCACGAGAACCGGCTCGACCGCGCAGGCGCCGCCTACGCCGAGGCTGCCCAGTGGGCTGTGATCGCGGGTGAGAGTGATGTTGCGAGCACCCTGTTTGCTAAGTCCATCGACTTCCTCAGCGCCGGTGGTGGATCCATGACGATGCAGGCGATGATTATGCAGGCGTGGCAGCAGCTCAGCAGCAACCTGTCAGACATTGCTCTCTACCAGAAATACAATGACCGACTGCTTGCGCAGCTGACGGAGGCGCTTGAACAGGAGATGCTGCTGCGGCGCTCCGGTTACACCCACACCGACCTGATGGCGATCCGCGAGGCGGGCAGAACCGCCGAGCTAATCCCCGGTGCGTCAGACGACGCGAAGCTGATCGGCAAGGCAGCGTTCACCGACTACAGTGAGGCGTTTAAGCGTCTGACCGGGAAATACTGGGACGGCTAATACCACAGCCAGCACCCCCGGTTAGACAAAACACCGTCTTTCAGGTTAATATAGTTATTTGGTGCTTTGTCTGCGCTGCCTTTTTTTGGTTGCGTTGTCACAGCATTCGCATGAGTAGAGCTCAAATAGCGAAGCAAAAGTTGAGGATATGGCTAAAAAAGAAGGCGTAATTGAGATGGAAGGCCGCGTTATCGAGGCCTTGCGCAATGCTCAGTTCCGAGTGGAGCTGACAAACGGGCACGTTGTGCTCGCGCAGATCTCAGGCAAGATGCGTAAAAACTACATTAGAATCCTGCCGGAAGACAGGGTTGTGGTTGAGCTGACCCCGTATGACCTGACACGCGGTCGTATCAGCTACCGCTACAAGTAAGAGCTCTGCAAAGTAACGACTTGCGGCATCCCGCAAGTACGAGGACAGCGATTAAGAAAGACACATCATGAAGGTAAAACCGAGCGTTAAGAAGATCTGCGACAAGTGCAGGGTGATCCGTCGCCACGGTCGAGTCATGGTGATTTGCGAGAACCCACGCCACAAGCAGCGTCAGGGCTAAAACCCCGACGCTAAGGTTCTTGCAACACTGTAACTAAATAAGAAATCAGCGTATCGAAGTACCCGGCTTGCTGGGGAACACCTTGAGACGGAGGCTCAGGCACCCGATACGCTCCACACCTCCGCATACAACAAGGAGAAGCCTTATGGCACGTCTCGCCGGAGTCGATATTCCACGCGAAAAACGCGTTGAGATTGCACTCACCTACATCTATGGCGTTGGGCGCACCCGCGCTCTGAAAACACTCGCTGATACCGGCATCGACGGTAACACCCGAGTGAAGGATCTGAACGACGATCAGCTCGTTGCTCTGCGTGACTACATTGAGGGTAACTTCAAGGTAGAGGGTGACCTGCGTCGTGAGGTTGCAGCAGATATTCGCCGCAAAGTTGAAATTGGAAGCTACCAGGGTCTGCGTCACCGCAAGGGCCTGCCAGTTCATGGTCAGCGCACCAAGACTAACGCTCGTACCCGTAAGGGCCCGAAGCGCACCGTTGCTGGTAAGAAGAAGTAACCGATTTAAAGAAGCTTTCAGGAGAATTTCATGGCTGCACCAAAGGCTGGCGCTCGGAAACCGCGCCGCAAAGACAAAAAGAATGTTGTTGCCGGCCAGGCACACATCAAATCAACTTTTAACAACACCATTGTTTCTATTACCGACTCAACCGGCGCAGTAATCAGCTGGGCATCATCCGGTGGAGTAGGTTTTAAGGGATCACGTAAGTCAACCCCGTTCGCTGCGCAGCTGGCTGCCGAGAGCGCTGCTAAGAAGGCGCAGGAGCACGGCATGAAGAAGGTTGACATTTTCGTTAAAGGGCCAGGATCAGGTCGCGAGACCGCGATCCGTTCGCTCCAGGCCGCAGGTCTTGAGGTTGGTTCAATCACTGACGTAACCCCACAGGCTCACAACGGCTGCCGTCCACCTAAGCGCCGCCGCGTCTAAGGTGAGCACAAGATGCGAGTGCTAAACCCGCATCTCTCTTTCTAACCCTGTTAAACGCATGAGTCATATAGTGGACTCTGACGCGAGAGGAAATAACCCGTGCTCATCGCACAGCGACCAACACTTACTGAAGATGTAATATCTGAGTACCGTTCGCGCTTTGTTATCGAACCGCTGGAGCCAGGCTTCGGCTACACCCTCGGTAACTCGCTGCGCCGGACCCTGCTCTCTTCAATCCCCGGAGCGGCTGTTACCAGCGTTCGCTTCGAGGGCGTAGCACACGAGTTTACAACCATTCCTGGCGTTGTTGAGGACGTTACCGAAATCATCCTCAACATTAAGGATCTGGTTATCTCGAGTGAGAATGACGAGCCGATCACTGCCTACCTGCGCAAGAACAGCGCCGGAGAGGTTACCGCGGCAGACATCTCTGCACCGCAGGATGTCGAGATCCACAACCCAGAACTCGTTATCGCAACCCTTGGTGAGGGAGCTCAGATTGAGCTTGACCTGACCATCGAGCGCGGTCGTGGCTATGTTTCTGCGCAGCAGAACCGCAACGAGGACGCAGAGGTTGGGCGGATTCCGGTGGACTCAATCTACTCACCGGTTTTGAAGGTGACATACAAGGTTGAGGCAACCCGTGCTGGGGAGCGCACCGACTTTGATCGTCTCATTGTTGACGTAGAAACCAAGCCAGCAATCACCCCGCGCGACGCGATTGCGTCAGCTGGATCTACGCTGGTTGAGCTGTTCGGTCTTGCCCGTGAACTCAACACCGCCGCAGAGGGTGTTGAAATCGGTCAGGCACCTATTGAGGCAGTTGCTGACAGCGAGCTCGCTATTCCTATCGAGGATCTTGATCTCTCGGTACGCAGCTACAACTGCCTGAAGCGTGAGGGAATCAATACGGTTAGCGAACTTGTTGCACTCTCAGAGGCACAGCTGATGAACATCCGAAACTTCGGACAGAAGTCAGTGTTTGAGGTGCGCGACAAGCTGATCGAGATGGGTCTGTCACTCAAGGATGCCGTTCCAGGCTTCGACGGAACTAACTTCTACAGCTACGAAGAAGACAACTAAAGATTTTTTGGAGTAACACAAAATGCCAAGACCAAACAAAGGCCCACGCCTCGGAGGTGGCCCAACCCACGAGCGTCTGATGCTCAACCAGATGGCTGCGCAGCTCTTCGAGCACAAGCGGATCCAGACAACCGAGACCAAAGCAAAGCGTCTGCAGCCGGTGGCTGAGCGCCTGGTAACCTTCGCAAAGCGCGGTGACCTGCACGCTCGCCGTCGCGTAATGCGCCAGATCCTCGACAAGTCAGTAGTGCACGAGCTCTTCACCGAGATCGCACCACTAGTAGAGGAGCGCGAGGGCGGCTACACCCGCATCATCAAAACCGGTTTCCGCAAGGGCGACAACGCACCAATGGCGGTAATCGAGCTCGTACTCGAGCCAGTTACCAAGAAGCAGCGTGCCGCAAAGCCAGCTGCGGAAGAGGTTGCTGCTGAGGAGCCAGCTGCTGAGGAAACTCCAGCTGAGGAAGCTCCAGCAGAAGAGGTGACTGAAGATGCTGCTGCTGAGGAAGCACCAGCTGAGGAAGCTGCTGAGGAGAAGGCTGAGTAGTCAGCGCTCGTAAGTAACTTTACCCTGATGTAGCCCCGGCGTAATCGCCGGGGCTACATTCATTTGCGGGAAACGCTGCTGTCTAAACACTGGCAGAAGCAGTAGCTGACCGCACTAGCTGGGGGAAACCCAGCGAAAACCGGGTGCGGCTAATAAGCACTTCGCTAGGATAGAAACCTATGGACTCACAGCGCTTAAAACTCGTGCTCGGCTATGACGGCACCGCCTTTCACGGCTGGGCTGAACAGCCTGGTTTGCGGACGGTGCAGACGGAGCTGCAGGCGGCAATTGACACCCTGCTGCGGCGCCCGGCGGGAACAACCAGGCTAACCGTTGGCGGCCGCACCGACGCCGGTGTGCACGCACGCGGTCAGGTTGCGCACTTTGATGTGACCGGTGAAGAGTATGCGAAACTGCTTGGACGAGCAGCGGGCAGCGAGGCGGAGCTTGCCTATGCCCGCGCCCGCAAAATAAACGGGGTTCTACACCGTGCGGGAGCAAACGATGTGGCGGTGTCGGCGGTAACTCCGGCGCCACAGGAATTTGATGCCCGATTTGGCGCGATCCACCGCCGATATGAGTACCGCCTAAAGCACGGCTATATTGACCCGCTGCAACGTTTTTATACCGCGCAGGTGAAGCGGCCGATTGATTTTACGGTGCTGCAGCAGGTGAGCGGTGAGCTGACTGGGCTGAGAGATTTCACAACCTTTTGTAAAGCCAGGGAGGGGGCAACCGCTGTGCGAAACCTCACCCATTTCGAGTGGCGTGAACTGGCTGACGGCACCTGTGTTGCCAGGATTAAGGCGGACGCATTCTGCCACAGCATGGTGAGGGCGCTGGTTGGTGGGGCGGTTGCGGCGGCGACGGGGCGGATCCGCCCAGCAGAGCTGGCGGAGCTGGCAGACCTGCGAGAGCGTTCCACGCGGTTTGCGGTGATGCCGGCATTGGGGTTGAGCCTGGAAGAGATCGCGTATCCGCCGGACAAGGAATTGGCTGCACGGGCGCAGCAGACCCGGGCGAGACGCGAAGCAGTTTAAACAACCTGCCAGGGTAATCGCTGGTTTTTAGTGCCCGTCAGGGTTATATCAACTAGAATAGAAGCATGAACATCAACCTTGCTAAACCCAAAGCTTTTATTGCGGTGCTTGTCTGCGGTGCGGCGGTGACGTTGACCGGCTGTGTGGGTGTTGACGACATTGTGAACGACGCTTTCGTTGATGCCGCGCAAGATCTCTCGGCCGAGGGTGATGCGAGCGCAGACAAGGCGCTCGCGGACGCTAAAAACGTGGTTGAAGATACTGTGAAGGTTGGTGGATCCGCAAGCGCGACCGTTGACGGTAAAACCGTTGAGTTGGGTGACGCAGTTGTGACCTGTGCGGTGTCAGGTGAGCAGATTAACATCGGGATTGTTGGTAAAGACGGCGGTTCCTTTTTGCCCGGCGGCATTGGTGCGGTGCTAAAGGGCGGTAAGGTTGAATCCGTGGGGATTGCAACGGCTGACTTCAGTAATAATGTGGCGTTTAAGGAGTCAGGTGGTGTGGGCAAAGCCCAGGTTGAGGTTAACGGTAAAACCTATCGCATCTTTGGCGAGGGAGCGACAACCGCGATAGACACAAGTGATCCGCTTAAGGCAATAAACTCGCTGACCGTGCCGTTTGAGCTGATCGTCACCTGCCCATAGCGGAGTGAGGTTGGGTGGTGAAGACTCTGACGGCTGCGGGCAACCGTGAAGTCAGCTGCTGCGGCCTGCGATAAGCCAGCAGCGGAACTGTGCAAATGCACTGTGTCGCCCGCGAAACTGGTTGAAAATACCCAACGCGCGAGCCTTGAAACCGTGCCATTCTGTATCACAAGGTACTGAATCCTGTGATCGGAGTGGATAATGTCAGAATCAACCTCAACCTATGCAATCGAGTACGGCACAACGCAGAAACTCAGCACGGCAGACGCAAACCGGGTCGCGGTCGGCGCCCTCATCGGAACCGCTATGGAGTGGTACGACTTCTTCCTGTTTAGTGCCGCCGCGGCGATTGTTTTTAATGTTCAGTTCTTCGCTAGCGAAAACGCCACCGCTGCAGCGCTTGCCTCGTTTGCAACATTCGGTGTTGGACTCGCGGCAAGACCAATCGGTGGCCTAATCTTCGGTCACCTCGGCGATAAAATCGGTCGCCGGAAAACCCTGATGATCACAATCGTCGGAATCGGCGCTGTCACCGGCATGATCGGCCTGCTGCCAACCTACGCGGCGATAGGCATCGCGGCACCGATTCTGCTGGTGCTTTTGCGTATCGCACAGGGGCTGTTCGTCGGCGGTGAATGGTCGGGTGCGATGACGATTGTGGTTGAGAACGCGCCGCTCCACCGCCGCTCCATTTACGCGGCCATCCCACAAATAGGCTCCCCAATCGGCACAATCCTCTCGTCAGGTGGCTTCTTTCTGCTGAGTCTCTGGCTCACCAAAGACAGCTTCGATGCCTGGGGCTGGCGGATCCCGTTCCTGATCGCGATCCCGATGCTGCTGATCGCTCTCTACATCAGGTCGAAGCTGGATGAGTCACCGGTGTTTGAGGAGCTGCAGCAGCAGGGAGCAACCGAGAAAAGTCCGATCCTGGCGACCGTCACCGGCTACTGGAAGCACATTATTATCGGAATGGCCGCGGGTCTGCTCGGCATCGGCGGCTTCTACCTGGTGACCGCTTTTGTTGTCTGGTACGGCGTTAACACACTCGAGTACAGCAGGGAACTGATGCTGCTCGGCGGTATAGTCGCGGCGGTTGTTGAGATCCCGGTTTTGGTGATCGCCGGATACGCGGGCGCGAAATATGGTGCCTCACGGATTATCCTCTGGGGAGGCATTGTTTCGGCGCTGCTCGCTTACCCCTGCTTCCTGCTCATCGAGTCAGCAAACCCGTTGTTCGTTGTCGCCGGTATGACCATCGCGGTTGCCGCACTGTCAGTGCCATACGCGGTTTCTGGAACCGTGCTCACCGGACTATTCCCGGCACGCACCCGCTACACCGGTGTTGGGCTCGCACAAAACATTGCGGGCATGGTTTCCGGGTTTATCCCGTTGATGGCAACGGGTTTCGTCGCTTCGGCAGCAAACCACTGGTGGCCGGCGGCCGCAATGCTGGTTTTCCTGTCACTGTTTACCGCCGCATCAGCGCTCATCTCACCGCGGCTGAGTGTGAAACTGCCCGGCTTTAAACACTAGGGAGTTTAGCCGTGTTGGATCTGTTGGTTTACGCAAAAGAGATCATAACCCTCGACAGTGAGCGGCAGAGCGCCTCCGTGATGGGAGTGTTTGCGGGAAAAATCGTCGGCTTTGACGAGGATGTTACGCAGCTGCCCGCGGCGCAGGAGCTCGACTTTGGTGACGCCGTTATCACGCCCGGTTTCATCGACTCGCACTGCCACGCAACCTGGTGGGGGCTCGGTCTAAACGCGATCCAGCTGGACACCGCTCGCGGCCTCACCAAGCTCTACGACATGATCGCTGAAGCGGCAGCGCAGCTCCCTGACAGCGGCGAGGTGTGGATCCACGGCACCGGATTTAATCAGAAGCATCACGGCGGATCCTTCCCCGACATCGGTGTGCTCGACAAAATCACCGGTCAGCGGCGGCTGTATCTGCGTCACACCTCCGGGCACGCGGCAATCACCAACACCGCGACGCTGCAACGGCTCGGCGCACTAGATCCCGGTTTTGTAGACCCGGTCGGTGGCTGGATAGTGCGAGACGGTGACGGCAACCCGACCGGGCTGGTTGAGGAGTCAGCGCAGGGACTACTGCAGGCAATGCTGCTGCCGTACCCAACCAGTGAGATAACGGCGGCGCTGGAGAGCGCAACCGCGCGGTTTGCGGCGCGAGGCATAACCAGTTTCGTTGAGGCGGGTGTTGGCGGCGGGTGGATCGGCCACAGTCCGATCGAGGTTGCCGCCTATCTGCGGGCAGCAAACACGGCGAGGCTGAAAGCGCGAGCGATTGTGATGCCAGCGATCGACTCGCTCGAACAGCTGCGCGGTGCAGACCAGGATTTTTGTGGCGAGGGATCCGGCCTCGGCGTCGGCCTCGGCATCGGCTTCGGGTTCGGCACCGAGACGGTGCGGCTCGGGCACGTAAAAGCGTTTATGGACGGCTCACTGCTCGGCGAGACCGCCGCGGTAACAGCGGAGTATTGCCAGCACCATACGAAGCACCAGGGCTCTGGCGGATCCACCCACCCCCAAACAGCGGGGGTTAGGGCGGGGTACCTGCTTGACACCCCGGAAAACTACCGCGAGGCGGTCCGTGCTGTCTACCGCGGTGGCTGGCCGGTCGCCTTGCACGCGATCGGGGACGCCGCAATTGATCTGGCGCTGGAGCTGATCGCGCAGTGCCAAACAGACTACGGTAAACAGGCGGCGCCGAACCGGATCGAACACTTCGGGATTGCCCGACCCGATCAGGTTGCGCTCGCCGCCCAGCTCGGGATTGCGGTGACACCGCAGGCCGGGTTTATTGGTCCGCTCGGGGACCAGTTTATGGCGAAGCTCGGGCCCGAACGGCAGTCGTGGATCTATCGGGGGCAGAGCATCGTCGACGCGGGCGCAATTTTGGCTGGGTCAAGTGACCTGCCGGTTGCCGACAACAACATTCTGCGGGCGATGCAGTCCGCCGTTGACCGCCGCACCGAGAGCGGCGCGAAGCTCGCACCCGCCGAGGCGCTGAGCCCGCTTGATGCGCTGCGCAGCTACACCTGCTGGGCCGCCAGGGCGAACGGGGTTGCTGATCAGCGCGGCACCCTGCGGCGCGGCTGCAACGCAGACTTCGTGGTTTTGAGCGGATCCCCGCTGACCGCCGAAAATATTGCCGAGCTGCGGGTGCTCGCAACCTATCTCGGCGGTGAGTGCAGCTTCAGCGCAGAGTAGACGGGGAAGCCCCGGCGCGATTGTTGTGTCCGCAGATTCTGTGGTAGATTAGATATTTGGTGCGCATCAGACGCGCACCCGAATGTGAGCCCTCCACAGTCGCCAGCGCTTAGCGAAGCGGCACGGAGCGGGATCCACGAACGACTCCATTTCGACAGAAAGCAGCACTAGAGTGACTCGTACATACTCACCGAAGGCAGCTGACCAGCAGCATGACTGGCTCGTTATCGACGCCACCGATGTTGTGCTTGGTCGGCTTGCAGCACAGGCCGCAGCTCTGCTCCGCGGCAAGCACAAAACCACCTTTGCCCCTCACATGGACATGGGTGACCACGTAATCATTATCAACGCAGACAAGGTTGTGCTTACCAACGGTAAGGCAGCCAAGAAGCTTGCTTACCGCCACTCAGGTTACCCAGGTGGCCTGCGTGCAACCAGCTACACTGAGCTGCTTGAGAAGAACCCAGAGCGCGCAGTTGAGAAGGCGATCCGCGGTATGCTGCCAAAGAACTCACTTGGTCGCGACCAGTTCCGTAAGCTCAAGGTTTACGCAGGTGCTGAGCACCCACACGCTGCACAGCAGCCAACCGTTTACAAAATCGATCAGGTCGCACAGTAACGGCCCCGGTAAGCAGAGTAAGGACTTAAAGTGACCGAAGAGAATGTAGCAGTAGAGAGCTACACAACCGAAACACCAGCTGCTGCTCAGCAGAGCTCAGCACCACGCGCAGCGCTCACCGTTCCGGGAGCAGCCGTGGGTCGTCGCAAGCAGGCTGTTGCGCGCGTGCGTCTCGTACCGGGCAATGGCACCATCACCGTTAACGGTCGTGAGTTTGCAGACTACTTCCCAAACAAGCTGCACCAGCAGCTGATCACCGATCCGTTCACCGTGCTTGAGCTCGGTGGCGCATACGATGTGACCGCTCGCATCGACGGCGGTGGCCCATCAGGTCAGGCTGGCGCGCTGCGTCTCGCGATCGCTCGTGCACTCAACGAGATCGACGCAGAGCACAACCGCCCAACCCTCAAGAAGGCAGGGTTCCTCAGCCGCGACGCTCGTATTAAAGAGCGTAAGAAGGCTGGTCTGAAAAAGGCTCGCAAGGCACCACAGTACTCAAAGCGTTAATCGGCGGAGAGACACAATACTATGGCACGCCTGTTTGGCACGGACGGGGTTCGGGGTCTAGCCGGGGTAGATGTTACCGCTGAGCTGGCCTTGAACCTCGCCAAGGCTGCGGCTTTCGTTCTCGGGCGCGATGCTCGGGGCGGAAGCCGCAGGGCCACGGCTGTTGTTGCGAGGGATCCTCGAATCTCTGGCGAGTTTATTGCAGCGGCCGTTAGTGCAGGGCTCGCGAGCGCGGGCGTTGACGTGTTAGACGCGGGCGTTCTTCCCACCCCCGCAGCGGCGTATTTGGTCGCCGACACAAAATCAGACTTCGGTGTGATGATCAGCGCATCACACAACCCGGCAGCGGACAACGGCATTAAGTTCTTTGCCGCCGGCGGAAAAAAACTACAGGACGACATCCAGGACGAGATCGAGGCCGCAATGCAGCGGCCACTGGCGGGCACCACCGGTCGTGAGGTGGGGCGGATCCGTCGCTTCTCCGACGCGGAGGATCGGTACCTGGTGCACCTGCTCGGCACACTCGAGGGTCAGAGCCTGAAGGGCCTGCACGTTGTTCTCGACTGTGCGCACGGCGCAGCCGCGGGCATCTCACCCGACGCGTTCAGTGACGCGGGGGCAAAGGTTACGGTTATCGGTAACGACCCTGACGGATTCAACATTAACGACGGCATCGGTTCAACCCACCTGGGTCCGCTGCAGCGGGCGGTTGTTGAGCACGGCGCTGACCTCGGAATCGCCCACGACGGTGACGCGGATCGCTGCCTCGCCGTTGACAGCAACGGTAGCATTGTTGACGGGGATAAAATTATGGCGATCCTCGCGCTGTCAATGCAAAACCGCGGCAAACTCGACAAGCACACACTCGTCGCAACCGTCATGAGCAACCTCGGTTTGAAGCTTGCGATGGCGGACCAGGGCATCGACGTTGTTGAAACAGCGGTCGGTGATCGCTACGTGCTGGAGGCGCTAAACGCCGGTTCCTACTCGCTCGGCGGTGAGCAGTCCGGCCACGTGATTATGAGCGATTACGCAACAACCGGTGACGGTATCCTCACCGGTTTGCACATTGCCGCTGAGGTTGTTCGCAGCGGTAAATCGCTCGCCGAACTGAGCGAGTGCATGCGTGTTTACCCGCAGGTGCTCGTGAACGTCACCGATGTTGACCGCAGCCGCGTCCACAGTGACGAGGTTGTTGAACAGGCTGTGCACCAGGCGGAGCTCGCGCTGGGCGGCAACGGCCGGGTGCTCTTGCGTCCGAGCGGAACCGAGCCAGTGGTCAGAATCATGGTTGAGGCAGCAGAGCCACAGCAGGCTGAGGAGCTTGCCAACGATCTCGCGGCGGTTGTCTCTAGCCGCCTAGCTATCTAACGCTAACCTCTACCTACCTTAGGGCTTTATAGCTGGTCAGGATTGCTAGTTAAGGGGGTTAGAGCTTGCGCAAGAAAACCTTTTGGACGCGGTGATCCGCCTCTTTGCGGAGGATCAGTGAGGCGCGTGCCCTGGTGGGTTTGATGTTTTGCAGAATGTTAGGCTCGTTAATGGCATACCAGAACTCGTTCGCGGTTTTAATCGCGGTTTCCTCGTCGAGTTTCGCGAAGTCTTTGAAGTACGAGTCGGGGTCGCTGAACGCTCCCTGGCGGAGCCGCAGGAAACGCTCCAGGAACCAGGTATGGATATCGTTTGTGCGGGCGTCCACATAGATTGAGAAATCGAACAGGTCGCTGACCGCGAGCGGGTGTTTAATGCTCGGCGGCTGCAGCACGTTGATGCCCTCAACGATTAGGATGTCCGGCTGCTGGATAGTGACAAACTCTCCGGGCAGAATATCGTAGTGCAGGTGGCTGTAGACGGGTGCCTTCACCTCGGGGACACCCGCCTTCACCTGTGACACAAAACGCAGCAGCGCGCGACGGTTGTACGATTCTGGGAAGCCCTTGCGATCCGCAATGCCACGCTTCTCCAGTTCGGCGTTGGAGTAGAGGAAGCCGTCGGTTGTGACAAGATCAACCTTCGGGGTCTCTGGCCAGCGTGCGAGGAGGTCACGCAAAACCCTCGCTACGGTCGACTTGCCAACCGCAACAGAACCGGCGATACCGATAACAAACGGGGTTTTTTCGGCCTCGGTGTGGCCGAGGAAAGTGCGGGTGCGGTTGTGCATCTCGCGCGCCGCAATAGCGTACTGGTTAATCAGGCGGCTGAGCGGCACATACACCTCCTCAACCTCGCTTAAATCGAGCGGATCATTAATCCCACGAAAGTGTGCAATCTCGCTCTCCGTCAGGGGGGCGCGCATACCGTCCGCGAGCTGTGCCCACTCACTGCGATAGATAACAGTGAATGGAGAAATCGCCTCCGCTATTTGTTTCGGTGTTTCATGTGTCGATTCAGTCATTACTTAAGAGTTTGCCACTAAACTAGGTGATATGTGTGGAATTGTTGGATATGTTGGAGATACAAAGACTAAAGACGTGCTGCTCGCGGGTCTTGCAAGACTGGAATACCGCGGGTATGACTCCGCCGGTATCGCCGTAACTACCGCGGCTGGCGAGGTTGACGTCCGTAAACGCTCCGGCAAACTAGCTCGGTTGGCGCAGCTGCTTGAGGATGACCCGATCCACCCCGGAACAACCGGCATCGGGCACACCCGCTGGGCGACCCACGGAGGTCCAACCGATGAGAATGCGCACCCGCATCTCAGCGAGGATGGGCGGGTAGCGCTGATCCACAACGGCATTATTGAGAACTTTGCGCAGCTGCGTGAGCAACTCGGTGAGGCGAGCTTCAAGAGCGAAACCGACACCGAGGTTGTGGCTGTGTTGCTCGGCAGTGAGGTTAAGAAGCAGGGCGATTTGGAGGCGGCGTTCCGCACCGTGGTTACGCAGCTGGAGGGCACCTTCACACTGCTGGCAACATCCGCTGATGAGCCAGGCAAGGTGGTTAGCGCGCGGCACCACTCGCCGCTCGTTGTCGGTATCGGTGACGGCGAGAACTTCCTCGGGTCAGACATTGCGGCGTTTGTTGAGTACACCCGTCGCGCGGTTGCGATTGACGACGACAACATCGCGGTGATCACCGCCGATGAGGTGCGCGTCACAGACTTTGCGGGTAATCCGCTGCCGTTTGAAGAGTTTGAGATCGCGTGGGATCCGGCAGCCGCCGACAAGGGCGGTTGGCCATCATTCATGGCGAAGGAGATCAGCGAGCAGCCGGAGGCGGTGGCTAACACGATCCGCGGCCGCATTACCCCCGAGGGTGTTGTGATCCCGGAGCTGAGCGAGCTCGGTGACGAGTTCCTGCAGGGCATTGAGCGGATCGTGGTAATCGCCTGTGGTACCGCCGCATACGCCGGCATGATTGGGCGCTACGCGATTGAGGAGTGGGCGAGAATCCCGGTTGAGATTGAGCTGAGCCACGAGTTCCGCTACCGCAATCCGATCGTCTCCGAGCAGACTCTGGTGATTTCGATCAGCCAGTCCGGCGAGACCATGGACACCATGATGGCGGTGAAGTACGCGAAAGAGCGCGGCGCTAAAACCATCAGCGTCTGCAACACCCAGAGTGCGACAATTCCGCGCGAGTCCGACGCTGCGATCTACACCCACGCTGGCCCTGAGGTGTCTGTTGCCTCAACCAAGGCGTTCCTCGCGCAGGTTGTTGCGCTGCAGCTGTTTGGCCTGCACCTCGGTCGTGTGCGCGGATCCCTCGACAGCGAGGCCGCAAAACGCGCAATCGCGCAGTTGGAGACCCTGCCGGAGAAGGTTAGCGAGGCGGTTGCAACCCACGACGATATTACCCAGCTTGCAAAGTGGATGAGCGACACCCGCTCGGTGCTGTTCCTGGGCCGCCACGTTGGCTTCCCGGTCGCGCTAGAGGGTGCGCTAAAGCTGAAAGAGATCACCTACATCCATGCTGAGGGCTTTGCCGCCGGTGAGTTGAAGCACGGCCCGATCGCGCTCATCGACCACGGTCAGCCGGTGTTCGTGCTCGTGCCAAGCCCGCGCACCTCGCCGGTTATGCACTCGAAGGTTGTGTCAAATATTCAGGAGATTCGCGCGCGCGGTGCTCGCGTTATCTCGATCGTTGAGAAGGGCGACACAGCGACGCTGCCGTACAGCGATGACGTGATCCGCCTGCCGCTCGCAGACCCAATGTTTGAGCCGCTGCTGCAGGTTATTCCGCTGCAGTGGTTTGCGCTGGAGCTGTGCCAGGCGAAGGGCCTTGACGTGGATCAGCCACGCAACCTCGCAAAGTCGGTAACCGTCGAATAGGCGAGACTGAACCGCCAAAGCAGGCTAGAGCACTCTGGGTTGGCGGATCGCGATGGTTGGGCAGAGAGCTAGGGTAGCGGGGTAGCTGGTGATCACCGGAATCGGAGTCGACACCGTCGCTGTGACACGGTTCACCGCACAGCTGTGCCGCGCCCCGAGACTGCTGCCGCGGCTCTTCACCCCCGCCGAGCAGGGGCTGAAACCGGCTTCGCTCGCCGCGCGTTTCGCCGCAAAAGAGACGCTAATCAAAGCGCTCGGCGGCAGCACGGTCGCGGGTCTCTCGCTCGGGTGGCACGATATTGAGATCCTTGGCGGATCCGGCAAACCCCCAAGCTTCAAACAAACACCCCAGCTGCAGCGGGTTTTTGCGGCATTGCGGGTGGAGGCCGCGCACCTCTCACTGAGCCACGACGGCGATGTTGCAATCGCGTTTGTGGTGCTGGAGAATCTTACAGCACAGAACGCAGCGCCGGTCGGGGCCGAGGGGATCCGGCCGGCTGTTGAGAGACTGGGCTGGCCCGAGGAGGCTCGGGCGACCGCTGAGAGACCGGCCTGGGTGGCTGATCCGGCCAGGGCTGAGCCTGCGAAACTGCCTGAGCGAACAGAGGGAGGCGGATAGATGCGCACCGGAAACATGCGAATCGCGGAGGTCTCAACGGAGGCGATTAAACACAACGTTGAGACCGTAAAAGCCCTCACCCACGGCAATCTGATCGCGGTTGTGAAAGCGAACGGTTACGGGCACGGCGCGCTGATCGCCGCCGAGGCGGCGCTCGCGGGCGGTGCCACCCAGATCGGCGTCAGCGACCTGGAAGAGGCGATTAAACTGCGCGAGGGCGGTATCGCCGCACCAATCCTCTGCTGGCTACACGGCAGCGGCATAGATTTTCGGGAGGCGCTTAAACACCGTATCGAGATCGGTGTCAGTCACCTGGAGCAGCTTGAGAGCGTTGCTGTGGCACAGCGACAGCTGGTTGATGACGGCGGGGAGGTTGGATCCGCCCCCGCAACCGTGCAGCTGAAACTTGACACGGGTTTAAGCCGCAACGGGGCTGCGCCCGCCGAGTGGGAGCAGCTGTTTGCTCTGGCGGCAGAGCTGGAACGGCAGGGGATTTTGCGGGTGCGAGGCATGTTCACGCACCTCGCGAACGCCGGCAGGGACGAGGATTTTTCGCAGGCGGCAGAGTTTGATCGGGCGGTTTATCTCGCGCAGCAGCACGGACTGGATCCCGAACTGCTGCATGTGGCTGCATCGGCTGCGACCCTCACCCGCCCGGAGCTGCACTACAACACCGTGCGTGTCGGGGTGCTGTGCTACGGGCTTAGCCCGTTCGCCGATAAAACCTCCGCTCAGCTGGGTTTGCGGCCCGCAATGCGGCTGAAGTCTGAGATTGTTGCGCTGCGGCAGGTGAGCGCTGGGACCGGTGTTTCTTACGGTTTTAACTGGCGGGCGCACAGCGACACGATTCTCGGGCTTGTGCCGGTCGGTTACGCGGACGGGATGCCGCGCGCGCTCAACAACTCCGGCGCAACCGTGCTTATCCGCGGCAGGCGGCGGCAGATTGTCGGCAGAATCGGCATGGACCAGTGCATAATCGACCTCGGCGGCGACACAACCGATGTGCAGATTGGTGACGAGGTTGTGCTGTTCGGCGACCCCGCCCGCGGCGAGCCCCCGGTTGAGGACTGGGCAGACCGGCTCGGCACCATCAACTACGAGGTTGTTGCGAGCCTCGGTGAGCGCCCGGTGCGGATCGCGACAACCGCCTGGTAATCCGCTCCCTGTTTCACCAGTCAATGCCGCTAAAATTAGAGCGTGACTATCGAGGCAAAGATTACGGTCGCTGATCCGAGCGAGATGCGGCAGCTGGGCAGGCGGATCGGCGAGCTGCTGCGCGCGGCAGATCTGGTGCTGCTCACTGGTGAGCTCGGTGCCGGGAAAACCACCCTGACCCGTGGAATTGGTGACGGGCTGGGTGTGCGTGGCCCGGTGACGAGCCCAACTTTCGTGCTCGCCCGCACCCACCCGAGCACGGTTGGCGGCCCGAAGCTTGTGCACATTGATGCCTACCGGCTTGAAACCAGCGCCGAACTTGAGGACCTCGACATTGACTTCGCAAACTCCGCGGTTGTTGCCGAGTGGGGTGACGGCCTGCTCGAAACCGGTGACAGTTATCTGCGGCTCGTGATTACGCGGCCGACCGGGGCTGATGAGGTTATCGCGGCGGGCGAGGGCAGCTCGGCGGGCGAGGGCAGCTCGGCGGGCGGATCCGGTAAGGCACCGGGCGTACCAGGCGATGCCGCGGGTGAGCACGGCGGTGAGGCCAATGAGGACGCGGACGAGGAGCTGATCGAGCCGCGCACGGTTGAAATTACCGCGGCAGGCCCCCGCTGGACGGCGGCGGCGCTGCAGCAGATAGTCGGCGACAGCGGCGAGACAGCCACCGCTGGCGGGCAGAACCAGACCTGTGGCGCAGAACACAATCACGCGGCATCCGAGAACAGTGAGGTACCCGATGGGCGATAACAACGACAACGCGGCCGAGCGCGAGTTCCGCATTAAAACCGGCAGGGTGCCGCTCGGCATTCCCGGGCAGGCACTGCTCGCGATTGACACCTCGCTCGGTACCGTCGTCGCGGTCAGCAACGGCGACCGTGCCTGGGAGTTTGCGAGCGATGATCCACTCGCGCACGCGGAGGTAATCGGGGATTTAATCGAGAAAGCGCTGGAGGCGGCGGAGCTGACATCCGCCGATGTTACGGGCGTTGTGATGGGCACAGGCCCGGGCTCGTTCACGGGGCTGCGGATCGGCATGGCCGCCGCACACGGTTTCGCTGCCGGGCAGAACATCCCGCTTTTGCCGCTTCTCAGCCACGAGGCAAGCGCCGCCGAGTATTTCTGGTCTGCCGAGGCGGGCAAACGGACCCGCGTCAGGATTGTGCAGGACGCTAGACGACGCGAACTGTTTGTCACCGACTACGTGAAAACCGCGCCGACGGGGGAGTCGCTGGGAGAGAAAATCGGCACCGCGATTAGTGCCCTGTTCGGTGGTTTCCTTGAAGAAAACCCGGTGACCGATGAGGGGCCGACGTGCGTTGACGGGCCGCGGGTGGTCGCGCGTGAGGGTTACGAGCCGAGCGACAACGATCACACACCCGAGGCGGTTAGCGGTATCGCGCTGCTCAGGCTCGCTGCCAGCAGGCTCGCCTGGAACACCGATTTTGAATCACCCGAGCCGGTCTATCTGCGCGACCCCGACGTGCGTGCGCCGCAGCAGCCCCGCTAAACCGGCGGGCAGCAGAACGGCAGCGGCACAGGCAGCACAGGGCAAGACAGGGCAACACAGGGCAGCAGAATGGTTAACAGCGTTAAACCCGATTCAGGCGGTGGGCGGATCCAGCAGGACCGGCCCGCTGAGGTGCTGGGCTCTGCAGGGCTTGGTGGGCGGATCCGCCCCACAACCCCCGCGGACACCGCGGCAATCGCACGGCTTGAGCCCCTGATTTTTGGGGATGACGCCTGGAGCCCACAGCTGGTTGCGAGCGAGCTTGCCGCGCCATACCGCAGCTATTTTACGCTGGAGATCGCGGGCGAGGTTGCCGGTTATGCGGGGCTGTTCGTGGCGGGCAGTGAGGCGGACGTGCAGACGATCGCGGTTGCAGCCGAGCAGCGGGGAAGGGGCTGGGGTAAGAAACTGTTTGTCGCGCTGCTGGCGGAGGCTGAGCGGCAGCGGGTGAAACAGCTGTTTCTTGAGGTGCGGGCCGATAATCCCGCGGCGATCGGCCTCTACAGTGCTTTCGGGTTCGCGGAGATCGCGATCCGGCCAAACTACTATCAGCCGAGCGGGGTTGATGCGCTGATTATGCGCGCGGACCTGCGCTCGCCGAAAACCACTAACCCGCTGCGGGCGGCTGAGTCTGCGGCGTCTGAGAACGAGGAGTCTTAGGGAGTGACAGCAGAGACAGCGCAGGCAGCAGAGGCAGCGCCAGCAGAAACAGCAGAGAACCAGAAGCTGGCGCCGATTGTGCTGGGCATCGAAACCAGCTGTGACGAAACCGGTGTGGGGATTGTGCGCGGCACCGAGCTGCTGGCGAACGTTATCGCCTCGTCGATGGCGGAGCACGCCAGATACGGCGGTGTTGTGCCGGAGGTCGCTGCACGCGCCCACCTGGAGGCGCTCGACGGGACAATCGCCGAGGCCGTCTCAACCGCAGGCATTACGCTGCAGGACATTGACGCGGTCGCTGTCACCTGCGGGCCGGGACTTGCCGGCGCGCTGATGGTCGGGGTTGCCGCCGCAAAGGGGCTCGCGCTGTCGCTTGATGTGCCGCTGTACGCGGTAAACCACCTGGTCGGGCACGTCGGCGCCGAACTGTTAAGCGCCGATAAACCGCTTGAACTCCCAACCATCGCGCTGCTCGTCAGCGGCGGCCACACCTCGCTCCTGCACGTTCGAGACCTGGTCAGCGATGTTGAGATGCTGGGCGAAACCGTTGACGATGCCGCCGGTGAGGCGTTCGACAAGGTCGCGCGCGTGCTCGGTCTGCCGTATCCGGGCGGGCCGCACATCGACAAACTGGCTGCGGCGGGCGACCCCAACGCGATCCGCTTCCCGCGCGGGCTCAGCAAGAGCAGTGATATGGCGGCTCACCGCTACGATTTCTCCTTCTCGGGTCTAAAAACCTCGGTCGCGAGGTGGGTTGAGAAGCGCACCGCGCTCGGTGAGGAGGTGCCGCACGCTGACGTTGCCGCGAGTTTCCGTGAGGCGGTGTGCGATGTGCTGCTCACCAAGGCGGTTAACGCCTGTGTGGATCGCGGTGTCCCCAGGCTGCTGCTCGGCGGCGGCGTTGTTGCCAACCAGCGTCTGCGTGAGCTCGCGGCTGAACGGTGCCAGGCCGCGGGCATTGAGTTGCGGATCCCGCCATTCAGCCTCTGCACCGACAACGGCGCGATGATTGCCTCGCTCGGTGCGCAGCTGATTATGGCTGGTAAAGAACCCTCGACGCTCAGTTTTGGAGCTGACTCAACGCTTCCCGTGACCGAGGTGCAGGTGCACTAGCGAGCCGGTTTTGAAACACGAACCGCCTCTGCGCAGCGTAGCTGGCGAGGAACAAAACCACTTCGACCGCGATCTTTGCGGGAAGCAGCGGCAGATCGAGCAGGGTCACAAGCAGCTCCAGCAGCAGCCAGTTAGCCGCCAAGAGTGCGATAGCGAGAGCGATATAGCGTTTTGCCTGACCGCCCAGCTCGCTGCGCTGCCGGTGTTTGCCAAAGATCACGCGGTTGAGACTGAAGTTTGTGACACCGCTCACAACCCTGGCTAAAACAATCGATGGGGCCAGTATGCCAAATGCGGCATAGCAGATGTGCAGGGTTACCGTGTCGACCAGGAACCCGATTAGTGAGCTGCTTGAAAACAAAAGCACCGGGGTTAGTACCCGCAGCGAGTCAAGCACCGGCCGAAAGTGCGAGCCGCTGTTGTTGTTTTCGCAAACGGTTGTGATCGGTATCTCTTTAATCCGATAGCCCTGGCGGCCAGCGTAGAGCAGCTGATTATGCTCATACTCGTAGCGGGATCCGCTAAGCTGTAGCAGCCACTCAAGCGTGCTGTGTTTAAACCCGCGCAAACCGGTTTGGGTGTCGCTCAGACGCATCTGGGTTGCAAAACCGAAAACACCCCTGGCGACCGCGTTTCCGATCCGGGATTTTAGCGGGGTGTCTGCCCCGAAGCTGCGTCCGCCGAGCACAATCTCACTGTCACCGTCCCGGGTTTCTGTTGCAACCCGTAAAATATCGTAGACCTCGTGTTGCCCATCAGCGTCAGCGGTCACAACCGCTGCTGCGGCACGGCCAGGGCTTTCACCGGAGAGAGTGAGAATGTGCTTGAAGCCCGTCTTTAGCGCCTCACCCTTGCCGAGGTTTACCGGGTGGGTTAGCACGGTGCAGCCAGCAGCGGCAACGGCGGAGAACACCGGAGCGCAGTCGGTGCCGGATCCGTCATCGACCACCACGATTTGCCATGACGGCCGCACCTGTTTGAGCGCCTGCACCAGCTGCAGCAGCTGCGCATCGGGCATATATGCCGGAATCAGTATATACATTAGCTGACCGTCACTGTCGCGTCGCTTGCTGCGACATAGAGGATGTCGCTTGTGCCGCGCTCGGATCCGCCACGGTTTGACGGGGTGTTTACCACCTCGCCGTTTGCGTACATGGTTGTGGATCCGCCGCCGTCGAGGTTGTAAGCGGTTTGCGCCCCGAGGTTCCGGAGTATCTCGGCAAGCTCTGTCATGGTTGCTCCGTCGGAGGTGCTGGAGCGACCGTCAACGGCGACAAAAATAATCGTGTCGGAGTCGACGATGCCGATTGCGGTGCGCGGGTGGCTGCCCTGCACGGAGTGGTTGCCGAAGTTGGTGTCGATTTCCACCTCGTCGATGCCCTCGATCACTTCGCCGTCGCTCACCAGCGCCGGCCCGAACGACAGGGTCTGCCAGACGCCGTCGGCGATTAGTTCGGCGGCGGTTGTCTCGGTTTCGTCATAGATTTTGGCGGATCCGTCAGCGTAGATCGCAAGCCCCTCACGCTCACCGCTGTCGCGGTAGACAACACCGTTACGGATCACAATGCCGGTGTCGCGGAAACCGTAATAGTCACCGTTGATCGCAAAAATCGCGTTGTTGGCGGCGGCGATTGCGCTGGTGTCCTCGATAATGTTTTGCCCGAACTGGTCGTTTACGAACGCGGATTTAAGCTGGGTTATGTCGGCGAGATTCAGGGTTGCAACGTGGTAGGTTGTGCTGCCGTCAGCGGTTGTTTTTTTTCAACGGTGATGCTCGCCTGCTCGGCGACGTTGTTGCTCTGGGTGATAACGCTCTGGTTCGCCGCCGTCTGCTGGCTCGCGTTCGCAACCTGCACATCGGGAATAAGATACCGGTCAGCTGCCCAGTAGGCGGCACCGCCGAGGACGGTTGTGACGGCGATAGCGCTGCCGAGCAGCAGGTTGCGGATCCGCCGTCGCGGGCGCTGCGTCGCCGCGCTGCCCGTCGCTGTGGCATCAGCCACTGCGTCAGAGGGAGCCGGGTGCGCTGCAGCACTGCCGGGGCCTGCGCTGCTGAGGTCAGCGCCGCCGGGGAAGGAGCTGGTTGGGGAGTCGTTGGCTGTGTTTCTGGTGTTGCTGTTCATAGCAACCAGTCAACAGCTGGCTGCTATGAGAGTTTTATGGTTGATTTATGAAAGTGCTGAAACCTTTGTGCCGCTAGTCCTCTTCGATCTGCCCGATCGGCTCGTGCTTCTCCGCCTGGAAGCGGTCCTCGTTGCGGCCCTTCGCCCAGTAGCCAGAGATTGACAGCTGGTTGCGCGGCTGCTGCCGCTGCCGGAGCAGTCGCCGCAGCGCCTTAATGTTGCCGCGCTCGCCGTGCGCAAACACCTGCACGCCGCCGGACCCGAGATCGGGGAGGTCGAGATCCGCAAAAGCGTCAGCCATGTGTGTGTCGCTGACCGGATAGTTTGGCACAACAAGCCACTGTGTCCGGACGTTTTCACCCGCGGGGATTTCCAGCTGCTCGGACTCGTGAGCGACAAAAATAACAACCTCTGCTCGCGCAGCAGGGTTATCCGCCAGCAGCTGCTCAACCGAGTGACTGATCGCGGAGATTGCGGCGTTATCGCCAATAAACACGTGCGACAGCAGCGGATCCGGTCGGTATTTGCCGCCTGGACCGAGCAGCGCAACCTGGTCGCCGACCGCAACACTGCGAGCCCAAGTGCCGCCAACCCCGACGGAGCCGTGCACAACCACGTTAATGTCGATGCTGTCGTCGTTAACCCGCCTAACCGAGTAGGTGCGCTTCACCGGCCGCAGGTGGGATGGCAGCGCATCCAGCTGATAGGGTGGCACCAGCCCACTCTGTGTTGTAGGCAGCAGCAGTTTAACGTAGGCGTCCGTGAACTCGTTCGGGGTAAAGCCCGCGAACCCGTCGCCGCCCAGCCGCAGCTCAACCAGGTGCGGGGTCAGTTCGGTGCGCTTTAAAACCGTCAGCACGTGCTGTTTCCGCTTCGGTTTAACCGGGCGATCCGCGCTCGGCAAAATGCCCTGCGAACGGTAGAAAACTGTTGTGTGAGCGGCCTCTGCGGCGGCTTCGTCCGGCACCTCAACGGCGCCCTGAGAGGCGCCCCGCGCTGGATCCACGCCGCCCCGCGTCGGATCCACACCGCCGTCTCTTAGACCCGCGCCACCAACCAGCGCCGCCTGCCCCGCCGCAACAACCGCGGCGTCAGCTGCCTTGTACGCGTACTTAGCAGCTTTGCGTGCGTATTTTTCGGCCTTGTATGCCGCGCGGTGCGCCCAGTACTCTGGGGTGGACTTGTCAAACTGCTTGTACGGTTTATGAGACATAACACAATGCTACGCCCATTCTCGGGTTTGCGCTATGCGGTGGGCGGATCCACCCCCGCCACCAATCTCGCTGCGGTGGGCGGATCCGCACCCGCAGCCAAGTCCGCTGCAGCGTGCTGTACCTCGCTGCGCGCGTTGCGCTTTCTAAAACCGCAGAAATCTCGTATTATTGACAATCGTTCCACTGTGAACCGGTTACTTTACGATTCCCCCGGTCGCAGTGACAGACAGTGTCAGAACGCAGATCGCGTCAGTCACGAAGGAGTTTGAAAATGAGTGTTAAGGGCGAAGCGACCACGGTGTCGACAAGCCCCGCGGCAACCGATAACACGGGCAACGCGGCGGATGACGGCTTTAGGCGGGATATGGGATTCTGGGGCAACCTCGCCCTCGGATTCACCTACCTGTCACCGGTTGTGGCGGTTTATACAACCCTCGCAATCGGGCTCGGGCTTGCTGGCCCGCCAGCGTTCTGGGTTGTGATGCTCGCCGCCGTCGGCCAGCTGTTTGTTGCGATGGTATTTGGTGAGGTTGTTTCACAGTACCCGATCGCGGGAGGTATCTACCCGTGGAACCGGCGGCTTTGGGGTCCTAAATGGGGCTGGTTTAGCGGCTGGGTTTACGCCTTCGCTATCTGTGCGACCATCGCGTCGGTTGCTTACGGCGCCGGGCCGTTCCTCGGTCTCGTGGTGAACCCGGATCCAGCAACCGAGATGAGCAACACTATTATTGTGCTGCTCGCAATCGGTATTGTGCTGTTTGCAACACTGATTAACTTCCTCGGCACGAAGGTGCTCTCACAGGTTGCGTTCTGGGGCTTTGTTGCCGAGATTATCGCAACCCTGGTGATCGGTATCTGGCTTTTGATTCAGGGCCGTGAACACGACCTCGGCGTGCTCTTCCAGGATCTGCGTCCGGCCGAGCTGATGAACGAGCAGAGCTTCGTTGCTGCACTCGCCGGAGCCGCGCTGACCGGTATCTTCCTGTTCTACGGTTTTGAGGCGTGCGGTGATGTCGCTGAAGAGGTGAAGAACCCGGGCGTGGTTGTGCCGCGGGCGATGCGCATGACCATCTACGTTGGCGGTGTTGCTGCGGCGTTTATCGCGCTCGGCCTGATCCTCTCCGTCCCCGACTATCAGGCGGTTATGAACGGCACCGCAACCGATCCGGTTGGTGAAACCTTCCAGCGAGTGTTTGGCCCGGTCGGGTTTAAGATTCTGATGGCGATTGTGCTGATCTCTTTTATCAGCTGCGTGATCTCACTGCAGGCTGCTGCATCCCGGCTGCTGTTCTCAATGGGTCGCGATAACCAGTTGCCGGGATCGGCGCTGCTGCGCAAGTTCAACCACAAGCGTCACGTGCCACCGTTCGCGATGCTCGCCGCTGCCGCGTTCCCGATCGTTGTTGTGCTCATCTCAACCTTCAGCCCTGACGCGCTGACCGCGGTTATCTCGTTCTGCTCGTTCGGTATCTACTTCGCATTCGGTATGGTGACCGTGGCGTCGATTAGGGCGCGCCTGAAGGGCTGGCGTCCGGCCGGTAAATACTCGATGGGTGCATGGGGTTGGCTGGTTTCTGTGCTCGCGCTGATCTGGCAGCTGTTCGGCCTCTACATTGTGCTGCGCCCAGATTTGAGCGACCCGGAGGCGCACTGGACCAGCCAGTGGCTTGTTGCGCTCTCGGGTGTTGCGGTGTTCGCGGTCGGCCTGATCTACATGGTTGTTGCGAAACCTTACCGTCATGCAACCGGGCCAGCTGGCGACGCAATTAGCGGATCCGCACCCGCCGCCGGTGGGGACGCCTCTGCCTAGCCACCTGCTGACCGCGCACGCTAGGCTAGTAGAGTGCAGAAAAACAGCAGGTCAAACCTAGGAACCGGATACCCGCTCGTGATCGCTCACCGCGGTGCGAGCGGGTATCTGCCTGAGCACACCGCAACAGCGTATCGGCTGGCTGTGGGTATCGGGGCTGACGCCGTTGAACCGGACATTGTGCCGACCCGAGACGGGGTTTTGCTGCTCCGCCACGAAAACGAGCTCGGCAGCACAACCGACATCGCCGACCGACCCGATTTTGCGGCGCGCCACACGAGCAAAATCGTTGACGGGCAGCGGGTGACCGGATGGTTTAGTGAGGACTTTGACTGGGACGAGATTCAGACGCTGCGCTGCCGGGAGCGGATCCCGGAGCTGCGCCCCGCCAACACCGAGTTCGACGGTGCCGAGCCGCCGCTGCACCTCTCACAGCTGCTCAGACTGATCGACGAGTTTGATGCTGAGCTGAGCCGCCGCACACTCGCGGTGATTGAGATTAAACACGCGCACTATTTTGCATCGCTGGGCTTTAACCTGCCCGAGCTGCTGCGGCGGGAACTCGCCGACGCCGGCTGGCTTAATCGCACAGATCAGCTGGTGTTTGAGAGTTTCGAACTGGGCGTGCTGCAGCAGCTTGCGGGCGCGGGAGTGAACGGCGACCTGGTGATGCTCAACGAGCACGCGGGCAAACCCGCCGATGCTGGGCAGCGGATCCGGGTGGGTGACGCGCGAGTGAGGATGCCGCGCCACAGCTACCGCTGGTATCGCAGCCGCGCCGGATTGCGTTTCCTGCGCGAGCACGTCAGCGCTATCAGCGTTGAAAAGTGTGATCTGTTTGCTGGCGGCTGCTCCTGCCGGACACCGCTGGCGTTGCTTGCTGGGCAGGCTGGCCGAGCGAGTGGACGCTGCGGGCTCGCTCGTAGGACGCTCGGGCGCTTGCGAGCCCGGCTTGCGCGCGGCGCTAAGCTGAGCCGTCTGGTGCGGCGCGCAAACGCTCGCGGCCTTGACGTTTTTGTTTGGACCGCGCGTCCCGAAAGCGCCTTTTTAGAGCCGCGCTATCGCTGCGGCAGAATTGCCCGGGGCGGATCCCGCTGGCTCCCGGGCGGTTTCCTCGGCGGGCTCTTTGGTTGGGCAGTTGGTGTGGTGCGGCGTCTGCTCACGGGACTGCTTCTAAAGAACCCGATCAGCCTGCTGATTTACGGTTTAGCGCTGAGGGTTATCAGGCGGCGAGCTGCAAAACTGCTGCAGCACAACCGGCCGCGCCTGCGCCGCAGCTGGATTGTCAGGGTTTGGCAGAAACGGCTGCGCTCACACGGCGACTGGGTGGGGGAGTACCGGGCGATCTGCAAGAGCGGGGTTGCCGCGGTGTTTGCTGACCATCCAGACCTGTTTAAGGCCGTGCGGGACGGGGATATTTAGCCCGAGCGGTGCCGGATCCACTCAGCCATGCCTGGCTATGGCAGTTGCCTGTCGAGTCACTGTCTGGGCTAGCCCGCAACCTCGTGCTCTGCCTGCCGTGCTGGGAGCTTCAGCGGGATAAAGCTGATAAGGCCAACCAGCAGCACCAGTACGATCCCGAGAATGCCGATGCTGGTGCCGCCGATAACGGTGCCGATCGCAAACGCGGAGGTGCCGAGGAAGCCGATTGCACGGCCGGTTGCCGCAAACAGCCCAAAGTTTTCGGCGTAGTTTGCCGGGCGGCTGAGACCGGTTAACAGGTTGCGGCTGGAGGAGTTTACCGGGCCGACGAAGATGCACAGGCACAGGCCCGCGATCCAGAATGTGAGCTTGCCGGGAACAAACACGAGCACTGTGCCGCAGATAATAATGCTGGTCAGCGCGAAAATAATGACCGCGCGAGGACCGAAGATGTCATCGGATTTGCCAGCGAAATAGACGCCAAAGCCGGCGATCAGGTTTGCCGCGATCCCGAACAGGATAATCTCGGAGGCAGCGAAACCGTAGGAGGTTGCCGCGATCACACCGGCGAGCGTGAAAACCGCGTTAATGCCGTCACGGTAGATTGCGGAGGCGATTAGGAAATGCAGCATCTTTGGCTCGTTGCGGTGGGCGCGGACGATCCGCAAGAACAGGTCGCGGTAGCTGGTGAACGGGTTCCATTTTTGGTGGTCGTCTGACACCGGTGACGGCGGCAGGTTGCGCATAATCGGGAACGTGAAAATCAGCATCCACAGCGCCACAAACAGTGGAACGGCGCGGAGATTGAGTGCGTCGGTGCCGGGGATCCCGAACAGTCCCGTGCCCGGCATAACGAAGCCGACAAGCACGAGTCCGAGACAGATGATGCCACCCCAGTAGCCGAGCGCCCAGGCGGTTCCCGAGATGCGGCCGCGGTTTTGCGGGGTTGAGATTTGCGGCAGAACAGAGTTTATAAACACCTGCGATAGTTCCAGCACACCGGCTGAGACGGCGAGCAGGATCGCGCCGAGCACAAGCATGCTCGGGTCGGGTGCGATAAGCGCGAGCGGCGCGGTGAGGATCACGCTCGCGAGCGTTGTGATCCTGAGCATCCGATTTCGCTGCCCGCCGGTGTCGGCGACGGTGCCGAGCATTGGCGCGAGCAGCGCGATAACGATTGCGACGCAGGCGTGAACTGTGCCGATCAGGGCGCTGGCGTCGTCCTTTGCGGCTTGAATTGCGGCCTCATCGGTGAGATCGGCGGGGGCAACGCCCTGGGTTAGGTAGGTTGCAAAAACGAAGGTTAGAATCACTGCGCTGTACGCTGAGGTGCCGAAATCCCAGAGCGAGAAGGCGCGAATATTCTTGCGGAGCTGCTTTGCTGCTGCCGGGGTTGTGCTTGCTGTGCTCACTGTCTTCCTTAACCTAGTGGCGGTTGTGTCACCGACGCTGTGGCAGTGTGCCACCCGTGTTTGGCGGCCGTGTCGTCGATGCTGTGGCGGTTGTGCCACCTCTAATTCTGGCACACCGCCAAGGCCGCGGCTATATTTATTACAGCGGTGTTTGAGAGGAGCAGCGTAGATGGTGGCAAAAGGCAGATCCGGCGGGTTTGGTGGATCCGGCACGCCCGTCGGGTTTGGCGGCTTCCCCGGGGCTGGGCGCGGTGGGTTTGGTCGTGCTGGGCGCGTAGCTGGTGCCGTGGCGGGCGCGGCTGGCCTGGCGGCTCTCGCATACGGCGGCTATTTCGTGCTCGGGCAGCGACGGATCTGCCCACACCTACCCCTCCCGGTGACCGGCGCCGCGACCAAAATACTGCGCCGTGGCGAACCCGTCCGTGCCCTCACCTACAACATCGGATACTGCTCATACGCGGCGGACTTTTCGTTCTTTATGGACGGCGGTTCGGGCTCTCGCGCCCCGAGCAGAGCGGCGGTTATGCAGAATCTCGCCGAGATTACCGCCCAGCTGCGTGCGAGCGCCGCCGATTTGCTGCTTTTGCAGGAGGTGGACAGCCTCGCCACCAGGTCATATCGGGTTCCCCAAGTAGCGCACCTGACCGGCGAGTTTCCTGATTTCGCGGCGATTTTTGGGCTTAACTACCGGTCACCCTACATGCTCTACCCGCTGCGGGAACCCTACGGCGCGAATCGCTCGGGACTGTTGTCACTCAGCCGTTTCGTCGTTTCTGGGGCGGATCGGCGCTCGCTGCCGATCGAATCTGGACTTCGCCGCCTAATCGACCTTGACCGGGCTTTTACTGTGCAGTATCTGCCGGTTGCTGGCGCTGGTGCTGGCGCTGGCCGGGGTGCTGGTGCTGGCCGGGGTGCTGGAGCGGGCCGGGGCGCCGGTGCTTATGCTGACCGGGGCGCTGGTGCTGGTGCTGGTGCCTCCGCTGAACCCTGCCTGGCGGTGTTTAACCTCCACCTCTCCGCCTACACCCGCGACGACCGTGTTGTCTCAGCCCAGTTCGAGCAGCTGTTTAGCGCGATGCAGTCCGAGAGGCAGCGCGGCAATTGGGTGCTGGTCGGCGGCGACTTCAACCACGAACTGCTAGACAGTCGCACAGCGGGTGCCCACACCTGGAACCGCCCTTTCCCGGTGGAGCGGATCCCACCAGGATTCAGCCTCGTAACGAAGGGCCTAAAGGAGGGCGGGATCCCGTCCTCCCGCAAACTCGATGCGCCATACCGGCCCGGAGTCACAGAGACCGCGCTGATCGACGGATTTATTGTGTCTGACAACATCGCGGCGGAGGCTGTGCGCGTGTGTGATTACGGCTTTGCCTGGGCGGATCACCAGCCGGTTATTCTTGATCTCACGCTGCTGTGATTGCGGCTCGCTCGCAAAGATTTGTGCGGGCGGCGGGTTGGCCCCATCAAGTTGCTTTAGGGTGCGAAAGCGGTTATAGTTTTAGAGGTCGGGCCTTTAGCTCAGTTGGTAGAGCATCGGACTTTTAATCCGCGGGTCGCGGGTTCGAGCCCCGCAGGGCCCACCAAAAACCCCGGGAAATCATTGATTTTTCGGGGTTTTCTGCTTGCTCGGTCGCGAGTACTGCATCGCTTCATCTTGCTACGTCGAGGCTGTTTGAGCAGCTAATTACTTGATGCGAAGGAACGCAGCCGCAGGCTGTTTCCAACAACGAACACGCTCGAGAACGCCATCGCTGCTCCCGCGAGCATTGGGTTTAACATGCCGAACGCTGCGACCGGGATCGCGAGGGTGTTGTAGGCGAAAGCCCAAAACAGGTTCGTTTTAATCGTCGAGAGGGTTTTGCGGGAGAGTCTAATCGCGTCAACCGCCGTCATTAGGTCCCCGCTGACGAGCGTAATATCAGAGGCGGCGATTGCGACGTCGGTGCCGGTTCCGATGGCCATGCCGAGATCCGCCTGGGCGAGCGCGGGAGCGTCGTTAATGCCGTCGCCGATCATCGCAACGGTTTTGCCCTCACGCTGCAGCCGTTTAACCGTGTCAACCTTCTCGTGGGGGAGCACCTCGGCGATAACCTGGGTTATGCCAACCTGGTTTGCGATGGATCCGGCAACTGCCGCATTATCACCGGTCAGCAGAATCGGGGTGAGGCCCAGACCTTTAAGCTTCTGGATCGCAGCGGCGCTGGTTTCTTTGACGGTGTCGGCGACGGTGAGGATGCCGCGCGCTTCACCGCCCCAGTAGGCGACCACAACGGTTTTACCGTCGTTCTCGGCGGCGGATTTAGCGCGGGCAAGCTCCGGCGGAAGCGCCTTGGCGCTTGCGAGCAGCTCGCGGCCAACGAATACGTTCTCACCCGCGACGGTGCCGCGCACTCCGCGCCCCGCGATGTCCGCAAAGTCGGTGACTGCGGGCAGCTCGCCAAGCTCCGCGCGAGCTGCCCTCGCGATAGCCTGCGCGATCGGGTGTTTTGAACTGTCCTCTAGCGCGCCAGCGTAACCCAGCAGCTGCTCGCGGGTGACTCCGGCGGCGGTGACGAGATCCACTAGCGTCATTTTGCCGGTTGTGACGGTGCCGGTTTTATCGAGCACGACCGTGTCGACGCGGCGGGTGGATTCGAGCACCTCGGGGCCTCGCACCAGGATGCCGAGCTGGGCGCCGCGGCCGGTTCCCACCAGCAGGGCGGTCGGGGTTGCGAGCCCGAGCGCGCACGGGCACGCGATCACCAGCACCGCGACGGCGGCGGTGAAGGCGGCAGCGGCGGGGGATCCGGCAACCAGCCACGCGATCAGGGTGGCGAGCGCGATCAGGAGGACCGCGGGAACAAAAACCGCAGAGATTTTGTCGGCGAGTCGCTGCGCCTCCGCCTTGCCGCTCTGGGCCTGCTCAACAAGTTTCGCCATCTGGGCGAGCTGTGTGTCCTTACCAACCCGGGTTGCGCGCACAATCAGGCGCCCATCGGTGTTAACGGTTGCGCCGGCGACCGTGTCACCGACCCCCACCGCAACCGGAACTGACTCGCCCGTGAGCATCGACGCATCGACCGCGGCGGATCCGCCCACCACGACCCCGTCGGTTGCGATCTTTTCTCCCGGTCGCACAATAAACTCATCGTCGACGGTGAGCTGCTCGACGGGGATGCTTGTTTCGGTGCCGTTCCGCAGCACAGCAACGTCCTTCGCGCCAAGCTCCATTAGGGCGCGCAGTGCGGCACCCGCCTCGCGTTTTGACCGGGTTTCGAAATAGCGCCCGAGCAGCATAAACAGTGTGACACCCGCGCCAACCTCAAGATAGATGTTGGCGTCGCCGTGTGAGGGCGCGATAGTCAATTCAAAAGCGTGGGTTAACCCTGGCTCGCCCGCGGACCCCCAAAACAGCGCATAAACAGACCACAGCAGGGCAGCGGCGGTCCCCATCGAGATCAGGGTGTCCATTGTGGCGGATCCGTGCCGCAGGTTAATCCAGGCTGCACGGTGGAATGGCCAGGCGCCCCAGACAATCACCGGGGCAGCGAGCGTCAGGGACAGCCACTGCCAGTAGGTGAACTGCAGCGCGGGGATCATTGCCATTGCGATAACCGGGATCGTCAGCAGTGCTGTGATAATCAGGCGCTGGCGAAGCGAGGCAAGCTCGGGGTCGGCGGTTGCGGCGGCGTCGGGAGCGGGATCCGCGCCCTGCTGAGCGGTGGATTTAATAATCGAGGCGGAGTAGCCTGCGTCCTCGACAGTGGTTAGCAGCTGCGCAGTATCGAAGCCCGCGGGCACGTGCACCGTCGCCTTTTCGGTTGCGTAGTTGACGGTTGCTGTGACCCCCGGCACCCGGTTGAGTTTCCTCTCGATGCGGTTCGCGCACGACGCACAGGTCATACCTGAGATATCGAGTTCAACAGGGTCGGTAGCCATTGATCGGTGCTTTCTGTTTAGTGCACGCGAGTGGCCGTATAGCCTGCCTCGTCTACGGCCGCGAGCACAGCGGCGTCATCGACCTCGTTCGGGGCTGTGACAACCAGTTTGCCGGTTTCTGAGCTGACCTCGGTGACTGTGGCACCGGCTAGCTCCTCAACCTCTTCTCGAACAGATGCCTCACAGTGGCCACAGGTCATGCCGGTTACTCGATATTCTGCGGTTGCCACGTTTCCTCCTTGCGAGATCAGTGGTTTCAAGCATATACCCGATGATTGCCGGTCTCAAACGCGGGCTGCGGGAGGTTGGATCCACCCCAGGAAAAGGGATAACCACCCCGCAACGCACCGGGATGTGCGATGCAGGGTGGTTAGCTCCGGCACCCTAGCTAGATCCTGCGGCCAGCGCCGCCGCGGCTAGCTGACGTTGTGTGACTTGCGTGTGCGTGCCTCGATGACGGCGACGATTGCGCCGAACATGAAGCCCGCAACCGGCCAGACTACCCAGCTGATGTGCCAGGCGTTGCCGAGGAACGACCACAGCAGGAAGACGACGAGAGTGATAGGCCAGTAGACAGAAGCCAGCACCCCGATTTTTGATTCTGAATCAACCCGGGCAGCACGCTTGCGAGCGAACTGGGGTCCTGCGAGTGACAGTACGTTCAGAGCGCTGCGGCGCATACCGTTGATAATCAGCAGCGGCACAGCGAGTGTGACACCGATCAGAACCGATATTCCGAAGCTCGGGTTCATTGCGGCGACAACAATGCCGAGCAGGATGAGTCCAACACCGGTTGCGATGCCCGCGTAGTAGCGCGGCTCCGCCTCATCAAGCTTTGCTTTATAGTGTTTGCCGGTGTCGTAGTCGACAATCGCTTTACCCTCGTCGAGTTTGCGGAACCGGCGGTTGGTTGCAACGCTCATAATAAAGATCGGCACCGCGATCGCAACCCCGATCAGCGTAATGAACCCGAGATTAGCGTCTGCCCGCACAACCCCGGGGCTGGCAAACAACTTAAACGAGAGGCCGCCAGAGAGCAGAATGTTGGCGATAACCCCGAGCAGAATAATCGCAACGCCCGCTGCGATAAAGATTGATGCGCGGCGGTTGTCCGCGAGAGCCTGCTCGGCCTCCTCCCGAGTCAGCACCGGCAGATCCGGTGCAGCTTCTGCCTCGGCAGCGTGTGTATACCCGGCGGCTGAGGTGTTTAGTGCGTGGCGGATCCCCAACTCATCGGCCAGTTCGTTCAGGTTACCGAACTCGGTGATAACCCGCCCGGTTGCCTCGTTCTCGCTGACACCGGAGGCGAGCAACTCACCGTATTTATCCTCGCTCATCTGCAGCAGCTCCTGCTTTGCCCGCCCGACCTCCGGGGTCTCGGGCAGTGTCTGAAACTGCGCCTCAATATAAAGCCTTACTGCTTCGTTCATGTTATCCCTCCCCAAGGATTCGGGTGACGGCGGTTATGCCATCACGCCAGGTCTGTTTCAGGTTCTGCAACTGCGTCTCACCCGCAGCGGTCAGCGCGTAGTAGGTGCGGGGGCGTCCGGCTGTTTCGCTGCCCGGGAACGAGGTCAGATACCCCTTTTGTTCGAGACGGCGGATCGCGGCATACAGGGTTGTTTCTTTGGGATCGTATGCACCCGCGCTCTGTTCACGCAGGCGCTGTGAGATCGCATAGCCGTATGAGGCCCCCTCGGCTAGCACGCTGAGAATCAGCATTTCGAGGGTTGTGCGGATCATGTCACTGCTGATCATCCTGCTCACCCCTTTCACTACTACTGCATGTGATGTAGTAATTACTCTAGCTCATGTAGTAATTTTGTGCAAGTGCTAATCTGTGCAGAAATTTGACTAGCTTGCAAGGCGGCATAAACGCGGTATCTAGCTAGTGACTGCTCGGCTGTTCTTGTGAGACAATAAACTCATGGTGCCAAACACAAAAGAATCTCAAAGGGCAGAGCTGCACAAGACCATCTGGCGGATCGCGAACGATCTGCGCGGGAGTGTCGACGGTTGGGATTTCAAGGCTTATGTGCTCGGAATGCTGTTCTACCGCTTTATCTCAGAGAACCTCACCTCCTACTTAAACAAGCGTGAACATGCTGCAGGTGATACTGATTTTGACTACGCGGCTCTCTCTGACGAGAAAGCGGAGTTTGGGCGTACTGAGACTGTTGCAGAGAAGGGCTTCTATATTCTGCCCTCGGAACTATTCCAGAATGTGCGTAAGCGAGCACGGCACGACGAAAACCTCAATGAAACACTTGAGCGAGTGTTTAAGAACATCGAGGGATCAGCTGTTAGTACAGCTAGTGAGGACGACCTGAAGGGGCTGTTTGATGATCTGGATGTCAACAGCTCAAAGCTTGGTAACTCTGTTGCGCAGCGTAACGAGAAACTGGTCGGGCTGCTTAACGCTATCGGCGATATGCCGCTTGGCAGTTTTGAGGATAACTCAATTGATCTGTTCGGGGATGCGTACGAGTATTTGATGACTATGTACGCCTCCAGTGCCGGAAAATCTGGTGGAGAGTTCTTCACACCACAGGAGGTTTCAGAGCTGCTGGCTCGTATTGCCTCGCACGGTAAAACCCGTGTTAATAAGGTTTACGACCCTGCTGTCGGCTCTGGCTCGCTACTGCTGAAGTTTGCAAAGGTGCTTGGGCGAGATAACGTCGGTGGATTCTACGGTCAGGAGATCAACCTCACCACCTACAACCTTGCTCGCATCAATATGTTCTTGCACGATGTGAACTACGAAAAGTTTGATATTGCGCTGGGGGATACCCTCACAGAACCGAAGCACTGGGATGATGAACCTTTTGAGGCGATTGTTTCTAATCCTCCCTACTCAATCAAGTGGGAGGGCAACGATAACCCGCTGCTCATCAATGATCCTAGGTTTGCGCCCGCCGGTGTTTTGGCCCCAAAGTCAAAGGCAGACCTGGCGTTCACCATGCACATGCTATCGTGGTTGGCGGAGAACGGAACCGCGGCCATTGTTGAGTTCCCGGGCGTGCTCTATAGGGGCGGGGCCGAGCAGAAAATCCGCAAGTACCTGATTGACAACAACTACGTTGATACCGTTATTCAGTTGCCAGCGGATCTGTTCTTCGGCACCACAATTGCCACCTGCATTATTGTGCTAAAGAAGTCTAAGACAGATAACAGTGTGCTGTTTATTGATGCCTCCGCAGAGTTTAAACGGGTCGGTAACAAGAACAAACTGTTGCCTGGCAACCAGGATCACATCCTAGATCGTTTCGTCGCCAGAGAGGACGTTGAGTTTGTTTCTCGGCTGGTGAAGTGCGAAGAAATTGCAGTGAACGACTACAACATCTCAGTGTCTTCTTACGTTGAAAAAGAGGACACTCGGGAAGTGGTTAATATCACAGAGTTGAATGAGGAGATAGCGCAGATAGTGAGTAGGCAGGAAGTGCTGCGCTCGCAGATCGACGCCATTGTTGCTGTTCTGGAGGAGAGCACCGTGTTGCAAGGGAGCACCGCTCCTGAGGGGGGATGGCAGGCATGAGTGCCGCCGATGAGGACTTCACGGTTAGTGACGCGGCCACCGCTTTCCTCCCTGAGTACAGGGATGAGGACGTCCGTGGTGAGCTGATTGTCTATAGGGATGTCCAGGGGAACCCTGTTGTGGAGCTGGGGTTGTATGACGGCCAGGCGTGGCTGACGCAGGAGCAGATGGCAACCCTGTATCAGACCAGTCGGCAGAATATTGCCATCCATCTGAAGCATCTTTACGACGAGGGTGAAATTGTGACGGAGGCAACTTGTAAGGATTACTTACAAGTTCGCCAAGAGGGCCCGCGTCAGGTCGAACGCACACTGAAGTACTACAGCCTGGAGGCCGTGCTGGCCGTGGGCTACCGCGTGCGATCGCCTCAGGGCACGCAGTTTCGCCAGTGGGCCACCCAGCATTTGTCGGAGTTCTTGGTCAAGGGCTTTGCGATGGATGATGAGCGCCTGAAGAACCTGGGTGGGGGAGCGTATTGGCGTGAACTCCTAGAACGCATCCGCGATATTCGCGCCAGTGAGAAGGTCTTCTACCGCCAAGTGCTGGATCTGTTTGCCACCAGCCCGGACTATGATCCGAATTCTCCTGTCGCCAGGGAGTTCTTTGCCACCGTGCAGAACATGTTCCATTTCGCGGTCCACGGCCACACCGCAGCAGAACTGGTGATCAGTCGGATCAATGCTGACGCGCCCTTCATGGGGATGACATCCTTTAAAGGCGAACATCCAACGCGGGAAGAGGCAGAGGTGGCAAAGAATTACCTGACCCAAGATGAACTGGAGCGCCTGCGTCTCATGGTGTCAGCCTATTTTGAAGCGGCGGAGCTGCGCGCACGCATGCACACCCCCACCTTTATGGCGGATTGGATGCCCCACCTGAAAACGCTCATTGCTGCAATGGGTGGTGAGGTGCTGGAAGGGCACGGCGCCCGAAGCCATAAGCAGATGACGAATGTAGTCAAGCGGGAGTGCGAACGCTACCGCCAACGAATCCGAGACATCCAGACCCCTGTGGAGCGCGATTACGCCGCTAGCATCAAGGAACTCAGTGAGAAAGCCGAGGGCAAGTGACATGTTGCCAACACCTGAAAATGCAACGTATAGCGGGCCTGTCCTCTCGGAAGAAGATAAGCGCGTAGGGGAGGCCGTGTCGGTGCAGGAGGCACGTCAAGCAGAGCTGGACGAGGTCATCCGCATGAGCACCAATATCGAGCAGCTCATTCAAGAACTGTGCCCCGATGGGGTTCCGTATGTTGCCATAGGAGAGTTTGCTGAAATACAGCGTGGTAGCGGGATGCCTAAAACAATTCTGACTGAGGAAGGAATCGGTGCGATCCATTACGGGCAGATATACACCCTCTATGGTACTTATGCAGAGTCAACATTTACATTTGTTTCAGAAGAAAATGCGCAGAAGCTAGTCCATGTGAATCCTGGTGATCTTATTATTACGAATACGAGCGAAAATCTTGAAGACGTAGGCAAGTCGCTCGCATGGGTTGGAGATAAGAAAATTGTCATCGGAGGTCATGCGTGTGTCATTCGGCATAAGCATAACTCCAAATATCTTGCGTATTGGATGCAGACAGAAGATTTTCAACAGCAAAAGAGAAGGCTCTGTACGGGAACAAAAGTTATTGAGCTATCAGCCAAGAAGCTCACGCAAATTTTGGTTCCTCTTCCTCCTGTCGAAGTGCAGGAAGAGATCGTTCGCATACTAGACTTGTTTACAGAGCTGGAAGCGGAGCTGGAAGCGGAGCTGGAAGCGGAGCTGGAGAAACGGCGCCTTCAGTATGCGCATTATCGTGATTGTTTGTTCGGCGAAACTGGAAAACAACATAGAGTCAAAGCACTCGGTGACATTGTCGAGATGAAAGCAGGAAGCTTTGTCAAGGCCGCTCTCGTATCAAAAGATAGCACGGACACTCACCCAATACCTTAGTTATGGAGCTGGGGGATTAAGAGGGTATGTTGCAGAGGCGAATGGTGGTGGTTCATTTGTCTTGATAGGACGTCAGGGTGCTCTTTGTGGAAATGTGGTTCGGGGGAAAGGACCTTTTTACGCAACTGAACACGCTGTACTTGTCACTCCAAAACAGCCACTTGATTTGAGTTGGATATACCACCTTCTCACATGGATGAATCTGAACCAATATGCTACAAAATCAGCGCAGCCGGGTTTGTCAGTTGGATCATTAAAACGGCTTTGCGTCTCTGTACCGCCACGGCAAAGACAAGAGGAAATAGCTTCAGTTCTAGATCAAATGGATGCCCTGGTCAATGACCTGAGCTCTGGGTTGCCAGCTGAGATAGCTGCACGCCGTAAGCAGTACGAGCACTATCGCGATCGTCTCCTCAGCTTCCCAGAGCTTAAAGAAGATCAGCCAGCTGGATCCACTGAGGGTGCATTGCCTAATAAGAAGGAGCCTGAGCGCGCATGAAGGGCAAACATATCGAGCTCTTCCTGGTTGACGGGGTAGCTGGCGGACTCACCACCGCTGAGATTGCAGGATGGACAGGGCATATCCTCGCAGGGCCGCGCGCAGAACTAACCCGCATCCTCAACGAACGTGATGAAGTAAAAGAGAGGAACGGCGTATACATTCTACTGGGTAACGATTTTGGTGTAACCGAACAAACTCGTGCCTACATTGGTCGCACAGAGAACTTTGTTACGCGATTCCGTGAACACGATGCCAAAAAAGACTTTTGGGATCGGCTGGTTATAATCACGGCTAAAGACGCTGCCTTTAACGAGGGGCACTGGGGAGAACTGGAAAAACAACTGGCCGATCAAGCCCGTAAGGCCGAACGCTGCTATCTAGAAAATGGCAACACCCCGCAGGGGCGTAAACTCTCTGAAGCTCAACGCTCAGATATGGAAGCTTTCTTTGTACAGCTGCAGGTGATTCTGCCAGTCCTCGGCATAAACATCCTTCGCGGAAGAAAAACCGCTGTTGCAGCCCAAGAAGAAGCCAAACCTGCAACCGAGTCGCCTATCTTCAGCCTGAAACAGAAGAAGCGTCAGATCGATGCCAAGCTGCAGGTTGTTGACGGCGAGTTCTTTCTGCTGGAAGGATCGCGGATCGCCCCTCGCTGGATTGGTAAAGCAGTCGCAGAAACCACAGAAAAATCCTACGCATCCATGAAAAGCAAACGAGACGCACTTGTCAACGACGGCTCAGTTCGCATTGATGCTGCAACCGGTCTTGCAATCACTACAAGAGATATTCCCTGCTCATCAACATCGCAAGCAGGAGCACTCGCAACTGGGCGCTCAACCAATGGTCGCTTAGCGTGGAAATGGGAAGGCGGCACTTACGCCGACTGGGAAGAGCGCGGACTCAACACATAGGACAAACCATGATAAACACCCCTGCACCTCAATATGACCTTATTGCCTTCAGCGACGAAAGCACTGTAGTAGCTGAATACACCCCCGACACCAAAACCGCAGACAACCACCAGAGCGAGGCGGAACTCGAGCGTGAGTTCATAGAAACGCTGGTCTCACAAGCCTATGAGCGCTTACACATTACAAAGGAAGCAGACCTCATTGAGAATCTGCGCCGACAGCTCGAAGCGCTCAACGACTACAAGTTCTCAGACAGTGAGTGGGAGCGCTTCTTCGGGAACGTGATCGCTGGCAAGAACGAGGGTATCGAGGAAAAAACCGCGAAGATCCAAGAGAACCACGTGCAGCTGCTGCAGCGCGATAACGGGCTCACCAAAAACATTAAACTGCTGGACAAAGCCAACATCCACAACAACCGGCTACAGGTGATAAACCAGTACCAGATTGACACCTCGGGCAAGAACGGCAGCGGCGGATCGCGATCCACCAACCGCTATGACGTCACCGTGTTGGTGAACGGCTTGCCACTCGTACACATTGAGCTGAAGCGGCGCGGCGTCAATATTCGTGAAGCCTTCAACCAGATTAACCGCTACCAGCGAGACAGTTTTTGGGGCGGATCTGGACTCTTCGAGTACGTGCAGCTGTTCGTCATCTCGAACGGCACGCTAACCAAGTACTACTCGAACACGACTCGCGAGCAGCACATTAAAGAAGCGAAAAATACCGCTAAACGCCGAAAAACCTCGAACAGTTTCGAGTTCACCTCCTGGTGGGCAGACGCGCAAAACAAGCCCATTCTTGACCTCACTGCGTTTGCAAAAACCTTCTTCGCTAAGCACACTCTGCTCAACATTCTCACCAAGTACTGTGTGCTGACCGCGGAGCGGATGCTGCTTGTTATGCGGCCGTATCAGATCGTTGCAACCGAGCGGATCATGCAGCGTATCGAGATCGCCACAAACTATAAGCACCTCGGCTCAGTGAAAGCCGGCGGCTATGTGTGGCACACAACCGGCTCCGGTAAGACGCTGACCAGCTTTAAAACAGCGCAGCTTGCGTCAGCCCTGCCAAGCGTTGACAAGGTGTTGTTTGTTGTCGATCGTAAAGACCTCGACTATCAGACGATGCGTGAATATGACCGGTTCCAAAAAGGTGCAGCAAACTCAAACACCTCGACTGCGGTTCTCAAGAAGCAGCTCGAGGATGAGAACGCTAAGATCATCATCACGACGATTCAGAAGCTGTCGACCTTCATCAAAGCAAACGAGAAACATGATGTCTACGGTAAACACGTGGTTATCATCTTCGACGAGTGCCACCGGTCACAGTTCGGTGATATGCACAACCGCATAACGAAATCCTTCAAGCGCTACAACCTGTTTGGATTCACTGGCACCCCAATCTTTGCCGCCAACAGTCGCTCGGGCAGCAGCGCTGGGTTGAAAACAACCGAACAGGTGTTTGGCGACAAACTTCACACCTACACAATCGTTGACGCGATCACAGATAAGAACGTACTTCCGTTCCGGATCGACTATGTGAAAACAAGCACTGTCGGCGGCTGTTTAGGCAGCAAAATCTCGACTGTGGAGACCGAGAAACTACTGCTGGATGAGAGACGGATCCGCGAGGTTGTAAGCTACACGCTGGAGCATTTTGCGCAGAAAACAAAGCGATCCACCAGCTACGGCCACTCTGTTGTGACGAATGTTGCAGAAGCGGCCAGAACTCGTGGAAGCAAGGAAGCGAAGCGTGCAAGCAGGCAGGTGCGAGGCTTTAACGCCATCTTCGCTACTGCGTCCATTGAAGCTGCTCGGAAGTACTACAACCAGTTCGCTATCCAGCAGCAGGATCTGCCCTCCGATCAGCAGCTGAAGGTGGGTATCATATACTCCTACGGTGCGAATGAGGCGGCGGACGACGGCATCCTCGACGAGGAAGCCTTTGACACCGACGCGCTCAGCACTGATGCGCGTGAGTTCCTGGAAGAGGCGATCAACGACTACAACGAAATGTTCGGCACTAGCTACGACACCAGTGCCGAAAAGTTCCAAAACTACTACAAAGATCTGTCGATGCGGTTGAAGAACCGGGAACTCGATCTTGTGATCGTTGTGAACATGTTCCTCACCGGGTTCGATGCGACAACGCTCAACACACTGTTTGTCGATAAGAATCTGCGAGCCCACGGCCTTATTCAGGCGTACTCCCGCACCAACCGTATCCTCAACTCGGTGAAAACATACGGTAACATCGTTGCCTTCCGAGACTTAGAAGAGGAAACCAACGCGGCACTAGAGCTGTTTGGTAACAAGGACGCAAGCGGTGTTGTACTGATGAAACCCTTCAAGCACTACTATCGCGAGTATAAGGACAAGGTAACCGAGCTTTTGGAGGAGTTCCCGCTCAACAAGCAGATAGTGGGAGAGCGAGCTAAAAGGAGTTTTATCAAACTCTTTGGAGCCATCCTGCGCCTTGAAAACATCCTCACCTCGTTTGATGAGTTTGCCGGTAAGGAACTGTTGAACCGGCGACAGGTTCAAGACTATCGCAGCATCTATCTCAACCTGCATGATGAAATCAGGGGAGAAAAAGAAGCTGAAAATGATCCCGCCCACGATGATGTAGTGTTTGAAATCGAACTGATAAAACAGGTAGAAATCAACGTTGACTACATACTCATGCTGATAGAGAAGCACCAGCAGAGACTGGGGAACGAGCTACAGCTAGACAGTGGTGCGACGCTGGATGAAGAAGGATCCCTCGACGAGGAAATCAACGAAAACATTCCAGCAACCATTAGGCGAGCCATTGAGGCAAGCCCAAGCCTGCGAAACAAGAAAGACCTCTTCTCGGAGTTCATCGACTCCATTACCGGAAACAGCACCGTTGAGGATGAGTGGCAAGACTATATTCGAGCGAAGAGCGAATCAGAACTTGCTGACATTGTGAAAGTGGAAAGACTAAACCCTGAGGAAACCAGCCGCTTTATGGAAAAGGCATTCCGTGACGGCGCCCTCAGCACCTCTGGAACAGCGATTACGAAGATACTGCCGCCTGTTTCTCGTTTCACGCCTACCGGTGGACACGGCGAGAAGAAGCAGACCGTTATCAAAAAACTAACCGCCTTTTTCGACAGGTTCTATGGGCTTGGAGCTGGACCAGGCGGGCGATAAAATCCTTTGTTTTGGACTGGGTTGCGACCGCCAGTCTCATTGGAAGATAGCACTAAAGTCGGTATGATTAACATCTAGGCGTTACAGGTTCTGGGCATATTCCGGGAGGGCTTACCATGGCAACTAACGATCAGGTTAAAGCCCTGGTAAAAAGCCACGCAGACGGCGATGACCCCAACTTTTATGCGGTTGCAATGCAGGTTGCTGCTAAAGCCGCTAGGTCCGGTCATTCCAGATATGCGCAAGAGCTGCGTGACCTGGTTAACGAGCTTAGGAAGCGTTCCGGCGGACAGCCTGGCCTTGCCGCTGTTGTCCCGCTGGCGCAGTCTAGAGGTGAGCTGAGTGATCTGCTGCAGGTTTCCTACCCCGGGGCAAGGTTGGGAGATCTTGTGCTCTCTGAGACGCTACGGGCACGGCTCGAACACGTGCTGCTGGAACAGCGGCAGCGCAGTGAATTAGCCGCATACGGTCTCACACCCGCACGGCGCCTACTGTTAACCGGCCCCCCGGGACAGGTAAAACCTCTACCGCTCGTGTGATCGCTGGTGAACTCGGGCTGCCACTGTTCACAATCAGGCTGGATGCGGTGTTCACAAGATTTATGGGTGAGACAGCAGCGAAACTGAGGTTAATCTTCGATGCTCTCGCCGAGACACGAGGCGTCTATCTCTTTGACGAAGTGGATGCCCTCGGCGGAGATCGCGGCGCAATGAACGATGTCGGAGAAATTCGCAGGGTGCTCAACTCGTTTTTGCAGTTCCTAGAAGAAGACAACTCTGACAGCATCATCATTGCTGCCACGAATCATCCTAGTCTGCTAGACAATGCGCTATTCAGACGGTTCGACACTGTTATGAGTTTTGAGCTGCCCGACAAAGCAGCGATTGAGCTCGTGATAAAAAACAGGCTTTCGTCATTCCAAACATCAAACTTAAGCTGGCCACGAATACTAACCGCTGCACAGGGGCTGACCCACGCGGAGGTGGTTACAGCGGCCGAGAACGCTGCTAAAAAAACAGTGCTGAGTGGACGTAAACGGGTGCTGACTGAGGATCTTGTCACGACACTTTCAGAACGTCCCCGTAGTCAGGCTGAATTGCAGATCGGCCTTTTCTAGAAGCATCTGTGTGAGCCAGCGCCCCTGCTGCTGCTCGGGGTAAGTTCGCTCACAAGCTGCCAGCGGACCGGGGCGGTTACCGCCCGGATCCACCCCGGAAACGCGGGTGTGTGAGCACCAGCAGCAGCACGAGCGCCATGATTGCGGCGGCGATCGCCAGTGGCAGGGTGGGGGAGAAACGGTAGAGGATGGTGCTCGCGGTTGGTGCGACGACGAAGGTTAGACCCATTGTGGCGCCGATTAGTCCGGCCATGCCACCCTGTTCTTCACGCGCGAGCAGCAGTGAGGGGCCGGCGGTGAATCCGGGGGAGGCGATGCCGAGGCCGAGACCGATTAGCGCCATTGAGATAAACAGCAGCGGGTATCCGGCGTCGGGGAGGAGCAGCAGGAAGCCTGCGAGTGAGATGGCGACACCGATCCGCAACAGTTTGCCGGGTGCCCAGCCGCTGCGTGGCACGATCACGGTCTGGGAGAAGATGAGGCCGAGCCCGGAGACGAGCATTGCCATGCCCGCGATGAAACCGGCGTTGCCGCTGCTGACGTGGAAGCGGTCCTGCACTAAGAAACCGGCGATGATCTGCATAAAACCGAGCGCGGTGTAGAGGCCGAAACCGGCGAGCAGGAACGGCCAGACGCGGCTGTCGCGCGGGTTAACCTTGGCGGGGTTTTCGATCAGCGTTGTTTTAGCGTCGCCGCGCAGGCGGAACGCGACGAGTAGTACGCCGCAGAGGATTAGCACCGGCACAATCGCGATGGACAGCATAAGGTCGATTCCCGCGATCGTGCCGCCGACCACGGCGCCAACAACCATCGCGCTGCCCTGCACCGCACCGACACCCGCCATGCCCTTGACGCGGGCAGTCTCATCGGGGGTTATGTCGGCGATGAAGGCTTGGGCGGTCGGGGCGACAGCGGCGATAGCGGATCCGAACAGGAGGCCGCGGCTGAGCAGGAACAGCAGAAACAGTGGGGTGCCGGAGAGGGCACCGGTTGTTCCCAGCCACGCCATCAGCGTGAAAACCGCCATTGCGATGGTTGCGAGCAGCATCGCGACGAGCAGCACCGGTTTGCGGCCGAGCGACTGGGATCTGCGCCCCCACACCTGGCTAGTCAACACAACCATAACCGCGGCCAAACTGATTGTGACACCGACCTGCCACTCCTCAAGCCTGATCTCGCGGGCGAGCGGTGCGGCCACAGGTGCGAGCGTCATCTGCCCGAGATAAGTGAGGAAAACCGCGGTCAGCAGGGTTTTAACCTGTGGTGCGGGCGCTGTCGTTGGTGAGGGGGTGGATCCTGTCGCTGCGGCGGTCATGCTAGAGATTCTAGTCCTGTCTGGCGAGCGTGTGCCAGCGCCGGTGAGGGGTGTTGCGAACAAATTGAGAACTGTTCTCAATAGGCTGTCGCGGCCCGCGCTCTGGCTGGTGCAGCACACAAGCCGCGACCCGCTCACCGACTGTCGCCACTAGCTAAAGCTGAGGAAAACCTTCTCCAGCTGTTTCTGCACCTCGGTTGTGTCGGAGGTGGAATCGAGGCACTGTTTCAGACCGGTCGCAATGATCTGGTAGCCGGCTTTATCTATCGCCTTTGAGCAAGCGGCGAGCTGCTGAATAACCTGTTCGCAGTCCGCCTCCGACTCCAGCATCCGAATCACCGCATCAAGCTGACCACGAGCCCGTTTTAGTCGATTTATCGCCGGTTTCGTGTCTTCTACAGCGAGTTCCATTAATACCCCCATCGCAGTTTAGGTGCCTTGCTGTGCGTGCGACCAGGTGACGTATCCGCCACTCAGGTTGCGCACTTTTACACCGTGTCCTCGCAACAGTGTAGTGGCAACGTGGCCACGCAGTCCAACCTGGCAGAACACAACCGCGTCGGGTGCGATCGCGTCCGGGTTTTTCGCGAGCACATCACGCATTGTGTCAACCGGAATATTAACAGCGCCCGGAATGGTTCCGGCGGCGTGTTCGGCGGGGGAGCGCACATCGACCAGGTGCGCGGCGGATCCACCCGCGGCACCCACGGCACCCTCTGTGCCAGCTGCGGCGGTGATGTCAGCGAGCTCGTGCCAGTGAACGGTGTTCTCTCCCGTCAGCTGGTTGTCGGCGACCATGCCCGCGATGTTGACCGCGTCCTTAGCGGATCCATACTGCGGCGAGTATGCAAGCTCCAGGTCTGCGAGGTCGCTGGCGGTGAGGCCCGCACGCATTGCGGTCGCGATAACATCGATCCGCTTGTCTACGCCGTCACGCCCAACCGCTTGTGCGCCCAGAATCTTGTCGGTCTCCGCGTCAATTATCAGCTTCAAATGCACTGGGGCGGATCCCGGATAGTAGCCGGCGTGGCTTGCCGGGTGCACGTGCACAATGCGGATCGCCCTGCCCGCCGCGCGAGCCCGTCGCTCACTCCAGCCGGTCACCGCGAGAGCCACACCGAAGGCGCCGATGATCGCGGTGCCCTGGGTTGCGAGCCGGGCAGTGTCGCGACCGGTGATAATGTCGGCGACGAGCCTGCCGTGACGGTTCGCGGTCTGCGCGAGCGGCACAAGTGCAGCAGCGTCGGTGTTGAAGTCGCGTTTCTCTGAAGCGTCGCCGAGCGCGAACACGTTCGGGGCGGAGGTGCGCAGCTGGTCATCAACCTGGATGCCACCGCGCTCGCCGAGGGCGATTCCGGCGTCGCGCGCCAGATCCGTCTCGGGAATAACACCGATCGCGGCGATAACAATGCTCGCTGGAACGCGGGTGCCGTCAGCGAGCAGCACCTCGTCGGCGGTGATCTCGGTGGCGTTTGCGTTTGTGATGATGTTGATGCCGTTGTCGCGCAGGTTCTGCATCATCACGCCCACGATCTCCTGATCAGCGATGCCGAGGATGTGCGGTGCGCGCTCGATAATGGTGACGTTAAGGCCGCGGTCCTTCAGGTTCTCGGCGAGTTCAACGCCGATGAAGCCGCCGCCGATGATTGCTGCGGAGGTGACAGGATCCGCGCCCTCTAAATCGAGTGCTGCAACGATTGAGTCAACATCCTCAACGGTGCGGAGGGTTAGCAGCCGCTCCTTGCCCGGCATGTCGGGCACTATCGGCCGCGCGCCGGGGGAGAGCACGAGGTGGTCGTAGTGGTGGGTTGAGGTTACGCCAGCGTGTTCAACCGTGACGGTCTGCGCCTCGGTGTTTATCGCGGTGACCCGGTGGTTTACCCGCACGTCAATGTTGAAACGTGCCCGCAGCGACTCGGGGTTTTGCAGCAGCAGCGCGTCACGCTCGGCAATGGTTCCGCCCACATAGTAGGGCAGCCCGCAGTTTGCGAATGACACATGACCGGACGCCTCAAAGACGATAATCTCCATGTCTTCGCTGCGGCGACGCAGACGCGCGGCGGTTGACATGCCACCCGCAACACCGCCAACAATAATCGTGGTTGCCATCTAGTTGCTCCTTGAAAACAGTCGTGAGAAGAATCCCTGGGACTGGCTGTCGCCGTCAGCTTTGCCGCTGGCGCTGTTAGCCTTGGTGCCTGCGCTGTTTGCTTTAGCGCCGGATCCGCCCTTGCCGGATCCGCAGGTACACCACTGCCCGGGGGGAACGCTCGCTTTTACAGAGCTGATGTGCTGGCCGCAGCCAGCCCAGGTGGTCTTTTGACATTTTCTACAAGTTACTGGTCTACACATAGCAACTACTATACCCCCGGGGGTATTTGTATCGCAAACTGAGATGCGCGGCGGGGCGTGGATCCGCCCCGAATGAATGGATTCAAAAAACCGCCGAGACTCCCTAGAATAATTCAGGTGAATGTAGTAGCGTAGTTGTTGCAAACAGCTCTGGCCGGTGATTTGGACTCCGTTTTGGCGTTGCTTTGTTTAGATTTTGTGTTTCGTCGTTGGCTTGGGGAGGCTGTTTCGTTGGCAGGGAAAAATAACAGGTTGATGGGGTTTGCGGCCGTTGTGGCGGGCGGATCCATGCTGCTCGGCCTCGCAGGTTGTTCCAGCGCCGTAAACTCCGCCGACCCGGTACTGGAGAACGAGCGTGTGGTTGTTTGGGATGCCTACGAAGTAACCGGTGAGAACAAGGTTGAGGTGATTGCGTTTATGGGCAGTGAGGAGTGCTACGGGCACCGCACCGTTGCCGAGGAGCACGACGGTGTGCTGCGCGTGGCAATCGTGGAGGGTGGGCTGTCAACCGCGCCCGACGACTGCTCGGGTGATGGCAAAGAGATGAAGTTCGAGTTCGACACTAAGAGCCCGGCCGTTTCGATGCAGATTGAGCCGCTCGACTCCACCAAAATCGACCTCGCAAACTAGCTAGCGCGGCGGCGTAATATCCCCGCGATCGCAGTCGTTTGCCTTGTAGAAACCCCGCCCGCTTGTTAAGATAAGACTGTTTATCGCTTATATTTGAGCGGATACAAAGGGGGAGATTTTTATGGGATTCACACGAGTTAACGTGGTTAAAGCGGCGGCCGGTTTCGCGGTCTGCGCAGCGCTTGGCGCAACCCTCGCTGGCTGTGCCGGTGGCCCATCCGAGGATATTGCTTCGTGGGACGGTTTCGAGGTCACGGGTGCTAACGAGATCACCATTAAGGCTTCGACGGCGGATCCAAAATGCTACAGCTACCGGATCCAGTCTGATGAGAAGGACGGGCTTTTGCGGGTCGCCCTGATCGAGAAGCGTGAGGCCGAGGCTGGCGCAGAGTGCTCCGACGCACTGCAAACCACCGAGTACCAGATCAGCACCAAGGCTGACGCGGAGAGCCTGCGGGTAGAGGTTCTGCCCGAGGAAGACGTTGAGCTCAAGTAGCCACCGCGAGCCCTCTGTGATCCGCGGCTTGGATTCACTGTGCCGCGGCTAAGATTAACCTAAACCAACTAAACAACCCAGACGGAGAGGTCATTTTGAACATCGAAAACCCAGACAGCAACCAGCCTGCTCAGCAGGTGGGTGGATCCGCCCAGCAGCCCGCTGACCAGCCCGCCGTCGCACACGCGGCACCGCCCGCGCACGGTCAGGTGGCGCAGCCGGTTATCGGGCAGTACGCGCAGCCGGACCAGGCAGGCCAGTATGCGCAGCAGCCGGGTGCAGGCGCCCCATACGGCGCGCAGGTGAACGGTGCGGCGCAGAAGCCTGGTGCTCCGCGGCTAGAGATTCCGACAAACAAGCACGCCCGGAAAGCGTTCCTCGTCACCGGTGTCCTCGGCCTGGTGTTTGCGCTGTCAAACCTTGGCACAGTGCTGTTCGGGTTTATTTCATTCTTCACTTTCAACCCCTATTTGGATGTTGGGTTTGTTGAGCGGGCATTCTCCTTCTTCGGGAGCGTGCTCAACGGCTTCATCCCAGCCGCTGTGTTCCTGACCGGGGCAGCCCTGATCTACGCGTTTGCGAAACGCGATGATGAGCAGGAGAACAGCGCCACGGGCAAATAGGTCGGATGCAATCTCGGTTGGTTTCGCTTTAACAAGGAAACACTGGCCGTGCGCAGGGTCGAGCTGTTTGCTGGGAGGCAGTCTCCGCTAAGCTGGCGGTTTGTATCGCTGGAGCCAGCAGCTAGGGCATAATGTTCACTCGAATCTATCAGGATGGCAGCGAAACACCTGTCGTGGCGACAATTACCCTAGGCGAATTAATGCAAGTTGACGGTAATCACGAGTGCTCTTGTCGGCTAGTTCTCAAGGGTTCTGAGATCGACTATGACATGACTCTTATTGGCATAGACGAGATTCAAGCATTCGAGAATGCTGTGCTCTTGTTGCACACGCTCGAAGAAAAAGAAAAGTTGTCCATAAAATCTTGAGGAATAAATCCAATATCAAGGGGATATAGGGTGAAACCTGGCGAGCAAGAATAGGTGAGGTTGTAAGAGAGAGGATCCGCTGCGGTGGATCGTGCACGAGTTGAACCCGTTGAGAAGGGACACCCCCGGGGCCGTGTTGACGTGATCCACCCCCGCGAGAGTGGGTAGGATGCTGCTATGAACAGTTTTAGTGAAGCGGTTACGCTCAGTAACGAGTTTGTGAGGCTTGAACAGCTCAGTGTTGAGCACGCGGCGGATCTCGCGGAGGCCGCGGGCGAGGGGGAGCTGTGGCGCAAGGCATGATACACCACCATTCCTGCCCCTGATCGGGTTGAAGCTGAGATTGAGCGGCGCCTGGAGCTGCAGCGGCAGGGGCGCATGGCACCGTGGGCGGTGGTGGATCCAGAGGCCGGCAAGGCGGTTGGGATGACGACCTATTTCGAGATTGACGAGGCTAACCGCCGACTCGAAATGGGTTACACCTGGCTGGGTGTGAAGGCGCAGGGGAGGGCGATTAACCCGGCGATGAAACTGCTGCTGCTCGGGCGCGCATTCGAGGAGCTGGACGCGATCGCGGTTGCGCTGACAACAAACTTCCACAACCACCAGTCGCGGGCGGCGATCGCGAAGCTCGGGGCGAAACAGGACGGGATCTTGCGCAGCCACAAGATCGGGCCGGAGGGCGTGGTCCGCGACACGGTGGTGTTCTCGATTATCGCGAGTGAGTGGCCGGGCGTTCGGTTCGGGCTGCGCCGCAGGCTGGGGTTGGCCTAGTTCGCAGCTGTTCGGGTTGGCCCAGACAGTCGTTGCCGCGACGCTAGCTCTGCTGCCAGAGCGTGCTGATCGGCAGCGCCCAGAGCCGCTCCCCAAACGGCAGCGCCTTGGTGCCGGTGTAGAGAACTATGCCGTTCTTGAAGCACGAGCCAGCTTTGTCACGCAGTGTTGTTAGGCCCTTAAAGTGGCTGTTGTTGATGCTGCTTGTTGCTTTCACATCCAGCCCCACAATCTCGCGTTGCGGGTTTTGCAGTATCACATCAACCTCGTTGCCGCGGCTGTCACGCCAGTGCCGCAGCTGGTAGTCCACCTCGGACCAGCTCTGCTGTTTAGCCAGCTCAGTCACAACAAACGCCTCCAGCGTACCGCCCGCGAGAGCGCTAGAAATATCGAGCTCAAGACCTGTGGCGCTAACCCCGTTCAACATTGCGGCGATGCCCGGATCCACCAGCGAAACTTTGGGTTTTTTGATGCTGCGATCGGTGATGTTGTTGCCCCACGCGGGGAGCTCGCGGAGCAGAAAAACGTTCTTTAGTGCGGAGACATAACCGGGGACGCTGCGTTCGGGGATGTTGAGCGCCCGTGCGGTGTTTGCTGCAACGAGTTCGCTGGCTGGTTGGGCCGCGAACAGCTGTAAAAGCGGCTCAATCCGGTCAGTGTGCTGTAGCCTAAACGTTTCAGAAACGTCCTTCGAAATCACCAGGTCGATGTAGTTCTGCAGCCAGCGACGCTGCTGTCTCGGCGCCCAGTCGACGATCTCGGGGAAACGGGTTGCTGTCGCCAGCTCAAAATACTCACTGCGTTTCACGGGCGAATCGGCAGGCAGTTGCCTGCTCTCGCTAAGCTCCCATGCGAAACGCCCAAAATCCTCGTTCACTCCCAGCATCTCGCCCTGACTGAGCGGGTTGACGTTGATCGTCTGCATTCTGCCCGCGAGACTTTCGGCGTTTCTCGGTAGCTGCATTAGGTTTGCGGATCCGGTAATTACGAACCTGCCGGGTTTCCGGTTTCTCTCAAGCGCCGCCTTAATCGACAGCAGCAGTTCAGGAACCCGTTGAATCTCGTCGATTGCGAGCGTGCCCTCGGGATACTGGTCTGCGAAACCGTCAGGGTCCGCCTGCGCTGCTGCTCGCACGCTGTTGTCGTCAAGGTTGACGAACCGGGAAGCAGAGTCTTTAAGCAGCTGATGAACCAGAGTTGTTTTACCGGACTGACGCGCACCAGAAATCGCCGTCACCGGCGAGACTGCCTTTGCATCCAGGGCAATCGGCAGAATATTGCGTCTAATCAGGGAGCTGCTCATAGACCCATTCTAGTCACCTTCGTTGCGGTTCTGCCACCTTCTCGTTGCGGTTCTGCCACCTTCTTGTTGCGGTTTTGCCACCTTCTCGTTGCGGTTCTGCCACACCAAGAAGCGCGAAATTACAAGGTTATTCGCGATCCAGCCCGTCTTTTGCGAGCTTCGTGACAACACCTGCCAGGTGTGCTAAACCGGCGAGCATGTCCTTGTCGCTTGTGTACTCGCGCAGGTTGTGCGAAATACCAGAAACGCTCGGCACAAACAGCATCACGGTTGGCGCCACATCCTTCATATTGGTTGAGTCGTGCCCAGCCACCGTCATAACCCGGTCGTGAGTGAGCCCGAGCTCTGCGGCAGCCTCGCGTGCGAGTGCGATCCCGTTCTCAGGGTACGGGTTTTGCTCCCACCGGTGCTCGCCGATTATCTCAATCTCAAGCCGGTCACGCTCAGACACCTCAGCGATTGTTTTTTCGAGGCTCGCAAAGGCTGCGTCCAAAACCTCGGTGTGTGGTGAACGAAGATCAATCAGCAGCGTCACCTCGCTCGCAACAACAACCGGCGAGTTAGGGTAGACGTTAATCTCACCGCAGGCGGTGTGCAGGTCACCCGGAGCAAAATCATCAACCAGGTCGCGCGCCGCTGTGATGAGCCTGGCAGCACCCAGCAGGGCGTCCCTGCGATCCGCCATCTCGGCTGCGCCGCTGTGAGCCTGATCGCCGGTAACCCGCACCTCAAGCTTGTGCGCGCCCCAGGTGGCGTTAACCAGACCGATTGTGACACCGTCAGCCTCCATGCTGCGACCCTGCTGCACGTGGATCTCCGCGTACGAGGCAACCTCCGGCATCGTAAAATCGCCCAGCTCGTGCAGCTTACCGAGCGCCTCGTAAACGGTGACCCCGCTGCGATCCGCCGTGTTCAGCGCGGTCTCAAGCGGCAGCTTACCGGTGAAAACGCTGCTGCCCATCATCGACGGTTTAAACCTGGAACCTTCCTCGTTAAACCAGTTAACAACCGCGAGATTGTATTTTGCCTCGCCGCTCTCACCGAGCTCGGCGGCAGCCCGCAGGCAGGCGTGCGCGCTCGCCAACACACCGTAGGCGCCGTCGAACCGGCCGGCGGTCGGCTGCGAGTCAAGGTGTGAACCGGTCAGCACATACGGTGCCCCGGGAACCAGCTCCAGCAGTCCATACTGGTTGCCGATAGCGTCCCGCTCAACCCGAAAACCATGCTCTGTCAGCAGACTCTCAAACCACTTGCGCTGCTCGCCGTCTGCGGCGGTGCCTGCCTGTCGATCCACCCCGTGCGTGCCGGGAACCGCGCCAAACTGCGACAGTTCATCCCAGTGCCGCAGGAAATCCTTATCAGCTATTGCGTTCACAATAATCCTCCGTTTGTTTAACCTGATTACTTACCACTAGGCAATCTCGCCGCTCGCGGGCGGCATCACCTCGGGGCTAATTTTGATGTGGATCAGCGCGGGCACCGCCGCAGCCAGGCACCGTTCAAGTGCCCCAGCAAACTCTGCGGTCTGGTTGACGCTCTCGCCGTGGCCGCCGTGGGCGCGCATAATCTCCGCAAAGTCTGGGTTTGTCATGCGGGTGCCGGACGGTCTGCCGGGATAGTGCTTCTCCTGGTGCTGCACAATCGTGCCGTAGATACCGTTGTCAATAACAATAATCACAGGTTTTGCGCCGTGCGCAAAAGCGGTCGCGATCTCTTGGCCGTTCATCAGATAGTCGCCGTCACCGCAGACGGCAACACAGTGTCGATCCGGGGTGATCAGGCTGGCTGCAACCGCTGCCGGAACCGCAAGCCCCATCGCGCCGTTACGGGCACCAACCAGGCTGGCTGCGCGGTTGTGTTTAATAAAACGGTGTGCCCAGATGGTTGCGTTGCCAGCGCCGAAGGTGAGCGTAGCCTCGCCCGCCAGTTGGCGATCCAGCTCCGCAAACACATCGCCGAGATCCACGCCGGAAGCCTCGTTGGAGCTGGGGGTGGCGGGAGCGGCGGCGTTCACGCTCGCGTCGGAGCGGTGTGCGGCGAAGCGCTCCTGATCCGCGCGGCAAGACTTTAGCCACTCGCTGTCTCGGTTGCCGGTTAGCTCAGCGGCATCTAGCTGGGTAAGCGCTGCTACGAAGGCGGCGGGTTTTGCACGCAGTTGCAGATCCGCTCTGCCACTGTGCCCGAGCGCTGCACTGTCGCCTGTGACGGTCACGGTTTTCGTGTCTAGCCCGAGGGTGTAGCCGTCGCTCAGCACATCGGTTCTGCCGCAGCCAATAAAAATGTGCAGGTCGGCGGCAGCGTAGTTGTTAGCGACCGCGTCAGCCCTGCCGTAGCCGAGCCAGCCAGCGTATGCTGGGCTTTGGTGAGGAACCGCATCGTATGCTCGCCAATCCTGGAAGACTGGGATACCCGCCAGCTCCGCAAACGACGCCAGCTGTTCACCGCAGCCGGTGTGCCAGCCATCACCGCCAACAATAAATGCCGGTCTGGTTGCCTCACCAAGCAGCTGCGCCAGTTCGCCAAGCTGCTCGGAGGAGACGGATCCACCACCCGCTCTGCCACCAAACCTTGCCGGGGTGATCGCGCGGGGATTGGTGACCTGTTTAACCAGAATATCCTCAGGCAGGCCAACAACCACCGGCCCTGGTCTGCCAGCGGCGGCGATGCGCAGCGCCTCAGCGGTTAGTTCTCCGGCGCGTTCAGGGTCGTCGATTGTGATGACGCGCTTCGCGGTTGTGCCAAACCAGCCCGCAAGGCTGAACTCCTGAAAAGCCTCACGCTCGCGATCCGCCACCGGAATCAGCCCCACGAACAACACCAGCGGGGTTGCGTCCTGCCAGGCGGTGTGGATAGCGATCATCGCGTTGGCTGCTCCCGGCCCGCGGGTCACCATCGCAACTCCCGGGACACCGGTCAGCCGCCCCTCGGCAAGCGCCATAAACCCGGCGCCGCCCTCCTGGCGGCAAACAACGGTCTCGATTGTGGAATCGTGGAGGCCGTCAAGCACGTCCAGGTAGCTTTCGCCGGGAACGGCATAAACCCGCTTCACCCCAAAGTTTTCGAGGGTTTTTACAATGTGGTGCCCCGCAGATAGGGTCTGCTGCTCTGTCATCACTCTTGCTTTCTGGCTTTATCGGTTAGTTATTGGTTTTGGGTGGTTGTTCGGTGGTTAGCGCTTATCACCGGTTGCTAACACCGTCCGCAGGTTGTCGCAGCTGCTGATGCGCTCGAGCAGCTCTGGCTCCCGCTCATCGGACTGCTGTGCGTGAGCGATAAGGCCGCGACTTATCTGCTCGGGTTTCAACGCGACAACGCCGTTGTCGTTACAAACTATTATGTCCCCCTGGTGGATCACAGCACCGCCGATCTCAACCGCTCCGCCGTGGCAGTCATCGCTTAAGGATCCGAGCCGCTTAGTTGTACGGCAGCTGAAGCCCGTCGCAAACACAGGTAGTCGAGAGGCTAAAGCCAGGAGGTTAGAGCGGTCGGTTACCGGCCCGTCGACGACAATCGCGGCGAGCCGCTGTTTCACGGCTGTGGCAGCTGTGACCGCGCCGATTGGGGCGTGAAGCCCGCCTTTTACGCGCAGCACCAACACCTCGCCCGGCTGGGCAGCGACCAGCGCGCGGTTAACGGCGATTGCGTCCGGTTCGGATAAATCAACGGTGCGGGCGGTGCCGACTACCTGGTCGCCGCTGCCGACGCGGAAGATCGCGGGGGAGCAGAAACCGGTGTCGAGGAAGTGGCCGAGAGTGGAGGCGTCAACCGTTTGCAGCAGCCGGATTGCTTCGGCGGTGCTTAGACCGGCCTCACTGGGCGAGCCCGCCTCAGTGGCATCCGCCGAACCAACACCGCCAGCCTCACCAGCGCCAACCGGCACCTCGTAGCTTGGCTGCTTAACCCGCGCAACGCACTCAACCTCCAGCGGAATGTCCCAGATTCCCACACAGACGGTTGTGCGCGCGGGTTTGCTCTCGCTAAAGAACTGCTCATATACCCGGTTGAAGGTGTCGCGCTGTGCGGGGTCGGTGAGGTAGGCGTTAACCTTCACCACCCGGTCAAGGTCACTGCCGGCAGCGCGCAGAGTCGCCCGCAGGTTCGTTAGGCACTGCCTGACCTGGTCCGCAAAATCAGTCGGGGTGACCCCGCTCGCGTCGCTTGGCACCTGGCCGGTTGTGTAGACAACGTCACCGGCGACAACCGCCTGCGAGTAGGGGCCGATCGGGGTGGGCAGTTCCGGGATGCCGGTTATTCTCTCGATCATGCGCTGCTCGCTAGCTGGTCTGTTTGCCGACCGATTCAAGTGACTTCAGGCGGTTATCGCTGAGCAGGAACAGGGCGATCAGTGACAGCAGCGCTGCGAATCCGATATACCAGGCAACAGATGCGCTCTCACCGGTTAGTTCAAGCAGCCACACGGTTACGGCCGGGGTAATTGCAGAACCGAGCAGACCGGAGAGCATGTAAGCGACCGACAGGCCAGAGTAGCGGATCTTCGAACCAAACAGCTCGGCGAGGAAGGTCGCGATCGGGCCATAGTTTGCGCAGAACGCGATCATCATCAGCGAGTAGGCGACGAACACGAGAGCCGGGGTGCCGGTGTTGAGCAGCCAGAAGAAGGGGAACGCGAGCACAATCTCGGCGATAATACCAGCCGCGATAATCTTCTTGCGGCCGATCCGGTCCGACAGCTTGCCAAATAGCGGGATCGCAAACAGCGCGATTACACACGCGGTCAAAACCGCCCACAGCATCAGATCCTTGCTGTAACCAATCTCGTCGGTGCCGTAGGCGACACCGGAGGCAACCAGCAGGGTGAAGGTGGATCCGGTCGACAGGGTTGCAACGCCGCCGAGCAGCACCTGCTTCCAATAGTGGCGGATCAGGTAGGCAAACGGCAGTTTAGCTTTGGCGCCCTCGTCACGCACCTGCTTGAAGCTTGGGGTTTCCTCCATCGTCACACGGATGTAAATACCGACGGCGACGAGCAGCGCAGACAGCAGGAACGGGATCCGCCAACCCCAGCTGAGCAGCGCCTCATCGGAGACGCTGCCGATAATAATCAGGAACGCCAGGTTCGCGATCAGTGTGCCGGCGGGCACACCAACCTGCACGAGTGAGCCATACCAGCCGCGCTTGTGGGCGGGGGAGTGTTCAACGGTCATCAGCACCGCGCCACCCCACTCGCCGCCGAGCGCGAGACCCTGAATCAGGCGCAGCGCCAGCAGAATCAGCGGGGCTGCAATACCGATTGCGTAGTAGTCGGGCACGAGGCCGATGCCGACCGTGGCGCCGCCCATCATCAGCAGTGAGATGAGCAGCATTGATTTGCGGCCCAGTTTGTCGCCGAAGTGGCCGAAAATAACCGCGCCAACAATGCGGGCAACATAGGCGGACGCGAAGGTGAGGAAGGCGACGATTGTGCCAACCGCGGGCGGCAGTTCCGGGAAGAACACCCGGTTGAAAACGAGCGCGGACGCGGTGCCGTAAAGAAACAGGTCATACCATTCAACGGTTGTGCCGATAACGCTGGCAATCGCGATTTTCCGCATTTTGCTCTGGTCGAGCGCTGCACCCTGATTCGGCGCTTTTGCCGAGGCTGGTGATGTCATAAGTTACCTCCGTGGTCAAACTTTCTCCTATAAGTATCAATAATTACGTGCTCATCGGTGTTAAGTGTTTGCACACGATCTCTTGGAAGTGTTGTGCAAATGCCTAATCGAAGAGCTGAAACAGCCCGGTTTTGGTGTGTAGTATTGCAGCATGGCACAAAACGCTAATTCAGATCAGTGTGTCTCTCCGCAGTGGCGCGAGGTGCTGCAGCAGCTGGCGGGCGATATTGACGAGCTGGTCGCCGACTTCAGCGGGCGGCTCAGCCAGCTAGAGGGCGGCTACAGCAGGGTCGACGACGCCGACATTCAGGCAACTGCACACAGCACCCTCAGCTACCTGCTCGCGCTCCTGATGGGCAATAAAATCCCCGATGAGCTAGTGGATCTGCCCAGACAAATCGGGATTAAAAGGGCGCGGCAAAGGGTCCCGCGTGAGCAGCTACTAGAGGCGGTACGGTTCGACTATCCGGTGCTGTGGGGCGGCCTGGTGAAACGGATCGGCAGCAGCAACCCGGCGCTGCTCGTGGCAAACGCCGAAAAGATTTTAGAGGCGGTGGAGGACTACGCGCAGCAGGTGCAGAAGGCGTTCCTCACCGAACAGGATACGCTGCGGGAGAATATGCAACGCAGTGAAACCCGAGCCCTGCTAACCCTGCTCGCAACCGAAGAACCCGAGAGCGCCGCCGCCGAGTTTGCGGAACAGCAACAGCTACCCCTTCACGGCAGCTACGAACTGATTGTCATCGGGCACGACTATGTGACAACGGCGCGCGCACGGATCCGCCCGCTGCAGCAAACCCGACAGCGGTTCATGCTCTGTGACTGGCGAGACGGTGTTGTGCTCGTGCGGCAGATACCCGCGAGCCAGCAGCAACCACACCTGCTCGCCGATGTTGGCGGGGTTTTAATCACCGACATTGCAGGCCTTGCCGGGCTGCCGCCGGCGGCAAAACTGGCGCGCTCGCTGATCCCGTTCGCAACCAGCCCGAAGCTCTGCACCGAACACGACCTGTGGCTGCAGGCGGCGGCCGGGGCCATCAACCAGCACACGCCCGGTGTTATCGGCAATGTGCTGCGCAGTCTCGAAAACCTGCCGGAGGGGGAGCGGACCAGGCTGCTTGAAACCTTCCTTCACTACTGTGAAACCGGGTCGGTGAAAGCTGTTGCCGCCGAATCATATGTGCACCGCAACACCGTGCTGAACCGGTTGCGCGCCTTCCGCGATCACACCGGCCTCGACCCGACCGTGCCGGTTGATGCGGCGAGGGCGTTGCTCAGTTTGAAGGGTTGAACGATTAAGCGCTGAGCACGTGCACCCGCAGGAACTCGTTGATGTCGGCGATCTCCTCACCGGAGATAGAGTGGCCGATCCCGGGGTATTCCCGCTTGGTGAGCTGCGTGTGCTGCGGAGCCCACTCGGCGGTGAGCTGCACCGCTGCCTCGCTGATGATCGGATCCGCCGCATCACGCCCCCAAAACAGTGGCTGTTTTAGCTCGGTGAGCTGCGCATCACCGTCAAAAGTACCGGGCGCAACAAATCCGGAGCAGTTAACACCGGCACTAAAAACCCCTGGGCGCAGCCGCAGCAGTGTGGTCACCATGACACCGCCCTGCGAGAACCCGAGCAGTGCCGTTTTCGTCACCACTGCGCCGACCGTTGCGAGCCGCCCCTGCAGGGCATCATGCCAGTCGAGCACAGCCTCCGCGGCTGTTGCTGCGCTGCCCTCCGCGGTTTCGGGGGTAACCCCGCCCGGCTGCAGCGACAGCGGGAACCACGAGTAGCCATCGTGTGGCTCGTAGGCGCGAAGGGGAGCGCGAAGGCTCGCGCAAACAAACTCGGCGGGCAGGTGCGGGGCAAGCTGAATCAGATCACCCTCGTGTGATCCAAGCCCGTGCATCAATACCAGCAGCGGCATCCCGGATGCCAGCGCTGTCAAGGCGTGCGGTTCGGATGCGGGTTTACCGGCAACAGCCCACTCGATAACTTCTGGATCGATCACTAGCGTGTCTGACATGATTCCCCTTAACTGTGTTCGGCGCTGCCTATTCTAGTGCTGCTGCCTCCAAATAATCAGGTGTTGCTCGTTAAATCCGGGCGCGCATCGGGTGCAGGAGCTTTGCCTGGTTGGGCGGCGGAAACGAAACACCTCGTGACCTGCCGGGCAGCTACCAATCCATTTCGCGTGCTCACCAGCTATCTCACCGCTGTGGGTGCGGCCGCCCACATAACCGATTGCCTCGCAAGCCTCCCGCCACAGTCGGCCGTGCCCGGCTTCGGGACCAGCGATCGCGTGCGCAACCTCGTGCAGCAGCGTCTGGTGAACATCGTCGTCACTCCACTTCGCCGCAAGATAGCGCGACACCGTGATCTGCTTCTGCACGAAACGGGTCGAGCCCGCACGGGTTTTCGCGCTGTCAAATCGGAAACTCCACGACTCATCGAGATACATGCGGATCAGCGCGTTCGCCCACACCTCAACCCTGGCTAGATCGCTCATCCAAACAGTCCCTCCGGGGGCTGCGGTGACGCGGTTGCGGTCTGATCGGTAACCGGTTTCGCCCCCGCGATGAACGCCGCCAGTTCTGCGTCAAGCAGCAGCCTGGCCGGGTGGGGTCCAGCGTTTAACGCGCGGGGGAGCATACTAAAGTCTCTGTCAGCGAGGGCTCCAACGAGCACCACATTGCCGAACCTGCGCCCCTTCAAAACCTGCGGCTCAGCTACCGCCGCCACTCTCGGCAGCATGCTCTGCAGCGTCGCCAGCTGGGATCTAACGAACCGCTGCCCCTGCCCATCCGCTGCGTTCACCACGATTAGTCCGGTCGGCGCTAGAAAAGGGAGCAGCGTTTCATAAAACTCGCGGCTGGTGACGTGCGCGGGAGTGCGAGCGCCGGCAAACACATCCACCACGATAATGTCTGCTTTACCGTGCAAACCGGCGGGCAGTTTCGCCGCCACCTCCCGGGCGTCACCCCGCCTGATACGAATATTTGCGCGCTGCGGCAGCGGATAGTGCGCCCGCACAAAATCCACCAGCTCACCGTTCAACTCGATCACCTGCTGCCCAGATCCCGGCCTGGTCGCCGCAATATAGCGCGGCAGAGTAAAAGCGCCGCCTCCCAGGTGGATCGCGCAAATCGGCTCCTCAGCAGGCGCGCAGGCATCAATCAGGTGCCCAATTCGGCGCATATAAGAGAAGAACAGCTGTGACGGATCCGCCGGGTTAATGTGCGATTGCGGTGTGCCGTTCAACAGCAACTGCACCGCGCCGAGATTGTACGGATCCGCCTCAAACGCGGCAACGGAACCGTCGGGCAGGGTTGTTTCGTGAAGCACTGTCATAATTCTGGTGAGCTTTGGTTGGTGGGCGGATCGGGTTGCGAACTGGTCTGCGAGGTTTATGCCTCCAGCAGTAATCGTAGCCTGTTAAGCCCTGAAAAAGGTTTGACGCTGTTGCGGTTGCTGCTATAGCCGTGGTAACTTTTGCTATATAGATTTGGGCTGCATGTTGCCACAAACAAAGGGGTTAAGCGATGATTAGAAAAGCAGTTGCCTTGTCACTCGCAGGGGCTTTATTGGGAGTAAGTTCCCCGCTGGTTACCGGTGGTGCTGTGGCAGAAACAGAGTATGACGGTTTTGTGTATGTCTATGGAAAACACGAGGATGTGCTCAGTCCTGATGTTATCGCGGCGGTTGACCGGGAGTTGCGCGCGCTAGCGGGTAAGCAGAGCCCTGATCAGATCGCGAAACTGCTGGCAATGGAGAACACTGTGCAGTTGGTTGATGATCAGACACTAGAGGTTGTGGCGGCGGTTAATGTGCGCTTCCACAGTATCTTTAAGCAGCAGTAAGTATAGAGGGAGCGTTGCAGCGGTAGCAAAAACCCGACAGTTTTGCAAAAAGCTGCTTGCGCGGTGCTTGACAGGTAGTGTAAGCTAGGTAGTTGCACCTCGTGACTTCAGTCTGCCTTCATATAGCGGTCGGTGGTTCAGTAAAACAGACATTACAAGAGTCTTAGCCGCGGGGTAAAAATCGCAAGACTCAACAAATCTACCCGGTAACGGGTCGACGGAGGTAGGTTCATTGGCTGCTGCGAATAACGCACCCAAAACTCCCAAGAACGGCCGCGCCCACCAGCGCGTCTCGTTCGCTAAAATCTCAGACACTATTGAGGTTCCTGATCTGCTCGCGCTGCAGACAGAGAGCTTTGACTGGCTGGTTGGTGACGACGCTTGGAAAGAGCGGCTAGCCGAGGCCGAGGCAGCTGGTCGCACAGACGTGCCAACTGTTAGCGGTCTTGAAGAGGTCTTCACCGAGATCTCTCCGATCGAAGATAACAGCCAGACCATGGAGCTCTCGTTCGAGAACCCAATTCTTGACGAGCAGAAATACACCATTGAAGAGTGTAAAGAGCGTGGCAAAACATACGCTGCTCCGCTCTATGTAGAGGCATCCTTCTACAACAAAGAAACTGACGTGCTGAAGAGCCAGACGGTCTACATGGGTGACTTCCCGATTATGACCGACAAGGGTACCTTCATTATTAACGGCACCGAGCGTGTTATCGTTTCGCAGCTGGTTCGTTCACCGGGCGTCTACTTTGAACGCACCCCTGAGAAGAACAGCGACAAGGACGTGTTCACCGCTCGCGTGATCCCTAGCCGTGGCGCCTGGCTGGAGTTCGAGATCGACAAGCGTGACCAGGTTGCTGTGCGTATTGACCGCAAGCGTAAGCAGTCTGTGACCGTGTTCCTGAAGGCTCTCGGCCTCACCCACGATGAGATCGCCGAAGAGTTCAACGGATATGAGTCAATTGCGCTGACCCTTGAAAAAGACACCATCAGCTCTCAGGAAGAGGCGCTGAAAGACATCTACCGGAAGCAGCGTCCGGGTGAGCAGGTTGCGATTGAGGCAGCCCGCGCACTGCTCGACAACAGCTACTTCAAACCAAAGCGCTACGACCTGGCGAAGGTTGGTCGTTACAAGATCAACCGCAAGCTCGGCCTTGAACTGCCGATCGAACAGTCAACCCTGACCGTTGAAGACATCGTTGCAACCATCAAATACCTGGTTGCGCTGCACGCTGGCGACAAGAGTGTGCAGGGGATCCGCCGCGGTGAGATCGTGGAGATCCCACTCAGCACCGACGACATCGACCACTTCGGCAACCGCCGTATCCGCGCCGTTGGTGAGCTGATCCAAAACCAGGTTCGCACCGGTCTCAGCCGTATGGAGCGTGTTGTGCGCGAGCGCATGACAACCCAGGACATTGAGGCGATCACCCCGAACACCCTGATCAACACCAGGCCAGTGCTCGCGGCGATTAAAGAGTTCTTCGGTACCAGCCAGCTGTCACAGTTTATGGACCAGAACAACCCGCTCGCGGGTCTGACCAACAAGCGTCGTCTCTCCGCTCTCGGCCCGGGTGGTCTGAGCCGTGACCGTGCCGGCGTAGAGGTGCGAGACGTGCACCCTTCACACTACGGCAGAATGTGTCCAATTGAGACCCCTGAAGGTCCAAACATTGGTCTGATCGGTGCGCTCGCTACCTTCGCGCGCATCAACGCCTTCGGTTTCATCGAGACCCCGTACCGCAAGGTAGAAAACGGCAAAGTAACCGACCGTATCGACTACCTGACCGCGCACGAGGAGGACGAGTTCCTGATCGCGCAGGCCGGTGCCCGCATTAGCGAAACCGGTGAGTTCCTGCAGGAGAAAGTGCTCGCGCGTCCAAAGGGTTCAGAGGTTGTGCTGGTTGACGCAACCAGCGTTGACTACATCGACGTTTCACCGCGTCAGATGGTTTCGGTTGCTACCTCGCTCATTCCGTTCCTCGAGCACGACGATGCTAACCGTGCGCTGATGGGTGCGAACATGCAGCGTCAGGCGGTGCCTCTGCTGCAGGCAGAGAGCCCGTTGGTTGGAACCGGTATGGAAGGCTTCGCCGCAATCGACGCCGGTGACGTAATCGTCGCCGACGAGGCCGGTGTTGTTAGCTCGGTATCCGCTGATGTTGTCACCCTGCAGCTTGACGAGGGTGGCACCAAGAGCTACTACACCCGCAAGTTCGACCGCTCAAACCAGGGCACCAACTACAACCACCGCGTAATTGTGCGCGCCGGTGACCGGGTTGAGAAGGGCGAGGTTATTGCCGACGGCCCAGCAACCCAGAACGGTGAGCTCGCGCTCGGAAAGAACCTGCTCGTGGCGTTCATGCCGTGGGAAGGCCTCAACTACGAGGACGCGATCATCCTCAGCCAGAACCTGGTAAAGGACGACACCCTCTCCTCGATTCACATCGAAGAGTACGACGTGGACGCCCGCGACACCAAGCTCGGTAAAGAAGAGATCACCCGCGACCTGCCAAACGCTTCACAGGATTCGCTGAAGGATCTCGACGACCGCGGTATTGTTCGCATCGGCGCCGAGGTGCGCCCGGGTGACATTCTCGTTGGTAAGGTCACACCGAAGGGTGAGACCGAGCTCAGCGCTGAAGAGCGTCTGCTCCGCGCGATCTTCAACGAGAAGAGCCGCGAGGTGCGTGACACCTCCCTGAAGGTGCCACACGGTGTCTCCGGAACCGTTACCGCTGTGAAGGTGTTTGACGCAAGCGATGACAGCGATGACGAGCTCGGCTCAGGCGTAAACCAGCGCGTTGTTGTCTACATTGCCCAGAAGCGTAAGATCACCGAGGGTGACAAGCTCGCGGGCCGTCACGGCAACAAGGGTGTTATCTCCAAGATTCTCCCTGTTGAGGACATGCCATTCCTCGAGGACGGCACCCCGGTTGACGTGATCCTCAACCCGCTCGGTATTCCAGGCCGTATGAACTTCGGCCAGGTGCTTGAAACCCACCTCGGGTGGATCGCGAAACAGGGCTGGGATACAACCGGCGCCGCCGAGTGGGCTGCGAACCTGCCAGCAGACGCGCGTAGCGCAGCTCCGGGCACAAAGGTTGCAACACCCGTGTTTGACGGTGCAACAGAGGCCGAAATCTCTGGCCTGCTCGATTCAACACTGCCCAACCGTGACGGTGTGCGCATGATCGACTCAAGCGGTAAAACCCGCCTGTTCGACGGCCGCTCAGGTGAACCATTCCCGTACCCAATCTCGGTTGGTTACATGTACATCCTGAAGCTGCACCACCTCGTGGATGACAAGATCCACGCCCGGTCAACAGGCCCTTACTCAATGATTACGCAGCAGCCGCTGGGTGGTAAAGCCCAGTTCGGTGGCCAGCGTTTCGGTGAGATGGAGGTTTGGGCACTTGAGGCATACGGTGCGGCATACGCACTGCAAGAGCTGCTCACCGTCAAGTCTGACGACATTCTCGGCCGTGTGAAGGTTTATGAAGCGATTGTGCGCGGCGAGAACATTCCGGAGCCTGGTGTTCCCGAGTCGTTCCGCGTGCTGATGAAGGAAATGCAGTCTCTCTGCCTCAACGTCGAAGTGCTCGGCGCTGACGGTGAAGCAGTTGCTCTGCGTGACTCAGGAGAAGAAGCACAGCGCACAACCGAAGAGATGGGTATCAACATCTCAACCAGCTTTGAAACCTCGTCAGTAGACGAAATCTAAGCCGGTCCAGACAACAAAAATTTTGATCTTCAATTAGGAGAAACATTGCTCGAAGGAACTAGTTTCAATGAGCTCCAGATCCGTCTGGCCACCGCTGAGGATATTCGCAGCTGGTCATTCGGTGAGGTAAAGAAACCAGAAACCATCAACTACCGTACCCTCAAACCAGAGAAAGACGGCCTGTTTGGTGAGCAGATCTTCGGCCCAAGCCGAGACTGGGAGTGCGCCTGCGGTAAATACAAGCGAGTCCGCTACAAGGGCATTGTTTGTGAGCGCTGTGGCGTTGAGGTAACCAAGTCGAGCGTGCGTCGTGAGCGCATGGGGCACATTGAGCTTGCCGCACCAGTAACCCACATTTGGTATTTCAAGGGTGTGCCGAGCCGCCTCGGCTACCTGCTCGATCTCGCACCAAAAGACCTTGAGAAGGTCATCTACTTCGCCGCATACATGGTGATTGATGTGGACGAAGAGGGACGCCACGAGGATCTTGAGGAGCTCGAGCACGAGCTGCGTCTTGAAAAGCAGCAGCTTGAAACCGATCGTGACATCAGGATCGCCCGCCGCCAGGAGCAGCTAGAGGCTGACCTTGCGCGCATGGAGGAAGAGGGCGCAAAATCTGACCAGAAGAAGCGCACCAACACCGCCGCAGAAAAAGAGATTGAGCAGATCCGCCGCGACGTTGACACCGAGCTGGCGCTGATGGACGCTGCCTGGGAGCAGTTCCGTGAGCTCAAGGTTGGTGACCTGAAGCCAGAAGACGCAGTCTTTAACGAGCTGATGGATCGCTACGGCGACTACTTTGAGGCATTCATGGGTGCTGAGGCGATTAAGCGTCGCCTGCAGAGCCTCGACCTGAAAGCCGAGAGCGAAGACCTGCACCTGCAGATAGCCGAGGGTAAGGGCCAGAAAAAGATCCGCGCGATTAAGCGCCTGCGGGTTGTTAACAGCTTCCTGCAGACCGGTGCGAGCCCAGCCTCAATGGTGCTCGACGTTGTACCGGTGATCCCGCCAGAGCTGCGCCCAATGGTGCAGCTGGACGGTGGCCGCTTCGCAACCAGCGACCTCAACGACCTCTACCGCCGCGTTATCAACCGTAACAACCGTCTCCGCCGCCTGCTCGACATTGGCGCGCCAGAGATGATCGTTAACAACGAGAAGCGGATGCTGCAGGAAGCGGTTGACGCGCTGTTCGATAACGGACGCCGCGGCCGCCCAGTTACCGGAACCGGCAACCGTGCCCTCAAGTCACTGAGCGATATGCTCAAGGGTAAGCAGGGTCGTTTCCGTCAGAACCTGCTCGGTAAGCGTGTAGACTACTCTGGCCGTTCGGTTATTGTGGTCGGTCCGCAGCTGAAACTGCACCAGTGTGGTCTGCCAAAGCAGATGGCGTTGGAGCTCTTTAAGCCGTTCGTGATCAAGCGTCTTATCGACCTGTCACACGCACAAAACATCAAGGCTGCAAAGCGTATGGTTGAGCGCGCCCGTCCAGAGGTTTGGGACGTGCTCGAAGAGATCATCCGCGAGCGCCCAGTGCTGCTCAACCGTGCACCAACCCTGCACCGCCTGGGTATTCAGGCGTTTGAGCCGCAGCTCGTTGAGGGTAAAGCGATCCAGCTGCACCCGCTCGTGTGTGCCGCGTTCAACGCTGACTTCGACGGTGACCAGATGGCTGTGCACCTGCCGCTGTCTGTTGAGGCGCAGGCTGAGGCGCGCATGCTGATGCTCGCGTCAAACAACATCCTGAAGCCGTCAGACGGTCGCCCGGTAACCCTGCCAGCGCAGGATATGATTATCGGCCTGCACCACCTGACCACCATCAAGCAGGGAGCTACCGGTGAGGGGCGGGCGTTTGGATCCGTCGCCGAGGCCATTCTCGCGTTCGACCAGGGCACCCTGGATCTCGGTGCGCTCGTGAAGATCCGCTTCCCGCAGCACACCGATTCACAGGGTGAGCACCACGACAAGCCGGTGCTGGTTGAGACCACACTCGGTCGCGCTATCTTCAACGAGGCGCTGCCAGAGGACTACCCTTACTTCGATAAGGTTGCAGACAAGGGAGCTCTCTCCGGTCTGGTTAACGACCTCGCTGAGCGGTACCCGAAGGTTGAGGTTGCTGCTGCGCTCGACAACATCAAAGACGCCGGATTCTACTGGGCAAGCCGCTCAGGTGTTACCGTTGCGCTCTCTGACGTGCTTACCCCAGCAAACAAGGGCGAGATTATCGCGCAGCACGAGAAGCAGGCGCAGGCGGTGCAGAAGAAGTTCGACAAGGGTCTGATCACCGATGACGAGCGTCGTCGTGAACTGGTTGAGATCTGGACCGAAGCAACCGAGGAGGTTGCTGAGGCGATGCGCGAAACCTACCCAGAGGACAACACCATCTACCGCATGGTTTCCTCCGGTGCTCGTGGTAACTGGCTGCAGATCCGGAACATTTCCGCGATCCGTGGTCTGGTGAACGACACCAAGGGCGCAACCATTGCGCGTCCGATCCTCAACTCATACCGTGAGGGTCTGTCAGTTGCCGAGTACTTCATCGCGACACACGGTGCGCGTAAGGGTCTCGCCGACACCGCGCTGCGTACCGCGGACTCTGGTTACCTGACCCGTCGTCTGGTGGACGTTTCACAGGACGTGATCATCCGCGAGGCAGACTGTGGCACCAAGCGTGGCCTCGACCTGGTTATCGCGGCACCCGACGAGAACGGTGTGCTCGTGCGTGACGAGGACGTGGAGAACAGCGTTTACGCTCGCACCCTCGCAGCCGACGTGGTTAACGAGGCAGGCGAGGTGCTGCTTGAGGCTGGATCAGACGTCGGTGACGTAGCGATCAACAAGCTGATCAACGCCGGTGTTACCGAGCTGAAGGTGCGCTCCGTGCTCACCTGTGAGTCAGCGGTTGGTGTTTGCGCCGCCTGCTACGGTCGCTCACTGGCAACCGGTCAGCGCGTAGACATTGGTGAGGCAGTCGGTATTATCGCCGCGCAGTCGATTGGTGAGCCGGGAACCCAGCTGACCATGCGTACCTTCCACACCGGTGGTTCTGCGTCAGCGGACGACATCACCCAGGGTCTGCCACGTGTGCAGGAGCTGTTTGAGGCGCGTACCCCGAAGGGTGCTTCACCGATTGCTGAGGCCGCAGGCCGCATCACAATCGAGGACACCGACAAGGGTCGCCGCATCACCCTCACCCCAGACGACGGTGGTGAAGAGAAGGTTTACCCAGTGCTGATGCGTGCTCACCTGATTGTTGAAGACGGTGACCACGTTGAGCTCGGCCAGCCATTCATCCAGGGCACACTCGACCCGAAGGATGTGCTGCAGGTTGGTGCAACCGAGAACGGCAAGCACGTTCCGGGTGAGCGCGCGGTACAGAAGTACCTCGTGGGTGGTGTCCAGGGCGTTTACCGCTCACAGGGTGTGCCGATCCACGACAAGCACATCGAGGTTATTGTGCGGCAGATGCTGCGCAAGGTCACCGTTATCGACCACGGTGAGACCGAGTTGCTGCCGGGTGAGCTGGTGGATCGCGCCCGCTACCAGCGCATTAACCGCGAAGCGGTTGTTGCTGGTAAGCGCCCAGCAACCGCGCGTGCAGAGGTTATGGGTATCACCAAGGCGTCACTCGCAACCGAGTCATGGCTGAGTGCGGCCTCCTTCCAGGAGACAACCCGCGTCCTCACCCAGGCCGCAACAGAGGGTCTGAAAGATCCACTGATCGGTCTGAAAGAGAACGTTATCATCGGTAAGCTGATCCCAGCAGGAACCGGTCTCGACCGCTACCGCAAGGTTAAGGTTGAGCCAACCGAGGAAGCGAGCATCGAGCGCTACCCGAACCGGATTCTCGCCGGCGAAGCAACCTTTGACGAGAACGACTTCTCATTCGTCGACTTCGACAGCTACAACGCCGACGAGTTCGACCCGAGCGGAATCGAATAGCGGCGGCGACAGCGGCTAGCAGCAATTGACTAGTACGCTGAGCTAAGCAAAAACGGGGGTGGGTGCCTTAGGGCATCCGCCCCCGCTTTGTTTTCTGTGTGTGGTGTAGCAGCGGCCGCTTGTAAGAGGGGAGCTGCGGCATTAGACCGGCTCCGTTTGTCGGGGGTGCGGAGCCGCCAAAAACCTGGAAAACCGTTTAATTTCAACAAAAATCGGCGCGGTAGTGAGAGAATGGGCTTGCAGCTTGTTAGTTTCAAGAGGTAACTTTGCTCAGCTGAGAGGTGAAAATGACTGAACCACGCGAAAAAGAAACCCCGGGAGCAGCGCTGCCGGAGACAGAGGCCACACCCGAGGCGGTTGAAGCGGCGGTGTCACGAGCAAGTGACGAGTCACTAACCGCTGAACCGGTTGTGATTCCCGAGTTTTTGAGGTCGGAAGAGAAGAACGGCGCGGCCGCAGACGGTGCCGCCCGAGACGGCGTTGCTGATAGCGGTGACGCGGCAGACAGCGGTGCCCGAGATAGTGCTGCCCGTGACGGCGCAGCGCGTGATGCTGCTGCCCGTGACGGTGCCGACCTGAACGGTGATGGCCGCGACGGTGACGCCGAACTGCGCGAGGCCGATGCTGCCGGTGCTGGCGGATCTACCACCGCGGCAGCTGCGACCGCCGGAGTTGCTGCGGGAGCGGGGATCGGATCCGCCCGCGTAAACAGCGCGAAAGCAGCCTACACAGAGGTGAACACCGCAGAGGCCGATGAGCTCTACCGCAAACGTGCGGCCGAAACCTCAACCGAGCCATACACACCGGTGGACGCGGCCGCAGCGGCACACACCGGCGACGAAAACTTCGTCCGCATCGAGAAGGATCACCCGATGGCGGGCTTCTATGTGCAGGCGCCGATCGAACCTGACATGCGCGGCAACCGCCTCGCGGGCTTCTTTATTTCGCTGCTCGCAACCGTTGTGTTCGCGGGCGTTTACAGCGGTGCCTACGCGCTGCTGCAGCTGCTGTGGGTTGAGCCCGATAACCGTTTCTTTGCGGATGTGCTGCTGCCGTTCTTCGGTTCCGCCCAGTTCTATCTGCCGGTTGGCGTGTTTGCGCTGGCGCTGATTCTGCTGGTGCTGATCGTCGGCAAAGCGGGCTGGTGGGCTTATGTGCTCGGTGGTTTCCCAATCGCGGGCGCGGTGTGGATCGCGGCAACCCTCGGTTATGCGCTCTACACCGGTGAGCTGGCTGACGGCTTCAGCTGGCGCAGCCTCACCGAGATCGGTAGTCACGCCAGACTGATCCTCGCCGGAATTGTGGCGCGTGAGGTGGTTGTCTGGTTTGGTGCGTGGATCGGTGCGCGCGGCCGCCGTGTGAAGCTGAAGAACAAGCAGGCGATGGCTGACTACAACGAGGCGCTTGCAGAGACCAACGCAGCATAATGACCTCCCAGCCGACGCGTAAAATAACCCGCGAGTTTGCCGTTATTGTTTTGGCAATGCTGCTTGTCTCGCTGTTCGCGTTTATGCTGTTCGGCTGGGGACTGCTGTTCTGGTTTACCGACCAGTGGCCGGTGCCTGAATCACACCCGTACTGGCAGGGTCCGCTGCTGGTAATTATTGCGTTGATCGGGACCGCGATTCTGCTGTGGCGGGGTGTTATTAGTCTTTTGCGCGGTAATTTTGCGCCGCCGCTCGGCAGGGCGCTGGTGGTGTTCCTGCTGTGGTATCTGACCTGGTGTGTTGGCGGCACGATTATGAGCTTCGGGCTCGCAAACACCTGGTTTGGTTGGCACGCGCTCATCGCCGCCGCCGTTATGGCGACCGGGCCGATTCTCAGCTGGTATTTCCTGCTGCGGCAAATCTACGGCCGGAACGTGCGTCCGCGCTGGCTGTGGGAGAAACAGGCGGAGCGGGAGCGCGAGATTGACACGCTCAACCGGCTCTGGGAACAGTCATGACCGCGGGCGGTGGTGCGCAGCTGGGGCCGCAACAGCCCGACGGTGGCCGGGGTGGATCCACCTGGGACCCCTCATCGCAGGTTGCTAAGGGGGTTGAATCGTGGCGCCGGTGGGTTATGGGGTGGAAACCTGAGATGCACCGCACCCGTTCAAGCCTCTGTAAGCGCTGCACAGGATCGCCGCTGGTGAACGCTGCCGGATTCACCGCCGACACACCCCACCAGGTGAAACACGCGCTGGTGATTCGGATGCACCGGATTATAGACGCGCGCGTCGACGACTACACCGCGAAGCACCTGCACACGCTCCACGCGGAGCTGGAGGGGGAGAAGATTTGGCGGCAGCGGGGATATGATCCGCACGTTAATATCGCCCCGGAACTCGACGGTATGGACCTCGACCCGGAGCCGGAGAGCACAGCGCAGCCGTTCCTGTTCACGCTCGCTGAGCTGGCGGACCAGAGTGACGCCGCCCCGGCGCTCCCCAGGCCGCCCCTCACCGCGGCCGAAAAACAGCAGCTGCGGGCCGAAATCGCGGTCTCTGACCGGGTTGCGAACGAGGCGGGGCAGGCGGTTTGTTTTGAGCTGATTCGGCACAGTCTGGAGATTCGCGAGACGGTTGCCAGGTTTGTGCAGCCGCAGATTGAGGAGCTTCTGACCCGGCTCAGCAGTCAGCTGAGCATGCCCGACAGCGACGGCTAGGCCGCTGCCTCGGCTGCGGCGTCTCGCTCGTCTCTCTGGGCGCTTGGGTTAGATGGCTGGCCGGGGCTTTTACTCTGGCTCGGCGAGCAGTCTGGTGAGCAGCGCCGCGGTGTCCTGCCAGTTCTCAACGGCGATGCACCTGACACCCAGTTCCTTCACCGGGTAGTCGTTGCCCGCGGGATCTAGCCGATCCCCAATAAACAGCATCTCGCTCAGCGGAATATCAGTGTGAGCGGTGAGTTTCTTCATGCCGTAGGCTTTGTCGATGCCCTTGCGGGTGATATCGACCGAGGTGGATCCGCCACTTCGCACCTCCAGCTCCGGCAGCAGCAGCTGCACCGCCGCGGCAAGCTCGTTCTTCTTGGCGCCGGTTGGATCCCACGCCGCCTTCGCGGCGACCGGGGCTTCTTGGCCGAGAGCTGAGAAAGTGACCTGGCTGCCGCGATCCTCGAGGATATCGCCCCACGTCTCAGCCTCCCACAGTCCGAGCCGCTGCGCCTCACTCTTAAGCGCGGCAAGACTCTGCTCGCGCTCCTCGACGGTGAGCGTCTCACGGTAAACGGTCTGCCAGGCGCCGTCTGCCCGCCGCTCATAGTGGGTGCCGCAGGTCGGCAGAATGTGTAACCTGCTCAGCTGTTCCTCGGTCACGCCCGCGCCCGTTTGTGGATCCGCCTGCTCAGCTGCTTCGCCGGTTGCGGAAAGCGACTCTAGCGGGGTCAGCAGCTGGGTTTGAAACTGTGTGATATTGCCTCCCGAGATAACCGCAACCGAGGTCTTCGCTAACAACCGTGCGAGCAGTTCAAGAATCTCGCCCGGAACGGGCGATTTGGACGGGGCAAGGGTATCGTCGAGGTCAAAAGCGATGAGAGCGGGTAGTTTAGTCACCCAACCATTCTAGTTGTTCCTGTTTGAGATCGGGCTTCGTGTTATACGATAGAATTGCGTATACGCAAACGAATCGGGGTGAGGATAGTGGAAGCGGCAACAATTATTAAGTATGTCCGGTCACTGAGCGGAATCACGAGAAAAGAACTCGCGGCACTCGCGGGAGTATCGCCATCGACTGTTGGGCGGATCGAGCGGGGTGAGCTGGATCCCACCTGGGGTACGCTATCCCGAATTCTTGAGGCAACCGGGTATCAGATAAACGGTAACACCGTTGTTTCAGCGGGTGACCCGACAGCAATTATCGCGGCAAGAAAACTGCTGGAGTCGTCAGTTAACGCAACCGCGAGTCAGAATCAGTGCAAAGCCTCTGGCGCTAATGAGCTTGCTGAGCGCTGGGTGCAGCGTTGGCGGCGGGCTGGTTGGCTCACCCCTAAAGTGAGCGGATCCAGCTCTGAGCGTGGTGCCTCAAACGGAAAGCGGAGCCCTGAGCGGCTTATCATACTGGCAGTAAACGCAGGCAACGCTTCGAAGCTAACGCGGCGCAAGGTTGTTCGTCGAACAGTTGTTGCTCCGAATGGCTGGCAAAATCTGGTGAAACAAATCGGTGCAGCAGGTTTCGATTACGCTGTATCGGGAATGGCTGCGGCTCGTGAAGATCGAAGCGTCGTTTCAACGACGGATCCGGTGGTTTACGTTGATAATCCAGCAGAGGTAGCTGCTTGCCTCTCACTCGAGGAAGCATTGCCAGGCAGGGGAGTGCTGTTGATTTCGGCGAGCGGGGACGAACTTGTGGAGACCGAAGATTATGGCGGCATTCGCTATGTTTCGCGTTTGCAGGGAATCCTTGACGCTTTCGCTGGACCAGGGCGTGAACCGGATAAGGCTGAAGATGAGCTGCGCAGTCTGCTGGCGGTGAACTCATGAGTGAGTGCTTTAGGGATCGACCCAATGAGAGGTGGCGAGAGGATTTTGCAACGAGGCAAAAGCCCGGGGGTTCTATACAGTGTAACTATTTGATATCGATTTTTGTGTAAAAATAGCCCGTCATTTCAGGTTTTTGTGGATTTATTCGAGCAGGATAAGCCATTTTCGCTGCAAAGCGTCAAACTTTTCGGTAGTCTTATCTCATTGCAACGGATGCAATAAAACCGACATTGTTCATGCGGGGATGGCCCGGATGAATGTTAGGAGGAGATACTACGTGAAGAAATCTCGTATATACACAGGTCTGGTAGCGCTCAGCGCAGCAGGTGCACTGGTTCTGTCTGGTTGCTCTGCAAACGGCGGTGACAGCGGCGGTGACGCTAGCGCAAAGGGAGGCGTCGTCAGCGTCAACAGCGGTGAGCCGCAGCGTCCACTGATTCCGTCTGATACGGCTGAGGTAAACGGCGGCAAGATCATTGATCTCGTGTTCTCTGGTCTCGCTAGCTACGATGCTGAGGGTAAAACCCAGCTCGAGATGGCTGAGTCAATCGAGAGCGATGACAACAAGCTCTGGACCATCAAGATCAAGAAAGACATGAAGTTCAGCGATGGTACTCCGGTTAACGCCGACAGCTTCATCAACGCTTGGAGCTTCGGTGCTAACAAGGCGAACAACCATCTCGGATCTTACTTCTTCAGTGAGATTGTTGGTTTCAGCTTCACTGAGTCTGTTGAGAAGCTTGAGGGTCTGAAGAAGGTTGATGACCTCACCTTCACTGTAGAGCTCGTTGAGCCAGCAGCAGACTTCGGCACCCGTCTCGGCTACAGCGCATATGTGCCACTGCCAGAGGTTGCCTATGAGGACATCGAAGCTTTCGGTAAACTGCCAGTTGGCAACGGCCCATACAAGCTGGAGTCCGCAATCAACCCACAGTCCGGTGTAAAACTTGTGCCAAACGAGGAATACACCGGTGAAAAGAAGGTTGCAAACGCTGGCATCGACTTCAAGTTCTACGCTGACACCAAGGCTGCATACGCAGACCTGCTCTCAGGTAACCTTGACATCCTCGATGCAATCCCAAGCTCAGCGTTCGAGAACTACGAGTCTGACCTCGGCGATCGTGCTGTAAACCAGCCAGTTGCTGTGTTCCAGAGCTTCCTGATCCCAAGCTCACTCGAGGGCTTCTCAGGTGAAGAGGGTGCCCTCCGCCGTGCAGCTATCTCTCGGGCAATCGACCGTGACCAGATCACCGACAAGATCTTCAAGGGCACTCGCAGCCCTGCTAAGGACTTCACCTCACCAGTTATTGAAGGCTTCACCGCTGATATTCCTGGCAACGAGGTGCTGACCTTCGACAAGGACGAGGCTAAGAAGCTGTGGGAGCAGGCTAACGCTATGAACCCATGGCCAGCAGACCGCGAACTGAAGATCTCATACAACGCAGACGGTGACCACCAGGCATGGGTTGACGCTGTAGCAAACAGCATCAAGAACAACCTCGACATTAAAGCACTGGGTAACCCAGTTCCAACCTTTGAATCATTCCGTGAGCAGATCACCAACCGCACCATCGGAACCGCGTTCCGTACCGGTTGGCAGGCTGACTACCCAGGTCTGTTCAACTTCCTCGGTCCTATCTACGGCACCGGAGCTGGTTCAAACGATGGTGACTACTCAAACCCAGAGTTTGACAAGCTGATCCAGCAGGGTAACGCAGCACCATCTGCTGAAGAGGCTAATGAGTACTACGTGAAAGCTCAGGAGATCCTGTTCAAGGATCTGCCAGCTATTCCACTCTGGAACTCAAACGTGACAGGTGGATACGGCGACAAGGTTGACAACGTTGTATTCGGCTGGAACTCTGTTCCACTCCTTAACGAAGTCACCAAAAAGGGCTAGTTAGGCACTGATAATAGGCCCCCTCGCGTGGAGATACGCGGCGGGGCCTATTGTCAAGCCATCACATAACTCGCGAGGCTAACTAATGTTGAAATATATTCTGTTCCGTTTGCTGCAGGTGATCCCGGTGCTGCTCGGAACCACACTACTGATCTACTTCCTGGTGTTCTCTATGCCGGGTGACCCAGTGCTCGCCATGTTCGGAGACAAAACACCGTCCCCTGAGCAGGCTCAGGCACTTAGAGAACAGTACAACCTCGATAAGCCGTTCATTGTGCAGTACCTGATGTTCATGGGAGGGTTGCTAACAGGTGACCTCGGAACCAGCTTCAGCGGCGAAGAGGTGGTCGACATCCTGGCAAGAACATTCCCGGTAACCGCGATGCTCGCTGTGATGGCGATTGCTATCGAGTTCACACTTGCTGTTGTGTTCGGTCTGATCTCCGGTGTACGCAAGGGCAAGCTGTTTGATAACTTCAGCCTGATCCTTGGTCTTATCATTCTCAGCGTACCAGTCTTTGTTGTCGCCTTTATCGCACAGTTCACACTCGGCATTAAAGCGGGCATCTTCCCGGCAACGGTTGGCGGCAATGTGTCGTTCTATTCACTGCTGATGCCAGCGCTGGTTCTGGGCGTTTCACTGTTCCCAATCAGTATGCGACTGACCCGCGCGTCAACAATTGACACCCTCAATCAGGACTTTGTGAAGACCGCCTACTCGAAAGGACTCAGCCGCCGTCGTGTGCTGCCAGTACACGTGCTGCGTAACTCACTGATCCCAACCGTCACAAACTCCTCAGCAAACTTCGGCGTGCTGCTGGTTGGCGCGACGGTAACCGAGGGTATCTTCAACATCCCAGGTGTTGGTAACGAGCTGTTCCAGGCGATCCTCCGTGGTGAAAACTCTACGGTTGTGAGCTTCGTCACCGTGATGGTGCTGCTCTACCTGATTGTTAACTTGCTCGTGGACCTGCTCTACGCAGTGCTTGACCCAAGGATTCGATATGTCTAAGAAAGAGCAAACACACAATAATGAGACCCCGCTGTCACTCAGTGAGCACTATGTTGCCCCGTTTGAGGACACCGAGGTGCAGCCGATTGACGCGGTTAAGGTTGACGAAAAACCAAGCAACCTCTGGCTAGAGGCCTGGCGCGATATGCGCAAGCGGGTTATGTTCTGGATCGCGGCAGTGATTATCCTGCTGGTGTTGGTTGTGGCTCTCTTCCCACAGCTGTTTACAAAGCTGGATCCAATGTACTGCAACCTTGATTTCTCAAACGAGGGGCCAGACGCGAACAGTCTTTTAGGCTACACCGAGCAAGGCTGCGACATTTACGCGCACATTATCTACGGCACCTCAACCTCGGTTTCGGTTGGTATTATCGCCGTGCTCTTAACCTTCACGGTTGGCCTGATCTTTGGTGCTCTCGCGGGTTATTTTGGAGGCATCGTTGACGCGATCCTCTCACGCCTCGGAGACATCTTCTTCTCAATCCCATACATCCTTGCGGCGATTGTTGTGATGAGCGTGCTCGTTGAGCACCGCAACATCTGGGTTATCTCGCTGGCGATTGGTGGATTCGCGTGGCCAAGCACCGCTCGTATTCTGCGCGCCGAAATCCTTCGGGTGAAGAGTCAGGACTTTGTGACCGCTGCTGAGTCAATCGGTCTGTCGAAGTTCAAAACCCTGGTGAAGCACGTGCTGCCAAACGCTATTGCGCCGGTGATTGTTGTGACAACACTGTCGCTGGCTGGCGCAATCGTTGCCGAAGCAACCCTGTCGTTCCTCGGTGTGGGGCTGCCATCCGGTGAGTTCCTCAGCTGGGGTAACGACATCAACGCTGCGCAGGATCACCTCCGCAGCCGACCACAGAACCTGATCTACCCGTCGATTGCGCTGTCAATCACGGTGCTCGGGTTCATTATGATGGGCGAGGTAGTGCGTGACGCGCTTGATCCGAAAGCGAGGGCACGTCGATGAGCGTAACAGAAAGCAACAAAGTGACTAACGAATCAAAGCAGCGTGAGCCACTGCTCAGTGTGCGTGACCTGAAGGTGGCGTTTGGTAAGCCAAAGTCACCCAACGAGGTGCTGCACGGCATCAACTTCGATATCTACCCGGGTGAAACCGTTGCGATTGTGGGCGAGTCAGGCTCTGGCAAGTCAACAACCATGCACGCGGTTATCAACCTGCTGCCCGGGACCGGGCGGATCACAGACGGCTCTGTGAAGTGGAAGGGTCGCGAGCTTGTCGGCATCAACCGCAAAGACATGGAGAAGCTGCGCGGCCGTGAAATCGGTCTGGTGCCGCAGGATCCAATGTCGAACCTCAACCCGGTGTGGTCAATCGGCTTCCAGGTTGAGGAGGCGATCCGCGCCAACGGTATCGCGAGCGATAAAAAAGAGATTAAACAGCGTGCCGTAGAGGTGCTGCAGCAGGCCGGCCTGGCTGACGCGGAACGTCGCATGAAGCAGTTCCCGCACCAGTTCTCGGGCGGCATGAAGCAGCGTGCGCTGATCGGTATCGGCCTCTCTGCTGAGCCAGATCTGTTGATCGCTGACGAGCCAACCAGCGCGCTCGATGTCACCGTGCAGAAGGTGGTTCTCGACCACCTCGCAAAACTCACCGGTGAACTCGGCACAACCGTTGTGTTCATCACCCACGACCTGGGTCTCGCCGCTGAGCGCGCCGAGAAACTGATCGTGATGTACCGCGGCAATATTGTTGAGTCCGGGCCGAGCAAGGAAATCCTGCAGCGCCCACAGCACCCGTACACCAAGCGACTGGTTGCTGCGGCGCCAAGCCTCGCATCCAGGCGGATCCAGGCAACCGGCACACTCGGCAACACCCAGGCTGTAACCCTGCCGGGGATTGCCGCGCTGCACGCCTCCGAGAACGATAGCTCGGCAGACGGGCAGGTGTCGGCGGTGCCGGTTATCGAGGTGAAGGACCTGACAAAGCAGTATCGGATCCGCAAAGGCAATTTCGGGTCAGAGCTGTTTACCGCGGTTGATAGCGCAAACTTCAAGATTAACCGGGGTGAGACGCTCGCGCTCGTGGGTGAGTCCGGCTCGGGTAAGTCGACGATCGCGAAGATGGTGCTGCAGCTGGAGAAACCAACCAGTGGTTCGGTGCTGATCAACGGTAAGGACACAACCGGTATTTCAGGCCGTGAGCTGTTTGAGCTGCGGAGCACACTGCAGCCGGTGTTCCAGGATCCATACGGGTCGCTTGATCCGATGGTGAGCATCGGCAATATTATTGGTGAGCCGCTGAGCGTGCACGGCGTTGGTGACAGAACCAGCCGTCGCGAGCGGGTTTATGAGCTGCTCGACCAGGTTGCGCTGCCGCGCTCACTGGCGACACGTTACCCGAACGAGCTCTCCGGAGGACAGCGTCAGCGTGTTGCGGTCGCCCGCGGCCTCGCCCTGAAACCAGATATTCTGGTGCTCGATGAGGCGGTTTCGGCGCTTGACGTGCTGGTGCAGGCGCAGGTGCTGGATCTGCTCGCGCAGCTGCAGCACGAGCTCGGTCTGACATACCTGTTCATCACCCACGACCTCGCGGTTGTGCGGCTGATCGCCGACCAGGTGTGTGTTATGCAGCAGGGCAAAATCGTGGAGCAGGCGACAACCGATGAGGTGTTCGACAACCCGCAACACGATTACACCAAGAACCTGCTCGGCGCTATTCCGGGCGCAAACATCGAGCTCGGTGTGAAGTAACCGCCGCAGCAAACGCTGTGAAATAAGCCGGCCGTTCTGTTAATACAGGGCGGCCGGTTTGTTTTCCGGCGAGCTAGATGCGGTCGGCGAGCAGCGCGATCCGCCCGCCCCGAAACCGCGTGATAATCAGCGTCGCCTGCCTGCGCCCCCGCAGTTTCAATGACCGCCGAAGCTGCTCAGGCACAACATCCACCCCGCGTTTCTTAATCTCTAGCTTGCCCACCTCGAACTCGCGCAGCAGCTGACCGATCGCCTTGCTCTTGAACGGGCACACAGCAAGCACCCTAAAACCGGCCGCGAAAGGGGTTTTTCTGGCCTCTGGTGAAACAAAATAGGCGATTTGTGGATCCACCAGCGCCCCCGCGAGTGGCTCTGCCGCCGCACCGATAAGGCGTGCGCGAATGACCGCCGGGTCCGGTTCATAGAGCGTCATGCCGACCAGCTCGGCGGGGTCGGTGAGCTCGGTTATCGGCGGGTTTGCGAGCGGATCGTCCGGGTCGCCGCCAATCGTGGTTTCGGCGGTTAGTTCGCTCTTCTGCTCACCCTGGAAAACAACCGCTGAGCGGCTGATTCCGGGGCGGCGGAGTGAGTCGAACCAGAGGCTCAGCTCAACCGCCTGGCCGTTAACCGAAACCCACTGCGCCTCCGCCTCTGCGGGGATAAGCTCGTTGGGGAACCCGGGGCCGAGTTTCACACCGGTCGGCAGCTGGTTTGCGATTTGCCACACAAACTCGAGGCTGGGGGAGTAGTCGTCCGGGCTCACTCGTCGGGTATCGCGGTGACCGGAGGTTCTTCTGGCGGGGTCGAAGAAGACCGCGTCGGCGTCTCGCGGGTTAAAGTCCTCGGCCGCGGCGCAGGCGACCTCCGGGGAGCTAGCGGAGTCGGGGCTGCAGAGAGGCTGCTGGCGCAGATTGTGCTCGGCAAAAGCGGCGGTCAGCGGATCAATCTCAACCGCGAGCGGGGTTAGTCCCGCCCGCTGCAGCGCGAGCGATTCCGCGCCGATTCCGCACCCCAGGTCGGCAACCCGCTGGGCGCCAGCACCGGCGAACCGGGCGGCGTGCAGATCCGCCACCTGCCAGCGCGTAGCCTGCTCCAGACCCGCGGGGGTGAACAGCAACTCGCTCGCCAGCGACCCAAACTTCGCCTCGGCTCTAATCCGCAGCTCCGCCTGTTTGAGAGCGGCGGCGGTTTGCTCACCGGTTAAGCCAGCGGCGGGGGTTTGCTCGCCGCTAGCCCCCGCAGCGGCGGCATTTTGCTCGACGGTCGCCCCCGCAATAGCGGCGCTGTCGGATCCATCCCGGAAGACACCCGCAGAACCCTGCCGCAGCAGCTGGTTAACCGCCAGCGGTGAACTGCCCTCGGCGAGGAGCGCGTGGGCGGTTTTGGTGGCGGCGGCGCCGGCGGGTGTCAACAGAAAATCCCAGCCCGGCAGCGTGGACGCGGAGGCGGCGTTAGAGAGCATGGCATAAGTGTATCCTGGTTTGTTCGTACGCCAGCAGCTTAAACCGGCCCCGAAAGGGCGTTGCCGTGTTGCAGCAGGCCAGGATGCTTAATAAAATTGCTCTTGTATTGAAGGCGAGCACTGCTCTGCAAGCGGGCTGCGGCTGCGATTTTAGGTAGCACCGAAATCCCAGCGCGGTTTGTTAGGGTTTTGTTGGCAAGACAGTTTTAATAGAAAGGGCTACTGTGTCAGTAACACTTAAACCACTCGAGGATCGTATCATTATTAAGCAGGTTGAGGCTGAGCAGACAACCGCTTCCGGTCTTGTAATTCCTGACAGCGCTAAAGAGAAGCCGCAGGAGGGCGAGGTGCTCGCTGTTGGTCCGGGTCGTGTTGACGACAACGGCAACCGTGTACCACTCGACGTCAAGGTTGGCGACCGCGTAATCTACGCAAAGTACGCTGGCACCGAGGTGAAGTACGGCGTTGACGAGTTCATCGTGCTCTCCTCACGCGACCTGCTCGCTGTTGTTGAGCGCTAAGCGCCAGGCAAGCTAAAACCTTAGGCGGCCGCCCCGGTTTGGGGTGGTCGCCGTTTCATTCTCGCCCCTCCGCGGCAGCGAGCAAAGCGCGGCAGTTTGTGCGGATCCGCCAGCCGCCAAGCACCCCAGCCCAGCGCCGCCACTGACCCGCCTCACCGGTAGTATGATGTAAACCGTGCAAAGCAAAAGCGGTCTCTGGTACGGCATCACAGCCTACGTGCTGTGGGGTCTTTTCCCGATCTATTTCGGGCTGCTGCAACACCTCAACGCGCTCGAGGTTATTCCCTGGCGGGTTATCACCTGCCTCGGGTTCTGCGTGATTCTGCTGCTGATCCTCAGACAGTGGAGCGAACTGATACAGATCCTCCGCAAACCAAAACAGCTGCTGTGGTTTCTTGTCAGCGGTGTGCTGCTCTACATCAACTGGCAGCTTTACGTGTACGGGGTGCTTAACGGCCTCGTGCTTGAAACCTCGCTCGGCTACTTTATTAACCCGATTGTGACGGTGCTGCTCGGGGTTGTTATCTGGCGTGAGAAACTCAGTCGGATCCGCTGGATCGCCCTCGCGGTTGTGACGGTTGGGGTGCTTGTCGGGGTGATTGTTTACGGCGAGTTCCCGGCGGTGGCGCTGGGGCTGGCGTTCTCGTTCGGCAGCTATGGCGCGATCCGCAAAGCAATGAAAACCAACACCACGGTTGTCACGGGCCTAACCCTCGAGACGGTGGCGGTGTTGCCGCTTGCGCTGCTGCAGTTGCTGTTACTGGCACAGCAGGAGCCGCTGCACGGATTCTCAACCGGTACTGTCACCGCGTTGGTTGTTATCGGAACAGGTGTTGTCACAGCGGTGCCGTTGCTCTGCTTCAGTGCCGCAACCGCGAGACTGCCGCTCAGCTACCTCGGGTTCATCCAGTTTATCGGACCCATGCTGATCTTCTTTTACGGCTGGCTGGTGCTTGACGAACCGATGGGTGTTGCGCGGTGGATCAGTTTTGGTGCGGTCTGGCTGGCAGCCGCGCTGCTGCTGTTTGAAACGCTACAACGGCATCGTCTGAACCGCTAGACTAGATAGAGTATAACCATCGTGCTGTAAGGTGAGGTTTTAAATGGAACAGCGAGATCCTTTTGCGTTTACCGGACTAACATATGATGATGTGCTGCTGCTGCCGGCGCACACCGATGTGATTCCGAGCGAGGCAGACACCGGCACCCAGTTGACGCGCCGTGTCAGGGTGAATGTGCCGATTATCTCCGCCGCGATGGACACCGTCACCGAGACTCGCATGGCGATTGCGATGGCTCGTAACGGTGGTCTCGGCATCCTCCACCGTAACCTCTCAATCGCTGACCAGGCTGAGATGGTGGATCGCGTTAAACGCAGCGAATCAGGTATGATCACGAACCCGGTCACCACCTCCGTTGACGCAACCCTCGCTGAGGTTGATGCGCTGTGCGGCGAGTTCCGTGTTAGTGGTTTGCCGGTTGTTGATGACGAGGGTGTGCTGCTCGGCATTATCACCAACCGCGATATGCGTTTTATCAGCAGTGAGGATCGCAAAACCATGCGGGTTGCTGAGGCGATGACGAAGATGCCGCTGGTCACTGCAAAGCAGGGGATCACCCGTGATGAGGCGCAGGCGATCTTCCAGAAGCACCGGATCGAGAAGCTGCCGCTGGTTGATGAGGCTGGCAAACTAACCGGTCTGATCACCGTGAAAGACTTTGACAAGCGCGAACAGTACCCGAACGCGACAAAGGACGATGAGGGCAGACTGCGCGTTGGCGCGGCGGTTGGTTTCTTCGGCGATGCCTGGGAGCGTGCGAAGGCGCTGCTGGAAGCTGACGTTGACGTACTCGTCGTTGACACCGCAAACGGCGACAGTCGCGGTGTGCTCGAGATTATTGCCAAGCTGAAGGCTGATCCGGCGTTCGCGGGCGTTGATGTGATCGGCGGTAACGTTGCAACCTACGCGGGGGCGAAGGCGCTGGTTGAAGCTGGCGCTGATGCGATCAAGGTCGGTGTTGGCCCCGGATCCATCTGCACCACAAGGGTTATTGCGGGCGTTGGTGTGCCGCAGGTGACAGCGGTTTATGAAGCGGCGAAGGCGGCAACCCCGGCTGGTGTGCCGGTTATCGCCGACGGTGGTCTGCAATACTCTGGAGATATCGCGAAGGCGCTGGTTGCGGGTGCAAGCTCCGTGATGATGGGCTCACTGCTCGCAGGCACCGACGAGAGCCCCGGCGATCTCGTGTTCGTTGGCGGCAAACAGTTTAAGAGCTACCGCGGTATGGGCTCGCTCGGCGCGCTACAAACCCGCGGTGAGCGCACCTCCTACTCAAAAGACCGCTACTTCCAGGCTGATGTGCCAAGCGATGAGAAACTGATCCCGGAGGGTATCGAGGGTCAGGTGCCGTATCGTGGCCCTGCCTCATCAGTGCTTTACCAGATGGTGGGTGGACTTAGGCAGTCAATGTTCTACGTTGGTGCCCGCAGCATCCCAGAGCTGAAGGCGCGCGGCAACTTCGTGAGAATCACCGCTGCTGGCTTGAAAGAATCACACCCGCACGACATCCAGATGGTTGTTGAAGCACCAAACTATCGACGCTAACCGCGTTTACTACCCATAGAGCTTAGGAAAATCAGTGAGCAGTGAGATCGAAATCGGCCGCGCAAAAAAGGCGCGCCGTGTTTACAGCTTCGACGACATCGGCATAACCCCGACCCGACGCACCCGCGACCCGGAACTCGTCTCAACCGCCTGGAGTCTTGACGCCTTCAACTTCGAGATTCCGGTGCTTGGCGCGCCAATGGACTCGGTTATGTCGCCGGCAACCGCGATCGCGCTCGGCCAGCAGGGCGGCCTTGGGGTTTTGAACCTGGAGGGGCTTTGGACCAGGCACGAGGACCCAACCCCGCTGCTAAAGGAGCTCGCCGCTCTCGGAAACGGCCCCGCCGCGGTTGCGAGAATGCGTGAAATCTACGCGGAGCCGATTAAACCGGAGCTGATCCGTGACCGGGTTGCTGAGATCCGCGAGGCTGGCGTCACCGTCGCCGGTTCACTCTCCCCGCACCTCACCGCGCAGTATCACGAGGCTGTTGTGAACGCGGGCGTTGACCTGTTTGTGATCCGCGGCAACACGGTTTCGGCTGAGCATGTTGCCCAGAGCGGCCGCGAACCGCTCAACCTGAAAGAGTTTATTTACGAGCTGGACGTGCCCGTGATCGTTGGCGGCGCCGCAACCTACACTTCGGCGCTGCACCTGATGCGGACCGGCGCGGCCGCCGTGCTCGTCGGTTTCGGCGGCGGGGCATCCTCGGTAACCCGCGCAACCCTCGGGATCCGCGCACCAATGGCAACCGCAATCGCGGATGTTGCCGGGGCTCGCACCGACTACCTGGACGAGTCGGGCGGGCGCTATGTGCACGTTATCGCTGACGGCGGGCTTGGCACCTCGGGAGACATTGTGAAGGCGATCGCCTGCGGCGCTGACGCGGTTATGCTCGGGTCGCTGCTCGCGCGCGCAACAGAGGCGCCGGGCGAGGGTTGGCACTGGGGGCAGGAGGCGCACCACGCTTCACTGCCGCGCGGCAAACGCCTGGAGGTGAAACCGGTTGGGTCGCTCGCCGAGATTCTGCACGGCCCCGCGAACGTCGCAGACGGCACCTCAAACCTGATGGGTGCGCTCAGGGTTGCGATGGCGACAACCGGATACTCCGAGCTGAAAGAGTTCCAGCGCGTAGATTTGATTCAGGCAAACCGCTAACCAAATGAGTGAGCCGGCCGCTAAAAAACCACGACGCCCGCAGTATCAGGGTGATCCGACGGTACGGCAAATTATGCTGCGGCCGAAGTGGTTGCTTGCGCTGCTCGGTTTCCTCGCTGTGGCCGCGGCGTTTGCCGGGCTTGCGCAGTGGCAGCTGAGCCACGCGGTGAGGATCAACACCGAAGCGCCAGACAGTGAAACACCGGCCCCGCTGGAGACGCTCAACCCGCCGGGCACCGCGATCAGTGACACCGCCGCTGGCTATCTTGCCGAGGTGAGCGGCAGCTGGGCAGCTGGCGACTTCAGCGTTGTGAGCGAGCGAGCAAACCAGGGTGAAACCGGTTACTGGGTTGTTGGTCACCTGGTTACCGGTGGGGCGGATCCGGCAGACCTCGCCGTCGCAATCGGTTGGACCGCCGATGGGGAGCGCTCGCACGAGACTGTTTCACGTTTGAACGCTGAGGCGGATCCGCTCGCTGAAATAACCGCGAACCCGCTGCTCGGCAGATACAACCCGACCGAGGCGGCGAAAATCCCGGACGGCAGTCAGCCGCCCAACAGCATGAGCACGATGGTGCCGAGCCAGTTGCTAAACCTCTGGCAGCAGCAGCCGCAGGAGCGGGTTTATGCGGGCTTCCTGGTGTTGCACGACACTGCCTCGCAGCTGCCTGCCTATCAGCTGCAGCAGATCGACTCGGTGCCGCCGAAGGCTCCCGAGACGCTGAACCTGCTCAACTTGTTCTATGCGATTGAGTGGGTTGTGTTTGCCGGGTTTGCGATCTATTTCTGGGTGCGGCTGTGCCGTGACGCCTGGGAGAAGGAGCACGAGCTGAAAGAGCTGCGGGCCGCCGGCGACAGCGACGAGACTTTGCCAGAACAAAACAGCGCGACCGCGCGAAAAAACAGCAAGGAGCAGTAATGCAGTTACGGCCTAAACCAGAGAACTATCCGCGGATCCGCAAGGCGCTGACCTTCTTTAAGATCTCGTCTGTGATCACCGGCATTATGTTGTTCGGGCTCTACATTATCTCAAGCATCCGCTGGTTCATGCACAGCGACATCTACCTTTTCACCGGCAACGCCATCGCAGAGCTGGTGCAGCTGCCGCCAGAGGGTGTTGAATATGATGTGGCCCCTGAGGGGATCAACTTCACTGTTATCTTCCTGATCCTCCACGGTTGGTTCTATGTTGTCTACCTGATCGCTGGTTTCTCAATCTGGTCGCCGATGCGCTGGTCCTTTGGTCGGTTCATTATGATTGCGATCGCGGGCTGCGTTATCGTGCTGTCGTTTATTGTTGAGCGCTGGATTGTCCGAAACGTTGAAGAGGAGCTCGCGCGAGGTAAGGACGAGCAGGCGAGCGGCCAGGCCCAGCTTAGTTCGACATGAACAAACCCCCGACTATACAGTAAAATTTAGCCGTACGGCTTGAAATTCGTGGCCTTATGTGCCGCAGAAATTCGAAACCTGATCTAGCCAACCGCGTCTAGCAGTAGCGATCCACCGCGAAACGCACTTAACGAAAGGTCTTAAATGACTGCAGAGGCTCCCGCAGCAACCCCGGCAGCACCCCGCCCGGTGCTGGTTGTTGACTTCGGCGCACAGTATGCGCAGCTGATTGCGCGCCGCGTGCGCGAGGCCGGAGTGTACTCCGAGCTTGTTCCCCACACGATTACCGCCGCTGAAGTGCGTGACAAAAACCCGCTCGCGCTGGTGCTCTCTGGTGGCCCCTCAAGCGTTTATGAGGAGGGTGCGCCACAGTTCGACGACTCAATCTTCGATCTCGGCATCCCCGTTTTCGGTATCTGCTACGGCTTCCAGGTGATGGCGCGGGCGCTCGGCGGTGAGGTGGCAAACACCGGTGACCGCGAATACGGCGCAACCGACGCGCAGGTGGTTGGTGACGGCGGTAAACTGCTCGGCGGTCAGCCAGCAGAGCAGAACGTGTGGATGAGTCACGGTGACGCGGTGCAGCGTGCTCCGGAGGGCTTCGATGTGCTCGCCTCCACCGCGGTCACCCCGGTTGCGGCGTTTGGTTCACCAGAGAAGCAACTATACGGTGTGCAGTGGCACCCGGAGGTGAAACACTCCGACTACGGGCAGGGCGTGCTCGAAAACTTCCTCCACCAGATCGCGGGCATCGCCTCAGATTGGAACGCCGACAACGTGATTGAGGACCAGGTTGCCCGGATCCGCCAGCAGGTTGGTGACGGTAAGGTTATCTGTGGTCTCTCCGGCGGCGTCGACTCGGCGGTTGCGGCAGCGCTTGTGCACCGCGCGGTTGGGGACCAGCTGACCTGTGTGTTTGTGGATCACGGCCTGCTCCGTGAGGGAGAGCGCGAGCAGGTTGAGGTTGACTATGTTGCGTCAACCGGTGTCCGGCTTGTTACCGTTGACGCGCGTGAGCAGTTCTTGAGTGCGCTCGCCGGTGTCACAGACCCGGAGGAGAAGCGTAAGATTATTGGGCGCGAGTTTATTCGCACCTTTGAGGCGGCGCAGGTGCAGCTTATTGCGGAATCTGCGGAGGCGGGCGACGAGATCCGCTTCCTCGTGCAGGGCACCCTCTACCCAGACGTTGTTGAGTCGGGTGGCGGATCCGGCACCGCCAACATTAAGAGCCACCACAACGTCGGTGGGCTGCCGGAGGATCTGAAGTTTGAGCTGGTTGAGCCGCTGCGCACCCTGTTCAAGGACGAGGTGCGTGAGATCGGGCGGCAGCTTGGCGTGCCTGAGGTGATTGTCTCCAGGCAGCCATTCCCAGGGCCGGGTCTTGGCATCAGGATTATCGGTGAGGTGACCGAGGAAAGGTTAAACACTCTCCGCGCCGCCGACCTGATCGTCCGTGATGAACTGACTGCCGCCGGCAAGGACGCGGAGATTTGGCAGTGCCCGGTTGTGCTGCTCGCTGATGTCCGGTCGGTTGGTGTGCAGGGTGACGGCCGCACCTACGGACACCCGATTGTGCTTCGGCCGGTATCTTCTGAGGACGCGATGACCGCGGACTGGACACGGCTGCCATACGATCTGCTCGCCAGGATCTCAAACCGGATCACCAACCAGGTACCGGATGTGAACCGTGTCGTGCTCGATGTGACATCAAAACCGCCGGGAACAATCGAGTGGGAATAGTGACCGGTTAGCGCAATAAAACGCGCTAACACAACGCGACCTTGGCGAAGCTGAGGTCGCGTTTTTGTTTTTGGTGAGATAGACTGCTGAAAAAGTGGCTCAAAAAGCCAAACCAAATCCAAGACAAATCCAAGACGAAATATAAAACCACTGTCAACGAAGTCAGGAGCGAGAGTTATGAACCTCAACATCGAAAGCCACCCGCTGCATGATGCTGCCGCAGAGCTCAGTTACCCACCCAGCGAGGAGTTCGCCAGGCAGGCGAATGTGCAAGACCCGGGGATTTATCGGGCGGCGGCAGCGGATCCGCTAGAATACTGGGCTGAGGAGGCTAGGCAGCTGCACTGGCACAAGCCATTCACCGAGGTTTTCTATCGCGATAAGCCGCACCAGAACGAGTGGTTTCGAGACGGTGAACTAAACATCGCCTTCAACTGTGTTGACCGGCACGTGCTTGCCGGGTTGGGGGATCGCACCGCACTGCTGTTTGAGGGCGAACCGGGAGACACCCGGAGTATCAGCTACCGGGAACTGCACGTTGAGGTGCAGCGCGCAGCCAATATGCTAGCGGCGCTCGGTGTCAGGCAGGGTGACCGTGTTGCGATCTATATGCCGATGATCCCTGAAACGGTTGTTGCGATGCTCGCGGTTGCTAGGCTTGGTGCTATCCACTCGGTTGTGTTTGGCGGGTTTAGTGCCGAGAGTTTGCGCGCCAGAATCAACGACGCGGGCGCGAAGCTTGTGATCACCGCTGACGGCGGCAATCGTAAGGGGCGGATCACCAAGCTGAAGGACACGGTTGATGCGGCGCTGCGCCTCGACGCTGGGGAGCCAAGCCCGGTTGAACACGTGCTGGTTGTGAAACGCTGCGGTAACGAGGTGACCATGCAGGAGCCGCGCGACCTGTGGTGGGATGAAGAGATTATGACCTATGACGCGGAGCATCGGCCGCAGGCGTTTGCCGCCGAGAATCCGCTGTTTATTCTCTACACGAGCGGCACAACCGGAAAACCAAAGGGGATCCTGCACACAAGCGGCGGTTATCTGACGCAGGCCGCCTCAACCATGCGGGGCGTGTTCGATCTGAAACCCGAGACCGACATTTACTGGTGCACAGCAGACGTCGGGTGGATCACGGGGCACAGCTATGTTGTTTACGGCCCGCTCGCAAACGGCGCAACCCAGGTAATCTATGAGGGTTCACCTGACACTCCAGACTGGTCGAGGTGGTGGCAGATCGTGGAAAAATACGGGGTGACGATTCTTTACACGGCACCCACCGCGATCCGCGCCGCAATGCGTATTGGTCGGCAGGTTGCCCAGCAGCACGATCTTAGTTCGCTGCGGTTGCTCGGCAGTGTCGGGGAGCCGATCAACCCGGAGGCGTGGCGCTGGTATTACGAGGTGATTGGCGGACACAGGTGCCCGATTGTTGACACCTGGTGGCAGACTGAGACGGGGGCGATTATGGCGGCTCCGCTGCCGGGCATCACAACGCTGCGGCCGGGCAGTGCACAGCGGGCGCTGCCGGGAATTTACCTGGAGGTGCTCGACGATGCTGGTGAGAGTATGGATCCGCCAACCGGTGGGCTGCTGGCGGCAGTGACACCGTGGCCGTCTATGGCGCGCACCATTTGGGGTGATGATCAGCGGTTTGTTGAGACCTACTGGGAGCGATTCGGTGACGCCTATTTCACCGGCGACGGTGCCAGGTTTGATGAGGAGGGTAACCTCTGGCTGCTGGGCCGCGTCGACGACGTGTTGAACGTTTCCGGGCACCGACTGTCGACCGCGGAGATCGAATCCGCGCTGGTTGAGCACCACGCTGTTGCGGAGGCCGCTGTTATCGGTGTGCCGGACGAGGCAACCGGTGAGGCGGTTGCTGCGTTTGTGATTCTAAAGACGCAGCAACAGCTTGTCACGCCGGAGGATGCGCCGCGACAGCTAACACAGTTTGTTGCCGAGCAGATCGGCGCAATCGCGCGGCCGAAACAGCTGCTGATTGTGCCGGAACTACCAAAAACTCGCTCCGGCAAGATTATGCGTCGGCTGCTGCGTGATGCCGCCGCGGGCAAGTCGATCGGAGACACAACAACGCTCGCGGACACCACCGTTATCCAGGTTATTACCGATCAGATTAGCGGTCGCTAGCGTTACGCGAAGTACAGTTCCTCGTGGAGCTTACACCCCGGATTGAACGGGTGCGCGCAGTGCGGGCACGCCGTCACCGCGGCATACTGCCGGTAACTGAGCGTGCCACCGCAGCAGCCACACAGCACCGCCGGCCTTAGGTCGCTCTTTAGCACCCTCCCGAAAACATGGCCGGCCAGTTCCTCGTGGCAGCTGTGGCATGCCCAAAACTCGTCACACACTGTGCAGCGGTTCGCCACAACATCGAGCTCGCTGTGCCAGTGCGTGCAGCGCCCCTGCTCGTCAACGGTGTGCCCGCGTACCTGATGAATCACAAACCCAGTGTAGCGAGCTAACTTGCAAAATAAATCATCTGCTTGTAGATTAAATAATACCTATAACGGTCTACAAGGAGGTAAGAGATGACTGCTGAAGACACAGCTATACACGATGAGGACGCTCAACACCTGGCATCCCTTGGCTATAGCTACGACGCAACATTTAAACGGGAAATGACGTTTTGGGGCAATGTGTCCCTGGGATTCACCTACCTGTCACCGATTGCCGGCGTCTATTCAATGTTCGCAATCTCGCTCGGAACAGCCGGCCCACCAATGGCTTGGGCAATGCTTATTGCACTGGCTGGTCAGTTCTTTGTCGCGCTGGTATTTGGTGAGGTGGTTTCTAACTACCCGGTATCCGGTGGCGTGTATCCCTGGTCTCGTCGGCTCTGGGGTCGCAAATGGGCGTGGATGAACGGCTGGATCTACGTTGTCGCACTGGTTGGCACACTCGCAGCCGTAGCCTACGGCGCAGCGCCGTTTGTGGCATCCATGTTTGGGATGGTTTTGGATAGCTGGGGCACCGTGCTGATTGGTCTGCTGGCGCTGGTGATTGCTACGGTGCTCAATTTCAGTGGTACCAAGGTTCTGAATCTCGCGGCGCTGGTTGGTCTTATTGCTGAAATGATCGGCGCCGTGGGTATTGGAATCTATCTGCTGCTGTTTGGTAGGCAGCACGACTGGAGCGTGCTCTTTGATAATCAGGGCATCGGTAATGATGCACCTGGCGGTTACTTTGGTGCATTTGCCGCCGCAGCGCTGATTGGTATGTTTGCCTACTACGGTTTTGAGGCTAATGGCGATGTGGCGGAGGAGATCAAGGATCCCGGAAGGCAGGTGCCAAAGGCCATGCGGGTGACACTGTACATCGGCGGCTTCGCTGCCAACCTGATGGTGTTTTCACTGGTGCTTGCGGTTCCTGACTTCGGTAAGATCGCAAGTGGCGAGGTGACGGATCCAATCGGTGAACTGCTGCACCAGGCATTCGGGCCGATCTTCCCGCTGGTTATGGCCATTATCGTTGTGGCGTTTATTAGCTGTATCACCAGTCTGCAAGCAGCAGCAAGCAGGCTTGTCTACTCAATGGCCAGGGATGGTTTCCTGCCAGCCTCTCACCTTGCTGCTTCGTTCAACAAGAAGCTGCATGTCCCGCATGTTGCTTTGATCTCTGTTGCGGTAGTACCTGCGGCGATTCTGGTGCTGTCACTGCTGCTAGAGGATGCGTTGACGGCGATGGTCGGATTCGGAACTGTCGGTATCTATATGGGCTTCCAGATGGTTGTTTTGGCTGCTCTGCGAGCCAGGATCTTGGGTTGGCAGCCAGCAGGTAAGTTCAAGCTCGGCGTGTGGGCATACCCCGTTAACCTGATCGCGCTGCTCTGGGGTGTTTTAGCGATTGCAAACATTCTCTGGCCGCGTGAAACAGGCGGTGGCTGGGCAGAGGACTATTTGTTGCTGATGACAACCGCGGGTGTGCTGCTGTTCGGCTACACCTACATGATGGTGACAAGATCGTATCGCCGTGGTGACGCGCCAGCGGGTGACGCGAGCGGTCCGATTAAACTGCCGTAGTGGCGGAATACAGCGGCTGTAGTGTTTGTTTGGTCGATGACACACAAACAATTAGGGTGTGAGACCTGGGATTCGGTCTCACACCCTAATTGTTTTACATACTAGGCGGCTTCAGCAGCCTCTAGAATTCCCGGCAGCCAGGCAAGCGCAACATCGCTACCGAGATCCCAACCAGATGCATCATGGCGTCCATACTCGCCGACGCGCTCAGCACCCTGTGCGCTGAATCGAGCATCCAGGTGCTCGCTGCCTCTGCTGTAGGTTTCTTCATAGAAGGTGTCGCCGAGGCCGAAGACAGCGTACTTGATTCCGTCCATGGCTGGTGGATCCGCGTCAAAAGCCTCTGCAAAAGGCAGCGCCGTATTTGGTAGATCGCCCTCACCGTGAGTTGAGCAGACAACAACATAAAACTCGGATGGCGTGAAATTAGCGGGATCAAAATCCTGCAGGTCAAACACCGTTGTTTCGTGACCGGCAGAGCTAGCCTCGGCAGCGATGTCATTAGCTATCAGTTCTGAGTTACCGGATTCGGTCCCAAAGAGCACTGTTATCTTCATTTTTCCTCCTCATGGTTAAGCACAGCCGACAGCTGTTTGCTGTGGTCAGTGATTTTCAGGCGAACTCTACCCGCCGTAGCGTTTACCAGTTCAAGTTCATTGAGTTGCAGCCACTGTGCAAAGCTGGTTGCTTTGTTTTGCGCCTGTTCATTAAGCCCGATAAACCCGGGCTTTGGGACTGTAGATTGCTCAGATAGTGCTTCAGCAACCTCTTTTGCGACGGCGATTGCGCAAGCCCGGTTACTTGGAATACCACCGCTTGACCCGCGCTTAGCCCAACCGGTGCGAAACACCTGTTCTGTCACTCTGCCGGATTCAGCGGGCGAGGTGATCAGGCTCTCGAAGGCGGATCCTTCAGCGGTAAAACCGATAGCGGAGATAACCGACGAGGCTGTCATCGTTTTGGTCTCATCTCGCTGAGAGTATTGCAAGCTTATCTGTTCAGCGGTGATGTCGTCTGTTGCCTCAGATGATTTAGCTAAGCCGAGGGGGATGGCGTTAAAGAGAAAATTGACCTGCACCGGATTACTGGTTGTTTCTCGGCGCGGGTCAAAGAGTTGCTGCAGAGCTGTTGCTGTGCGATTACCTGCGGTTTCCTCGTTTGCAAGATTGCCCGAGGTTATGTCATCGCAGCTGTAGTGCGCCTCAGATATTGCCCCGAGCTCCTTGATCATCTGAGCATCGCCCTTGAACGTCTCGGGCGTGCCGCGATAGAGAAGTGTCACCCGTTGTACCGGAACTTGGTGGATGTCGTGATAGACATCGTCGTTTATATCACTGCCGGAGTAAGCGGTAGACGGTTTGACACAGAGTCTAAGCAGGTCGAGAGCAACATTACCGCCGCCGACAATTACCGGGTGTGAGCCTAACGGATCCACTTGTGAGCTTGCTAGTGGATGAGAGTTCAGAGCTCTAATTAGGCTGTTTGCGCCGATAACAAGAGCCTGAGAGCAAACATCATCGGGGAACAGTGCTCGGTCAGCTTCAAGACCGCTCGCTATCACAACTGCGTTAAAGCACCTCTGCAGCTCCTCGAGAGTGACATCGTCGGGAACGCTGATGTTTCCTGCGAAGCGAACGCGCGGATCCTGCAGCACGCGGTCTAGCTGCTGTGTTATCCGTTTGGTGTGCTGGTGATCAGCGGCAACCCCGTAGCGGATCAATCCGTATGGAGTGACAAGCCTGTCGAAAACCGTTATTTGCGCGTCTGGCAGCAGTTTTAGCAAGGCCTGAGCTGCGTAGCAACCGGCAGGGCCAGAACCGATAATGGCTATCTCTGAGGAGTTAATCGACATTGTTCATCCCCTAACAATATGGTTATAGATTCTTTAAATGCGCCTTTTAGCCTAGGTAATAGTACAAAATACTACACCGAGAAGGTCGATTTGCAAAAAATAAGATATGGATGTAGATTAATTAAAACCAAAGAAGGGAGCCGTTATGAGTGCTACTGCAGAAGTTGCATACTTGAACATCAGTGATCCATCGTTTGCGATGAGTTCTGAGGAGGTGCGTCGAGCGCGTGATCTGAACTGGTACGCAAAGACAAACTACGGTTACGGGATCTTGCGTTACAATGAGGTGACCGCGCTTTTGAAGCATCCAAGCCTGAACCAGGGCAGTGCTAAATGGCCAGATCACCACGGAGTGCACAGCGGGATTTTCTACGAGTGGTGGGAAAAGAATCTGCTCGTGCTAGAAGGCGATGAGCATCACCGAATCAGGCGTCTGCTAAACCCGGCGTTTTCTCCGACAATGGCACGCAGACTGGTTCCGGAATTCCAGGCGATCGCAGACGAGCTGGTTGAGGAGATGAAAGAAAAGCAGCGTCAAGCCCGCGAGATAGATTTCGTGGCTGACTTTGCTGAGCCATTTGCAACCAGAGCGCTGTGCGCCATGATGGGGCTTGACCAGAAACACTGGCCTTTTATTGCCTCTCGCGCTAACACCGTGGGTTACGCTCTCAGCATCACAATTAAAGAGGACATTGAGCAGATTGATCACGCGGTAAACGAGCTGTATGACTTTGTTGCTGAGCTTATTGATGAGCGCCGCACTAACCCAGGTGAGGATGTAGTGTCTCGTCTGGTCAACTTCACTGACCAGGGCGACAAACTCAGTGACGCAGAACTTCGTAACGCCCTAGTGCTTATGCTGTTTGGCGGCATGGACACAACCAGAAACCAGCTGGGTCTTATTCTACAAACCTTTATGCGGCACCAAGACCAATGGGAGCTGCTAGCGGCGGATCCGGAAACCTACGCACAGCCAGCGCTGGAGGAGGCGCTGCGCGTTAACCCAACAACCAGGTGGGTAACTCGTGAAGCAAATGAAGACTTTGAATTCCAGGGGCTTGAGATAAAACGTGGAGAGACGGTGCACCTGTTCACTATGGTGAGCGGCACCGATGTGCTCGCATACCCAAACCCGGAGATCGATATAACAAAGCCTGCCGAAAAGCCACACCACACATTTGGAGGTGGAGTGCACCACTGCCTCGGACACTACATTGCCCGAGCAGACATGAGCGTTGCGCTGCCAACGCTTGCCCGCAATTTCAAGAATATTCAGTGCCCAGGAGGTGACGAATGGTTGCCAGACTCAGGTAACCACGGACCGGTGAAACTCCCCATCACATTTGAAATACGGTAGGTTCCGAGAATACGAGGCCTTCCGACGAAGAAAGGTAAAACAATGTCAAAACACTCGATCAGAGACGATATAGCCGAGATTCTAACGGACCACAGCAGCTTTGAAGCCCATCGGGCGGCAAATCTCAGCCCAGAGGTTGTTGAAGAATTTCGTCGCAAGATAACCGAGAGCGGGATTAAGTTCATCTACTACATGGTGCCAACCCTCGGTGGAAGAACTGTAGCCAAGGTTGTTCCAGCGGAACACTACGAGCGAATGCTCGGAAAAGGAATAGCTTTTCACCGCACAGCGCTCAGCGATCTGCAAACCAGCCGCAGCGGAGAACTAATCGGCGGTGGGGTAGATGCCCATGAATTTTGGGCACTGCCAAATCCTGAAACACTAGAACAGCTGCCGTGGGATCCGGAAGTGGGCAGAGTCTTTTGCATGGCTTATGATCCACCGCAGCTGCAAAACGGTGGTCGCCTGATTCCACTAGACACCAGAGCACTGTTTATCCGAGTTCACGACCGGTTCACACAGCGAACCGGGATTGAGCTGCGAAGCGGACTAGAACCTGAAATGACTTGGTCCGGACAGGGAACAGAAGTGATCGCTAAACAGGATCAGAGCCCTGCCTATCAGGTTGAAAACCTCGAGAAGATGCGGCCAGTGTTCAAGAAAGTGATTAGCTACGCGCAGCAGCTTAACTTCAACATGATCCAGGGTGATTATGAGGACGATGGGCAGGTCGAACTGAACTGGGAGTATGATCGAGCAGAGCTCACCTGTATGAGGATGACAACATACCGTCAAATCTGCAAACAGGTTGCACGAGAGCTGCAGCTGCAGGCAAGCTTTATGCCGAAACCATTTAATAAGAAAATGGGTAATGGCTGCCACCACAATCTCAGTCTTTGGCGAGTGGATCAGGGCGAGCCGCAAAATCTGGTTGAAGACGGTCGAGTGGAACTGCACGTGACAGAAATCGCCAAGCAGGCTATCGCGGGAATGCTGTTACACGCACCGGGCTCAATGCTGGTTATGGGGTCAACAGTGAACTCCTACAAGCGGTTCTGGGACTCTGGTCAGTTTGCTCCTTCAGGGGCGGACTGGGGACTGGACACAAGGGGAGTTGCGGTGAGAATCTCTGCAAACGGCAGAATGGAGTACCGACTACCGGACGCCAGCGTCAATCCATACCTGTCACACCTCTACCTTCTGACAGCAATCGATCACGGGTTGAGTGAGCAGATGGATCCTGGCAACCCTGGTGAACCAAGCGAACTGCTCGCATCAGCACCTCCGATCCCGATGACGCTCGGAGAAGCAATCGCAGCTTACACCGCGGATGACTACCTGATGGACACCATGCCTGAGGAACTCACCCGCATCTACACACAACTAAAACAAGACGAGTGGGCTCGCTATTGCGGTGAGATTACGCAGTGGGAGTTCGATCAATACTGGGAGGCAATACCATGACAACAACACGCACAATCCGTTTCGCCTGCATCGACTCAGACGCGCTGCCGCTGTTTGCAAAAAGCACGGACGGAGTCACCCGAACCGGTTACGAAGCCAGCGTTGCTGAGCTACTGTGTAACAAACTCGGGGTGAAGTTTGAGTGGCTTATGATGCCCTGGGAGGACATGATCCCGTCGGTGAGATCTGGTGAGACAGACGCGGTGCTGTGCGGTCAGGGAGTGATCCCCGAGCGACAGGCGCTTGTTGACTTCACTGAACCGTACACAATCTTCAACGAGACGCTTGTGGTAAGGGAGGGGATAACCCTCACCCCGGAGAGTGACTACACCGGTTACAAGATTGGCGCGATTGCCGGATCCACCAACATGAAACTGGCTGAAACATTCAAGGGGGCTGAGCTTGTGCCGTTTGGGTCAAGCGACGATGTCTTCCAAGACATGATCGATGCGACAAGAAGCGGGCAAATCCACGGCTTTGTTGATGACGATGTTGTGATGATCCCGCTGGCGCAAGAAGCTGAAGACCTGTCAGAGGCCTTCACCGTGAAAACCGCTAACCGTTGGGCAATCGGTGTGAAGCCAGGGAATCAGGCTCTGCTTGACGAGTTGAACGGTGCGCTCGCTGAGGCGATCGCTGATGGCTCACTGAAGCAGATCTGGGATCAGTGGCTCAGCCCGCTGGAGTTTCCGTTCACAGAGTCAGAGTAGGAGCCGATGATGTCGACTGTTGCGCGGCGAGCGCCGCGAGTAGCTGTTACTGGAATGCACTCCGGAACAATAAAAGGGTTACGCTTTGGCGGAAGTGCAGCATCCGATGCGATTCTGAGGGCGGTGGTTGCAGCCGGCGGGGAGCCAGCTGTTCTCAGCTTGCACTCGTCGCTCGCCGCGCAACAACGACTAGAGGGGTATGATGCGCTGTTGATACCGGGCGGTGCAGATATCAACCCTGCCAGGTACGGTGCTGAGGTGGAACCGCACACGGTAGTTGCCGATTCACCTCATCAGGATCAGTTTGAGGCGGATCTGCTGATGGCCGCTGCTCAGGCGCAGATGCGGGTGCTAGCGATCTGTCGCGGTATGCAGCTCGTGAACGTTGAATTTGGTGGAACCATGCAGCAGGATGTTGCGGGCGACTCTATTCATCGTAACTCGGTGCATGACGTTGAGATTGTGGCGGGCTCGCTCCTGTCGCGGGTGTTCAACGGTGAGGAGCGGGTTGCTGCATCCTCATACCATCACCAGGCCGTTGCAGACCTTGGGCAAAACCTCCGCGTCACCGCCCGCGCGAACGACGGCACCGTGGAGGCGCTGGAACATGAAACCGCTGAAATTATTGCCGTGCAGTGGCACCCCGAGGATGATATAGTTACCCGAGAAAAGCACGCCCAGCTCTTTCAATGGCTTGTGTGGGGAGAGGATTTACCGCAGTGACGAAACTACGAATATTGGTTGTGCAACACCAGGCAAACGCCGGCCTTGGCGTCTATCAAGAGCAGCTGCGGAAGGCTGCCAGTGAGCTGGTGATCGCAGGCCCCGTGTTTGAGACGGCGGTGCCAAGCTCCGCTGCCGGGTTTGACGCGGTGATAGTGCTTGGTGGATCCATGGGCCCCACTGATGATGAGAAGGCGCCGTGGCTGGTGCAGACCCGCGAGCTACTGCGTGATGCTGTCGCAGGCGGGGTGCCAACCCTCGGCATCTGCCTTGGTGCACAACTGCTTGCAACCGCGCTTAACGGCGAGGTGAAAACCATGCCGCAGGGGCCCGAAATTGGTGTCTGCCGCGTGCGAGTAAGTGACGATGCTGGAGCGGATCCGCTTTTCGGCAACTGCGCGGGCGCGGCATTGCCGGCGGTGCAGTGGCACTATCTGGAGGTTGCAAAACTACCGGATGGCGCTGTTGTGCTCGGCGGAAGCGAACACTGCCCACACCAGATTTACCGGGTTGGGGATGCCGCGTGGGGAACCCAGTTCCATCCCGAGGCGAACGCGCAAACCGTTGTTGACTGGGTCAAGGAGGATCCCGCCGAGCTTGACCGGCTAAAGCTTAACCCCGAGGAACTGGTTAGCGCCGCCCAGCGTGAGGAGCCAGCGCTCGCCGATGAATCACAGCAACTGATGGAACGGTTCCTCGGGTTTGCCGCTGCACGGCGGGTCGCCAGCTAGACGTCGACGACCACTGTGTGGGGTGGGGGCGGATCCGCTCACCCCAGCGCCTTGGTAAACAGAGGGTAGCACCTGCCCGTGCGGGGGCGATAGAGCTGCTTAGCGCTTGCCGACGCGGGGGCGATAGAACAGCTGAATACCGCTGTCGAGCGGTTGGATTTTGATCTGATCGAATATCCCGCTGGCTTCCTGCAGCAGTGTGCCCGGAAGCTGTTCCGGGGTGTTGCTCAGCAGCACCGTGCCGTGACTGTTGGTGATAACTGCGTCAATCTCGGTGTGCATGAGAAGCGGCATCAACTCCTCTTCGAAGTCCGCAACGGTGATGTCGAGGCCGATAATGCCGACACGTTTGCCGTCGAGGGTCGCCGGGGTTGTGAAGGTTATGATGTTGGCTTCAACACCCAGGTAGTCGAGGTACGGGCCGACAGCGCCGATTGTGCCGTGCTCGTAAGAGGTGATGAACCAGGGCAGCTGCTCGTAGTCGTAGAAACGCTCTGACTCGGGTGTGACACCGAACGCGTAACGGGCGAAACGGCCCTCATCCTCACGCACCCACCACTCAAGCTGACCCTGTGACTTGTGTGCTGTGCTTCTCGCGAGGACCAGGCCACAACCGTCAACTCGCGGGTGTGCGTCCAGGAAGTCGGCCGCAAGGAGTTTAATCTCGCGACGGTTGGTGGGTGTGATGTTTACGTTGTTGTCGGCGCTGTTGCCGCTGATGAAGCCGATGATACCGCTGTTCAGCGCCTCCAGGTCAGTAAACAGTTCTGTCAGGTGGTTGCCGAGAGCTTCACCCATACGCTGTGCGGCTTTTCTTGCCGCAACCGCTTTATCCTCGCTTGAGGCGGCAGCTGATGCCGCTGCCGCTGCTGCCGCAGCCTCCGCAACCCGCTCAGCTGTTGTGCCTGCTGGGGTGGCTGAGGCGAGAGCAAGCTGCAGGCGGTTCTTACCCTCCAATATTAGTCGCATATTGTGTTCAACGTGTGCGACAGCGAGTTTCTCTGCCTTGTCTGGATCACCCTGCTCAATCGCCATGGTGATGTCGAGGTGGTCACGGTAAGCGGCAGCGCTCGATGCCTCGGTGATCTCCGTCTCCCAGAGGAACGGAGAAAGCTCAGAGTAGAGGCGCTGTTCAGCGAGCAGCAGCCTGTTCGAGTTGCTTAAAACCGCGATCTCGAAGTGGAAACGGTTGTCAGTGAGTGCACACTCACGCGGTGTTTTAGCGTCGCGGGCGCGGAACATCAGCTCTGGTAGGCGAGTCTGGGCACCCAACGGTAGGCGCTGAGCGGCGAGACGCGCAGCGGTGCCGGAGACCGCGCACTGCTCGTCAAAGAAGTCACGCAGTGTGTCGGTGCTGGTCGCCAGCAGAGAATCCTTTAGCAGCTGCACGTTCGGAACTGGTGACTGGGCAATAAAAGTGCCACCGTTGCGGCCTCGTGTTGTCTGCACGATACCCTCTTTGCGCAGTTTCGCGAGTGCCTTGCGCAGCGTTACAACCGCGACACCAAACTGTGCAGCTATTTCTGGTTCGGATGGGAGGCGTTCACCAACATTGAGTTTGCCGGTTGTGATCGCCTTCTTAATTCTCTCAACGATCAGATCGACGCTGGACACAGAGAGGTCTTGAGTTCCTGCGGAAGCGGAGTCAAATAGTTGCACGGATGAATCACCCTCACATCTCTAATGTTCTTATAATTTTATTCTAGTCTTTTAATCCCCCGTGTGACAGGGGTGTTGGGCACACTAACAAAGTCTGTGGGCATCACACCACAATAGTGTAATGCCCACAGAGAAGAGCTATTTAGCGTGTTTGGTCGGTTAAGTATACCGTGTCAGCGGTTAGTCGTTGCCGCGGAGAATAGCTAGCAGACGCAGGATTTCAACGTACAACCACACGAGGGTGACCATCAAACCGAACGCTGCTGACCAGCCGTATTTCTGGTCGATGCGGTTCTCAACACCGCCTTTAATCACGTCGAAGTCCTGCACAAGTGAGTAGGCGGCGAGCAGAATTGCCAGCGCGCCGATAATGACACCGAGTGGGATGCCGCCGAATAGTTGAACACCCCGCAGACCCCACGGATCTGAAGCAACACCTGTCCACATCAACACCAGGTTAACAACCGAGAATGCGAGGTAGCCGACGGTTGCGACCAGGAAGATCTTGTTTGCCCGTGGGCTGGTGCGTACCTTACCACTGCGGAACAGCAGCAGTGTCACACCGAAAACGATAACCGTGCCGAGCACCGCTTGGAAGACGATGCCCGCCCAACGAGCCTCAAAGATCTGTGAGATACCGCCGACGAATAGGCCCTCGGCTGCCGCGTAGAGCACGATCAGTGGGACACTTGGTTCGCGTTTGAAAGCGTTTATAAGCCCGAGCACGAGTCCGGCGATTGCACCCGGGATCGCTAGTATCGGGAACATCCAGCCAACAGCCGCTGTGGTGAGCAGCACGAGGAACAACATCACGGTCTTGGTGATGGTGTTCTCGTAGGTCATCGGGGTTGCGGATCCGCCCAGCGCGAATCCTGGTTGTGCGCCCTGATGGGCTGTTTTTGCCGCAACCGTTGCTGCGGGCTGGTTGTAAATCTCACGGAGCTGATCAGCGCTCAGCGTCTGTTGATTCTTCGGATCAAAAGCTGGCATCCGGTTAAATGCTGGGTTGCTCATCTGGCCACTCCCTTATAAATGTTGGTCTGTAAGCAAAGGATGCTGTTTATCTTACTGCGCTTTAATGTGATAAAGCTGTGTTGCCAGGCGATTGCAAAGCCAACACTGTTTGTTATACCGGCCAGGGTGCCGAAGCTGACACAGTTTGTAACAAAATGTCCGATGCCTCTTCTAGACTTGTAGGTATGAGTTTTTCAGATCACGCCGACCCACTGCTCGCAGGGCTTAACGAGCAGCAGCGCACCGCTGTTGTCTCTAAGAGCAAAGCGCTTTTAATCGTGGCGGGTGCGGGCTCGGGCAAAACTCGGGTGCTCACTCACCGCATCGCGCACCTGATTAGGCAGCGGATCGCCTGGCCCAGCCAGATTCTTGCAATCACTTTCACGAACAAAGCGGCAGCTGAGATGCGGCAGCGGGTAGGGCAGCTGCTTGGCGAGGGTGCTGAGAGTATGTGGGTTAGCACATTCCACTCCGCCTGTGTGCGAATCTTACGCAAGGAGGCGGAGCGCTTCGGCTATGTTTCCGGTTTCACCATTTACGACAGTGCTGACAGCAGAGCGCTGTTAAAACGACTCATCAAAGAGAGCGGGGCAGAGGCATACAACTTCACACCGGCCGCTGTCGGCAACAAGATATCACGGTTAAAGAACGAGTTAAAAACCGCCTCAGACTACGCTGCAACGGCGAGGGTGACTGATCCACGCGAGGCGGTATTTGTTGAACTGTTTAGCGCATATGAGCAGGAGCTGCGGCGAGCAAACGCCTTCGATTTTGACGATCTGATCGCGCAGACCGTCTACCTGTTCCGGGCCTTCCCCGATGTTGCCGCTAAGTATCGCGCACGCTTCAGGTGGGTGCTCATCGACGAGTACCAAGATACTAACCACGCCCAGTACGCGCTCGTCAGGGAGCTTACCAAGGCAACCCCGGCTGATGCCATCGCGGCGCTAAAAACCCCTCTTAACCCAGCGCTTTTAACACCAGCGGGGGATTTGCCCGGCGCGGCGCTCACCGTTGTTGGTGACTCTGACCAGTCAATCTACGCTTTCCGCGGCGCAGACATCCGCAACATCGTCGACTTCGAAAGCGATTTCAGCGACGCTGAGGTTGTGAAGCTTGAACAAAACTATCGCTCAACGCAGAACATCCTGGATGCTGCAAACGCGATTATTGCCGAGAATTTTGATCGTCAAGAAAAGTCGCTGTGGACGGCGTCGGGTCCCGGCAACAAAATAGTCGGGTTTGCCGGCTACTCACAGCACGATGAGGCACGGTTTGTAGCAGAGGAGATTGAGCGGCTGCACAACGACGGTGTCGCTTACGGGCAGATCGCAGTCTTTTACCGTACCAACGCCCAAACCCGTGCGCTTGAAGAACTGCTGATGCGCGCGGCAATACCCTACCGTGTACTCGGTGGCACCAAGTTCTATGACCGGGCAGAGATTAAAGACGCAATAGCGTACCTGACCAGCATCGTAAACCCCTATGATCCAATCAGCTGGTCGCGGCTATTAAGCGCCCCCAAACGGGGGATTGGGGCAGTCACCGAAGCACAGATCGCGGTCTTTGCTGAAACCAACGAGATCAGCTACCACGAGGCGATGCTGCGCTGCGCAGAAATAGGCATCGGAGCAAAGGCACGAAACGCGGTGCTCTCGCTCGCCCAAACACTGAAGCAGGCAACCGAGCTCGCAGCACCCACAGCGGCAGCGGTGAAGCCGCGCCCGGTCGGTGAAATCCTGGAAATGATCTTAAAAGAAACCCGCTACCTTGAGACGCTCAGGGCGAAACGGGATCCGCAAGACGAGGCAAGAGCAGAAAACCTAGAAGAGCTTATCGCCGTTGCCAAAGAATTCGACGCGGCAAACAGCGGCGGTACAGTAATCGAGTTCCTCACCCAGGTGAGCCTCGTCGCCGCAGTCGATGAACTAGACGACATCAGCGGCACCGTCTCCCTGATGACACTGCACACAGCCAAAGGGCTAGAGTTCCCATACGTGTTCCTCACCGGCGTTGAAGAAGGGCTTTTGCCACACCAGATGTCACTCAACGAACCAGGCGGGGTAGCAGAAGAACGACGACTCATGTACGTCGGTGTGACAAGAGCCGAAAAACAGCTCTACTTAACACTCGCGAGCACCCGCAGCCAATTCGGCGACATCGCCGCAACCGTGCCATCCCGCTTCCTCCAAGACATTCCAGAAACACTCATCGACTGGCGACAAACCCCAGACCAGATCGGCCACCGCTGCTACGCGGGCGGCAGCCTACAAACAACAGGATCCGGGTACGGCGGCGGTGGATCCGGCGGCGGATCCGGTTACAGCGCAGGCCAGCGCCGCGACGCCGCTGCGGCAGACCGCAGCCAAGCCGCGAAATGGCGCGAGCGCAAACAACAGCTCACTGCTTCCCGCTTAAACGGGAAGCAAACAAAGCCGATCAGCTTCGGAACGCCGATAGCGCAAAACTACAACGATATAACACTGGAGATTGGCGACAGGATCGAACACGAAACCTACGGCATCGGCTCCGTCAGACTAATCACCGGTTCCGGCAATAAAAGCGTGGCACACGTCAGCTTCGAAGAGCACGGTGAGAAGAAGCTGTTAATCAGGCTCGCCCCAATAATTAAAATTACAGGCAAAGATTAGTTGTGTAGACTAGAGCCTAGACATCAAGCAAAGGGATGTTAGATCAGTCAACAAATGCGCCGGTGTAGCCGCACTGACGCAGCAAAACCGATAGGAAAAGCGTGGATCTCTACGAATACCAGGCCCGCGATCTGTTCGAAAAATACGGTGTGCCGGTGCTCGCCGGCATCGTCGCCGAAACACCCGAAGAAGTTAGAGCGGCAGCAGAACAGATTGGTGGCACAGTAGTTGTTAAAGCACAGGTAAAAACCGGAGGCCGCGGCAAAGCAGGCGGAGTGAAAGTAGCTCACACCCCAGACGAAGCCGCAGCAGCAGCCGAAGCCATCCTCGGCCTCGACATTAAAGGCCACATCGTAAAACGCGTGATGGTCGCCCAGGGCGCAAAAATCGCGCAGGAGTTCTACTTCTCAGTGTTGCTCGACCGCGCAAACCGGTCACTGCTCTCTCTCTGCAGCGTCGAAGGCGGCATGGAAATCGAACAGCTCGCAGTTGAGAAGCCGGAGGCACTCGCGCGGGTAGCCGTGGATCCACTCGTCGGGATCGACGCGGCAAAAGCGAAAGAAATCGCAACCGCGGCAAACTTCCCAGCAGAACTCGTAGACAAAGTAGCGCCAGTGCTCGAAACCCTCTACCGGGTCTACAGCTCAGAAGATGCAACACTCGTTGAAGTAAACCCGCTCGTGCTCACCGAAGAAGGTGACATCATCGCGCTCGACGGTAAAGTCTCACTCGACGCCAACGCCGACTTCCGGCAGCCAGAACACGCAGCCCTCGAAGACAAAGCGGCAAGCGATCCACTCGAAGCTAAAGCAAAAGCACTCGACCTCAACTACGTCAAACTCGACGGTGAAGTAGGAGTCATCGGAAACGGTGCTGGCCTCGTCATGTCAACACTCGACGTAGTCGCCTACGCCGGCGAAAAACACGGCGGAGTAAAACCAGCCAACTTCCTAGACATCGGAGGCGGCGCATCAGCAGAAGTAATGGCGGCCGGACTCGACGTGATCCTCGGCGATCCACAGGTGAAAAGCGTGTTCGTTAACGTCTTCGGTGGAATCACCGCCTGCGACGCAGTCGCCAACGGCATAGTCGGCGCGCTCGAAAAACTCGGCGACACCGCAAACAAGCCACTCGTGGTTAGGCTCGACGGCAACAACGTCGCAGCAGGCCGCGAAATACTTGAGGCTGCAGCCCACCCACTCGTCACCCTCATGACCACAATGGACGAGGGCGCAGACAAAGCCGCAGAGCTCGCAAACACCAACAGCTAAGCCGCAAAAGGTATCAAGGAACAATGTCAATCTTCTTAAACAAAAACTCGAAAATTATTGTGCAGGGCATAACCGGCGGCGAAGGCACAAAGCACACCGCGCGGATGCTCGCAGCGGGCAGCAACATCGTCGGCGGCGTTAACGCCCGCAAAGCAGGCACAACCGTCACCCACACCGACAAAAACGGCAACAGCGTTGAACTGCCAGTGTACGGAACCGTCGCCGAGGCCATCGAAGCAACCGGCGCCGACGTGTCAGTCGCATTTGTGCCGCCAGCGTTCACAAAAGACGCGGCAATCGAAGCCATCGACGCGGGCATTGGCCTGCTCGTCATCATCACCGAGGGCGTACCGGTGAAAGACACCGCCGAACTCTGGGCATACGCCGGTAAAACCGGCAACAAAACCCGGATCATCGGCCCAAACTGCCCGGGTATAATCACCCCCGACGAGTCACTCGCGGGCATCACCCCGGCAAACATCACCGGCAGCGGACCAATCGGGCTCGTCTCCAAATCAGGCACACTCACCTACCAGATGATGTACGAACTGCGCGAAATCGGAATCTCCACCGCAATCGGCATCGGCGGTGACCCAATCATCGGCACAACCCACATCGACGCACTCGCAGCATTCGAAGCGGATCCCGACACCAAAGCAATCGTGATGATCGGCGAAATCGGAGGCGACGCCGAAGAACGAGCAGCCGAATACATTAAACAGCACGTCACCAAACCGGTAGTCGGCTACGTAGCAGGCTTCACCGCCCCTGAGGGTAAAACCATGGGTCACGCGGGAGCAATCGTGTCAGGCTCAGCAGGCACCGCAGCAGCCAAACAGGAAGCCCTCGAAGCAGCCGGAGTGCGAGTCGGGAAAACCCCAACCGAGGCAGCAAACATTATGAAAGAGATCATCAAAGATCTCTAACAGCAGCCCCGCCAAGGGCCGCAAAACCCTCACAGGGAGACATAAACAAACGTCACCCACAGAGGATCCAAACAAAAATATCGGGCAACAAAAACGCCGGGCCGTTTGCAGCGAAAGCAACTAGCGACCCGGCGTTAACCCTAACCCCGCGAGACAGCTAGCCCGGGGGTGTCGAGCCTAGATAGCGTCGATAATGCCGTTGAGAGTGGCGCTCGGGCGCATCAGAGCGTCAGCCTTGGCCGGATCCACTCGGTAGTAACCGCCCAGGTCAACAGCACTGCCAGACCCCGCCAAAAGCTCCCGCTCAATCGCATCGGAGTTAGCGGCGAGCGCGTCCGCGACCGGCTTAAAACGCTCAGCGAGCGGCTCGCTGTCAGCCTGATCGCGCAGCGCCTCAGCCCAGAAGCGGGCGAGCCAGAAGTGGCTGCCGCGGTTATCAAGCTCACCGGCCTTACGGGACGGCGACTTATTCTCGGCGAGGAACTTCGCGGTAGCGTTCTCCAGCGCGTCAGCCAGCACACTCGCACCAGCGTGCCTGAGCGACTCCGCGAGCGCCATAAACTCGCCGAGTGAGTCCCAGCGCAGGTGGTTCTCCTGCACAAGCTGCTCAACATGCTTTGGTGCGGATCCGCCAGCCCCCGTCTCAAACAGTCCACCGCCCGCGAGCAGCGGCACAACGGAGAGCATTTTGGCGCTGGTGCCGAGCTCCAGAATCGGGAACAGGTCGGTGTTGTAGTCACGCAGCACGTTACCGGTGACGCTGATCGTGTCGAGGCCCTCGCGGATCCGGGTGACCGCGTGTTTTGCGGCGTCGGCCGGTGCGAGGATATCAATCTCCAGGCCTGCGGTGTCGTGATCCGCCAGATACTCGCGAACCTTCGCGATCAGCGCCCGATCGTGTGCCCGGTTCTCGTCAAGCCAGAACACAGCGGGGGTTTTGGAGGCGCGGGCGCGGGTGACAGCGAGTTTCACCCAGTCGCGTACCGCGGCATCCTTGGTTTGGCAGCCGCGCCAGATATCGCCAGCGCCCACCTCGTGTGACAGCACGGTCTCACCGGCGCTGTTAACCACCTCAACGGTGCCCGCGGAAGCGATCTTAAAGGTTTTATCGTGGGAGCCGTACTCCTCAGCTTTTTTAGCCATCAGACCAACATTCGGAACAGATCCCATGGTGCGTGGGTCGTAGGCGCCGTGCTCTTTACAGTCGTCAATAACCGCCTGGTAGACTCCGGCGTATGACGAGTCTGGGATAACCGCGAGGGTGTCCTGCAAGTTGCCGTTACGGTCCCACATTTTGCCGCTGTTGCGGATCATCGCGGGCATTGAAGCGTCGACGATCACGTCGCTCGGCACGTGCAGGTTGGTTATGCCCTTGTCGCTGTTAACCATCGCGAGCGCGGGGCCGTTCTCCAGGTCAGCAGCGATCTGCGCGGTAATCTCGGCCTCGTTTTCCCATCCGGCAATGCCCGTGAGGATCGCGCCAAGCCCGTTCTCACCGGTCAGCCCTGCCTCGGTGAGTTGCTCGCCGAAGCGGTTGAAGGTTTCCGCGAAGAAGGCACGCACAACGTGGCCGAAAATAATCGGGTCAGACACCTTCATCATGGTTGCTTTCAGGTGCACCGAGAAGAGCTGGTTGTTGGCTTTGGCGGCGCTGATCTGCTCCCGCAGGAAAGCGTCAAGCGCCTGCGCGCTGATAAAGGTGGCGTCAAAGATTTCACCGGCCAAAACAGGAATCTGCTCGCGCAGCACGGTGACGGTGCCGTCCTCGGCGGTGTGCTTAACGGTGAGCACATCGTCCCCTGTGAAGTTGTGTGAAACCTCGTTGCTGAGGAAGTCGTTTTGCCCCATTGTCGCAACCGCGGTTTTCGAGTCGGCGTGCCACTCACCCATGCTGTGCGGGTGGGCCTGCGCGTAAGCCTTTACGGCCTTTGGTGCGCGGCGATCCGAGTTACCCTCACGCAGCACGGGGTTGACGGCGGATCCCTTCACCGCGTCATAGCGAGCCTTCACGGCCTGCTCAGCCTCGTTCGCCGGGTCGTCCGGGTAGTCGGGCAGCTGGTAACCGAGCTGCTGCAGCTCTGCGATTGCGGCCTTTAACTGCGGCACCGAGGCGGAAATATTCGGCAGCTTGACAATGTTTGCCTCGGGGGTTTTAGCCAGTTCACCAAGCTCAGCGAGCGCGTCAGCTTCGCGCTGCTCGGCCGGCAACTGGTCGGCGAAAGCCGCGAGGATCCGCCCCGCCAGCGAAATATCTCGGGTCTCTACAGTAACGTCTGCGGCGCCGGCAAAAGCCTTGACGATGGGCAGCAGCGAGTGCGTTGCGAGCATTGGCGCTTCGTCAGTGTAGGTGTAGATAATGTTAGCCACTTAAAATACTCCTTCTTCGGTGTACATCAACTTAAATCTACCGTGTTTTTCTGCGAGTTAGCTAGTCAGGGGCGTTAGACTTTGTGGTAATGAAATCGATTTTTGCCGGTCTGAGCGCCGCTGTTAATGCTGTTGGGGTTGCCCTCACAGGCTATCTGCTTGTTGCCATCCCGGCGATTTTGCTGTGGATGATCACCTTCAAACTGGAGGGGGATCTCGCCCAGCCGCTCTCCGGCGCGAGCGCCGCCTGGCTGCTCGGTCACGCGGTGCCGCTGGTGTTCTCCTTCTCGGCGAGTGAGGCGCTGAGCTTCGGGGCCGCCGCTGAGGCGGTGCATCTGCCGCTGTCACTGCCGCTTTTGGGGCTTGCACTGCTGACAGTGATTGCCGCGATCCGCTTTGGTTGGCGGATCCCGAAACAGCCGCTGCACGCCCTGGCGATGCTCATCGGGGGCACCGCCGGGTTCGCCCTGGTGAGCACGGTTGTCGCCTTTGCCGCCGCGGACGCGCTCAACACCTTCGTCTGGTGGGCTGCCTTAAAGCCGCTGCTGTTCTTCATCATCCCGGCCGTGCTCGCGTTCCTGGTGCGTCACCTCTCCGATGTGCTCGATCTTTTGCCCGATAGCGTCGCTAATTTCGGGGGCGGATCCGTGCTGCTGCTGCCCCTCGCGGGTCGCCTCGCAACAGCCACCGGCGCCGCAATCCTGGCGGTTTGCGCGGCGCTGTTTGCGGTTTCGTGTCTGCTCCACTTTGCCGAGTTTGTGCGGATCAGCCAGCTGCTGCACCTCGATGTGCTCGGCACCGTTGTGCTCTGGCTGACCTGCCTGCTGCTGTTGCCGGTTGCGCTGCTGTGGACGCTGGCGTGGCTAACCGGCAGCGGCTTCCGTGTCGGGGTTGGGTCAAGTGTCAGCCCCTTCGAGCAGCTGCTCGGGCCGGTGCCGTCCTTCCCAATGTTCAGCATGATCCCCGCAGACTGGGGCAACTGGGCGTTCCTTGCGCCGCTGCTGCTGTTCCTTGCGACCGTCACCGTCGGGGCACTGTTTAGCGCGAGACTGCGCGGCGAATCAGCTGTCGGCAGGGTTGTTGTGATCGGCGCGGCAACACTGCTGCTGTTCTTTGCGACCGCGTTTTTGATGGGGCTCGCGGGCGGCGCAATCGGGCCGGGCAGGCTAACCCTGACAGGACCAGAGCCGTGGCTGGTTGCCCTGATTGTTGCGGCACTCAGCGTGGTTGGTCTCGCGCTTGGCACCTGGATCGGCAGCAGCGGCGGATCCGTCGCCGAGCGGCTGCCAGGACCTGCGGGCGCCGGACTGAAACGGCTGCGCGACGCACGCAGGGAGGCAATCGCGGCGAAACGGCCGCAGCTGGTTGAGCTCGTGGACGACGAGGAGCCGGCCCAGTGGGAGAGCGCCAACCAGGAAACCGAGCTGCTGGAGACCGAGGCACTGCAGTTTGAGGAGTTCAGACTGACACCGTCGCAGACAGCTGAGCCGGAGGGTGAGACGCCAGATTCCTCGGAGCAGCAGGGCACGCCGCAAGCCGACGGCGGGATCGCGGACGGCAGTTTCGGTTTCCTGTTTAAGAAGCGGACGGGTCTTCGCAAACCACCGAAATCCGATGCCTAAACCGTGATTTTGTGATAATTTTGTAGATCTACGGGAGTTCACAGGTGTGGGCTGAGAGGGAGCAAGCGGCTCCGACCGTTAAACCTGATCTGGGTAATGCCAGCGGAGGAAAAGGAGAATAACTGTGCCTAAGGGCTACTTCAAACACGGTGTTGTTTTTACTGCGGGAATCACCGCCGGTCTGCTCGCGCTGACCGGTTGTGCGGGGGGTTCCTCGGATGCCGGTGACGGATCCGCAAACAGCGAAAAAACCGTTCGAATTGTCACCCACGACAGCTTCCCGGCCGAGGATTTTGCGAAGGCCGCGAGTGAGGCGACCGGTTACACGGTTGAGGTTGTTGCTGCCGGTGACGGCGGCGAGCTCACCAACAAGCTGGTGCTGACAAAAGACAAGCCGATCGCGGACCTGTTCTACGGCGTTGACAACTACTTTGCGTCACGCCTGGTGGACGAGGATGTTGTGACGGCTTACACACCGGCTGGCCTGCCCGAGTCGGCTAAAGAGTTCAACTACGACGACAGCGGATCCCTAACCCCGATCGACGAGGGCGCGGTCTGTGTGAACATCGACCCTGCCTGGTTTGCTGAAAAGGGCATCGCCGAGCCGGTAACCTACGAGGACCTCACAAAAGAGGAGTACAAGGGCTTGACCGTTGCAATGGATCCGGCCGGTTCCTCAACCGGTATGGCGTTCCTCGCGGGCACCGTCTCCAAGTTCGGTGAGGACGGCTTCGCCGACTACTGGAAGCAGCTGGTTGCCAACGACGTGCGCATTGAGCAGGGCTGGACCGAGGCATACAACGGCCAGTTCACTCAGGGCGGCGAGTCAGGCAAGAAGCCGATCGTTGTCTCCTACGCATCATCACCGGCCTGGACCGTGAACGATGACGAGACCGAGACCAGCACCAAGGCGCTGCTCGAAACCTGCTCTAGCCAGGTTGAGTACGCAGGCATCCTGAAGGGTGCCGAGAATGTCGAGGGCGCGAAAGCGGTTATCGACTACATGGTGAGCGTTGACTTCCAGAACACCATCGCCGAGTCAATGTACGTCTACCCGGTTCACAGCGAGGCTGAGGTTCCTGAGGTGTGGCAGAAGTTCGCACCAAAACCAACCACCCGCCACGACCTGAGCGCGGCGAAAATCGGCGAGTCACGCGAGGCGTGGCTGAAAACTTGGTCTGACGCGGTCGCTGAGTAGCAGCGTAACGATTAGGGGGCACAGGGGCTGGCGGATCCTGCAACACCAGGGTCGCATCGCCCCTCGGCGAGTAAACCGGCTGGGCAGATCCCCAGCACCGCGACCGGCCCCAGCTGAAACTATGCGGTTCAAACAGTCACTGACAAAGCAACTGCTGCCCGGAATTATCTGGGCAGCAGTTGCTGCTGTTCCCGTCCTGTTTGTTGCGATATTTTTTGGCTGGCCGGTTGTTTCGCTGATTATGCGGGGGCTTGCGGATCCGCAAACCGCCCTCGAAATCGCTCTCTCTTCCGACACCGTTAAGGTGCTCGGGCAGACCCTCATGCAGGCGACCGCGGGCACAGTGGTTTCAGTGCTCGCGGGCATCCCGGTCGGATACGCCCTCTACCGGGTTAACTTTCGCGGGGTGACGGCGCTGCGGGCGCTGATCACGGTGCCGTTTGTGATGCCGACGGTTGTTGTTGCGGTGTCGTTTAACAGCCTCTACGGGGAGAGCGGCGCGCTCTACTGGCTCGGACTCGACCAGAGTTTTACGCTCTTGGTGATGGCGTTCGCGTTCTTTAACATCACGGTTGTTGCCCGCAGCGTTGGCACGCTCTGGGAGCGGCTTGACACGAGACCGGCTGACGCGGCGCGGATGCTCGGCGCCGGGCCGGTGCGGGTTTTCTTAACGATCACGTTACCCGCGCTGAGGCCCGCAATAGCCGCCGCGAGCGCGCTGGTGTTCCTGTTTTGCGCAACCAGTTTCGGGATTGTGCTGATCCTCGGCGGGCGCCGCTTCGCGAACCTTGAAACCGCAATCTACCGCAACACGGTGCAGCTGCTCGACCTGCAAACGGCGGCGGTGCTCGCGATCCTGCAGACGATCCTGGTGGTGCTGTCGCTTGTTGTGGCGCAGCGGATCCGCTCCCGCAGCGAACAGCGGCAGCTGGTACAGAAACCGGCGGCGAGGCTGGGGCGCAGTAACTGGCTGCCGGTTGCGGTGACGATTCTGATTATGCTGCTGCAGGCGATGCCGCTGTTTTCACTGCTGTGGCGCTCCCTGCATCGTGACGGCAGGTTCACGCTACAAAACTACGCGGATCTCGCGGTCACCCACAAAACCCTCAACGGCAGTGTGCTTGACGCGGCGTTCACCTCGCTGAAGTTCGCGGTAATTGCGACGCTTTTAACCGTTGTTATCTCGGCGATCGCCGCGATTGTTGCCTCCCGCAGGCCAACGAGTCCGCTGCTGCGGCGCGGGCTTAGCCTGTTCGACGGACTGTTGATGCTGCCGGTTGGGGTGAGCGCGGTAACCCTCGGTTCGGGGCTGCTGTTAACAATGCACCGACCCTTCGGCATCGACATTGACCTGCGCACCGACACCGCGCTGATTTTTATCGCCCAGGCACTGGTTGCGATGCCGATTGTGATGCGGATCCTGCTGCCCAGCCTGCGAGCAATCGACCAGCGCAGCAAGGACGCGGCGGCGGTGCTCGGCGCGAGCCCGCTGAGGGTTATGCTCGACATTGAACTGCCGCAGCTGGGGCGGGCGCTCGGCATCGCGCTCGGTTTCGCGTTCGCGGCGGCTCTCGGGGAGTTTGGTGCGAGCTCGTTCCTGGTGCGTCCCGGGGCGACAACGCTGCCGGTGATAATCTCATATCTTGCCGCTAAGCCGGGATCGTCGGAGTACGGATCCGCGCTCGCGGCAGCGGTTTTGCTTGGCGCGATAACCGCCGCTGTGATGCTGGCTGCTGAGCGGATCCGCCCAAAACAACGAGGGGAGTGGTAGTGTGCTCGAGCTTCAAGGGGTGACGGTTGCGGCGTCGCAGAAACGCGCCGCGAATATTTTGCAGGATATTTCCTTACGAGTCGGTAGCATCGAGACGGTTGCGCTGCTCGGGCCGAGCGGGTGTGGAAAGTCGACGCTGCTGCGCGCAATTGCGGGCTTGCAGCCGCTCGCCGCGGGCCGGATTTTTTGGGACGGCGAGGATATTACGGCGGTGAAACCGCACAGGCGCGGTTTCGGGCTGCTGTTCCAGGACGGGCAGCTGTTTAACCACAAGAACGTGGCAGAGAACATCGGTTATGGGCTGCGGCTGCAGAAACGATCACGCGGCGAGGTTGCTGAGCGGGTCGAGCAGCTGCTGGATCTCGTTGGTTTGGCGGGCTACGGCAAACGCAGTGTGCTGCAGCTCTCGGGCGGGCAACAGCAGCGGGTTGCGCTCGCGCGGGCGCTCGCCCCGGCACCGAAACTGCTGCTGCTTGACGAGCCACTCTCGGCGCTTGACGCCGATCTGCGGACCCGGCTGGCACAGGAGCTAACCGTGATGCTGGAAAACACGGCAGCGATTTTTGTCACCCACGATGAAACTGAGGCTTCCGCAGTGGCGGATCGGATTATTAGAATGAGAGATGGCAGGCTCGCAGGTTAGACGCGGGGCCTGCCAGGAAGCGGATTTGGGAAGGAGCATAGATGCTTACCGGAAGAACCGAACACGACTACCGCAGCCGTCCGTTTGCCGGTCAGATTGTGCTGATTGACGGCAGATCAGGGGCGGGTAAAACCACGATCGCGAAACAGCTCGCGGCACAAAACGACGCACAGCTTGTGCAGCTTGATGAACTGTATCCGGGCTGGGAGGGGTTGCGCGCCGGGGTGCAGCTGGCGATCAGCGAGGTGATTCTGCAGTGCCGGGTGCCGCAGTTTAACTGGCAGACAATGCGGTTCGGGATCCCGCGCATGCTGAATCGGCAGCAGCGGCTCGTGCTGGAGGGTTGCGGAGTGCTCACCCCCGACCTGATCAGCGCGGCGAAACGCACCGGCGCCCGTGTTATCACCATCTGGGTTGAGTGCGATGAGGCGGAACGGAAGGCGCGGGCGCTCGCGCGTGACGGCGCCAGCTACGAAAACCGCTGGGAGATGTGGGCTGCGCAGGAGCAGCAGCACATAGCGGACCACAATCCTCAGCAGCTCGCCCAGAAGATCTACACAACCGATGGTGCAGGCGGTGACTTCGGCATCGTCTGCTAGGCGGCCAGGAAACTAATAGAATAGCTAATATGCTTGATACCGTTGTTTTAATCTCCGGCGGCGGCAGCAACCTGAAGGCGCTGCTCACCGCTGCCGAGCAGCCAGACTCTCCGTTCCGCGTTGTCGCCGTTGCAGCGGACAACTTCTGTGACGGTCTGTGCCACGCGGCAGACCACGGTGTGCCGTCCTTTGTTGTCAGCCCCAAGGATCACTCCGGCTCGCGCGCTGCCTGGGGTGAGGCGCTCGCCGCGGGGATTAGGGAATACGGCGTTAACGCCTCTAACGGGCTGGTTGTTTCGGCGGGTTTTATGCGGATCCTGCCACCAAACTTTATTGCCGAGTTTAGTCCGCGGCTGATTAACACCCACCCGGCGCTGCTGCCAAACTTCCCGGGAGCGCACGCTGTGCGTGACGCGCTCGCGGCCGGAGCGACGGAGACGGGTGTGACCGTGCACGTGATTGACGAGGGCGTTGACACCGGGCCGATTATTGCCCAGCACGCGGTTCCGGTGCTGGAGGGTGACAGCGAGGAGGAGCTGCACGAGCGGATTAAAACGGTTGAACGGCAGCTGCTCGTGAACGTTGTGAAAGACATCGCAACCGGCAAGCAGCCACTGCCGCCGCAGCCATAACGGCCGCGCCGCTAACTCGCTAAGGGCCGCGGCCCCGCAGCCCTAGCGACCGCGGTCCCGGCCCCTCTAACGCCCGCGCCGCTACAGCCCCGATGAACTATAATTAGAACGAAAAATTCGTTTCTACAAGGAGCAGCTTTGGCAGTAGCAAGCCGTGACCCGCATCTCTATTCACACCGTGACACTGTCGCGATCCGCCGAGCACTGATTTCGGTCAGTGACAAAACCGGCCTGCTGGAGCTGGCAGCGGCCCTGGCAGCAGCCGACGTTGAGATTGTTTCAACCGGTTCAACCGCCGCGCAGATTCGTGACGCGGGCTACCCGGTTACCGATGTTGCCGAGGTTACCGGCTTCCGGGAGGCGCTTGACGGGCGCGTAAAAACCCTGCACCCGGCTGTGCACTCGGGGCTGCTCGCTGATTTGCGGCTGGAGGATCACGTCTCCCAGCTGGAGGAGCTCGGCTATGCGCCGTTCGAGCTCGTGGTGGTTAACCTGTACCCGTTCGAGCAGACCGTTGCGGCCGGTAAACCCGCCGCGGATATTGTTGAGAACATCGACATTGGTGGCCCGGCGATGGTGCGCGCCTCAGCGAAGAACCACGCAAACGTTGCGATTGTTGTGTCACCTGAGCGCTACCCGCTGATTATTGACGCGGTGAAGGCGGGTGGCACCGACCTGGAGCTGCGTCGCGCGCTGGCAACCGAGGCGTTTGTGCACACCGCAAACTATGACGGCATGGTCGCCAACTGGCTGATTGAGCAGCAGCAGTTCGGCTGGGGCGAGACTGAGGGGGCTGACGGATCCGCCTCAGAGTATGACGAGTACGATGTTGAGAGCGAAACCGATATGGTGTTCGCTGAGGTTGAGAACGCGGTTGTTGCATACTCTTTGCGGGGCACCCGCGAGCAGGTGCTGCGCTACGGTGAGAACAGTCACCAGCGGGCGGCGCTGTTTGTGGATCCGGACGCCGCTGGCATTGCGCAGGCCACCCAGCTGCACGGCAAGGCAATGTCTTACAACAACTATGTTGACGCGGATGCGGCGCTGCGTGCCGCCTACGACCATGAGCGGCCCGCGGTTGCGATTATTAAGCACGCGAACCCCTGCGGTATTGCGGTAGCACCCGAGGATGCTGCCGACCCGATTGCGGCGGCGCACAAGCTCGCACACGACTGTGACCCGGTTTCCGCGTTCGGCGGAGTTATCGCCTGCAACCGTGAGGTTAGCGAGGAGATGGCAAAAACCGTTGCCGAGATTTTCACCGAGGTGATTGTGGCACCGAGCTTCAGCCCGGCGGCGCTCGCAATCCTCACCCAGAAGAAGAACATTCGCTTGCTGGCACTGCCGGAGGATTTCAAGCCGGCGGTTACCGAACTGAAGCAGGTTTCGGGTGGTTTCCTGGTGCAGGATGTTGACCGCAGTTTTGCGGATCCAGCCAGCTGGACGCTCGCGGCCGGTGAGGCGGCGGACGAGGCAACCCTCGCCGATCTAGAGTTTGCGTGGCGTGCCTGCCGCGCGGTGAAATCGAACGCGATCCTGCTCGCATCAGGCGGCGCAACCGTCGGTGTTGGCATGGGGCAGGTTAACCGGGTTGATTCCTCACGCCTGGCGGTGCAGCGCGCAGCAGACCGCGCAGCCGGATCGGTTGCCGCCTCAGACGCTTTCTTCCCGTTTGCTGACGGCCTGCAGGTGCTGATTGACGCGGGTGTGAAAGCGGTTGTGCAACCGGGTGGATCCGTCCGCGACGGCGAGGTAATCGAGGCCGCCAACCAGGCGGGTATCACCCTCTATTTCACCGGTGAGAGGCACTTCTTCCACTAATTCAGGTGTCGTTTAAACGGTTAAGCCCGCTCCACCAACAGCTGGTCATGGTTAGGCGGGGCTTGCTAGTATTCTGCGCCGCACCGAACTATGCTTACAGGTATGGAAATTGTAAAAGGAATTCTTGTTGTTTTGCACCTGCTCTGCTTCGGTGCGATGCTCGGTATCACGATCGCGCAGTTCAAGCCTGCCGCAAAAGGTAAAGGTGTTATCCCTAACGGCCTGATCCACTGCGCCTGGGGTCTGCTGATCACCGGTGCCGGTCTGATCGGAACTGTTTACGCCGCTGGCGGTGCCCCAAACAACCTGAAGATCGCTGTCAAGCTGCTCGTGCTGATCGCGATTATTGTGCTGCTGTTCGTGCTGAAGAAGAAACAGCCGGTGAAGCCAGCCGGTCTCGGAGCCGTTGCGGCGCTGCTCGTTGTGAACGTTGCGCTCGCGGTCCTCTGGGCATAGCTAGCGACCAGCCCTTAAAACCTCACACGCCTCACGCTCTTTCAGCGTGGGGCGTGTACTATTTTTATCAGTGTTTTGCAGATCGCGGGGTGGAGCAGCCTAGTGCATATTTTGATTTTTAGCGACCAGCACGTCGAGTCGCTCGGCGGCGCACAAACCTCGATCCTGCTGCAGCGTAAATACCTGCAGCGTGCCGGGCACCTCGTCACCGTCTGCCAGCCGCGCAGCTTCAAACCGGGGGTTGTAAACCGCTCCCGCCAGGGTGTTGGCAGCGACGCCGCTCACGCCGGCGATAACGTTCAGGCAGCTGCCCGGGGTGGATCCGCCCTCGCCGCCTCTAGCGCGGTCACCGAGCTAAACACCCCCGCTATCCCGGTAACACCCGACCGTGAGTATTCGCTGACGCTGCCAACCGGGCTTGTGCAGCGCTGGCTTGACCGCCACACCGAGAAGCTTCCGCCGATTGACCTGGTGCTTGTGCAGGCGGATTTTGCGCAGGCACTGATCGGCTACCGTTTCGCGAGACGCCACCGACTACCGGTTGTGCACACAACCCACACGAATATTGGTGAGTCTTTCCGCTCTAACACCGGCAGGATCGCGCCTCTGTTGCTGCGCGGTTTCCTGCTGTTACAGCGTCACCGTCTCGGCGGCCGCCGTAGCCGCCTCAAGGATCCTGAGTTTGCGATCTATGACGAGTACGCGCGCCGCGCTGCCGCGGTTGTCACCCCGTCACTGCACTTCCAGGAGCTGTTGCGCAAGGCCGGGGTTAGCACGGGTTACGCAGCTGCTGAGTTTGTGCACGCGATAACCGGTGTCGATGACGATCTGGTGGATCCGGTTGCTGCCGCCGGCGGTGCAGCTGATGCCACCGTGCCAGCTGGTGCCGCCGTGCGCCGCGATCCCACCCGGATCGTTTGGAGCGGACGGATGAGCCCCGAGAAGCGGCTGCTGCCGTTTATTGAGGCGCTGCGCTTACTCGCTACGGGCGGCGCCGAGTTTAACGCCGAGATTTACGGCGAGGGCGCGGAGAAGGACGCGGCAATTACCGCGGTGAAGGCCGCTGGGCTCGATGATCGGGTGCGTTTTTGTGGACGGGTGAGCTACCCCGAGATGCTCGCGGCGCAGCGTCACTCCGGGGTGCTGGCACAAACCTCAATCGGGTTTGAGACGCAGGGGATGACGGTTTATGAGTCGCTGACGCTCGGAACGGTTGTTGCGGTCAGTGACCCAAATATCTACGCTGAAGTGGCGAGCGCTGCCGACACCGCAGACTTTCTGGTTGCTGTCGCAGATCGCACACCGCAGAGCCTCGCGCGCGCACTTAGGCAGGCGCTGCAGCTTGCGCGCGCAGCGAGCATTGGTGGCGGTGAGGCCGGTGCGGCGGGGGAGGGTGGATCCGCCCCCGCACCCCACAGGCAGTTCTTGCAGAGCACCCAAACCGCGAAGCTGCTTGACGTCTACAGCAGGGTGCTGCGGGTGACCGGCAGGCGCTAGAGCAGGTTCTCGACCTCGATGAAAACGATGTCGGTGTCGCCGCGGTTCTCGTTCATGTGCGCGGAACCGGCCGGCCTGCCGTAGGCGGTGCCGGGCTCCATGCGAGCCTCCAACAGTTCGCCGGCGTCGGTTGTGACGTGCATCACGTTGTTTGAGATGGGCACAACCACGTAGTCGTACTCGTGGGTGTGCATCTCAATTGTCGCGCCCGGTTCGATCGTCCACTTGGTGACCCGGAACTTGCTGTCTTCGTGGATAACTTCGCTGTAACTACGTGGTGTGCTCATGTTATCCACTATAGATCAAAGCCGGGCAGGCTAGCCCACTTTTGGCTGCTGCTGGGTTATGCAGTGGATGCCGCCACCCCGTGCGAACAGTGGTTTTGCATCAACCGGTACAATTTTGCGACCTTCGTAAACATCGGCGAGTATGCCTAGTGCGCGGTCGTCACCCTCGCCGAATGAGCAGGCAATAACCGCGTCGTTGATCACCAGGTGGTTGATGTAGCTGTAGTCAACAAAGCCCTCCTCGTCGCGCTGGGCGGCAGGGGCGGGTAGGTCGAGGATTGTGATGTTCTCGCCGCGATCCGCAAACCACGCCTCAGCAACCTCGCGGTTGCGTGCTGCAATCGCGTGATCGGGGTGGTTTTCGTTCGGCTGCTGGTGCATCAGCAGCAGGTCTGGGGTGACGAAGGCCGCGAGAATGTCGGAGTGACCGCGGGTGCCAAACTCGTCGTGGTCGCGGGTGAGGCCGCGCGGCAGCCAGAGCACACTATCGGTGCCGATTGTGCGCAGCAGTTCCGCTTCAACGTCCTGTTTTGTGAGATTCGGGTTGCGTCCCGGATCCAGCTGCACCGTCTCGGTGATTATGACACGCCCGGTTCCGTCAACTTGGATACCGCCGCCCTCGTTAACCATTTCAGAGTTGATCAGGGTTGCGCCGGAGGCCTCGGCGATGATGCGGCCGATGTGCTGGTCTTTGTCCCAGCTGGCCCAGTCCTGTGCGCCCCAGCCGTTGAACACGTAGTTGACCGCGCCCAGTTCGCCGCCCTCACCGAGCACGAAGCTCGGACCGATGTCGCGCATCCAAGCGTCGTTGAGTGGCGCCTCAAGCAGTGTGATTGAACCGTTCAGGAACTGCCTAGCGATTGCCTCATCGCCCGGATTCACAACCATTGTGACCGGTTCAAACTCGCTGATCGCGTTTGCGACCGCGGCCCAGGTGGTGCGCGCCTCGGTTGCATCCTCGGCGGTTTCGCCGAGCGTGTATCCGGTGGTTGGCCACGCCATCCAAACTCGTTCTTGCGGGTGTGATTCAATCGGCATCTGCCATTTTGCTGTCATCGGTGAACGGTGTCCTTTCGTTTACCACAAGCTTAATAGAATGTTGTCTGACCGCCTACATAGATCACTATAAAATCACATTTTGATGTAGAAATTAGGTTTTGTAGTTTTTTGAGCAAATTTGCAGATACAATGTTTCGTTAGAGGAGAGAGTGACCTTATGAGCATTAACAAGCCTGCCATACTGGCGTGGGAGTCTATGGTTCGTGCAGAGAATACTCTGAAATACCACTTTCAGCAGAGTGCTATCTGGAACGCGTGCGGCAACCGCGAGTATGACGTTTTGTATAACCTGAAGCTTGCGCCAGACGGTAAAGCCAAACAGGCAGATCTGGTGCCGCGTCTTGTTATTTCGCAGCCATCACTGAGTCGCATCATCGACAAACTGGTGCGCAAAGGGTATGTCGCACGCACCCCCGACCCTAATGACGGTCGTGGCGCGATCCTGACTCTTACCTCAGAGGGCAAGCGAATGCAGCGGCGGATCGGGCGGGCTTACGCCACAGAGGTCTCCGACATAATCGCAAACGCGCTCAGTGATGAAGAGATTGAGCAGCTCGACATTATCAGCAAGAAACTGCTTGAGCAGCTGCACCGTCACCTCGAAGACTAGTCTCCTGAGCGGATCTGGGTGGATCCGACCGAGTTAGCTATCCTGCTCTCAATCTCCCCGGGTTGGTGAGGGTGAGCGGGATCGCTTTTGGCTACCCAAAAACCATTCGGGCGCTGATGTTTACGGTGAATAATTATTTATGTGAATATAAAAGTGTGGAAGCGGATCTAAACCCGCTGGGCACCCGTAGAGACTGTTAGGGGGAGGAGGCGGATCCACCAGATAGCGCAGAGAGCGCCCAGCAGCCCCGTTGCGACCCTAACTGCTGTGTGGCAGTATAAAACCACGTCTCAGGGGTTACTGGGCTCTCTCAGAGCCTGCTAGAACTTCAGCGCATCCGCGATTAGCTTCTCCTGCTCAACCGCGTGCACCTTAGCAGAACCGGTTGACGGTGCCGCCGACTCCGGGCGTGAAACCACACGACAGTCAGCGAGAGCTGGAATATCAGCGAACTGGTTGCGGAGGAAGTACCAGGCTCCCTGGTTTACCGGCTCGTCCTGTACCCAGACGAGATCAGTCCGGTTGTTGTAGCGTTTAACAGTGTTGATTAGCTCGGTGAGCGGCAGTGGGTAGAACTGTTCGATCCGCACCAGGGCGATTCGGTTCTGGTTGCCGTCCTTCTCAAGCTGCTGCTTCAAATCGTAGTAGACCTTACCAGCGGTGAGGATTACGCGTTCAACACTGCCTGTATCGGTAATGTTAGGATCGTCAATAATGGTCTGGAAACCGCCGTCGGTGAAGTCAGCAACCGAGCTGGTTGCGCCGCGCAGGCGGAGCATCGATTTCGGGCTGAACACGATCAGTGGCTTGCGTGGGCGAGCGTATGCTTGACGCCGTAGCAGGTGGAAATAGTTAGCCGGTGTCGACGGGCGCGCGACAGTCATGTTGTTTTGTGCGCACATCTGCAGATAACGCTCTATCCTCGCGGAGGAGTGGTCTGGCCCTTGGCCTTCATAGCCGTGAGGTAGCAACATCACGACCGAGGAGTTCTGACCCCACTTCTGCTCAGCTGAGGAGATGAACTCGTCAACCACGGTCTGTGCGCCATCCGCGAAGTCACCGAACTGTGCCTCCCAGACCACCAGTGCGTCCTCTCGCTGCAGCGAGTAACCGTACTCGTAGGCGAGGGCTGCGTATTCGCTGAGCAGTGAGTCGTAGATCCAGAAACGTGCCTGGTTGCTGGTCAGGTTCAAAAGCGGCAGCCACTCTTGGCCGTTAACCCGGTCGTGGAATACGGCGTGACGCTGTGCGAAGGTGCCGCGGCGTGCATCCTGGCCTGCGAACCTGACAGGGGTGCCCTCAATCAACAGCGACCCAATAGCCAGAATCTCGGCGAAGCCCCAATCGATATCGCCGTCACGGCTCATCTTGTGCCGCTTTTTGGTGAGCGCGTCAAGCTTCGGGTGGATTGTGAAACCGTCAGGTTTGTTCAGATGGGCATCGCCGATCAGTTCAACGGCTGATTTTTCAATCGCGGTCGCAACCCGAACCTCAGCCGGTTCTGGTTTTCGGGTGCTCTTACTGAGCGACAGCGGTGTTGAGGAAGTTTGGGCGGCGTGAGTTTCAGCGAATGCCTGCTCCAGCTTCTTCTGGAAGTTTTGTTTTGCCTCCTCGTACTCTTCCTCGGTGATGTCACCGCGGCCAACCAGCGCCTCAGAATAGAGTTTACGGGTTGACTGCTTCGCCTCGATCAGGTCGTACATCAGCGGCTGAGTCATCGACGGTTCATCGCCCTCGTTGTGACCGCGCCGGCGGTAGCAGACCAGGTCGATGATAACGTCCTTGTGGAACTTCTGACGGAACCGGTACGCGAGCTGCGCAACGTAGACAACTGCCTCGGGATCATCGCCGTTAACATGGAAGATTGGGGTCTGCACGGTCTTACCCACATCGGTTGCGTAAACCGAGCTGCGGGAGTCGCTTGGCAGTGTTGTGAAGCCCACCTGGTTGTTGACGATGATATGGATTGTGCCACCGGTGCGGTATCCGCGCAGCTGTGACATCTGCAGAGTTTCGTAGACGATTCCCTGGCCGGAGAAAGCGGCATCGCCGTGCACCAGCACGGGCAGGGTTGTGAACGAGCCGATCGGTTTCGGATCCTGCTTCGCACGCACAATCCCCTCCAGCACGCCGTTAACAACCTCCAGGTGTGATGGGTTTGCGGCGAGGTGGATCGGCACCTGAGTACCGTTCGGGGCGGTGAACATACCCGATGAACCGAGGTGGTATTTCACGTCACCTGAAGCACCGGCCGCCGCCTGCGATCCCTCAAACTCGAGGAAGATCTGACCGTAGCTCTTGCCCGCGATATTGGATAGCACGCTCAGGCGTCCACGGTGCGCCATGCCGATATCAACCGAGTCGACGCCGTCCTCAGCCGCCTCAATCAGCATCGCGTCCAACAGCGGGATCAGTGACTCTCCACCCTCCAAACTGAAGCGCTTCTGGCCAACATACTTGGTCTGCAGGAAGGTCTCGAAGGCTTCAGCCTCATTGAGTTTTTCGAGGATCCGCATCTGCACATCGTGGCTCGGTTTCGCGTACTTAACCTCAAGCTGCTCACGCAGCCACAGACGCTCCTCCGGCTCCTGAATGTGCATGTACTCAACACCGACCTTGCGGCAGTACGAGTCACGCAGAACGCCGAGGATATCGCGCAGCTTCATCACACTCTGGCCGCCAACGCCGCCGGTTGGGAAGTCACGATCCAGATCCCAGAAGGTGAGGCCGTGGCTCTCCAGCTCCAGATCCGGGTGGGTGTGTTGGCGGTATTCGAGCGGATCAATATCCGCCATCAGGTGACCGCGCACCCTAAAGGAGTTAATCAGCTCCTGCACGCGGGCGGTTTTATCAACGGTTGTTTCGCTGTCCGCGTTAATGTCCATGCTCCAGCGCACCGGCGCGTAGGGGAGACGGAGGGCGGCGAAGATTTCCTCGTAGAAGTTGTGGCGACCAATCAGACGCTCGTGTACAAGTTTCAGGAACTCGCCGGATCCAGCACCCTGAATCACGCGGTGATCATAGGTGCTGGTAAGGGTTATGGTCTTGGAGATGGCGAGCGCGGCAACAGTCTCGTTTGAGGCGCCGTGGAACTCAGCCGGGTAGTCGAGCGCTCCAGCGCCGATAATGCAGCCCTGACCCTGCATCAGACGCGGGATCGAGTGGACGGTGCCGATGCCGCCCGGGTTGGTTAGCGACACGGTTGCGCCCTGGAAGTCTGCGGCGGTGAGTTTGCCGTCGCGTGCGCGCTTCACCAGATCCTCGTAGGTTGCCAGGAACTCGTTAAAGTCGAGGGTTTCAGCCTTTTTAATCGCAGGCACCATCAGCTGCCTGCTACCGTCAGGCTTCGGCAGGTCAATTGCGATGCCGAGCCCAATGTGCGCCGGAGAAACAACCGCGGGTTTGCCGTCAACCTCGGTGTAGGCGACGTTCTGGCTCGGGAACTCCTTCAGTGTTTGAATAATCGCCCAGCCGATCAGGTGCGTAAACGACACCTTACCTCCGCGGGTGCGACGCATGTGGTTGTTTATGACGATGCGGTTGTCGATCATCAGCTTCGCCGGGATTGTGCGCACGCTCGTCGCGGTTGGGATCGTCAGTGACTGATCCATGTTCTTCGAGATGGTGCGGGCAACACCCTTCAGCGGGGTTACCTGGTCGGCATCCTGCGATTCGGTATCTGGTTGTTTTTCTGCCTTGGTAGGCTCCGCCGGAATTGGTGCGCTGCGCGGCGCAACCTTCGTGGTTGTTGCGGTCACCTGACCGGTTGCAGGCTGTGCGGTGCCCTGTGCTGCTGGCTGCGGGGTGCCCTGTGCGGATCCCTGCGCGCTGGCCTGAGCAGGCTGCGCAGCAGGCTGAGCTGCTGGTTGCGCACTTGCCGGGGCTGTTGCTGGCTGCGCGGCCGGGGCGGCGGGGGTGGATCCACCCTGCTGACCCGCGGACGAAGCTGCCGAACCGCTCGCTGCCGAGATATCACCGCCGTTCGCGTGCACGCGCTCAAGTATCGGCCACCAGGATTGGTCGACCGATGACTTGTCTTGTAAATACTGTTTATAGAGTTCCTCTACCAACCAAGCATTTGCGCCAAAGTCGTTGTCTGATCCGGGTGCCCCAGTCGCCTGCGCCACAGTCGCTGCCTCTTTCCTTCGCATCGGTGCGGGTATACAAATTGACGGTATTAGCCTATGGCATAAACCTGAGTGATGTACAACCGCCACAGCGAAAATTACGGTTTTTTACAGCAAAACATCCCCGAAGTATCACATCTGAGCGGGAAAATATCCGGTTTTTCAGCATCCCTTAACCAGTTTTCGATATTCTTAGAGGGATATGTGTGAGGAGAGCCAGTGAACGAGTGGGTGCTGCTGACTATCGGCCTGCTCTTAACGTTCAGCACCGGAATCTTCGTCGCCGCTGAGTTCTCACTCGTTGCCCTCGACCGCAGCGAGCTGGAACGCCGCCGTGACAGCGGCGAAAAGCGGCTTGACAGCGTAATTAATGCGCTCCGCGTCACCTCAACCCACCTCTCCAGCGCCCAGCTCGGGATCACGCTGACAACCCTGCTCGCGGGCTACACGCTCGAACCAGCCCTTAGTAGGCTGCTCGCGCAGCCGCTTCGCGCGCTCGGGGTGAGCGAGGGTGTGTGGGAGGTTATCAGCATGCCGATTGCGGTGCTGATCGCAACGGTGCTGTCGATGATCTTCGGCGAATTGGTCCCTAAGAATTTCGCAATCTCACTGCCCGAGGCAACAGCTAAGTTCGTGGTGCCCATGCAGGCGGCGTTCACGGCTGTGTTTCGGCCCGCGATCTTCCTGCTCAACGGCAGCGCCAACAGTATGCTGCGGCTGCTCGGAGTGGAACCAAAGGAGGAGCTGTCTGGAGCCAGATCCGCTGAGGAACTATCATCGCTGGTTAGACACTCCGCCTCAGCCGGTGTGCTCGAGCTTGACACGGCAACACTGCTCGATAAAACCCTGCGATTTAGTGAGCTGAGTGCGGCGGACGCGATGACCCCGCGCCTGAAAATGCAGAGTATTCAGAAGCTGGATCCGGTCGCCTGTGTGCTTGCAAAAGCTGGCAGCACCGGGTTTTCTCGCTTCCCAATCTACGAGTCTGACAGTGACGACATTGTCGGTGTTGCGCACGTTAAACAGGCGATCGCGGTGCCGCGGGAGAAACGCGCCGAGGTGCCCGTTGCAGCAATCGGTGAGGAGATCAGCCGTGTCCCCGAGACGATGGCGCTCGACTCGCTGCTCGCCGAGCTGCGGGAGGCGGTTTATCAGTGCGCGATCGTGGTCGACGAGTACGGCGGCACAGCGGGGTTTGTGACGCTGGAGGACCTGGTTGAGGAGCTTGTTGGTGAGGTTGCTGACGAGCACGACCGCGCGCAGGCGGGAGTCACCGGAACCGCCGGAAAACTACTGATTCCGGGCGAGCTGCGACCGGACGAGCTACTGGAACAGACCGGGATTACTGTGCCGGAGGACGGCAGCTACGACACCGTCGCCGGGTTTATGCTGCACCAGCTTGGCAGACTACCTGTGATCGGGGATTCTGTGACGCTGGCGGACGGCAGCTCACTTACCGTCGAAAGACTAGAGGGGCGGCGGATCGCCAGGATCCGCTACACAGGTGCGGCGCTGCCGGAGCGGCTGCGCGAGTTCAGCGGCTTAGGCGCGGAGCCGGTGACAACAGCGACCGGGACGCTGCAGCTGCCGGGGCATTTGCTCGGTGGATCCGCCGCGAAACAGGCCGGTGGCCAGATTGGCGGCCAGCAACAGGCGGAGCAGGAGGTGTCGCAGTGAGCGACTGGGCAGGAATTGTGTGGCTGGTTGTGCTGCTCGCGGTTAACGCATTCTTCGTTGCCGCAGAGTTCGCCGTCATCTCGGCCAGGCGCTCGCAGATTGAGCCGCGTGCGCAGGTGGGTTCGCGCGCCGCAAAAACCGCGCTGTGGGCGATGGAGAACGCAACCCTGATGCTCGCAACCTGCCAGCTCGGGATTACCGTCTGCTCGCTTCTAATTTTGAACGTTTCAGAGCCCGCGATCCACCACCTGTTTGAGGGGCCGCTCGGGTGGACGGGTCTGCCCCACAACCTGATCGGGATAATTGCCTTCCTCTTGGCGCTGATTCTGGTCACCTACTTGCACGTTGTGTTCGGCGAGATGATGCCGAAGAACGCCGCGTTCTCGATGCCGGATCGCGCAGTGCTGCTTTTGGCACCGCCGCTGGTTGCGATCTCGCGGGTGCTGAAACCGGTTATCTACGCGATGAACGCGATCGCAAACGGTGTTTTGCGGCTTTTCCGGGTGGATCCAAAGAACGAGACCAACAGCACCTTCACGCTTGAGGAGGTTGAGAGCATTGTGCAGAACTCAACCCGCGAGGGTGTTTTACAGGACCGCAGCGGTGCGCTGACGGCCGCGTTCGAGTTCACCAACAAGCAGGCTCGGGATCTCGTTGTGCCGGCGGCTAAGCTAGTGACGCTGCCAGACACGGCAACCCCGCTGGATATTGAGGCGGCCGTCACCAAACACGGTTTTTCCAGGTATCCGCTGGTTGCGGGACCGCAGTCGGTTATCACCGGTTATGTGCACGTGAAGGATCTGCTGCGTCTCAGCGGTGAGCAGCTGACCGCACCAATCAACCCGAAGCGGGTGCGGGAGCTGGTGACCGTCAGCGACGAAACCGATATTGAGGACGCGCTCGCGCAGCTGCAGCGCCGCGGTGTGCACCTCGCGAGGGTTTACGCGGCCGACGGCACTGAGCTCGGGGTGCTGTTCCTGGAGGACATTATTGAAGAGCTGGTCGGTGAGGTGCACGACGCGACAACCCGGCAGCGGGTGCGCGACTAGGCAGCTGGCGAGGTCAGCCAGCAGGTTTGCGAACTGCTAGGATCCACGACTAGGCAGGCTGTTCGAGCAGACGCAGCAGCTGCTCACCAACCCGCTCGTGCTCGATCAGGAAGGCGTCATGCCCGTAAGGGGAGTCGAGTCGCCACGCCTGGTCGCCGTCGAGCGCGCCCGGCAGGTTAGCGGCGATCAGATCCTGGCCGTCGATTGTGAAGAGCCTGTCGCTCGGGATCCCAATCACCAGCGCCGGCATGGTGAGATTCGCAAGCGCCGCTGTGATGCCGCCGCGGCCGCGCCCAACATCGTGCGAGTTCATCGCCTGTACGAGGGTAACGTAGCTGCCGGCGTCAAACCGGCGGGTGAACTTGTTGCCGTGGAAGTCAAGATACGACTCAACCGCGAAGCGACCACCGCCGCCGAGCGGACTCAGCGTGGACTGCCACGCCCTGCCGAACCGCTCATCAAGCTCTGTGTTGCTGCGGTAGTTGAGCAGCGCGAGCCGTCTAGCGGTTGCGAGGCCGTGGTGTGGGCCTGCTCCGTCAGCCTGGTTGTAGTAGTCGCCGCCGTTGTAGTTCGGGTCTGAGCGGATCGCCTCCAGCTGCACCAGATTCAACCCGATCTGGTCGGCGGTGAGCACCGGGGGAGCCGCAATCACCGCGATCCTCAGCGCGCGCTCGGGCGCTGCGATGCTGAACTCCAGGGTGTGCATGCCGCCCATGGATCCACCAATCACCGCCTCGAAGCGCTCAATGCCGAGCTCCTCTGTCCACTTCAGCGCCGCCTGCGCCTGGTCGCGAATTGTCAGGTAGGGGAAGCGTGAACCCCACTCTTGCCCGTCTGGCGCGAGCGACGACGGGCCGGTTGAGCCCATACAGCCGCCGAGCACGTTACAGGCGAGGACGCAGAAACGGTCAGTGTCGAGCGCCTTGCCCGGGCCGACCACGTCATCCCACCAACCGGCGGTGACGTGGCCGGGACCCGCGGCGCCTATCAGGTGGCTGTCACCCGTGAGGGCGTGGAACACGAGGATCGCGTTACTTTTGTCCTCGTTCAGCTCACCAAACTGTTCATAGGCGATTGTGACGTGCGGCAATTTCTCGCCCGCCTCGGTAACAAACTCGCCGATCCTTGCGAATTTGCGATTCCCGGGCGGATCCCCAACCCGCCAGGCTCCTGAGACCGGCGGCTTGCCAATCAGGGCGCGCAGCTGCGCGTCCGTCACAAACTCTGCCTGCCTGGAATCCTCGGGTGTTTGCCAGTCCAATCTCTCTCCTGCGTTGTTTTGCTTAGGCTCTACTCGTGGTTAGCCGCAACCACCTCTTTGGCTGCAACAAATCCCCGCTTCAGGTCCGCGATCAAATCGGCGGTGTTTTCAATACCGACCGACAGTCTGATCAGACCCGGGGTTACCCCGCTGGCGAGCTGCTGCTCGGGGGTGAGCTGAGCGTGTGTTGTTGAAGCCGGGTGGATCACCAGGCTTCGCACATCGCCGATGTTTGCCAGTTGACTAAACAGTTCAAGGCTATCAACAAATGCCTTACCGGCGGCAACTCCGCCCTTCAGTTCGAAGGACAGCACCGCGCCGGATCCGAGCGGTGCATATTTCTCGGCAGCCTTGTTCCACGGGCTGTTCGGCAGCGAAGCATAGTTAACGCTCGCAACATCCTGGTGGGAAGCCAGCCAGCTGGCAATCTCCTTAGCGTTGGCGACGTGGCGATCCAAACGCAGCGACAGGGTCTCAATACCCTGCAACAGCGTCCACGCGGACTGCGGTGAGAGGGCAGCGCCGATGTCGCGCAGCAGGGTGACGCGCGCCTTCACAATGTAGGCGAGCTGGTCACCGAGCGCCTCCGTGTAGACGAGGCCGTGGTAGGAGGCGTCAGGTGTGTTGAGCGTTGCAAAACGCTCCGGGTGTTTAGACCACGGGAACTTTCCGCCGTCAACGAGCACACCGCCGATGGTTGTGCCGTGTCCGCCCAGGAACTTGGTTGCGGAGTGCACAACAATGTCTGCTCCGTGCTCGAACGGGCGGATCAGGTAGGGCGTTGCGATGGTGTTGTCGACGATCAACGGCACACCGTTCTCGTGAGCGATCTCGCTAACCTTCTCAATGTCGAGCACGTTAACCTTTGGGTTGCCGATTGTCTCGGCGAAGAACGCCTTGGTGTTTGGTTTGACAGCGCGCTGCCACTCGGCCGCGTCATCCTGATCCTCAACGAAGCTAACCTCGATGCCGAGCTTGCTGAGCGTGTGCACAAACAGGTTGTAGGTGCCGCCGTAGATGGAGGTTGAGGAAACAATGTGGTCACCGGCTGAGGCGATGTTTAGGATCGCGTAGGTTGTTGCAGCCTGACCGGATGACAGCGCCAACGCGGCAATGCCGCCTTCAAGCGCGGCAACGCGCTCCTCCAGCACCGCCGTTGTTGGGTTGGTGATGCGAGTGTAGATGTTGCCCGGCTCGGCGAGCGAGAACAGGTTCGCAGCGTGGTCGGTGCTGTCAAAAACAAACGAGGTTGTCTGGTAGATGGGCAGTGCCCGGGCCTTAGTGGTGGGGTCTGGCTGCTGTCCGGCGTGCAGCTGTTTGGTCTCGAAGCTCCAGGATTCTGCGCTCATCTGCTTATCTCTTTTCTGCTAAAAATAGTGCGGCCCGTTAGCCGCTGCCACAGTAGTTTTACCCTTCTAACAGTAGGGCTAGCGGGAGCGGCTCGCAATAAACCAGAAATATTCTGTAATATGTCGAGCATGGCGAAATCCCTGCAGCAGCTTATTGCGTCCGGCGAAATCGCCCCTGACTGGGAAGAAGCCTTGGCGCCCGTGGCGGGGGAGCTAGCCGAGCTGTTAGCGCTGCTTGATGAGCGCGCGAGCGCGGGTGAGACTATTCTGCCTACCAGGGCGGATCTGTTTGCGTCGCTGCGTCAGCCGCTTGCGGGTGTGCGGGCGGTGATCCTCGGGCAGGATCCGTACCCCACCCCCGGTCACCCGATCGGCCTGTCTTTCGCGGTGTCTCCACGGGTGAAACCGCTGCCAGGCTCCCTGCGTAACATCTTTCAGGAGCTGCAGCAGGACATCGGCGCACCGCCGCCCGCAACGGGCGATCTCACGCCCTGGACCGAGCAGGGCGTGCTGCTGTTAAACCGGGTGCTGACCGTCAGCGCCGGCAAAGCTGGCTCCCACCGCGGTCTCGGCTGGGAGCAGATAACTTCGCAGCTGCTTCGTGCCGTGGGGGATCGCGACCAGCCGCTCGCGGGAATCCTCTGGGGTAATGACGCCAGGGCTGCCGCACCGCTTTTGGACGAGTGGCGCTGTGTGATTAGCACACACCCGTCACCGCTCGCGGCACACCGCGGCTTCTTCGGGTCTAGACCGTTTAGTCGCGCCAACGAGCTGCTGCGCGAGCAGGGGGCGGATCCGATCAACTGGGCGCTGCCGAGTGCGGCGCTGCTCTAACTGGTGCCGAGTGCGGCGCTGCTCTAACCACTGCCCGGGTGAAACGGTGCTCAGCTTGGCGCTGAGCAACCACTCACCCGGGCTCGACCGGTTTTAAGCTTAGACGCTTACCTGCGCAAGCAGTTGCGGGGAGCCGCCTGTGCGACCGCTGTGCGATACGCGTTTTCGGTTAACCACGTCGACCACAATGATTGCGATGATGCTGAGCACAAATAGGATTACCGAGCCGAACAGCATAACCAGCTGATAGCCGGGAGTTGGGGGCGGCGTAAGCGTTGCTGGCCCCGATGCCTCCCACTCGCGATAGGCAATGCCCATCAAGATAATGGCAGTGAAGCCTGTGACCATGCTCAGGCACATCGCGGTGATGCCCGGCTAAATTGGAAGCTTCATTATTTCCTCCTTACCAGTGCTCTCACCCCTGCTCCCGCGGCTTCTATCACCCGCATCTGGTCTGTGGGAGCTGTGTCTGTGTGACCAGATTTAGGGGGTTGGGCACTTTAGGTTTGCTTTAGTCTACACCCTTGTTGCTGGAATCAAAACTAAAATTTGTTGGAAGCAGTGTGTGCCTGTTGCCTGCGGTAACTGGGCATGAAAAAACTCCGGGACAGAAAACCTGTTCTGCCCCGGAGTTTTAATCGCTTTTCAGCACTAGCTTCGGCTGAGCGCTGATGCTTACTGCTTATTCGCCTGGCGATTAAGCGCTGAAGCGGTAGAGCTTCTTGTTAGCGAACTCGTCGATGCCGTACTTACCGATCTCGCGACCGTAGCCTGACTTCTTCACGCCACCGAATGGCACGTCTACGCCCTCAAGGCCTGAAGCGTTGATGAACACCATACCAACCTCGAGCTCGTCACCAACGCGCTCCGCACGCTCAACATCGTCGCAGAACACGACTGAGCCGAGACCGTATGGTGAAGCGTTGCAGAGGTCGATTGCCTCCTGGTCGCTTGAAACCTTGTAGAGCTGAGCGACTGGACCAAACAGCTCCTCGCTGTAAACATCCATCTCAGGGGTTACACCCTCGAGCACACCAGGGGTGTACCAGTTGCCCTTTGGTTCGTTGTCGCCAACGGTGAGCTGTGCGCCCTGGTCGAGTGCGCTCTGCACCTGAGCGGTGAAGCCAACGGTTGCCTTCTCGCTTGAGAGCGGGCCGTAGTCGCCGTTGTCCGCGTTCTGACCAGCGATAGCTGCCTTGAACTTCTCTGCGAACTCGTCGTAAACAGTGTCGAGCACGACGATACGCTTTGAACCGTTACATGCCTGGCCGGTGTTCTCCATCCGGCCACCAACCGCGTACTCAACAGCTGCGTCAATGTTCTCGGTGTCGAGAACGATGAACACGTCTGAGCCACCGAGCTCCAGCACGCACTTCTTGAGTGCGCGGCCAGCCTGCTCAGCAACGATTGCGCCCGCACGCTCTGAACCGGTGAGCGAAACAGCTGCAACGCGGTCGTCTGCGATCAGGGTTGAGATCTGGTCGTGGGTTGCGAAGACGTTTACGTATGCGCCCTCTGGGAAGCCTGCGTCGCGGAACAGCTTCTCAAGTGCGAGAGCTGTCTCAGGACACTGCTCTGCGTGCTTCACGATTGTGGTGTTACCAACTGCGAGAACCGGAGCTGCGAAGCGAGCGATCTGGTACATCGGGTAGTTCCAAGGCATAATGCCGAGCACAACACCGATTGGCTTGCGCTTAACAACGGTTTTCAGGCCGTCTTCAACCTTGAGCTCGTCATCAGCCAGCCACTCCTCAGCGTTCTTTGCAAACGCCTCGATGATGCCAGCGGAGAACTCAACCTCGAGCTTGCACTGCTCGAGTGGTTTACCCATCTCGCGGTGGAAGGTCTCAGCTAGTTCGTCCTGACGCTCCATGTGCAGCTCTGCAAGGCGGGTTAGCAGCTTTGCGCGCTCTGCAACGGTTGTCTTCTTGCCCCACTCGCGGTATGCCTTATCGCTTGAGGCGAGTGCCTCTTCGATCTGGGCGTCGGTTGCAGACTCGTAGCTTGCAACGACCTCGCCGGTTGCCGGGTTTGTGACAGCGTACTTGCTCATTTAATCACTCCTTCAGTGAACGTCCATGTTGACCGTCACTATTTAGTCTCCCACACTTGGGGCGTGCGGCGCTTGATTTGTGGCTGTGATTGCTCTGGGAAGTGGTTAGGCGGCGGGTTTCTCTGGGGTGTTTTGTGGGGCGGATCCACCCCGCTGCCGCTACTTTCTTCTGTGTCTTATATACAGGGTATTGATCTGCTTCGAGTGGCGACCGTGTTTAGCGCAGTATTGGCAGGTCGGTGGTTGCGGTGTCGGGCGCCGGACTAATGTCGACACCGCGGAGATTCGGGATCCACCGGTTGCCCGCCAGCGCGATAATAATCGCGATCGCAAACAGTGCTGCGGCAGTGATAATCGCGGCGGGCGCGCCGCTGATGTCAGCTGCAACACCCGCGAGAGCGGAGCCGATTGCGGCGCCCACGAGCTGGCCTGACGCGATCCACCCGAACGCCTCAGCGGTTTCAGAGAACCTGACGGTTGCGCTGACCAGGCTGTTAATCGCCGCGAGTGCGGGTGCGCAGCCGATACCACCGATGAACATCATTAGCAGCAGCCACCAGAATGAGATATTAATCAGGCTCAGCAGCATCACCAGCATCATCAGTGAGATGCGGATCCCGATGTTCCAGCGGGTGAGTGGGCGGTGGCCGAATGTTAGGCCGCCGACGAAGGATCCGACCGCGTTGGCCCCGATCACAAAACCGCTCTCAACACTGTGGTTGCCAAACACCGCAATGATCGCAACCTCCATGGCGGCGAAGCCGGCGATGAACGCGAGGCTGATAAACACCGCGAGCAGTGCGGGCGGGCGTTTTAGCACGGCGCCGAAGCGTTTTTTGGCGCGGGGGATCTGCAGTCGTTTCAGTTCGGGTAGAAAAGCGAGCCAGGTGACACCGCCGAGCAGTGTTGTCGCGCACAACAGCAGTCCGGCCGCGGGGTTGATAAACTGCGCAATAAACACCGCGATAACCGGTCCGACCGCCCAGATTACCTCCTGCGCGGTGGCGTCCAGGGAGTAGAGGCCGGGCAGTTGCGTGCCCGGCACCAGGCGAGAGTAGAGGGTTCTGGCGACCGAGTGGACCGGTGGCAGGGTCAGTCCGAGAAACAGTGACAGGATAACCATCACCGCGTAGGGCAGGGGCACGAAAGCAATTGCGAGCAGGGCGGCGGCGCTGCAGCTTGCGGAGGTTATCAAAACCAGGCGGCTACCGTATTTTCCGGTCAGTCGGCCAAGGATCGGACCGGCCGTTGCCTGACCGATTGACACGGCAGCGAGCGCTAAACCGCCGCTGCTGTAGTTATTAAACACCCTTTCAAAGTGCAAAAGCAGGAGCAGCGATGTCATGCCCGCGGGAATGCGGGCAACCAGCTGTGACGCCACAACCCTTGTGACGCCCGGGTTTTTGACTATCTCTCTGTAGATTCCCATTTTGATTAGTTTAGCACCGGAATTGGCTCTTTTAGCTCGAGAAAACAGTAATTTGCTAATGATAACCGTTACCAATAAACTGGTTGCTGTGCTTCAGAAGATCAAGAAATCAGCGTCTTTGACGATGCTGCTCACCGCGCTGCTGTGCGCAGGCTGCACCCACCAGGGTTCCGCGCATTCCAGCACCGCGCAATCAAGCACAGCGCAGACCCTGGGAGACGGAGGCGGCGGAGGAAACAGCGCGGCGGGGGCGGATCCACAAGCGACAAAGGCGGAGCGGCCCCTCAACGTTGTCACAACCACCGGCCTGCTCAGAGACCTGGTGAAGAACGTTGCCGGTGATCGCGCCAACGTCACCTCGATTGTGCCAGACGGCGCAGACCCGCACAGCTACGAGCCGACACTGCGCAGAGTGCGCGACATTGTTTACGCTGACGCGGCGTTCTCGAACTATCTGCTGCTGGAGGAACACCGGGTTATTGAAACCCTCGACAGCAACCTGAAACCGGGTGTGCCAAACGTTGCGCTCGCGGAGGCGGCGGTGCAGTATGCGGCGGAGATTATTCCGCTCGTTGAGGACGCATCGCTTGACACGATCTGGCTGGGCTTGCGCAGCAGCGGGGCCGACAGTGATCCAGCGCTGAACCGGCGCAGCACAACCGAGATCCAGGTCACAGAGGTGACCGGGCCGGGGCGGATGGTTGGGTATTTGACCGGTAGTTTCGGCGATATTGAAAGGTATTTTGACTCGGCTGACGGCTTTGACAAAAACAGCGGGTACCGCGACGACACCGCTGTTTTACCGGTTGATGCGCACACCCACATGAGCTGGGCGTTCACAAAACCGGGTCTTTACCGGGTGAAACTGCAGGCGAAGGTGCGCACCGCGCCCGACCAGAAACCGCGCAGCGTGTCCGCCGGTGAGCTCGTGTTCGCGGTTAGTGTGTCCCCAGATGAGGCGGTGACGGCCGAGCGCACCGAGATTCTTGACTCCGGTCACGCCGATATTACCGCACAGCTGGATCGCTCCCACCCGGACAGTTCTAAGCTCACCGTCGTACTCGATGAGCACAGCGGCAAGGTGCGGACGGTGCCGGTTGAGCGGGCGATTATCTCGGTGCCGAGCAAGGCGATCCACGAGGTGCCGGGCGAGCAGGCATACCGCTTCCTCGGCAAACCCGGGCAGCAGATTTACCAGCTGCCGCAGGCGGTGCTCGGCAAACACGTGCACGGTGAGATCGACCCGCACCTCTGGCAGGACGTGAAGAACGCGATGGCGTATGTGCAGGCGATTAGGGACACCCTGAGCGAGGTAGATCCCGGATCCGCCCAGGAATATCACGCCAACGCGGAGCGCTACCTCGCGGAGCTGGAGCAGCTCGATAATTTTGTGCGCGAAACCATCGCGGAGGTGCCAGCGCAGCGGCGGACACTCGTGACAACCCACGACGCTTTCGGCTATCTCGCGAATGCCTACGATATGCAGATTTCCGGGTTTGTTGCCCCAAACCCGGCAGCGGAGCCTTCCTTAAGCGGCCGCAAGAAACTAACCGAGACGCTGAAGAACCTCGAGATTCCGGCGGTGTTTTTAGAACCGAACCTGGCGCAGGTGTCGAACACGCTGAGCGAGCTCGCCGCCGAACAAAACATTAAGGTCTGCGCAATCTACGGCGACAGTTTCAGCAGCGAGGTTAACAACTATATAGCGATGATGCGGTTTAACGCGACCTCGACCAGGGACTGCCTCGGGTAGCGGCGAGGACCCCGGAACCAGCCGGGGCCGGGACGGGATCGGGGTCGGAATCGCGGCCGGGGTCGGAATCGGGGCCGAGGCCGCTAAAGCAACAAGCAGTAAATCAAAGAAGTAAAACAAGCAGAAGAGAAAAGGAAACAGGGGAATAAATGACCAGCACGTTAATTGAGCAGGCTGCTTCGTCGGCTCAGCAACAGGCGGGGTGGCAGCGACGCGGCACCCGTAAAACCGGCTTTGCGGGCAGGTTTTTGCGGGGAGTAACCGCGCTCGCCTTGATCACCTGCGCGGTGCTGGGCGGATCCGCTGGCTCAGCCGCCTTCGCAGAGGACGATGACGATCCGGCGCTGGAGCAGGACCTCACCGGCGAGCAGCAGGGCACCGGCCGGGTTGTTATTTCCAGCGGTCACGTCGATTTTGGTCCGGTGCTGCTGCCGGGTGACGGCGGTGCGCAGGAGGCGCGCGTGCAAATCCACGACGACAGCGGTGCGGTCAGCTACTGGCGCAACCTTGAGGACGTGGTTTTGCAGGTCAGTGACGCCGCGAAGCTTGAGGTGCCAGACAATGCAGCCTACAGTTTTGTGCAGGCGGATCCGGGTGAGACCGTCTGGGTGCTGCCGCAGACCGAGCAACCCGGGGTTGTGTGGGCTGGCTGGAACACCCAGCAGGAGACACTTCTGCAGCAGGCCTCCCGCGGTGTGACGCTGAGCGTTCTGGGCGTGCAGGGTCCCGGCGATGTTGCTGTTTACCTGCAGGACGGAAACTTTGGTGAACCGCAGGCGCTCTGGCACACCGGGGCTGACTTCCCGCAGCAGATGTGGATTGAACTGAACACCCACACGCACGCCAACTGGGTTTTCACGAAACCCGGTGTCTACCTCGTGACAATGCTGTTCGATATCACCCTCAACACCGGTGAAACCGCCAGAGCACAGGGAACACTGCGCTTCGCGGTCGGCGATGAAACCGACGCGGAAGCAGCTTTTACCGCGGCGGTTGATGAGTCGAAGCTCGCCAGCGCAGACGCTGAACCGGTTGACGCGGTTGGCGCCGCCGAGGATGCCGCTGCCGGCAACAGCTTCGAGATCGTCGTCTGGGTTGTGGTTGGTGTTGTCGGTGTCGCGCTTCTGATCGCGGTTGTGCTGGTTTTGATCGCGAGCGCGAGAGCGAAACGGCGGGCAGCGGATCCGCAAACCAGCGAGTCAGCTGCTGCGGCGGCGACCGGGGCTGGGCCTGCGGCGGATCCGGCAGACACCTCCTTGGCGAGGGCGGCGGCTGATGACTAGCCTGCTCTTGCGCGTTAGCGATCTCGGGGTGCGGCTCTCCGGGAACCAGGTGCTGCGCGACGTCAATCTGACCATCAACAGCGGCGAGTTTATCGGCGTTATCGGGCCGAACGGTGCCGGAAAAACAACGTTTTTGCGCGCGATCCTCGGGTTGATTAACACGAGCTCGGGCAGGGTGCAGTTTAGCGCCGCCGGAAACACAGCTAAGCCCGGGAAGCAGGCGAAGCTCGGGGCGACGCCTGCTAAGCCCGGACGGCGGGAGCTGGCGCGCCTGATCGGCTATGTGCCGCAGCGGCACGAGTTCGCCTGGGAGTTTCCGATCACGGTTGAGGATGCGGTGCTGACCGGGCTGATCGCCGAGATCGGGATCCTTCGCCGCCCGGGTGCCGCGCACTATCAGGCGGTGACCGAGGCGCTCACCAAAACCGGGCTTTTGGAGCTTAGAAAACGCCCGGTTGGCGCGCTTTCTGGCGGGCAGCGGCAGCGTGTGTTGGTGGCGCGGGCGCTCGTCTGTAAACCGAAGATGCTGCTGCTCGACGAACCGTTTACCGGTCTGGACATGCCAACCGCTGAGGAGCTGACGCAGCTGTTTAAGAACCTCGCGGCAGCCGGCTGTGCGGTTGTGATGACAACCCACGACCTGTTGAGCGCTGTGCACGAGTGCTCCCGCATCTGCCTGATCAACCGCACGGTTGTTGCCGACGGCACACCCGCGCAGCTGCTGCAGGGGGATGCCTGGCAGCGGGCGTTCAACGTCAGCAGCTCACACCCGCTGCTCCGCGCAATCGGCGCGGTCAGCGCCGCCAAAACCCCCAGCGAGATAGGAGCGGTAAGTGCTTAGCCCACTCGACTTTATTGTTGACCTGTTCAACCCCGACCTTGCGTTCCTCGGCAAAGCGTTAATCGTCGCGCTCGCCTCCAGCATCGTCTGCGGTGTTATGGGCTGCTATGTTGTGCTGCGCGGGATGGCGTTCATCGGTGACGCTGTTGCGCACGCGGTGTTCCCGGGGCTCGCGGTCGCTTTTGTGCTGCAGGGATCCCTCGTCCTCGGCGGTATGGTCGCAGGCGTTCTCACCGCGCTACTGGTGGCACTGTTTGCCCACAACCGCCGGATGAAAGCGGACTCGGTTATCGGTGTGCTGTTCGTTGCGGCCTTCGCACTCGGCATTGTGATTATTTCGCAGGCACCCGGATACGCCGGGTCGCTGCAGCAGTTCCTGTTCGGCGCGATAACCGGCATCTCCAGTGACAAGGTGCTGCTGGTGTGCGCAACCGGACTGGTGCTGCTAATCCTCGCCTTCCTCTTCCATAAAGAACTCGTGATGGTCAGCCTCGACCGGGAAATGGCGCAGGCGTCAGGTCTTAGAGTTCTGCTTTTCGACATGCTGCTGTACGCGATGGTTGCGATCGCGATCGTCATCTCCGTGCAGACGATCGGCAACGTCCTCGTTCTTGCTCTGCTCATCACGCCCGCCGCTGCGGCGCGGCTGCTAACAGATCGGCTGATTATTATGATGCTTCTAGCTCCTGTGCTCGGCGCAATCGCCGCCGTTTTTGGAATGTACCTGTCCTGGAGTCTAAACCTGCCAGTCGGCGGCACAATCGTGCTGACCGCAACGGCGCTGTTTGTGCTCGCCTGGCTGTTTGCTCCACGCCACGGCCTAATCAGCAGCAGGCTGAAACGCACCCTAAACAAACCAGAAAAAGACCGGTCAGAAGGTAAAGCCCGGGTGAAAACCGGTGACGCGGCGAAAAAACTCGCGGCCGCTGCGGCTTCGCTGACGCTAATCGCGGGGGCGGCGCTCACTCAGCTCGGCAGCACCGGTGCGGGGGCGGTGGCGGATCCGCCCACAGACCTGACCGGTAAAACCATTGTGCGAGACGTGCACACCGACGCGGTTTCCGCCTACGCCGACAACGGGCGTCTGGTGCTCGCGAGCTCCGCGGACATCGACGTTAACGGTGACGGCAGGGTGGATCTCGCCTCCCGGCTGGATCCGAGCACAACCGTGTTCCACGTCAGCGCCGCCTCCGCAACCAAGATTCCCGCTGGGGTTACCGGCTACGAGTTTATTGCCGAACCGGAAACAGTGTTCTGGATGGCACCGCAAACCCAGCAGCCGGGCATTATCTGGCCCGGTTTCAGCACCGAGTCCGCGAGCCTTGCAGCGCACGGAATCACCGCTGTAGACCTGCGGCTGAAGCAGGTAAACGGCCCCGGAAAACTGGAAATGTTTACCAGCAGCACCTTCGGCGTGAACCGCCTGTTCAGCTCAACCGAGAAACTGCCCGACTGGACGCTCAACGTGCCACAGCACACCCACCTCAACTGGGCGTTCACCGCCGAGGGTCTCTACCAGCTAACCTTCGAGGCAACAGCAACCGTCTCGGGCAAACAGCAGAGCGCCGAAAACACCTACCTCTTCTATGTTGGTGACCTGCCGACGGGTGGTGGATCCGGTTCCGGCGCCGGTGACGGTTCAGACGGCAACGGCAACCTGCCAGGGGACCTGCCCGGCAACCTGCCTGGTGACCTGCCCGGCGGCTTGCCTGGCGGATCCGCCCCCGGGGCCGCTCAGCCCGCACCTGCCCCAACCCCCGCACCAGCTGCGCCCGCCGCACCAAACAACACCGGGACCACCCCGATCCGCCCCGGACACAGTGCACAGTATTGCGCACCGGCGCTAACCCTTGACAGCGGCCACATCGACCTGTTCACGGTCAGCGCCGCGGGCGGGGTTGCAGTGCTGCAGATTAAAGAGGACGTGACCGGCCGGCACGTGCTTCGGCAGCCGGAGACAACGCTGATTCGCGTCGGCGAGCACGCGCTGCGCGGGGTTCCCGCGGGCTACCCTGGCGCGGGCCAGGGCTATGTGCTGCCGCTCACCCAGGAATCAAACCTGCCGTGGCCGGGCTGGGACACCAACGGCACAGCCGCGAGCGGTTACACAGACGTGAAAATCAACATCACGAGCGTTACCGGCCCCGGTCAGGTGCATCTCTACTCGATTGCCTCCTTTGGTGGGTGGCGGTCGCTTTTGACCACGGGTGGATCGCTGCTGCCCGGCACCCTGCATGAGCCCCGCCCGGCTCACACCCACGCGCAGTGGGTTTTCACAAACCCCGGGGTTTACCGAATCAGTGCCTACGCAACCGCAACCAACCCGGCAACCGGCAAAACCCTGACAACCGCCCTCAGACAGTATGTTTTCCAGGTTGGTAACGCGCCGCTCGGCAATGTTTTCTGTGGCGCAAACCCGGGAGCGGGAGCAGCGCAGGCGGCAGCTGTTGCATCGGCGCTGCCAGCTGAGCAGCGTGCCTCACAGGCGGCTGCGGCGCAGCAGGCGGATCAGGAACAGCAGCTGCGCGCGGCAGCCCAGGCCGATGCGGTGAAAGCGAAAGCTGCTGAGGAACTGAAGCAGCGCAAGCAGCGCGAGAAGGCTAAACAGAAGAACCCGGTTGCGGACTTTGCGGCCGCGGTGAAGCGCAGACCGCTCGCGGCAGCCGGTGTGATGGGCTTCGGCGGTGGCCTCAGCCTGGTGTTGATCGCCGGTCTAACCGCGGCAAAACTGCGCAAGCTTCGCGGCTAGCTGATCCTGGCTATCCGGCCACTGGCATCCGCTGGCGCGTCTAGCTATACCCCACTGGCGCGGCTAGCTGCAGCACCCTGACGGTGCTGGACGGTTGTGGCGCGATCCGAAACCGCCCAGCGTCGTCTCATACCCTGGTATGAAATTACTGAAAAGCGCTTACCAAACCAGCGGGCAGCAATTAGAGTTAGTCTCAACAGCGTTTTGTAGTATTTGGAGTTCGTTATGCAAGTGTTTCGCAAGGTAGTGTTACCGCTTGGCTTCCTCATCGCCTTCCTACTGATCGGCGTTTCAATGTTGCTGATGGTGCTAAAACCGGGCAACGGTAACGAGGCGGATCAGCTCACCCCAACCGGTGTTCCCGGCGGCGTTACCGAGGCCGCTGTGACGGTCGGGGATATTGACGCGACAATCTCGCTGGAGGGCACGGTTAACGTGGATCCGGCAACCCCCGTGAAAGCCAGCACCGACGGTGTTGTTAACCACATCTATGTTGGTGAGGGCAGCAGGGTTGAACAGGGCGCGCCGATCTACCAGATCCGCTACGAAAAATCTGCCCCGGCAGCGAGCGGTGCTGCCTCTGCGGCCGCCGACGGCGGTGACGGCGCTGCTGTGCAGTTGACCGCGCCCGCGAACCCGGAGCCGAGCTACGCATACGCTGACGTTGTTGCGCCGGTTGCCGGTGTGCTCAACAAATACACCGTTGCTGTTGGTGACACTGTCACCAAGGGAACCGCGGTGACCGCGATCGCGTCGAGCACCTACCGGGTGAGTGCGAACGTTGAACCGATTAAGCTCTACCAGCTGGATCCGCTGCCAACCGTTGCGAAGGTGATTATCAACCAGGGTCCTGAGCCGTTTGAGTGCGTTAACCTGCGCTTAAAAGAGGGCGGCGATGCAGCAACCCCGGCGCCAGCTACCCCACAGCCACAGCCGCCAATCGGCCAGGAGAGTGGTTTTGCTGGCGCGCCGCTAGCTGAGGCTGCTCCGCCGGTGAGCGGATCCGGCTCCCAGCTCAACTGCGTTGTTCCCGACGGGATTAAAGTGTTTAACGGGCTGGCCGCAAAACTTGAGATTTCACTCGGCAGGGCTGAGGGTGTTTTGACCGTGCCGCGCACCGCGGTGCAGGGACAGGGCGCCAACGGCAGTGTCTGGGTTTATGACGATAAGGGTGAACCCGTTGAAACCAAGGTTGTGCTCGGTCTCAGCGACGGTAACCTGATCGAGGTGAAAGAGGGGCTGAAGGAGGGTCAGGCGATCCTTGAGTATGTTCCCGGAACTGAACCTGCGCCAGCCGAGGATGAACTCTACGGTGGCGTGGGAGTATCCGGTTACGGGGGATAGGCCCAGCCATGACTGATAAACCCTTTGTGACACTGCGCGGTGTGACCCGCACGGTCACCCTGCCGGAGGGTGACAAATTGGAGATCCTGCGCGGGATTGACCTGGATATTTACGGCGGTGAACACATCGGCATCGTTGGCCGCAGCGGCACCGGCAAATCGACGCTGCTCAACCTGCTCGGGCTGCTCGACAAACCCACCTCGGGGGAGCTGCTGTGGCGGGGTATGGCGGTGCAGAAGATTAGCGACGCGAAAGCCGCAAAGATTCGTGGCCGTGATATTGGATTCGTGTTCCAGCAGTTCAACCTGCTGCCTGGCCGAACCGCGCTGGAGAACGTGGCGGCGCCGATGCTTTACGGATCCGCTAAGGACGTGATGACCCGCAACCGGCGCGCGCTGGAGGTGCTCGCCGAGCTGGGGCTTGAAAACCGTGCCTATGATCTGCCGCATCGACTGTCAGGCGGTGAGCAGCAGCGGGTTGCGATTGCGCGGGCGCTGGTGAGGCAGCCGAAGATTGTGCTAGCTGACGAACCAACCGGTGCGCTCGACGTTGAAACCGGTCTGCACGTTATTCGGATGCTGGAGCGGGCGGTTTTGGATCTCGGCGCAACCCTGATCACGATCACCCACGATCCGAAGATTGCCGCGATGTCGACGCGGGCGCTGGAACTCGCTGACGGGAAACTGCACCCGATCGAGTCAGAGAGCAACACCAGCGATATTGCGCAGGCGGTGAGGGCGGCGAAGGCGGACAGCCAGAAGCAGGCCGTGAGGGCGGCCAGCCCTGCTCGCTCGGCCAGCCGGGCGAGTGCTGACGCGAGTGCCGCAGATAAGCAGGGGGTGAACGCAGCATGATCGGAGCAATCCAGGGCGCCTTCATCGAGGCGTGGCAGGAGATTCGGATCCACAAAGCGCGCGTGATCCTGTCGCTGGTCGGTGTGATGCTCGCAATCGCCTCGCTAACGCTGGTGGTTGCGATGAACTCAATCACCGAGCGGCTGCTGCAGGACGACTTCTCCAGCGCCGGCGGTCGAGCCGCAACACTCAGGATCGACTCCACCTCGCTGCAGGGGGGAACCGGCATCGGTCGGGTTGATAAACTGCGTGAGCAGCTGACCCCGGTGCTTGAAGCACACGAAATTAAATATGCCTCACTGTCGGTTGAGGGTGCTGGTGGCAGGCTGAAGAGTGAAAACAAGCCCGCGATCGACACGACTGTGACGCTTGTGGATCCGTCATACAAGACCTTCTACCCGGTGCGGGTGTCCGCTGGTTCCTGGTTTGCGAAGGGTGACGAACACAACCTCGCTCCGGCGTTCCTAATTAACAGCTATGCGGCTGAACAGCTCGGCGTGACAGCAAAGGATCTGCCAACCGCGGTACAGTTGCAGGCACCGAACGGGGATCCATACACGATCACGGTTCGCGGCATCTTCAAGGAGAATTACGAGATCGGCAGGGTTATTGGCCTGGCCGGATCCGCTGCGAACGAGCCGTTCCTGGAGGGCGCGCAGATCACCGCCGGTGTTTGGGTGCCGCCCGAGCAGGCGGACGAGATTGCCAAGAGCCTAAAAAAGACACTGCAAACCCAAACCGGCGAGAAGGGGTGGAACGTTAACCGTTCTGACTTCTTCGCGGGTAACGATGATCCCTTGGCCGTGTTTAAGGTGACTCTGCTGTCGGTTGCGACGCTGATCCTGTTCCTCGGTGCGATGGGCCTGATTAACATCGCGATTGTGACGGTGCAGCAGCGGATCCGCGAGATCGGCATTAGACGCAGCTTCGGCGCCACAGCGTCAAGAGTTTTCTTCTCGGTGCTGATGGAGTCCGTTGTGGCGACCACGCTCGCTGGCCTGGTCGGTATCGGTATCTCAGTCTGGATTGTGCAGCAGCCGTGGTTCATCGCGGGGCTGACCTCCGGATACACTACCGAGGTGCCGCCGTTCCCCGGATCCGCCGCGATAACAGGTCTACTGGTGTCGGTGATTACCGGCGCGATTGCGGGATTCATTCCGGCGGTTATCGCAACCCGGGTGCGGATCATCGAGGCTATCAGAGTTTAGCTTTAACCCCACTTTTGTTAGGCTATTATTCATATGTTTACACCGGTTGGGGGCTGAAAGCCTGTCCGGTTTAACTCGGGAGGATAGATGTTTAGCCTGTTGCAGCGAGACAAGAAGGTCGCGGCTGACGGATCGGAAAAACCAGCGGCGGTGACGCAGGACACCCCGGCGGAGCGCGCCACCAAGGTGAGCACCGCCGGAGCGGCCTGGGGTGACAGCTTCGGGATCCTCGCCAGCCGCAGCCTGCAGATCATCATCGTTGTTGTGCTCGCCGGTGCCGCTATCTGGGGCTTGAGGATTATCAGCACCGTCGCGATTCCGGTGCTGCTCGCGGTGATTCTCGCCTGCACCTTCGCGCCGGTTATGAGCTGGCTCAGATCCAAGAAAGTGCCGGACCTGCTGGCTACCGTGATTGTGCTGTTCTCGGTGCTGTTGGTGCTCGCGGGCGCCACCGCGCTAATCGTTAACGCCGTCTCAAACCAGTGGGATGACCTGCAAAAACAGGCGATCAGTGGCTTCAAACAGGTTACTAACTGGGTTGAGGAGCTCGGTATTATGCCGAGCCAGGAACAGCTCGACAACATCCAGAAAACAGTTGTTGATTTTGTTACCAGCTCACAGTTCGGGTCCGGCGCGCTCGCGGGCGTTAGCGCTGTCTCAACCGGCGCAACCGCGTTCGTGCTGTTCGTTGTGATCCTGTTCTTCTTCCTGAAAGACGGTAAGGTTATCTGGGAGTTCCTCACCCGCCCGTTCTTTGGTGAGGCAGCAGACCGAGCTGAGCGGGTCGGCAAAGCAACCGTGCAAACATTCGGCTCCTATGTGCGCGGCACCGCAACCGTTGCGGCGGTTGACGCTATCGGCATCGGTGTTGGCTTGTGGATCCTGCAGGTCCCGCTCGCTCTGCCGCTCGCCGTGCTAGTCTTCATGCTGTCGTTCATCCCAATCGTTGGCGCAACCCTCGCGGGTATTTTTGCGGCCCTGGTTGCGCTCGTCGCAAACGACATCTGGAGCGCGGTCGCGGTGATTGTGCTTGTTATTATCGTTAACCAGCTGGAGGGTAACTTCCTGCAGCCGGTGCTGATGGGACGCGCACTGAAGCTGCACTCGTTGGTGATTCTGCTCGCGCTCGCAGTTGGTACGCTGCTCGGCGGTGTGCTCGGTGCTGTGCTCGCGGTGCCGTTGACCGCAGCAGTCTGGGCAGCTATCAAAGTGTGGGACGGTGACAACCTCCCAGCATGGTGGGCTAGACCCAAGAAGCAAGCAGAGACGAACTAGCGTTTTGTTAGCTAACTGTCTGGGGCGCGGCACTACAAGCCGGGCCCCAGACGGTATCCACGCTGCCGGGATCCGCGCTGCTGGGAATGCTAGCTACGCTGTGTAGCCGAGCTTTTTCAAGTCAGCCTCCAGAGCAACCCAGGCGAGCATCGCGCACTTGACGCGCATCACAAACTTGGAAACGCCCTGGAAGGCGACTCCGTCGCCGAGCAGCTCCTCATCGGGTTCAATCTGGCCGCGAGACTGCAGCATCTCCCGGAAAGCGGCGATCCGCTCAAGAGCCTGCTGGGCGCTCAGCCCGTCCTCGGTAACCAGCTGACTGAGGGCGGAGGCTGACGCCATCGAGATGGAACAGCCGTCACCCTGCCAGGCGATCTCGGTGATCATATCGGCATCATCAACCGCGATGCTGAGCGTTATCTCGTCACCACAGCTCGGGTTGAACTCGTGATGGGAGGCGGTTTTGTTGCCTGCCTGCGGGGTAAAGTCACGCTTCCCAACCGGCCGTTTGGCGTGGTCAAGGATTAACTGCTGGTAGAGGGAGTCGAGACCGTTCATGGTTAAGTAGTCTACCGTGGTTTTACCTCCGGTGACACCGGTGCTGGGGAGTCGGCTATCAGCACGGTTAAACCTGAAAATACTTTTTTGCGTCCTTTAATCCAGCAATAAAGGCGTCGATTTCGGCGACGGTGTTGGTTGCGTGCACACTCGCGCGCACGCTCGCGGTTATCCCGAGCGCCCTGTGCAGCGGTTGCGCACAGTGGTGGCCGACGCGGGTGATAACACCGGCGCTGTCGAGCACCTGCCCAACATCGTGGGCGTGAACACCCGCAACATTCACCGCGGCGAGGGCAACACGATCCGCCGGATCAGCAGGACCGAGCAGCGTCACCCCGTTAAGCCGGTTAATCTCCGAAACCAGGTACTCAACCAGGCTGTGCTCGTAAGCCGCCAGCCTGGTGATGTCGAGTCCGGAAATAAAGTCGATTGCGGCTCCCAAACCAACCACCTGCGAAACCGGCTGCGTGCCCGGCTCAAACCGCAGCGGCGGCGGCATAAACTCTGCCGAATCGGTACTGACGCGGGTGATTGCGGATCCACCGGTGCGTGCCGGGGGAAGCGCAGCGAGCAGCTCGGTGCGGCCAACCAGCGCGCCGATCCCGTTCGGAGCAAACATCTTGTGCCCAGAGAAAACAGCAAAATCAACACCGGTCGCAGCGATATTCACCGGCACGTGCGGAACCGATTGGCAGGTGTCGAGCACGGTGACTGCGTTGGGTGCGAGCTGCTTAACGCTCTGCACAACAGCGGCGGCGGGGGATCGCCAGCCGGTGACGTTTGACACATCCGTGAAGGCAACAATTCGTGTGCGACTGTTCAGCACCTCGCGGATCGCCGCAACAGACCAGGTGCCAGTCTCGTCAACCGGCACAACAAGGAGTTTGGCGCCGCAGCGGGCGGCCAGGCGCTGCCACGGGATCAGGTTGGCGTGGTGTTCGGCCTCGGTTGTCACAATCTCGTCACCGGGGTGGATCGCCAGCCGTTCACTGCCTGGAACGCCGAGGGCTGGCACGCTCAGCGCCGCGGTCGCCTCAGAGATCCCGGTAGCGATCGTGTTTAGCGCGTCGGTTGCGCCGGCTGCCCAAACAACCGTGTACTCCGGTTCGGGCGCGCCCAGGAACTGTGCGACCAGCTGGCGCGCGTTTTCAAAGCGGTTGGTTGCCTCGCCGACGGCGTTGCTGGTGCCGCGATGCACAGCCGCGTTTTGCAGGGTTATGAACTCTCGTTCCGCGTCCAGCACCGGATCCGGCCGCTGCGATGTTGCCGCTGAATCAAGATAGATGGAGAAATCTTTTCCTGCCGCAGCTCGTTCATCCTGCTGCCGAAAATAGGCAAACTGTTTGCGCAGCGCCAGCGCGTCAGCCTCGCCAAAGTCTTTAGCGTCTGCCCTGCCGAGCTCGCTGTTGATTGTCTGATCCTCCACGTTTTTTGCTCCCGCCGGTCTGTGTTAATCCGATAGTTAACTACTGCACCCGATCAGCTTTTGGTTTTAGGGTGGGGTGTCTGCAATGGTTTGCTAGTAGCATAGTATCGTGTTTGATGATTTAGCCAACTGGGACTGGGGTCAGATTACCTATGAAACACTGCAGTACATAGGTATTTTCGCGTTCGCCATTTCCGGCGCACTGGTTGGTGTGCGTCGCCAACTAGACCTGCTCGGGGTGATCGTTGTCGGTGCCTCAACCGGTGTCGGCGGCGGGATCATCCGCGACGTGATGATCGGGGTAAACCCGCCAACCAGCCTAACCTACTGGCCAAACCTGACGGTCGCGGTCACCGCGTCACTGCTGGTGTTCTTCTTCCACCCGCGAATCACCCGCAGTAAACACTTCGAGGTGGTTTTCGATGCCTTCGGTCTCGGACTGTTTTCAGCGAACGGTGCCGCAGCCGCCTTCGCCGCAGGGCTTTCCCCGATGACAGCGATCTTCGTGGGGGCTATAACCGCGATCGGCGGCGGTATGGTGCGAGATGTGCTCGTGAACGATGTCCCCGGGGTGCTAACCCGGGAGCTCTACGCGGTCTCGGCGATGCTCGGCGCAAGCTGCGCTGTGTTGTTAACCTGGTTGACTGAGAGTATTGCGCTCGCCTCTTTCATCGGCGCGCTGCTCGCAATCATCTTGCGGCTCGTCTCCTACCTGCGCGGGTGGCAGCTGCCGAAACCGCGCGCGGGGCGGGGCCTGCAGTAGCTAGCCATCTATTCGGGTGTGCACAGCTGGGCGTTTCGCGTCCTCGCCAACCGAACTATGGCACGCGCAGTTCTCTAATCGGTTCTCGCCGGGCAGCGAAACCTGCCGGGACAGCGGCCGAGATCAACGCTGTTGTCAGGGTGAGTATCGCAACGGCGGCGATAAAATCGAGCGGCGGGGGTGGATCCGCCGACGCAATGAGCAGCAGCTGAGATACGGCGGTGCCGACACCGATGCCGAGCGCGGTGAGCAGGGCTGTTTGTAACAGGATGAGAGAGATGATCAGTGACCTGGTGGCTCCGAGCGCGCGCCTGCGGCCGTAGTCTTTGCGGCGCATAATTACCAAACCAAACTGGATGATCGCGAGTAAAACACCGGTCACCGCGAGCAGCGCCAGTACGAGGCCGCGTGAGAAAGTGCTCAGCTGCGCTTCGATCAGGGTGCGCAACTGTGCAAAGGCTTCGCTCGTCTCGATCTTGATTTTGCTGCTGTCGGTGACTCCCGTCAACGGGATCACCGTGTCGCTGATCACCGGCACCAGCTCTGGTTTATCGACCACAACGATGAGGGTTCCAAGCGTTTCAGGTTTTTCAGGGGTGATTGGAATAAACACCGCCGGCTCGAGCATCGCTAAAAAGTCTGGGACGTTAAGCTCACCAACAACCGCGTAGTTTGCTCCGGTTGTGAGCACAATACCGCCGCTCGCATCTGGCATCCCCAGCGCCTCTAGTGCCTGCTTGGAGGCCCACGCGATGTGCTGTGGCAGCGCGATCCGCTCGGGGAGCTGGAGCGATTGTAGGTCATCGCTGTAGAGGTATTTGACGGCGGTTTTTGTGCCGTCAGGGAGCTGTGAATTGCGGGCGTCGATCGCTGCTGAGAACCCGCCAACCCACTCGATCCCGGCAATGTTGCGCATTCTCGTCACAGCATCGCTGTTAAGCCCTGCTTCGGGCTGTGCGCGGATCACGATGGTCCGTGTTCCTTCTTCATCAATTGCTGCCAGCACCTGCTGTTCCGCGCCAACCGTTCGACCGGTTGTCAGCATTATCGCGATAATCATACCGCTCACCAGGATTGTGGTGATTGCGCCGGTGACCGGCTGTGATCTGATTGTGGCGAGCACCTCTTTAAAGATGAGAGATACTGTCATTGGAGTTTTATCTCTCTGTCGCAGGCTGCGGCAACTTCCGGGGAGTGGGTGACGATAATAACCGCCGAACCCTTCTGCGCTTGCTGTTTTAGACCCGCAACAACCGCCGCTGTGCTTTCCGGGTCGAGGTTGCCGGTTGGCTCGTCCGCGAGGATGATTTTCGGGTTTCCTAGCAGTGCGCGGCAGAGCGCGATCCGCTGAGCTTGACCACCTGAAACCTGTCCGGGTTTTCTGTTTGGCGGGATCTCAACGCCGAAGTGTTTTAGTAGGTTGAGGGCTCGCTCTTTCAGCTTATCGCGGCTTTCTCCGCGATAGAGAGCAGCCTCGGTGACGTTATCAAGCACCGTGCGGGTGCTGTCCAGTGCAGCGTCTTGGAACACAAAACCGTACTGTGTTGCGCGCAGCTGCGAGAGTTCATGATCTTTCAGCAACGCTGTGTCACTACCGTAAACAAACAGTTTCCCGGCGGTTGGTTTCAGCATCAACCCCAGCAGATACATGAGCGTTGATTTACCCCTCCCAGAAGCGCCGGTTATTGCGGTTATGGTGCCGCCATAAAATGCTGTGTTAAACCCGGATATGAGTGGAGTGTTTTTTGAGTAGCCAAATCCCAAATCAACCGTTCTTATCAGGGGAACCGCGGCCGGTGCGGCAGCCTCGGAATAGCTGCGTTCATAGGCCAATCCAGCTGCGCTGCCTTGCGCCTGGGGCTCTGCGCCGCTGTTCACTATTCCCCATCCTTGTCATCGCCCGGCACCCTCACCTTGGTGCCGGCCTTAACGCCCTCAATAACGGTCATGCCGTTGGCTGACTGTATAACCGTCACCTTTAACCGCTTGCCCCGCTTGTTGACGACAGCTGTTTCGCCGGAAGCCGTTGTGATAACCGCAGAAGATGGTACGACTAGACCGCTCACTTTTGTGACCAGCGTTATCTCTGCCTGTAGCTGGGTCTGTCCGCTGGCTGCTATGGTCTGGCATTATGCGCCGCAGACCGGGCTGCCGTCTGCTGTTCCGATGAGGATGTTAACCGCTTCGCTCTCTTCAGCTGATGGGATAACACCGCCTGTTATTCCCTCCCATGTTGTGCCCTCGGGTGTTCTGATTGTTGCGGATAGTCCGGATGTGATCACAGCCGCCTGTGGTTTTGTCACCGTTATCTTAAAACTTGGTGCTGCGGGCAGCGTAAAGAGCACGGATTCATCACCTGTGAGGGTTGCTCCGCGATAGATCTTTTCCGTGTCCAGTGATACTCTCGCCGGTAGCTCGGGGGACATAGATAATGTCGCCAGCGTTTACAGTCCCTGTTTGCGGCACACCGAGGTCTTTCTGCCAGCGTTTAATTGCCTGCGTTGTTGCCGGATTGACCTTCCCTGTTACCGCACCGCTATAGTAGCCGACCTCAGCTAGAAAGCTTTGCAGCTGCGCAACATCACTGCCCTCGGCATCTTCTGCGATGTCGCGAAACGCGGGAGTTTCACCCCTCGCGATAATCACCGGATTTAGTCCCACCGAATACAGTGTGCTGCCCGGGGTAACCTCTGTACCATCGGTGACGGAGACGCTCGTTACCACACCGGCTGCGCGGTTGAGCCCTGCTGGTTGTTTTGTCCACTCCGCTGAGGCGTTAACCGTTGTTGCTGCACCAACCTCACCCGCACCAACTGTGACAAAGGTGCTTGTTGTTTTGGCAAGCGGATCCTTTGCCGGTTTTGTGACGGTGATAACAGCCCAGGCAGCTACGGCACCCAGCGCAATCAACAGCAGCGACACGCTCAGGCGTTTAGTTAACGTGCTTAGTCCGCGAGAGCGCTGCGTATCCCTGTTTTCCGATGCTGCGTCTTTGTTTGTCTCCATGCTGAAGCGTCTCTTTCAGTGCGCCCAGGGCTACTCTTCGATGTGGAATGGTTTGCGGCTAGACTGCCAAGCCTCAATACTCACCCCGTCATACAGAACCTGGTCGGGGATAAGGGGAGGGCAGTTATATTCAATCTCTATCATTCGGCGTTTAGCCTCTGACGGTTTCATACCTTTTTCTGGCAGTTCAACATAACTGTTTGGGTAGTAGGGGGTGGATTCCCAGGTGTCGATGAAGGTTGCTTCGCTGGGCACATCTTCTGCGGTAAAACCCTGTTTTGCCAGGCAGGGAATCAAAAAATCGACCGTCCACTCGTATTGCCGTGTGATCTGTTTTTCACCCCACTCAGTGGATTTTGGATGCACTTTTACCGGATACTGTGCACGACAGGTGTATGCAGCTAGGTTGATCAGCCGTTCTTTTTCTTTGCTGAGCAGTCTGTCATCAAACTCTGAAGAAAAGCCTGCATCCGTTAAACACTGTTGGTAAACCAGCTGTGAGTCTTCTACCTCGACCCATCTCACAACTTTAACCTCCGGAGGGCTATCGAGGCGATGAAAATCGGCATACCACTCCAGGCTTGCTTTATCAGCTGCTTTTTGCTGCTCGGACACAGATTCACCGGTCGTTTCTGCGCCCGATCCATTGCTGCAACCTGAGCACAGTAAAACCGCGGTCAGTGACGCAATAAAGAACTTAGCGGCGGAGCTCAATTTGAACATGTTAATTAACCCAGCCCCGTAATGTCAGTGAGAGCGTCACCGGATTAATTAAGGGATTAATCATGACGAACTCCGTTGTTGGTAATTTAGTGGTTTAGCAATCAAGAACTTTTGGTCTTTGATCCTGATTGTCTTGTGTGGTACCACACAGGCCCCGTGGATTCAACCCCCTGTTGCTAATTTATGTGCAAACGCTGCTGTAAGCAGATTCAGTTAGGGTGAATATACCCCGCTGAGGGGCGTAAAATAGTAGGTATGCTAGTGCTCGCAGCAACCCCAATCGGTAACCTTCAAGATGCCTCGCCACGGTTGCTTGAGACACTGAAAAACGCGCGGGTTATCGCCGCCGAAGACACCCGCACAACCAAACAGCTGTTGAAGCTGCTCGGGGTGGCTACCGAGGCAGAGTTTGTCGCGATCCACGATCATAATGAGCACACAAAAGCCGCAGGTATTGCTGCCCGGGCAGCTGAGGTGGACGTTGTTTTGGTTAGCGACGCGGGAATGCCTGCGGTTAGCGACCCGGGCTATCGGGTTGTTGCCGAGGCGGTGAAACAGGGCGTGCAGGTGACCGTGATCCCCGGCCCGTCAGCGGTCACAACCGCGCTCGCGGTGAGCGGCATCCCAACCGATCGGTTCACCTTCGAGGGGTTTCTGCCACGCAAGGCGGGGGAGCGGCACAGTCTACTGGCCGAGCTTGCAGCCGAGCAGCGGACTATGGTGTTTTTTGAGTCCCCGCACCGTATCGCCCAGAGCCTGAGTGAGCTCGCCGAGATCTTCGGTGAGGGGCGGATCGCGGCGGTCTGTCGTGAGCTGACCAAAATGTTTGAGGAGGTTAAGCGCGGCACCCTCGCCGAGTTAGCCGACTGGACGGCCGCCGGAGTGAAAGGCGAGATCGTGCTCGTTGTGGCGGGTGCGAAGCCGGAGAGTTTAAACACCGCGGACGCTGTCGCCAGGGTGCGGCAGTTGACCGCGCAGGGCCTGAAATTGAAAACAGCGGCGAAGCAGGTTGCTGAGGGGTTTGGCGGATCCGCCCGCGAACTCTACAATCTGGCGCTTAAGACCGAAAGCACCGATGATGACAAACAATAAAACTGTAAAATCGGCTCCTCTGGACTATTTGGCAAGCTATTGGCAGCTGCTTCTGCCGATGCTGTGGGTGGGGATGGTTTTGGCGATCTCGTTTATGGAGGCGCCACTGAAGTTCCAGGCGCCGGGCATCACAATCCCGCTCGGTTTGGGGATCGGCAGGCTGGTGTTCTTCGCGCTGAACATCGCTGAGGCGGTGTGCCTTGCGTCGTTGCTGCTGGTGTCGTTAGGGTTCAAACCGGTGCGGGTGACTGGCAAACGACTGGCTATTTTGCTGACTGTTGCCGGGATTTACGCGGCGAAGGTTTTGGTGGTTCGCCCGCCACTAAACGCCCGCACCGACATGGTTTTGGCCGGTGCGGAGCCCGGTCAGTCACCGTGGCACTACATCTATATGGTCGCGGATTTTTCAACGATTGTGCTGCTGGTGATGTTTGCGCTGCTGACCGTCGGCTGGCTTCGGGCCGCCGCCCGGCAACGCCACGCGGGTTAGTTCTCGTAGCCAGGCAACGCCCCGCCGCCTGACACGCTGGCGAACCACCGCTGACCGCTCGTTTTATGGGCCTTCTGCGGTACACAGAGAGCACAAAGAATTGTGCGTCAAAATTGTATGGTGTCTTCAGCGGGCAAACACCCCCATAATTCTGTGCCCGCAAGCTAAATAACCATCTGGAGGATGAATTGAAACGTAAACTCGCTGCTATCTCAATCGCCGCAGCAACCGCTGGTCTTGCGCTCACCGGATGCAGCTCTGACAGCGCCAGCGCATTTAAGTGCGCGCCGGAGGGATCCGCTAGCAAGGCGGTAAAGGTTTCTGGCAAGCGAGGTGAAACCCAGACCGTGAAAATCGACGGTGATCTGAAAATCTCAGAGCAGCAGGTGACGGTTGTTGATAAGGGTGACGGTGAGCAGATAAAATCAGCCGAGGGTTCAAACTACAACATCAACGCTTTCCTCTACAAGGCTGACGGTTCAGAACTGTTGAGCAACCCCGGACTCGCAATCGATTTTGGCAGCGCGAGCCTGCCCGAGTGGATCAAGAACGTTGCTGGCTGCGTCACCGACAGCGGCCGCGCGGTCTCTGTTCTCCCAGTGGGCGATATTTTTGCGGATCCAAAGAGCGCCGGATTCACCGATTTGCAGGCAACGGATCCAATCATCGCGGTAATCGACTTCCAGGGGGCTTCTAAGGCTGCTCCTGGCGAGCTCGCTGATGACAAGCTGCTGCCACAGGCAAAGGGTGAGGCTAAGGAACTGCCGGAGGGCTTCCCGACTGTTGAGGTAGCTGAATCGGGTGAGCCGACCATCACCTTCCCGGAGGGGCTTGCCCAGCCAACCGAGCTGACCAAGGCTCAGCTGGTTGTTGGTGACGGCGAAGAGGTGAAAGACGGCGACCGCGTCTACGTCCACTACAAGGGCGTGATCTGGCGCACCGGCGAAGAATTTGACTCAAGCTGGAGCCGCGGCACCGCAGCCAACTTCACAACCGACGGTGTAATCGAGGGCTTCCGTTACGCGCTGGTCGGTGAAAAGGTTGGTTCACGGGTGGTTGTGGCTGTTCCAGCGGACGCCGGCTACGGTGCTGAACAGTTGCAGGCGCAGGGTCACCAGGGTGACGATGTGATGCTGTTCGTGCTCGACATTCTCGGCACCGTTCACCCCGAATAGTTAACACCACAGCGCTTTTTGAGGCTCGAAAAACTCGGGAGATCCTGTGCAAGACACACTGCTCTACATTTTGGGTGTGCTGATTATTGCGATCGGCATCGCACTCTCTATTGCCCTGCACGAGGTTGGCCACCTTCTGCCCGCGAAACTGTTCCGGGTGAAGGTGACAGAGTTTATGATCGGGTTTGGCCCCAAAATCTTCTCTCGTAAACGCGGTGAAACAGAGTACGGGGTGAGGCTTTTACCGTTCGGTGGTTTTGTGAGGATGATCGGCATGTATCCTCCCAAGGCCGCCGGTGAGGCTGCGCGTGACGGCGGCACCGGATTCTTAAACTCGGTGACGCAGGATGCCAGGGAGGCGAGCGCTGAAACAATCGGTGACGGTGAGGATTACAGAACCTTCTACCGGTTAGCCACCTGGAAGAAGATCACGGTTATGCTCGGCGGTCCGCTGGTTAACCTGCTACTCGGTGTGCTGCTCTATGCGGTGCTACTAACCGGCATTGGGGTAACCGGTCAGAGCACCACAATCGGCAGCGTTAGCGAGTGTCTTGTGGCTGCCGACAGTGAGCAGACTGAGTGTGACGCAGCGGCAACGAGCGCTCCGGCGGCGGCTGCCGGGTTGTTGCCTGGGGATCGGATCCTCTCGGTTGATGGGGAGAAAATCACCACCTGGGAGCAGTTCAGAGACACTGTTTCAAACAACGCGGAGACTGAGCTGAGCGTTACAGTCGCTCGCGGCGAGGATCAGCTGCAGCTGCGGTTAACCCCCGCCGCAAACAGCCGCTATGTCACCGATGAGATGGGCCGGGTTGTGAAAGACAGCAGCGGCAAGGCGCAGATCGAAACCGTCGGCATGATCGGAGCGACCGCCGCAACCGAGCTGCAGACGCAGCCGATCACCGAGGTGCCACGCTATGTTGGCGAGAATATTAAGCAGGTGACCGGTGTTATTTTGAACCTGCCGCAGCGGCTGATTGATGTTTGGAACGCCGCGTTCGGCGCTGAGGAACGTGACCCCAACGGGCCGATCAGCGTTGTCGGGGTGGGCCGCATCGCCGGTGAGATTGCGACGCTTGACACGGTGCCGGTGATCGCGAAGGTGCAGTCGATGGTTGCGTTGCTCGCTGGCCTCAACATTGCGCTGTTCGTGTTTAACCTGATCCCGCTGATGCCGCTCGACGGCGGGCACATCGCAGGCGCACTCTACGAGAAGGTGAAACGCTCGCTCGCGAAACTGCTCGGCAGGGCAGACCCAGGCCCGATCGACACCGCGCGGATGGTGCCGGTGACGCTGCTGGTTGTTGCGGTGCTCGGTGCGATGAGCCTGCTTTTAATCTATGCGGATCTCGTTAAACCGGTCACTCTCGGTTGACACGCCAGCTGCTTGGGTGGTGCCGGGCTGTGAAGTCGGGGTTTTGACTGGGCGGTTTTGCTTGGTAGGTTAGATGTTGTGAAAAATCAGGATGCCGCAGAGAACAGTCCACAAAAACCAGCTGTGGAGGGTGGAAACGAGGAGCAGAAACCGCGCCAGCATCGGATGCTGTCGTTTGTTAGACGCGGCGGGCGATTAACGACCGCGCAGGAGCGTGCCATGCGCGAGCTCGCGCCTGAGTATTTGCTCACGCCGGAGCGCGGTGACGGTGTGACAAGCGTCGCAGCGGGCGTGGAGGCGGATCCGCACGAGTGGTTTGGTCGTGAGGCAGAGCTCGTGGTTGAGATCGGTTCCGGGCAGGGGCACCAGGTGACTGCCGCGGCTGCCGCGCACCCCGAGCGTGATTTTCTGGCGGTTGAGGTTTATATTGGTGGGCTTGCTCGCACGATGGTGCTCGCGGAAAAGCTCGACGTGCACAATCTGCGGCTGATTGAGGCGAACGCGCCCGAGGTGCTTGAGCACCTGCTGCCTGGTGAGTCTGTTTCGGAGATCTGGATTTTCTTCCCGGATCCGTGGCACAAGGCGAAACACAACAAGCGCAGACTGATAAATAACGATTTTGTCGCGATTTTAGCCCGCGCGTTAAAACCCGGCGGGGTTGTGCGGATGGCGACCGACTGGGAAGACTACGCCGAACAGATGCGAGACGTTTTTGACGGCTCTGACCGGTTATTTAAGCGAGATTTTGCGGGGGATTGGGCGCCGCGTTTCGAGGAGCGGGTGCTAACCGCTTTCGAGCAAAAAGGTATTGATAAAGGGCGCATAATCCGCGACCTTGCATATAAAAAACTGTAGTAACTTCGGCAAAATGTTTGCATTGCGCAAGAATCTGCGTAATTATTAGTTGTATGACTCAAAATCTTCGTGACACAGCTGTATCAACATCGAGGGCTAAACTCGTCGAAAACGCCGGGATTGAGATCGTCGCCGAGGCAGAGCGCACCGCAAAGCCGCGTGACCTGTTCTGGCCGTGGTTCGCCGCAAACGTTTCCGTTTTTGGGATTAGCTACGCCGCTTTCATCTACGGTTTCGGTGTCTCATTCTGGCAGGCAACGCTGGTTGGCGCTGTTGGCATCACCATCTCGTTCCTGCTCTGCGGCGTTGTCGCGATCGCGGGTAAGCGCGGATCCGCCCCAACCATGATTCTCTCTCGCGCAGCTTTCGGTGTTAAGGGCCAGAAGCTGCCGGGTGTTTTCTCGTGGCTGATTTCAATGGGGTGGGAGACTGTGCTCGCGATTCTCGCGGTGCTCGCAACCTTCACCGTGCTGCAGCAGCTCGGAGCCGCCGACGCGGGCAACGAGGTTGTTGTGAAGATTGTCGCCTGCGGCATTATTGCGGCCCTGATCGTGCTCGCCTCAATCGCCGGCTACCACACTATTATGCGACTGCAGTCGGTTATCACCTGGATTACCGCCGCCGTGACTGTGCTCTACATTGCGCTGTCGTTCAACCAGATCGACCTGGCTGCGGTTTTCGCGAAAGAGGGCGCGGGCGTCACCGGTGTAATTGGTGCGTTTGTGATGGTTATGACCGGTTTCGGGCTCGGGTGGATCAATGTTGCCTCCGACTGGAGCCGCTATCAGCCTCGGCACGTCAGCGGCGGCAAGATCGTGTTCTGGAACACCTTCGGTGCTGCTCTCTCACCGATCCTGCTGGTTATTTTCGGTCTGCTGTTGATCGGCAGCAACCCTGACCTGGAGGCGGGGATCAGTAGCGATCCGGTCGGAACCCTCGCCACTATCCTGCCTGCGTGGGTGCTTGTGCCGTTCCTGATCACCGCGGTGCTCGGTCTCGTGTCCGGTGCTGTGCTCGGTATTTACTCGTCAGGTTTGACGCTCTTAAGCCTCGGCGTGAAACTGCCTCGTCCGGCAGCTGCTGGCATCGACGGCGTGATCCTGACACTCGGAACCGTTTTTGTTGTGTTCTTCGCCGACAACTTCCTCGGGCCTTTCCAGTCGTTCCTGATCACACTCGGTGTGCCGATTGCGGCGTGGGCGGGCATTATGATCGGTGATATTGTGCTCCGCAAAAAGGATTATGATGAGGAGGCGCTGTTTGACCCCGCCGGTCGTTACGGCGCATTTGACTGGCTGTCGATCGGCACAATGGTTGCCGCCTGTGTTGTTGGCTGGGGCCTGGTTGTTAACGGTTTCGCCGAGGATGCGGCGTGGAACAACTGGCAGGGCTACCTGCTTGAACCGCTCGGACTCGGCGGTAAAGAGGGCGAGTGGGCTTGGGCTAACCTCGGTGTGCTCTTCGCGCTGGTGATCGGCTTTGTCGTCAGCTACTTCGGCCGGGCGAAGAAGGTTGCAAGGCAGGAGGGACGCGCCTAACACGCTATTCTTAGCTGTTTGCGTCGGCTGTTTTCGGTGATCGAAAAACACGCCGCATCAGACGGCATAAACACTGCGATATCTAGCTTCAACGGGGTTTCTAACCTGTTTCTGGGTGGATCCGCCCAGGCGTTTGGAGACCCGCGCTTCGTTGCGATAAGATAGAGCAGTTAGCCTCCGTAGCTCAGTGGATAGAGCGCCGGTTTCCGGTACCGTAGGTCGCAGGTTCGACTCCTGTCGGGGGCACAAAAAACACCGAAAATACAGCGAAAGCAGCAGCACCACAAGTACAGTAAGCCACAGCCGGTTAACAGCTGGTTAACATCGCACCAGCGGATGCGGGCGACACGCCCAAGCGACGACCGCAACTTGCTATACGCCCTACATGCGGGCATACTTGGTGTTAGCGAGAGGGCAACCAGCAATCTCCCGGAGGCAGAAAGGCCACACTATGACAAACACAGCACTCGAAAAGTTCAGAAAAGCGCAGGATCGTGAAAACCTTTTTCAGCTCATCTTCAAGCTGAACGAGATCGACACTCTCATTGTGCAAGCCCAAGACATTACAGCAAAACTAGAAAAAGCAATCGAACCTGAGGTTGCGCAATCAACCCGCAACATGCTTGTATCGCTAAAGCTTCACAATGCGCGTGTAGACTTCGGCTGGCTAGTAGAGTCAATCAGCGACCTAATAGCAAGGCGAGAAGAAGCCTTTGACCAAGCCCGCAACTAGCGTGCGATAAGCATAAAAAAGCAGCCCCGCTGGGAATAAACCCGGCGGGGCAACACGCATCACTAGAAAGGAAACCATATGACAAGCGCAGAACTAAGAACGATCCTCCAGATTATCGGCATCTCAGGGCTAGAATTTGCTGACCTTATCGAGGTTAACCCCCGTACCGTCCGCCGCTGGCTCAGCGAGCAAGCGCCCCCCGCGTTCGCGCAGGAGAAGGCTCAAGCCTACCTAGACACCTTTATCGACCGGCAACGCGAGATCATCGACGCGCTCGACTCGCAGGCCGAGAGTCTCGGAGAGCCGCAAGCAGTCACACTGTACCGGTACAGGAGCGAAGAATCAGCGCGGCGCGCAGGCATCGATATGCCGTACTCGATTCATTGCGCACTGATCGGCTTCGTTTACGCTTCGCTGATCGCCGAAGGGTACGAGGTGGAGGTTGATTATTACGCGGAGGATATCGCGCAATAACAGGCGACACGCCGTAAGGGCGTGCCCAACTTGCACCCATGCCCTATATTAGGGCATAATAGTTCTAGAGGGCGGGCACAAGGCAAGCCCCGGAGGCAAGAAAGGCCACAAAAAAATGACAAACACCACCTTTGAAAACTACACCGGCACCGGCGCCGAATTCGGATGGGTAAGCCCAATCAAACAGGCAAACCTGGACAACGGCGGCGAACTTTACATCTTCATCGACACCAAAGACGGCTGGATAGAAGCAGAGCTGATCTACCGCGACCCAAACAACAAACTCTGGTCAAGCAACGACCAGCACGGCGCAAACAGGATCGCGGACGTATTCCCACGCGAATACTGGTACGCCGGACTCGAACAGCACGAAGCATACGCTGAAGCAATCCACGCATACTTCGAGGAGGAAAACATCGACGAATACAGCATGGAAAACTACAGTCAGATCAAGCACGACATCGCAGAGTACTGCGGAGACTACGCCGACGATTACGACCTCGACCAGGTGGTAGCAGACATCACCATCCAGTACTACACCGCCTCACCGTGGCGCTCATACCCCAAGATCGTAACCATGAACGACCTGCTGGACGACGCACTGCAAGCAAACGAAATCAACTAGCAGACACAAAAGAATTGCCCCGCCAGGAACAAAACCCGGCGGGGCATTTCTTTACTACAGGCTACTTCTCACCCAGACGCACCTTGCGCGCATCAAGCTCCAGCTTACGCGCATGAGACTCGCTAATCTTCGCAAAACTACCAGTCCCGAAAGTCGCAGCGACAGGGCTGTTATAACCGCCATCATTCGCCTCATACTCGTGGAAGAACCCACTTACGGGATTCACAATAACGTTAATAGTTTTGCCGTTGCTCAGATAATAGAATCCGGCTGTTTTCATTTCGTCCTCATCTTCCTCAACAATATTAGAAACAGCAGCAGGCTTGCTGCCAGCTCTACCAGACCGCAGCGCCTCAGCACGCGCCGCAACCTCACCCAGGCGCGAATACAAAAATCCGCCCGGACACTCAGTCGGATAATGATCCCGATGCCCACTCAAGCGGGAGCGGGTGACCGCCCCCCATCGATAACGAGCAGCGAGATCAGCCACCAATGCACACAGAGTATTAAACGCAGCATCCGAGACACGCCACTCAGGCGCACCCGAGCTGTTCTGCACCTCAACCGTAATATTGCGCTGATCCGCCGCCTGATTGCCACTAGTCCACGCCCTATACTCCTCCGGCACCTGCACCTTTAATACGCCGTCACCATAAATCACATAATTCGTAGACACCTGCACATGCGGCTGCGCTAACCGAGCATCGCCACCAGAAGTTCCGCCCCAATGGTGAACAATCAACCCCTGCGGGGTATGCCCAGCACGAGTCGAAAACTTGTTATGATGCGGGATCGACCCCCGCGAAAGCGTTGAAACAGCCACCGGTCACTCACCGTCCCCGTTCTCACGCGCCCGCCGCGCCCGATACCCGCTGCTGTCAGTGTTCACGCGCGCGAGCGCCCCAAAAAAGGGAGCAACAGCGACCAGCACAGCGTTCGCTACCGCCGCTACCGGGTGAGCACCCAAACCGAGCACCGCAAGCGCCGCATTCACAGCAGTCATCACCACCGTCGCCACAATAAACACACCATACAAGGCCTCACGCACCAGCGGATTGCGCACTACGCGCCCAAACTCGTCAGCATTAACCTCAGACATAATCTATCCCTTCAAATACCCAGGACGAGGCGGTGGAGCATGCCGCTGTCCCGTCTCAATCCACTCATACACTTTCCGCAAATCACGCAACAGCAACCGCTCACGAGCCTCAGCTTCCGAAACCCGCGACCCCATAGCATTAAGCTTCGCCTCCAGCTCGTCCACACGCTCATCCATCCGGTCAGCATAGTCACGCCACCTGTCAGAAATAATCGCCGCCGCCTCAGCCTCAGCCTTCCGCCGATCCGCCGCCCGCGACGTATGCGCAACCCAGACAGACCCACCAGCAGTAATACCAGCAGCCGCCACACCACCAAGAAAAGTTAAAACCTCGTGCATGTGTCCACCTTCCCCGTAGACGGCGGCACATCCACCACCGACGCAGCAACCACCGTCAACCCCGCCGCCGACAACAACGGGATCGCCGACGCAAGCGCATGCGGATTCACACCAACCGCGAAAGCGCCAACAAAAATCAGCCCCTGTAAACAGAACGTGAAAAACGTGGCACTAAACGCGGCCTGCACAGAGCGCCGCGCCCCAAAAAACGCAACCAACACACAAAAAACACCAACCGCAAGATACAAAACGCTGAAATGCTCCGGCTCAAACGGCAAATACGAAAACGAAGCCCGCCGCCCCTGAGAAATCCTTGCAGGCTCCCACAACACAACCCCCTGCGCTATCTGCCACACACCAAGAATCAGTAAAAACAGCGACCGCTTAGACAACCTCACCAGAATCACCCCCCCCCGCCGCGCTCTCCAGCAATGCCGCAACCGCAGACCTAATCATGCCGTCATCAACAGCAATCGAGGCATCCCAATACTCGTCAGCATCACTAGGCCGGACAGCGGCCGCGTAAGCGTCAGCCCAGCCAGGCCAGCACGCAAGCGTCCACCGGTGCCGATAAGCCCACTCCTCAGGATGCTCAACCCCTTTTTCGGCTGCGCACGCAGTCACGCGCGCCCGGAGCTGACCACTCTCAGACAGAAAATACTTGTCCATGTACGACATCAAACAACCCCCCCCCTTTACAGGTCGCCGATAAAACTGAAAGTGATAGGGATCACCCAGCCCGCGTTGCCGTCAAGAGTCGTATAATCACCGGTCGCGATAACACCGTTTGTGGTCGTCAAATACAACTCGCCGAAAGCACGGCTACCATTCGTATGCAGGGCACAAAACGCGCCCACGAAAGCGTCCTTAGCGCGGGCAGTGATCCGAGACTTCACAGCAGGCGGTAATGTCGCAAACGAAGTCAGAGCGCCGCCCGCATTCCGACGAACAGCCCCCTCCACATACAGAACACCGTCCACAAACCGCGCTCGCGGAATATGATTAGCGACACCAGTCCACCCAGACGACAAAATCAAATTATGCCAGCCAGTATCCACCTTCACAGGCGGACGAGGCACAGCCGCCACAACCCGATCCACATACGATTTATTCGCCGCATCAGTCGACGACGACGGCTCCGCCACACCCGGCAAACGGCCGCCACTACCACGCAAAGGAATCGTGCCCGAAGTTGTACCCGTCGAAGTCGGCAACTGCGAGCTATTAACCTTCCCGCCCGACAAATCCGCTTTAGAATTCAAACGCGACTCAATCGCACTAAACCGCTGATTCACCGTCACCGGATCAATCGCAGTCGCAACCCCTTCAGCCTTAGACGCAGCAGCCTGCGCCCTCGACGCAGCAGCATTAGCCGTATTCGCCGACGACGCAGCCGCCGACTGCGCAGCCTGAGCCTGATTCCGCAACTGCGTCAAAGCCGGGGTCACGTCACCTGTCGCGCCCGGAATGCCAACCGTCACCTTATCCACAATAATCACAGTAACCCCTACATTTTTACAGAGCGAGAGCAAAAGCACCCTCAGCAATCCTCACCGTCTCACCACCAGAACCCCAATCCAGCAGCCACACACCAGCCTTCCGGTCAGCCCACGCTGCCGCCGACAAGTCAGCTTTCGACACCACACATGAAGCGAGACCGTCAACGCCACCCTCAACCGTTTTAGACAGCCACTCGACACCAGCCGCCGACATCAGACGCAGCGTACAAACACCTGTCGTCAGATTTTTAGGCGAAAACGTCACCCCGTCAGTGGATTGCTCCCACCGGCACCCCCAATGATTATCGGCACCGCGCCGCAGCACAATATCCTGATACCCGACAGCCTCAGACAAAACAGCCATTATCAACCCCTCACCTTTAGACCGTAGAAAAACCGGCCATAACCGACAGCGCCGCCGTATTACTGCTCGGATACGCATTAAAACGAGTACCCTTCAGCTGCAACTCAACCGCAACATTCCCAGCCAACGGCGCAATCTCGCGCACAAACGCAAGCTGCGCATTAGATCCATACGTGCGAGCAAAAAGCGAAATCGAGCCACGCACAGGCTCGCCCGCAACACCATTAATCAACAATCGCGCCTCAACCTCAGACTCCAAGCCAGCCGCAACACCATGCGCAATCACCGTCGCATTCGCCACCGCCTGCACAACCACACGAGACTTATTAGGCGGAGTAACAATCTGCGTCGAAGCGACGCTCTTCCACACATTCGCGTCCGTCACCGAGAAATTCGTCTCATTCACCTGCGCACCAACATTCGACGGCAAACGAGCCACAAAATCCGCCAACGAATTAACCTGCTCCTGCAACTTACGTACCGCCTGGAAAGTCTCAGTCCCGGTCGCAGTCACCGCTTCACGCGCAGCCCGCGCAGCATCTTCACGCCGCCGCCGCTCCACCGCAAACGGATCATTCGTCCCCAAATTATAGCCCACAGGTTACCCCCTAACGCGTGCCTCACACGTCAACCACTCACCCTCATCACCAGCAACAGACACAATCTTCAAAGGCAGCACCGTTTCACCAAAAAACCAGTCATTCACGTGCAAATTCGCCCAATCACCAGCACGCACCCGCCGATCAGTCGACACCTTAACCGCAATCGAATCCTGACCAGCACCACCACGCACAATCGCCTCACGACAATGCCCCAACAAAGTATCAAGCTCAGACACGCTCGAATGCTCAGACAAAGCCGACTGCAACAGCGGATACCAGCCCTCAGTGCTTCGCATCGCCCGCGCTACCAACACCAGATCGTCCTTCTTCCCACCAGACGCATACACTTGGTTACTGATCGCATCCCCGTCAGTATCAATACTTGACACAATCACGTGACTATCCGGCCGCCGAGTATCCCACTCATGCACCCGATCAACCAGCTCCCGCGCCGCTTCCATACGGAACCGCAGAAACCCCTCACCCGTCAAATACGGAGTAAACCTGATCTCCGGTGCGTTAATCACCCCAGTGAGGTCTTTCAACCGGTCAGACACCGTCGCAAAATCAAACCCGTCATAATTACGGACATTAAACCCAGGCTCTTTCGCCGGCAAATCAAACGGCAAATAACCCCATTTAAGAGCTTCCTCCACCAGATCACGCGCAATCGACGCAAGCGACCCCGACAACGACAGCAGCCAGCCAGCAGCAGGCGAATGCTCATCCAAACGCACCTCGCCATCACGCCATGCAGCAGCAAGATCATGATTCAACACAAGCCGCTTCTCAAACCACGACCAGCCGCCGCCGCAATCGAGCTTCAGCACACCCGTCGCCATATCAAAATTGAAATGCTTCAACGCGCCCGCAAACAACACGTCCTGGCCACGAACCACCGCAACATTCACCCGCCACGGCACAAGATATCTTCGCAACTCCAGCCGCGCCGCCTCTCTCGACCCCTTCACCGTCACCTGCAAACGGCCAGCCGAATTAAGCTCCTCAGTCCAAGACCAAGACGAAGCAGGCAACCGCAACAGCATAGTGCCCTGCGCCGCATCATACACGCGAACCGTTGTCACATCCATGCTGGAGACACCTCAACCTCAAAAATATCGACCCCCGCCATAGACACCGAGACAGTGCCGGGGTCGAGCCGAATCACATCATCACGCTGCAACAGTCCAAAAGAGCACCAGCCGGTGCGACAATCAACCTGCACAAGCTCCTCAACAGCACCATAATCACCAGTCCACACAATGCGCTTATTGCCGACGCTGATCGTCACTTCATCATCATTCGGCTGAAACTTGATCACCGGATATATCGGCTCAGCGCCCTCATTCCGAACATCAAGACGAGACAAAGCAGTAGCAAACCGAACCGGATCACCATACTTCAACGGGTCAGGACACGACACCTGCAACTTAAACGCAAACGCGACCCGCGACAATTGCCTAAACTGCGGCTCCGCCGAAACAAAACCCGAACACGACAACACACCCACCGCATCATCAACAACAACACGCACAACACCGGCACGACACAACGCAGCAAGGCGACGCTTAGCCGCCGCAACCGACACCGTCGACTCGCCCCGATATGCACCACCAACCTCAACAACCCGGTTCTCGCTCGCCCGCATAAGTGGACTGAACGCGCCGTCAAAACCCGGCTGCTCAATAAGCTCATACCGGGGAGCTGGCGGCTCAAACCAGCCACCCAAACCCCCCGCCGTGAGCGCCCAAACGTCAGGAGCTTCGAGCATGCCAACCGTCTCATGATTCCCCGACAAATGAATAACGTCATTCGCAGACACAAGACTCACACGCACTGTTTACCTCCCGATAATCTCAAGCACCTTCTTCGCGACAGCCTCAGGATCATTCGAATACAGATTCACCGTCACCGTGCCACCGTCACCAGAACCAAACCGCCCAGCAGCTGCTGTACGGCCCGGCCGCGCCGACACATTCACACGCGAATCAAACTCCGGCAACAACTCCGCCGCCGCAACAGCAGTCGCCGCCAAATCACCAGCAGCACCAGCAACAGCGCCCTCCATCTGGTTAATACCCGACACAAAACCACGCCCGAGATCATTACCGATTCCCATGAACACACGCGAAGGCGACTTAATACCCAGCAGGCTCTTAGCCCACCCGATCGCACCATTCACGATATTGCCGATAGCGTCAAATACTTTCGTGCCAGCCGACGCAATACCACGCACCAGGCCACCAATAAGGTCAATACCAGCACGCACCAGCTGCGGAATCGCATTAATCAGCGCCGTCAAGATTTGCGGAATCATGCCAATCACAGCCTGAATAATGCGAGGAATCGCACGAATCAGACCAGTCACGATACCCAAAAACAAGGTAATCGCGCCGTCAATCAGCTGCGGCAGCGCCGACACAAGAGCAGTAATCAGACGCGGAACCGCGTCAATCACCGCAACAATAATCTTCGGGATCGCCTGCCCCAAACCGTCAATCAGACCAAGGAACAACTGCACTGCGCCGTCAACCAGCACAGGGATCGCGGACACCAACGCTTCAATAATCACCGGCACAGCAGCGATAACCGCGTCAAGGATCGGAGGAATCGCCGCCGCAAGAGAATCCAAAATACCCATAAACAGAGGTATCACGCCCTCCACCAGCACAGGAATCATGGACACAAGCGACGTGATCAGCGCCGGAATTAGCCCGACCACGGCAGTGATCAACTGCGGAATCGCCTGACCCAACGCCGTCACCAATCCCATAAACAGCTGCAAAGCGCCATTCACCAAAGTCGGAATATTCGCGATCAGATTCGTGATCAGCTGCGGCACCAGAGTCACAACGAGATTAATCACCGTATCCAGCAGGCCAGAAACCATCGGCACAATCGACGTCACCAACCCAGTAATAACCGTAGCGAAAGCTGACGGGTCAAGACCCAGAAAAGCGACAACCCCGCCCGCTGCGATCCACGGCGCAAACCCAGCCAACAAGCCGCCGCCGAGACTACTGAAAAGAGACCCAACGACCGGGAGACTGCTCAACAGGTTAGCGAGCAGGGGAGCAGCAGCCGCCGCCGTAATCCCCAACAGCGGCGCAAACTGCTGCACCTTCGCTACAACACCATCAAGCAGCGAGTTACCCTCAGCAGACCCAGACGAAATCAAATCCTTCAACGCAGTAACCTTCGCAGTGAAAGCGTCCAAGACCGCGACCCCCGCCGCCGCGCCATCCAGCCCAAGAGCTGCCTTAATCGGCTGCACCAGAGTCGTCGCCAACTGCACAACCGCCTTCACCGCATTCGCTCCAGCCTTCACCAACGGAAACTCACCAGCGATCAGTTCAGCACCGAAAATATTGAAAGCCGAACGCATATTAGTGAGCGCAGCCCCCGTCGTATTACCCATCTCAGTCGCCATTTGGCTAAGCGACGTACCCAGAGTATTGATCAGAATATCTGAGGTGATTTTACCCTCAGCAGCCATATCCTTAATCTCCGACGCAGGCACCCCAAGCGCTTCACCCAGCAGAGTGAAAATCGGAATACCGCGCTTAGCAAACTGCGTCAGATCAGCAGAATACGCTTTACCGCCCGCAACAATATCGCCAAACAGTAACGCGATCTCGCCCAACGGTCGGCCAGTAGCCGCCGCCGTATTCTTCAACGTCTCCATATAGCCGACAAGCTGCTCACCCGGTTTAATGCCAGCCGCCAAAGCAGCAGACGCAGCAGCAGCCATATCAGACGACGCAAACGCCGTCCCCTGTACAGACGCTTTAACCGCCTGCATCGCCTGCTCAACAACACCAGCCTCAATGCCGAGACCACGCATCTTCGCCTGCGCATCTTCCAGCGACGACAATCGCGCAAAACCGCCCGCAACACTCGCAGCCAAAGCACCAGTAATACCCGCCGCAATCGCAGCACCCACCGGCTTAAAAACAGCAATCATATTCGACGCAGCAGACGAAGCAAGTCGCGCCGCGCCCGTAAACCCAGACCCGATACCAGACAGCACCGACTGGCCAGCCGACAACGCCGACCGGCCAATCGAGCCAGCCGCCGACGACGCAGCAGACCCAAGCGCCGCAAGCCCAGACCCAACAGACTGCACCGCCGACAAAGTGCCAGTATAAGCGCGACCAATAAACGGCACTCTCGCGACCGTGCTATTCACACTCGACAACACGCCCGCAGTCACCGACTGCACCGAGCGACCAAATCCAGTCACGCCCGACAAACTCGCAGCCAAATGCTTACGCACATTCGCAGACAAACCAGCAGTAGCGCCAGAAACACCAGCCACCGCCCGCGTAACTCCCGGAATACGCGAAACCAGCGGCGCAATATCACGCCGCAACTGCGCAAACACCGACACCCGCGACCCCGCCGCAGACTGAACCCGATTCAGCTCAGCCTGCGCACGAGACAGCCGCTCAGTCGCCGCCCTCACCTGATCAGACGCAGCCGCCAACCCCGCGCCAGCCTTCACAGACCTCGCAGCAGCAGAATCAGCAGCACGCCGCGCCGCCGCCACCCGCTCCTCAGCCCGCACAACCTGCACAGAACCAGCAGCAAACCGCGACCGCGCATCAGCAAGCGCAGCCTCAGCAACACGCACCCGACCAGCAGCATTAGCCTCAGCAACACGCGCCTTAGCCACAGCCTCAGCAGCCCTCACCTGCCCCGCCTGAGCCTTAACGACATCCTGCGAAGCAGCCTCAACCGCCTTCTTCACACCAGCAAGATCAACACGCTTAGCCGCGCCCGCAACACCAGCCGCAAAATTACGGCCAGCCGCAACACCAGCAGCAGCAAACCCCGAAGCTGCGCCCTTACCGCCAGCAACACCAGCAGCCCGCGCCTCAGAAACAACCTTCGCCCGGAAACCCTTAAAAGACGGCACAATTGCCAAATGGCCGGAACCAAGCTCATACCTGCCCATAAAAGCCCCCAATCATCAAGATGCCGTCAATCCTTTATCGCCGACACCTTATTCAGCGTCTCCATCGCTTTCTCAAACTCGGCACGTGAAACAACCTCCGCCGGTTTCACACTCTCATCCCACGGGAAAACTACCGGCGGATCACCCTCATTACCGAGCGCCCGCCACACAGTCGCCACCAGCAAAGCCGAATTAATGCCCTCATACGAGACAACAAACCCGAACCCAGCAACCGCAGCAAATGTGTGACTGCTCCAATCCGAAGCAAACCCCGCATACAGCGACACCGCGAGACCCCAAGACACCGTGTCACCAATATCATCAATCCGGATACGCGCGCGCACCCAAAAGTCATACTCCAGCGCCCTACGATGCGCAGCAAGCGCGTCGCAGAGCTGAATTATTCCCCCAGAGCCGCCCCGTACTTTTCACGCATGCGGATAAAGTACTCAGAAATGAACTGACTACTGGCCTCCAGCTCCAAATCAAGCCACTTATCACGCATCTCATCACTCATTCGCGCAGCCTCAACCAGAGCAATAAAAGCCTGCTCATCCGGCACATCATTATCCTCAATTTTGCGCAGCTCACGCAAAACCCTCAGCGAGAAAAACATCGGCAGCTCATACAGCTCGCCCCCATGCTCAAAAACAAGCTTATTATCGTCCTCGCGGCCACGATACTCGCCGAACCGTTCCTCAAACTCGCGGCGCATCGCCTCAATATCATTCACGTCAATCCGCTCAATCTTGTCACTCATAATTGAATACCTCTTATCGTCAACCCGTTACCAAAAGAAAAAAAGGGGGCAGCCCGCAAGGCCACCCCCTCCCAAAAAAGCAGCCGCTACTCAGCAGGCTGAATCAGCCACTCACCGAAATGCTTACCACCAACAGCCTGCGAAGTCGCAAGCGTAAAAGTCACCTCATAGCCGCGTACACTGCCACGCTCAGGCTTATCTTCCTTCACCGAAGTGATCTGCACATTCGGTGCAACACGCCGCTCCACGACACCGTTCTTGTACACATTCTCGGTGTACAAGACATAACGGGTCGCATGCCCGGCCGCATCATACTCGATATACCCGTTCGAGTCCGGTTTCTTACCAGCAATCAGCTCACGCACCAGATCACTCGTCTCAGCAAGTTTCATCACCACAGTAGCTTTACCCTTGCCAGAAGGAATCTGGTATCCGTCCTCATAAAACTCGATCGGATCACCGTCAGCTTCAAGCGTATACTCAGGAGCGCCGTCCGTAGTCCTCAAACCCAGCGTCTTAAAAGCTTGATCCAGCTCCAGCGCAGGCGCTTTACCCTGCTCAGGAGTCGGAATCCGTGTACCGAAAGGCGCAATAGCGGCCTTACCAGTCACCGGCACACCAACCCGTGCGAGAGTATTCCCCGCCGCGTCCGCGTCGAATCTACCCATTTTCAACCTCCAAAAAATTACGGCACCAGCGTGCCAACAACAACTAAATCAAACAGTGAAAACCAGCGCGCCCGCAACTGCTCATCAACAACCGACATCGCCCCCCGCGATGCAGTCACCGCCGCAACCGGGTTGCCATCAGCCACCCTCGCACAATCACGCACAATCGCATGAACCATCCGTGCAAGCTTCACACAATCATCCGGAAACTCCGGTGTGCCAGCAACATAATTCACACGCACAGACACATCCGACAAATGCAAGTCAGCGTCAGACACAGTCGACACCGCAACCGTCACCAGCTTGTCCGGATAATCCCGCGCCGCAACATCAGGCTCGATAGCAGCAACCTCAACATCATGAAAAAACGGGTCAGGCAACCGCCGCAACTCAGCCCGAATGAAATCGCACAAAAATTTGACAACATCAGCCTGCAAAATACGCATTACTTACCGCCCCGCTGAAACGCAAGCGCCTTCTGAGCCACACCAGAGCGTGCCTCAACTAGCGTCGACTTGCCGTCCTCAAACTCGACACGACCAACCCAACGCCGCTTGCTCTTACGCGGCTTAGCTTTAATCCCATCACGATAAGCACCAGTATCCACCGGTGCAATCGCGCGAGCCGCCGCAGCCACGCCCTCAGCCTCAGCCATAACCGCCTGCCGCATAGCACCAGACAGGCCAACCTGCCGGAAAAAGTCATCACTCAACCGAACTTCGGGCTTCGACACACGATCACCCCGTAACCTCATCAAGCGGCATCTCGCGCACCGGCTGCCAGCCAGTAAACGGATTCACGTCAGCGACCGGGGCGACCCTCACCTCAAAGTCAGGCAACCGGCCACCAGGCGCGACAGAAATCCCGTCACCCTTCACAACATCCGCTGCCGGATTATCCAAAAACAGCGACTTCTCCGTAATGGACTGCAACCGCTCAGGCGAACGCGCATCCACCATAGACCCAGAGCCGATAAAAGCGCCGGGAATCTCATCAATCTCGGCATCATGCCAAGACCCCCGACGCTTCCGATCCGGATTATACGGATCAGGGAGAAGCGGTCGTCGCCACCGATACACCGAGCTATTAAACCGCATGCTTACGACCTTCCCAACCGGCGCGTCAGATCAGACGGTGGAAAAATCCCGCGCGGCAAACCGTCAAGCCCCGAATGGCCAGCCACCGCAACGATACGCTGCAACGCCAGCCGATCCTCCGCCGTGAAAAACCCGCTTACCGACTCATACCGCACCGAAGCATTACCGACCGACTGTGCAGCAACTGCTGACGAGCCGCGCTTAGCAACCTCCGCCGCGATACCGGAAAGCACCGCAACGGCACGGTCACGCAACCCCTGGTCTTCGACAGTTAGGATGCCTGGCGCGATCCCGTCAGCATAGGCGAGCACTCGTAACGCGACCGGCTGCGGTACACCAACTAAATCAGAAACAGCTATCACACCAGACTCCTAACTATCGAAACATCGCCTATTTGCTTCGGCTGCCTTTACCGGTCGAAGCCTTAGCAGGCTCAGCAGCAAGTTCAGGCTCAGCCTCAGACTCAGACTCAGCATTTGCAGCAGGCTCAGACTTAACTGGAGTCACCGGCTCAACCAGGCCAGCATCCAAAGCATGCTCAATAGACACAGCAGTAAACTGGCTCACATCAAGCACCGCGCCACCGTAAAAGTAACGCTCGCCACCGTCCACAGTCTCCAAAACCACAGCAGCAGCAGACACAAAAACACGCTTAGCAGTCATTAATTAAGCCCCGATCCAGTAATAGCAACACCAGCAGACGAATCAGTCACAATCGGCACACAAACGCGACGAGCACGCAGCTTATAAGTATCGCGGTCTGCATCACGAATTGTCGAAGCCTCGACACCGTAATGCCCAGCAGCAGTAAACTCTGGAGATTTGATCTTCTGATCAGCCACGCCGCCCAGCAGGTCACGATCCACAAGCAGTGGATTCTTACCCTTAAAGTAAGGCGTGGTAACCCAAGTGAAACCGAACACCTCAATCGGGGCAGTCCCATTCAGCACTGTGTTGCCGTTCTCGCGAGGCAGCGCGTTCTTATCCAGAAGCAGACCCTGCACCTTCGCGAAATGAGCAGGAGCAAGAACCACCGTATTAAGATTAATGCCAGTGCCAAGCTCAGACCGATCATTAGCAGCAGCAAGCAGCGACTCCAGAATAGCGCCCGGAGTAGTCCAAGCAGACCCAGCAAAAGTGCTAGTAAGCTTCGACGCAATCACAGACATCGCCACCGAATCAACCTGCTTCACAACGCTATTTGCGAGACGTTGCAGACCAACATTCACAGCAGCAATACCCTCATTAGTCACCTGCTCATCAGTGACCTCAGAGCCGATGCCCCATTTGACAGTCCTTGCAGACATCGGATCCCCGTCCGATAGGGTGCTATTCGGGTACTCGCCACCAGGCGCGACCTCACGAGGCACATCATCCGCAAAAAGCGGCTGGCCGTTCTTGTAAAAAGCGGCACCATTCTTCGCCTCATATCGGCCAGGCAGCAGGTAATCCGCGATGAACTTCTGATCGACCAGCTGAAGCACACGCTTCGCAATCAGATCAGGATTAGACAGCAGCTGATGAATCTGCTCAGTGGACAGCACGCCCTCAGGCGCGCGCACAGGATAAGTGAATCCCATAGAAAACTCCTTTAGCTTCCCACACCCCGATTACCGGAGCGCAACCTCAATAAAACCGGCACCTGACGAGCCAGACAGCACCAGGCCGATACCGTCACCTGAATCAGCAACAGCAGCCTTACCCGCCGCCGCTGCCTCAACCCGCGCACCAGCAGTAACTGCGCCGTCAACCTCAACGCGCTGCACACCACCGCTGAACACGGTTACTCGCTCGCCCGCCTTAACAGTCTCCGCGACAACGCCAACCACCTTTGTGGATTTAGCAGTCGCGGGCTTAATCAAATAATTGCCGCTCACCTCGACAAGCTGGCCAGCCGTAACCGCCTCGCCCGCCGTAAAAGTAACCGCCGCACCCGGCTGGAAAACCGGCAAATATTCCCTCTTAGCCATTACAGCCCCTTCCTATCTTGTACCCCAAGCGGTATTAAAAATCTTCTCCGCCTCAGACAGACCCTCAACCTCATCAAGACCAGAGCCAACCTCAGCCAACGGCACCGCTCCAGAAGTCAGCGACGCAAGCAGCGCCGCAGTATTAGCCTCATCAACATTAAGCCGATCCAGCCACTGGCTGCTAGAAGCAGGCGAAATCTTACCCGCCTTCACCGCGTCAGCCACAAGACCCTCACGCCTCGCAACATCAGCCCTCGCGCGAGCCTCACGACCCGCCGCAGCATCAGCCTGCAGCTCAGCAAAAACCGCTTTATCGACAGTCACAACACCATCAACATCAGCCGCCGACGCTGCAGGCTCACCAACCGGATCAGCCACAGCATCAGGCTCAACAGCATCAGCCACAGCCTCCGCCGCCTTCACCAAATCCTCCACAGCCACAGCCACGTCATCAAGCGCAAGCCCCTCATCAAGCCCAAGCAGCTCACGCACCCTTACAACGAATTCCTCAGCAGTCACCTCAGAACCCCCCTCATCATTAATCCGTGGAGCAGGAGCCGCAGCCCGCCCCGCATAATTGAAAACCGACAAATCAAACCGAGCCGACGCAGAAGGCGCGTCCACCCATGAATCCGCAAGGCCAGCCAGCACAGCCTCCTCGGCCGTGAACCACGTCTCGACAGCCATAAGCTCGCGCCAATGCTCCTTAGACTTACCCGTCCTCGCAGCATAAGTAGCAGCAATCGAGTCACTGCACTTCTCCAGAGCCTTCGCCGCGCTCTCCAAATCACGCGCATCGCCCTCGCCCCATGACCAAGCGTCATGGATCATCATCTGAGCGCCGCGATTCATCACGATGCGGTCACCAGCCATCGCAATCACCGATGCAATCGACGCAGCAAGCCCGTCAACCGTCACCTCAATGCGCGCCTTATGGCGACGCAACGCATTCATTATCGCAATTCCCTGGAAAACATCGCCACCGGGGGAGTCGATATGCAGTTCGATCACGTCCACATCAAGCTGATTCAGCTCCTCAATAAACGCCTTCGACTCAGTCCCACCCCACCCAATATGGTCGTAAATACTGATCACGCCAAGCTTTGCGGCACCCTGATCCGGCTTGCTGGCCTGCATACTAAACCAGCGCCGCGACTTAACCCCCGCCGCCGACCTGACACTATTATTCACACTCGGCTCCTTCACAAACTCCGCACGAGAATCCCAAACAGGCTCCTCCGCATACCACTTCTCGATCCCCTCAAACGAATGCTGAGGACGACCATCCGACTCAGCCCGACGCAAACACTCACCCTTGCCAGGATCAACAACAACAACCCGCGCCCCAAAATCAAGCCACGCAGCCACCGCCGCCGCATCAATAAAAGACTGCACAATATAGGCAGAATCCGACACCCCGCGCCGGATACGCGAAATCGCGCCCTGCCTCGCAGCAAACGCGACCTCACGCACCGCCACCGGCGCATCATGCGGCACCGTCGACCCAAACGCGCGCGCCAAAAGGTCATAGTCAACAACCGGCTCACCCGGCTGCCTAACCGACTCAACCCACGCAGACTTACCAGACGCAGGCGCACCAACAACAACCGTGATCTCAGACACCAGCACCCCCGTCCTTACGCACAGGCAGCCCATACTTAGACCGCATGAACTCCTCCAACTGGCCGTCCACCGTCACCGCGCCAGACTCAATCAACAGCTTCACAGCCTCCGCTGTCGCCGGAGCCTGAGCACCAATCGGCTCACACACAATCTGAGGAGCAGGCATCGACTCACCAAAATTCAAATCCACCAAATCCTCAATCACATGCTGCTGCACAACATCCGCAATCGACCCAGCCACAGAATTAAGCGAATTAGTGAAAAAATCCGCGAACGTTGAACCCAAAGCCCAAGATCCAGTCTCAGTGCCCAGATTCAAGAAATGCGCAAGCACGGCACGCGCAATCTGCTCATCGTAATACCGGATCGGCACATTCATATCCGGCAACTCACCAGACACACCCAACAGCTTCAGCTCAGCGCCAGCAGGCAGCGACGCGCCCGCAGTATCGCCAGCCCTAAACTCCGTCGCGATCTTCAACCCCGACGCAAGCTCAGCCTCACGCCACCGCTTCGCAGCATCCTCAGAAGTGCCCTCTGGCACCGGCGCACCAACATAAACTGGTACACCGAGACCATTACGCTCAGCAGACACAGCCTGCACCCTAAGCGCCCGATCCTTCAATAGCCAATTCTTATAGGCAGGACGCAGCAGCGAACTGCCGAACCAGTTGCCGCCCTCACGCTCATTAACGTAAGCGACAAGCCGCGAAACCGGGATCGTATCCTCAGACCCATGCTGCTGGATACCGACAAGACCGCCGTCACGCGCCACCTTAATCTGACTAATCGTCCCAGGCGGCCGCCAAGCAAGCTTACGCAATCTGACACGGTCACCGTCAATGCGATACACCTGCTCAAAAAACGAATGACCAAAAACCAGACAAGTCAAAGCCAAGCGCAGATGCTCGCTCCAGGAAAAACGGTCACGCTTACGCAAAGGAGCAACCGGAGGCCGCCCCTTAACAGGCAAACCCAGATCAGCCGCAACAAGATCAACAACCTCATCACTCGCACCAGCAGGATCAAGATGCCACGTCGCCGACCGGATCGGAGCCGTCACAGCACGCAGCACAGAACCCACCTGCGCATCCTCCAATCGCATCCGGTTAAAAATACGCACACTATTCGGATGCTGCAACTCAGGATTAGACTCAACCTCATTCGCGATCGAACCCCAGCCCGCAAGCTCACCAACCTGATAGCCTTTCTCGCGCGCCATCAACACCCCCTAAAAACTAACCGACCGGAAATCAACCCCCGCCGAAACAGCATCCATACGGTCTCCAGCCCTCACAACCTCAGCAGCAGGCGGCGGCTCATGATCCACCGTCGCCGGTGCCGCATGCTCCAAAGCCCAAACTGCTTCTGCGACCGCGACCAGCGACGCAATATCAACCAGCGACCCCTTGCGATCCCACACACGCACCTCACCGAGATGCCTCGCAACCGCAAAGTCAGCAGCCATATTCAACACCGGCTGATCAAGATGCTTGAACTGTCCCTGAAACACCAGATCATGCATACCGCCGCAGCAGCCGCCGAGACCAACAGACCCGCCAACTTCTACGACACGGAAACCCGCATCATGCAAAGGAGCAACAAACTCGCTAACCGGGGCACCGCGCGGCTGCAAAGCCACATCCCAACAGTTTTGTGCCTCAGCAAGCCTATGCAGAAAGTCGATCACCCAAAGCGACCCGGCACGCGCCGCAATCACCTCACCATGAATCAACCCATCGTCACGATAACCAGCAACCGCGACATAAGTCATCTGCCGATCCTCAGAAATATCAATCGCAAACATCAGCCGCGACCCCGGCGAAATCTCCGACCCCGAATCAGCGCACTCGCTCCAGCTGTCCCGAGGTAAATACGGCTCAACCATCGCCTCAACCCACTGGCACAGCGACTCAGTCCGGAAAATATGTTCAGGCTCAGTACGCGAATCAGTCAACAACTTCTCAACCCGCAAATGCGAATACCCAATGGATGGATTAGCCTGCAAAATACCGTCAACATCATCGACAGCACACCCATCCGGCGCAGACCATTCAAAAAGCGCGTGCGTTATCGAATGCTGTTTAGCCCAATCCTCAACCGAAAGAAGCCCCGGCACGACCTTACTATCCCAATCATTCACCGCCTGCAGCAGATTCTCACGCTGCTCACTCAAAACCACCGACGAATTATCGCCCGCATTCGAAATACCCCAAAGCTGCGAATTAAACTTCGCGCTGTTCGCCTTCGCCGTCGCCGACCAGGTATCCCAAGTATTCTGCTCGCGCAGCTCGTCCATCACAACGCGATCCGCTGCCTTACCGCGCCCGCCGCGACGGTTCGCAGCACGCACCTGATACTGAGCGCCGTTCTTCAAGCGAACAGCCTTTTGCCCATTCTTCCGAACCGGCGGCTTTGTGCGAGCCTTCAACGCAGGAATCGCGAAAACCTCATCCTCGCCAAACCGTCCCTCATCGGGATCACAAAAACGCAGCGCCTTATCCCACGACTCCTCGGCAATATCAAGATTCTGTGCAGTACCCAACACTAAGAAATCCTGCGGAGGAGCCTCCACCGGGAAAGCCTCAGAATCCACAAAAAGCCAATACAGCGTCAACACATTCAACAATGTTGTTTTGCCATTCTGTCGAGCCACAAGAACAATTACACGATCAAACCGGTAACTGCCGTCCTCGTTCAACTCCAGCGCATGAATCAAGAGCCATTTTTGCCAGGGAAACAGCTTAATCCCAAGTACTTCATCAGCAAACGCAATCACCGAAAAGCCGAGCGACGTCTCCTCATTCAGCTCACGCAAAGGCTTAGTCCAAAACCGAGGCTCCGTAAACCCCTTAACCCGGCTTCGCTGCCTTGCGCCGCCTGAACTTAGCAAGCTCATCATCACCCTCCACAACAGCCGGAACCGCCGCTTTAGCAACCTCACCCCGCGCCTCCGGAGTCGCCCCAAGCTCACGCAAAACATTCATCAAATGCGGAACAAGATAAAGCGCCTTCATCTCAACCGTACGGTCACCCGTATCAGCAGCAGCATCAATCGACGCAGCAATCCGCCGCGCAGTCTCAGCCGCCGCCTCATCAACATCACGCAACGACACACACTTAAGCGTCGCCTCAACCGCGCCACCCATACGCGACCGAACCGGCACCCCCGACAAACGCACCCGCTCCCGCGACAAAGACACCGCAAGCTCGACAGCCTTCTCGTCACCACGCAACGCCTTAGCCCAAACCGCCTGCTGCAAGCGGTTAAGCCGATCAAGCTCAACCTCACGAACCGTCGCCGCCTCAACCGCATGCCCCTGAGCTTTACGCGCTCGCGCAATCGCCGCCACCGTAGACTGGACAGTCTTAAACCCAAGATTCTCACGAATCACCGAGATCGCAACACCAGCACGGCACAAATCCAGAGCCTTCAAATCCTTCTCGACAGACAAGAAAACCCCTCACCTTACTCAATCGACGAAAGACACCTCAACACCATCACGCACAGGCACGACACCGGTGTGCTGCTGGAAACGACGGCAAATAACATCCGCATACTTCTCGTCAAGCTCAACCAGCACCGATTTAACGCCCGCATGATGCGCAGCGATAAGAGTTGACCCAGACCCGCCGAATAGGTCAAGAACGACCCCCCCCGGCCTGCAACTATTACGCAGCATCGGCTCAATCAGCTCAACAGGTTTCATCGTCGGATGCTCCCGCGAAGCCTGCGGTTTCGCCACATTAAACACCGTCGTTGCTTTATTATCGCCATGCCAATTTTCGCCACCACGCCCAAGACGGCCTTCACCACCTGGCGCAAACCCATAAAAGAACGGACAATAATCATCAACCTCATCAGGCACAACAGTCTCAATAATCGGCTCATGCTTCCAGTGATAGTCAGCGCGACCCATAACAAGAGCATTCTTCACCCAAATAAGCGTCTGCCTTAAACGGAACCCAGCAGCCTCCAACTTCGCCTGAAACGCTGGCCGAACCAGATCAGCATGAGCAATATATACCGGCGCACCAGGACGCGCAGCAACCATAATAGTGCCAACCGCGTCACCAAAAATAGCTACCGCATCCTCCAGCCCATCATTCTTAATCGTCAGCCGGTCAGAAGTACCACCAACATAGCTCACACCATAAGGCGGATCAGTCCAAACACAATCAGCACCCGCCGGATCAACCGACCGAACAACCTCATCAACCAAATCCACATCAGCACAAGAACCAACAATCAGACGATGCTCACCCAGCTGCCAAACATCACCCAACCGCGACACAGAAACACCCTCCGACACCGACGGCACAGCATCAACATCAGACAACGCAACCGGCACAGCAAGCTCACGAACAAGCGCATCAAAATCAGACCCCGAATAACCCGTACCATCCAGATCACCAGCAGCCTCCAACACCGCCAACAAATCTCCCAGATCATACCCACCAAGATCAGCAATCCGATTATCCGCCGCCACAATCTGCGCCGCCTCATCAGCAGCCACATCCACAAACACACACTGAATCTCAGACCAGCCAAGACCCCGCGCCGCCCGCAAAGTATGATTCCCAGCCAAAACCTCATTCGCACGCCCAGTCTTAGACCCAGCATTAACCACAATCGGCTTATACTGGCCACGCTTCTCCAAAGACGCAGCAATAGCATCAACATCACCCCGGCGCGGATTACCCTCAAACTCGACAAGCTCACCAACCGGAACAGAAACAACCCGCAACTCAAACAAAACAACAAACCTCTCAACAAACCCGCGAAGGGGTACAAAAAACTAAGGGGGAAAAGGCCACCCCACGGCGGGGCTTGGCTGGGGTGGGGGTGGTGGATTTTATTTGGGTGTGGTGGGGTTTAGCCAGTTGCGGCTGAGGGTGCCGAGGTTGGTTGTGTGGGTTTTGTTGCTTTTGGTTTGGTTGCATAGGCGGTGGCTGGGTTTGAAGTTGTTCGGGTTGTTTGCTTGTTCTGGGTGGCTTGTGACTGGGTTGATGTGGTCGAGTTCGAATGCCTCGGGGTGTCTTGCTGGGAGGTTGTAGTCTATGGGTTGTTCGCAGAGCCAGCAGGGGAGTTGTTTTGTTTGGCAGGTTTGGCGGAAGGTTTTGCGTAGCTTCTTGTATAGAGCAGTGTGGCGTGGGTCTTGCTTCATGGTTGCTTGCCGCCCTTCCCCGATTTTTGAAATTATGTTGTCCCGGTTTGCCGCCCCTATCGTGGGCTTGGCTAGTCGTCGTTGTCACCACAGCAGAGAAGCGCGGCCATCACTGCCCGGTAAGGTGTGCCACAATAGTCGCAAAACCAGATAAGCTCGTCATCCACGTCACTCATCGCGCCTGTCCCCTTTTGCTGATCCGCCCGATTAAACAGAAATAGCCCCGAAGCCAAAAACTCAGCTTCGAGGCTACCCCCGCAATCACCCAACCTTCACCTGCACCCTGCACATCGGAGCCACGCCCCGAAGGCTGCAAAATACGTTACAGGCGCAGGGTAAAAACTGCGAAAAAACCCCTGCGCCCGAAACCTATCTTGCAGCCCGCAAACCCCGGATCGCAGAAGCGCTCCCTAGTCGGTACCGTCTAACTCATTCCAGTCAGTGGCCGAGAACTCAATAGCCAAAACGTAAACGGTACCGACCAGGGCACGCCCCCTTGTAGTATCGACGAAACCCGTGAATTGCAGGCAATGTTTTACAGAAAGGTTATGCCGCAAAAAGTAAGCAGCACCGCCGACACAGCAAACGCCCGCCGGGTTGTGGTCGACCCAGACAGGCGCTTATCCGATATTCAATTGTGAATAGCGCTTTGCTGCTACCGCCGCGCGGTGGCTGCTTATGCGCCACTTTCTAATCTATGTGTGACAACGAGAACAATACAAACTGCGACACGCCGTTAGTTACAAGCGACCGCCTGCTTTAACATATGCCGTCCTGATCTGCTTCGCGACAGAATCCGGGATCGCGGCATCAGCCACGCCTTCCCGAACCAGCCGCTGCCGCTGCCTCACCAGCGTCGGAGTCCGCAAAGCATGAAAGCGCTTAAATGCAAGCACATCCTCAACATCGACAAGGATCGCATCATCAACTACAACGATCCGCAAACCCTCCTTGCGGTATCGCATGATAGTCCGGTAATGCACGCTCGCAAGCTCAGCGGCTTTCTTCATCGACACATACACCGATAATCTCCTTCCAGTCCACGCTTATCCGGTGGCCGCACCCGGTGCAGGCAACCAGCGGCTCGGCACCTTCCCACGACACGCGAACTTTTCGCTCCAGACAGACGGGACAGTAACGCGACCTTTGAGGTAACGCTCTCGGCACCGTGGCCGGAAACATACGCCCAGCGCTTCTCGTAAGTAGAGACAACCCACGCAGGAAATCGCAGCCGCCCGGAACCGTCACAGCATCGTCCAGATTCATTCTCAGCCATACGCACCAGTCACCAGTACGGTTGCTCACCTCGACCGGGTCAGTGCCGGCGGCGATACCTCGACGGGTCACCCTGCCGTCCATGAGCGATCCCGGGATTTGAATATTCAACTCATCCGCGAAATACAGCAACCAGTCAGCTAAGAATTGCACGATCTCCTCGCACACCTCTAGCGCGGTGGTATTGATCGGAGATTCCGGCATTCGCGTGCCTGACACTTTCTCTCCACCAGCGCTTTTGCCTGGAATGATGGCGAGACGGGCACGGGCAGCAATGTCTGGCAGCTCGCCGAGTTGCCACAGCGCCCGCGCCTCATCCTTCGCACACAACAGCTTGCCCTGCTGCTTTTCACCCAGGCAGGCTACACACGATAGACCCTCTAGTCGCCCCATGCCCAATATGCCAATCCCGCAACAATCCCGACTGCGCAGATGTAGAAAATCTCAATCACTTTTCACTCCCTTCTAGAATGGTTCATCCCACGCTATGGACTGCTGAGCGACCGGCGCGCCCCATGCCGCGGCAGGCTGCTGCTGAGCCTGAGCCGCTGCTGGCTGAGCCACTGTTTGGTCAGCCGGGACACCCCAAGCTTGCTGAGCCGCTACCCTCTGCTGTGCACTATCCGGGTCAGACCAGCTCGCTTGCTGCTGTGGTTGAGCTTGCTGCGAAGCCGGAGCATTCCAGCCAGCCGAACCACCGCCGCTGCTTTCGCGCTGCGGATGCGGTTTAGCTTGCACAAAGAACCGCTCAGCTAAGATACCGAGATGCTGCACATTGCAGCGAGTAGTAACCCCGCTCCGGCTCGGATCATTACGGCTTACCCACTTCTCGTCATACATGTCACCGACAATAAGCACATGCGCACCCTTCTGAAGCACACCAGCGAGACTGTCGATCATCAGATCACCGTCCCACCGCTCCCACACGGTGCAATCCACCCAGCGAGTCTCGGTGTAATCATAACTATCACCAACTTTGCGACGAGCGGAGTGCGCGACGCTAAAATTGATCCGCCGCTTACCACCAGACGGTGGCGTATAAACCACCGCGTCCTTACCGAGCGATCCGGTAAAGCTCACTTGCATCTCAAACATCAGTACTCTCCTTGTCCTCCGCCACAGTGAACACACCGAGCGGATCAAATGGCTTATCGACAATGCGGCAAAACTCGCCCTCAAAATTGAGAGTCACTTCGCCCTGCCGACCCTGCCGATTCTTAGCGACGATCATTTTCAACCGCCGCGCTTTCGTTTTCTCACGATGCAGCAAAATCACCACATCAGCGTCCTGCTCCAGCGAACCCGATTCACGCAGGTCACTAATGAGCGGCTCATTATTTTTGCGGTTCGCAGATTCACGATTCAACTGCGAGAGCGCAACCACAGGAATTTGCAACTCTTTCGCAAGCAATTTCAACGCCCGCGAAAACTCGCTCACTTCTTGCTGACGGCTTTCAGCCTTCCGATCACCCCGCATCAACTGCAGGTAATCAACAACCAGAAGCTTCAGATCACCTTTACGATGCAGCGTACGAGCATACAAGAGTATCTGCGAGAGAGATTCAGCATTATCGAGAATGCTGAGCCGCCAACTGTCAACCACGGACTTAACCGAATTGATCATCTCCATATCGACAATGGAGGTGCGTCCGTCAATCAACGCCGAGAGTTTAACCCCTGCCTCAGCAGAGATCGCCCGCTTCACCAGCTCAGACCGGCTCATCTCCAAAGAAACAAAACCAACCGAACCGAGACCCGCAAACTTTACTGCGAGATTCAACCCGACAACGGTTTTACCGACCCCGGGGCGGGCACCCACGATATAGAGGGCTCCAGGTCGAAGCCCCCCAATCAGACCGTTAAGCGCATTCCAGCCGGTGCGCGTAACCTGCGCCTCGCCTTGCTGAAGCTCATGCACGATCTCATCGACCGCGCCAAACAAATATCCGGTATCGAGCACAACCCGATGACTTGACTCATCAACCAGTTTTCGCGCCTTCTCAACAAGCTCATCCGGCCGCCCGATACCTGCGACCGCGTCAGCCGCAATAGCCTGGCCAGCAATCGCCAACCGTCGCCTAATCGCAGCATCAGCAATCACAGAAGCATGAGCCACAGCAAGCACCGGACTGACCACGTCAGCAGTCAGCTCATGACAAATCGTCGGCCGCTGCCACTTGCCCAGCTCGCCCGACTTTGTCAAAAAGTCCGTCACAGTCACCGCGTCCGGTCTGCCACCGGTCGCGACGATCTGCAGGATCGCCCGATATATCGCTTCATGCTTCGGGTCATAGAACGCGGCCGGATCGTCGATTACCGCCGCAACATCATTCAGATACGACGGATCCAACAACAGCCCGCCGAGCACGCTTCGCTCAGCCTCATAATTTGCGGGCAACTCCATACTTTTTCAGTCCTTTCATCCCAAGTGTTTTGTGCGTTGAACCACCTCCTCCTGCTCGGCTCGGCTCATGGCCAACCACCGCGAAAGTTTTATTTCGCGGCGCGCCAGCCATTCCAGCAGCAACTCCGATTCTTCGCTTTTAGGCTTCATCCCTAAATCATTCGCACCCACGAAACGCGCCCTATACGCCTCCACAAGCGCCGAAACCGTCAAAGACGAGTCAGAGCTTGCATAATGGTCTATAACAAGCTCACGCAGCCCGCCAGGAGCGATATGGGGCATGTGACGCGAAACCACCTGCCCCCAAGCCACCGCAAGCGCCTCCACATTCACGTTATTCGCCGTGAACTTATCGAACGCAGCATGCAGACGAACAGCCTCCTCAATCTCACCAGCCGAAATGGTCACGATACCCCTCCGGAATCTCAGCTGCCGGATCAGACACAGTCTCACTCACCGGCTCCGACCTCGCAACGTAACCTTCCCACGCATCCTGATTCAAAAAAGTCGAAGCATGCTTCGTGTACCGGCCACCATCACGCTGCCGCTCAGGAACAGCCGCATACGCAGCAGCAGCACGAATCAGCTGCTCAGGATCAGCGCCACGCTCAACAGCATTCTTAAACGCTTTAAGAGCATTAGCCTTATTGTCATTCCTGCGGGCTGGATACGCAGACCAGAACTCTATGAATCCAGAAGTTGATTCGTAATCGTGTTTAGATCTCTTTTTACAACCTCCAGGCTGTTTTTTATCCGCCTTAGAGTTATCCACAGCCGGGGTGACTACGTCCCCTTTTTCGTGAAAAAGGGACGTAGAGTCTTTATCTCTATATATATAAGAAGGAGTAGCAGGGGGCAAAGTCAGAATATGTGACTTTGCCTCTGAGGGGGCAAAGTCAGGATATGTGACTTTGCCCTGTGGAAAACTCCCAGATTTGAGGACATACACAGACGATTTACGGCCACCACCGTCACCCGGTCGAGAACGCCGCTCAACCACCCCCAAACCCTCCAAAAACTTAACCGCCGCCATAACCCGATTACGGTTAATCGACAGCTCAGCAGCAATCGTCTCAACCGACGGGAAAATAGCCTCATATCCTGCACGCGACGCAAGCGACGCATAAACGCCAATACAATCAACCGACACATCGGGGGACTGCACCAGCCACGACGGCACCGCTGCGAACCCTACTCGATCCACGAGTCCTCCTTCACAAACTGCCAGCGCAACTCACCAGCTGGCAAACAAACCACACAAGACGGATCAATCCGGATATGACGCACACAAGGCACATCCTGCGCCGTGTACACGAACCGATCCAGAAACTTCACCGGCTCACCAAACCGAGGCACACTCAGCGGCACATCAGCCGGATCGGAATGCGCCGGAACAGCAAAACCCGCCTCAACCGCCGCCGCATCATTCTGGTGAACCCACCCATGACAGCCAGCCATATTGCCGCGCCCACACAAAGCAACAGCATTAGCAGCCGAACCGTCCCCGCCCCGGCTGCGGAACTTCCTGTGATGCAGCTCAAGCCGCGCATGCTTACCGCAACGCTCACACATGCCAGCAGCGCGCGCTCTCACAATCGCGACCACACGCGGCGAAAAATCATTAGCAGCCATCACACACCCTTCCTTTCAACAGCGATCCGGACAACCCAACGCCCGAAGCACAGATACAGATTCCGATGCAGGCACGATCTCGTCGTAAACGGTGCGAGAAAAAACCGGCGATGCATCCGCGTCACAACCACTTTCACTCTGCGGGAAACCCGCCATTCGCGGCTCCCAGAAGGCAATCGCCACACCTCCTCACCACCAGCCTGCCCTCTGTACCGATGCACGGCAAGACTCTGAAACAGCCAATACATATGATCAGCTCCTCTCAAAAAAACAAGCGGGGCAGCCACCCCTCTCAGGCAGCCACCCCGCAACAAACAAACCAGCTACGGTCTGCCAGAAATCCCAGCAGCAGCCATCTGATCAGCAACCCGATCATTAGCCTGCACCGTACGCCACACCTCAACCTCACGCCGAAGCGAATCCGAAAACGCGGCCGCAGCCTGCTTCCGATACTCAGCAAAAATCACCGCCGCACCAAGCCGCTTAATCTCAGGATCAGCCTTCGCCGCACTCAAAGCACGATTATGCGAATAATCCCTCTCATTTTGCAGCAACGCAACAGCCTTCGCCTCAGCATGCTCAAACTCCAACTCAGCCTCTTTCAACTCCCGAATCGCGTCCGCTTTCTCCATACCAGCCACATACTGCAGGCGAGTAAACAGCACACCATCTGAGACAGCCTCACCGAGGTCTTGGATCGTCTGAGCAAGCTCAAAGTGAAGATTGATCTCCAAGTCAGGCTGGAAAATACCAACCCGACGCAGACCACGCAACACAAACGCAGGTAACTGTTTAGGCTGATCCGGCATCAATCCGAGCCTTCGCTTCAAGCAGAGCCGCATGCACCGAGCTACCATTAAGGGTCACTTGCATAACTCCCGCCGCCGATGCGTCGTCCCACACCGTACGCAGCGCTTCAAGATCACCATTGTCGACAGCCGCTGCCGCCCGATCAATAAGCGAATGAACAATCTCCAATTGCTCAACCGTCGGAGCCGGAGGTTCTGCCGCCGGGACAGTCTGAGCCTGGACAGTCGCAGAAGTCGAAGCCGATGCAGGAGCGTGCGCAGCATTATCTGCCTGCGCCATCTCCTCCGCCGTATAAAGACCGCTCAAATCATTCGGATACGCCTTCCGCAGCGCAAGCGCCTCAGCAACCTTCGCAGTCATCAAAGCAGGCATTTTCGCCCACATCGAAGTCGGCTGCCCCTGCTTATTCAAAGGCGCATACTCACGATAACGCGCAACAGCAGAAACCGGTTTCACGAAACCGTCAACCCAGATAAGCACCTTAGCAGCAACCGGCGGCGCATCCGCAACCCACACATCACGCCACACGCCATCCTCGCCACACCAGAACTCCTCCATACCCCGAAAAGTATTCTTCCGGTCACGAATCAGACGCAGACCATCAATCGAAATCTGCACAGTCCAGGTTTTACCATTCCCCTTGCTATAGCGCGGGATCATGTAGATTTGCCGCGTAAAAGGGTCAAGCCCCGTCCGCTGCGCCTGGTGGAAAAACTTCTCCACCTCAGCACGCGGCGCATCAGACAAACCCATAGACCGCAAAGCGGCCTGCTGCACCTCATTAAAAAACGTCTGGCCAGAATCAATCACCAGCTCAGACGCGCCCGCAGCTTTCACAATCTCAGACATTAGAAACATCCTCCTTCTTCTTGTTTTCTTTACGCTCAGCAGCCACCGTCAAACGCGGCCGCCCAGTAACCGTCTCCTGCCTCACACACGCGGCCGATAAATCAGCAAAAGCAGCCTTCAACTTCTCGGCACGATCAACCGCCCGCTGAAGCTGCTTCCACTCCTTCGGAAACGCTTTAGCCGCCGCCTCCTCATCCCACACTTCAACGGCTTCAGTCACCGGCGCTGTGTAAGAGAACTTCCCGCGCTCAGTCGCACCAGCAAAATCACCAATCTCGGCACCAATCGCTAGCAGGCGATCCCACGCCTCAGCCTTCTTCGCCTTCCACTCAGCCTCATGCATACGAGCATCACGCACCATGTCAGCAAGCTGCTGCAACTCGGCATCACGCCCACCAACAACAGCATCACCAGCATCATCGTCAGAGGCCAACACCGAATCATAATAAGCAAGAAACTCGTCAGCGTACTGAATCATCTTGCCAATCACTGCCTGGTCACGATCAACCCACTCGACAGAAATATCTTGGACCGCTGGCCCATAATCCATTCCCCAAGTGCTCCGGTCCACTGAATCCCAGCGCGAGAAATCATTATCATGTTGCTCAACAACATATGCGACACGGTCAAAACCGGCACAGTACATCTGCCACTGCATCTGATAGAAATAACCGGCTTTATCGAACGCCTGAGCGCCAAGCCGCTTATCGTTAGTGCTGGTTTTGATCTCCACCAATACATCGCCGCGCTCGAAATCAGTTCCCCAACCATCCGGGGTTGCCATATGACGCGGATTCGCTTCGGACTTAATCAGATGCCCGCATTCACGGAAACCATACCGCGACGCAAGCTCACTTAAGATCACCGGCTCCCGCAACTGCCCCCACACAGTGAAATGATTACCAGCAAACGCGGAGCCTTCGATCTTCTCCACAGCCAGCTGCTTCATCACCGCTTTACGCGCAGTCGCGTCAGCCGCCATAATCAGCTTTTTCGCCTCCGTCGCAGTGACCCCGGTTCGGCGCGCAGCAAGCCACGCCTCACGATCCTTATCAGTACCCGCTGACCTTGCCAGCGCAGACTCAAACTTGCTCACTGCCGTCTCCTTCTAGCAGGCTCAACACAGCCCCGTCATCAGTATTCGCGTCAAAATTAAACGCGCTCTGCACGCCGCCCATACGCTTATAGTGCAGCCGTTCCATAAGCGCGTGGACTTCACGCCCAGCCACGCTATCAGCAGGCACAGCCTCAACCGCCTGAAACTCAACCGTCGGCACAGCCACCAAATCCTTAGCAGTCGTAACTTGCTTAGTCTTAACCACGCCAACAACGTAATACGCCGCCTCGGTCGGCAAAGCCTTCACAATCTCACGCTGTAAGTGAGTGATCCCGTCATACTCGTTTTTCGGCACATTCGCCGCAAACTTAACCATCGTCCCTTATTCCTTCCTGATTTAGACGATGAAGCCCCGAGCCGCAAGACCCGGGGCACCACCAGTTTTATCTGTTTCGTTTCTTCACCCAGTCCGCGATCTCACTCATCGCAGCCCGAGCCTTACGCACGCTCTCCGCCGCTTGGCTAAGCGAAACCGTGACAGCCCGCTTCTCCAACGGCTCACCCCGGAACGCCCGCCACCCAATCGCACACAATGCGACCGCGTCCGCCTCGTTATCATTCCGAGCAATACCTTCCCCGTAGAAAAGACCCACGTTGCGTTTCACCGTTTTCTTATCGCCGCGTCCGCTCCCGGTAATATATTTAGCCCGCGCCGTCGGAGCTACCTCCACCAGGCGGCAACCCCGCGCAGCCAGAAGCACAGTGACAAGCCAATACAGTCCGCCCCGCTCATGCACAAGCCCAGTCCTGGACGAATATGCCGGAGCCTCAATAACCACCGTAGAATTCGAGGCAATCAGCTTCACGATCCGCTTAGCGAGATCGTGCAGGCGCGCCGCCCGCTGCTCAACCTTTAATCCGCCCGGCTTCGAGGAAACCGTGTACACCAGCCAAGATTGCATCTCCGGGCTGAATGTCGCAACGCCGGTGCCGGTAAGAGAAAGGTCAAGTCCATAAATTCGAGGCTGATCACTCATCGTCATTTGTCGTCTCATCGGTCACAGGCAGCGCCGGGTTAGCTGCCGCGACCAGCTCACTAAACCGCTCCAGTAAGAGCAGCAAATCAGTGTCATCGTCAATACCGCGCCCCCCTGCACATTCAGCAACTGCAGCAGTCATCAGCCCGCTAGACAGCGCGCCACTACTGGCAAGAATCCGCCTCGCGAAGCTCTCGGCCTTCTCGACCGCCGCCCGCGCTTCTTCCAGAAGCTGCTCCTCCCGAACATAGTCGCCAACAATCGCGACTAGCCGGAGATTGTATAGGCGATCAAACGCGGCGCGCAGCTCAGTCGCAAGCTCTTTAGCTTGGATCGCGTCATCGTTCGCTTTAACCCAGTCGTCCATGGTGACAGTACTCATAACTACCCCCTAGTAGTCGAAAAACTATTTATAAATGGCGGGTATAACCCTCCCGCCTTAGTTCTGCACAGGCCTACATGCAGCCACGCTCGATAACCTTCAAGCCTTAGTTCCCGCCAACACAGCGAGCCAACACAGCACTCACCACCACCCAAGACCAGCAACCACCACGAAACCAGCCCCAAAGCAGCAAAACCCCTATACAACACGCCCCCCTCCTAACCAGGTCTCGGTGACTTTGGAATCCGGAGAACGCTATTTTTAGACAATGCAGTAGCCAACCCCCGCAAGGGCAGCACCCAAAAAATCAGGGCACAGACCGCAAAATCAGAAACTTGTCAGTGCTTGTTATTTTTCGTGATAAGCACCAAATGCCACATGATCAGCATCACACAACCGATCGTCAGGAAATCAATCGGATGCCAATCTTCCATACCGAAAATCAGTCGAGTCGCCAACCAAGCACCCATAATCCCGATACCCAAGACTGACAAGCGAAGCAGATACTTATCGGTCATAGATCAGCCCCTTCACATCGTCCCGATGGAAGCGAACTCCACCAGGCAACACAGTCAATTTACGGAGCCGACCATCCGCGACAAGCTTCTCAACACTACGGATTGAGATGCGCAAATACCCGGCAACCTCCCGCTTTGTCCAAAGCACAGCATCAGCAGGCGGCATGATAATATCTATCGCTTTCACCGGCCGGACAGTGCTAATATCAGCCAACTGGATCATTTTTCTAACCTTCCCCTTTAAGGCGATTTTGGATAATGGATTCTGCCTTCCGGGCTATCGCGAGCGCTTCGTCACGTGATCCCGGATTGCGAGCTTCCTCAACAGCACACCGTTTAAGATTGTGGATCGCGGTACCGAGCATTCCAGTCTGAAACGTTTTCGACCGTTGATAATCCGATTCGACTGCTGCTATCTTTGCCTTGATAACTTCAGCAGCCTCTCGCCGATCCATATTGTCTTGCAAAAGCCGTTTAAGGTTGCTGCGTTTTGAGCTGAGATAAGTAGAGACAACCGTTTCGCGATCCAAATCTTGCATCGCGATCATGAAGTTGATCACTCGATTGTCGTCGATGCCAATCTGTTTTAGGCGGTGCATTTTCACTCCTTTGTTAAAGTTTCACTTTGTCGATTAGCTGCTGCAGGTAACGGTTAGTGGCATAATCGTGCAGATCGCCGAGGGTCATATTAAACGCTTCGCAGATTGCCAGCAGCTCTTTAAGAGAAATCCCATCCATGCCTCCTGGCTGCATTCGCCGCCGCATAGTTGGATAGGAAATCTCAACTTCTTCGGCAAGCCATCTGAGCGAGCGTTTACGCTCTTTCAGAATGGCTTTGATGCCGGTTTGCATTCTTTCTGTTTCGGTAGCCATAACATAAAGAATAGTAGCCAAATAAATACTATGCCAACGTGACACGCCGTCAGTTTTGACTAATAAGTTGTTCAAAAATGAACTATTCGATATGTTTGACTACATGAGCACCCAAGAGACAAGCCCCATAACCGAAGCAATCGCAACCGAACTCCGCCGCGCTCGCGCAGTTAAAGAAATCAGCTACGACGAAATCCAAGAACGCACAGGCTTCGCAAGATCAACCATCGCCAACTACCTCAAAGGCAAGCGCGAGGTCACACTCAAAAACCTCGAAATACTAGCCGCCGCCCTAGACACAACATGGATAGAGATAGCGCTCAACGCTGAAAAGCGCTTACTCAAAGAACGCCAGCAAGACCAGTACGCACTCGCCGCCAAACGCGCCAACGACGCAGACCAAGCCCAATACGACAACCACAACTCCGACAACCCAGCCTAAGCCAATGCGAACCCTCCTAGACCACGCAGCAGCACTAAATATCAGGATCGAATACGCGCCACTTGTAAACCAAGAATGCGCCTACGGTCTCTACCTGCCAAACTTTCGCACAATCCTGCTAGACAACCAGCTACCACCAGAGCTGCATGATTTCGCGCTCGCCCATGAACTAGGTCACGCTTTCTATGATCACCAGTACTCGACAGCGCGAGCAGAACGCAAAGCCGACAAATACGCCCTCCAGCTGCTCATCAGCGCCGAAGATTACGCAGCCGCCGAGCAAGAAGCGGACGGCAACAAGTACGGGATCGCAGCCCTGCTTCGAGTGCCACCCAGCGCCGTCGCCGCATATCAAGAAACCCTCAGCAACCAACCACTCGAAAGGAAACCCACATGACCAGTCAACATCACAACCTGTACAGTCAAAAAGGCTGCCACGGCTGCAAACCCTGCGAGCGCGGCGGCGCACACATCGGCCGCCAAGCCACCCTCGCAGCAATCGCGCTGTTCACCGCTGGCCTCGGTCTGCTATTCCTACCATTTTTCAAGAAATGCCAGTATTGCAGCCACAACACCTGGTGGAACCAGCACGCCCGCCCAGGCACCCAAAATGGCTAAAACCTGGATCACCGACAGGTGGGTTAAATCCGCCTACGCGTGCCTCCCCGACGGCAACACAATCCGGATCGAACCCACCAGTGAGGAGCGCCGCCACATTAAGCGACTGCCGGAGCATTTCAGAACCGAGAAATACGGGATCGGGAAACGCTGGCTCCTACAATGGCGCGAAAACGGTCGGATCCGCTCCCGCAGCTTCGACAACCGGCACGATGCAGAAGCAGAAGCCGCTGCGATAGAGGACGCGATCAGAACCAGCCGGTACGCAAGCCCAACCCTCACCAGGCAACCATACGGGAAACTCGCCAAAACTTGGCTAGCCTCGAAGCAAGATATAAAACAGTCCACCCTGCGCAGGTACAGCAACGAAATGCGCTCCTATGTCCTGCCCCGGTGGGGTAACACACCAATCGACGAAATCAGCCGTCCAGCGATCCAAGCATGGATCGCAGACCTCGCCGCAGGCACACACCCCTACGAGGGCAGGGGAGAAGGAAAACCGTTAGCGCCGCGCACTATCTCGCATGTAGCAAAAAAGACCTTTGCCGGAGCTTTACGCTACGCGACACAAGAAGGCTGGCTACCCGTCAACCCTGCCACCAGAACTACGATCCCGAAACCCGCCTACGTCGAGACACTGCCAGTGCTCTCATACGCAGAGGTCGAGGCCGTCGCAGCCCACGCGGCCGCAATCAGCGGACACAGGCGCGACCACACACTAATCCATCTGCTAGCCAGCTCAGGTATTAGGATCGGCGAAGCGCTCGCGCTGCAATGCGGAGACATCGACCTTCAGAAGCGTCGCCTGCATGTGCGCCGAACTTGGACAGTCGACATCGACGGCGGCGCGATCACAGGCTCACCCAAGACAGGGAAACCCCGAACGACGCTCCTGCCTGGTTTTCTCGCCCCCGCTATAGCCGAGCTGATGGCAAACCAACCGGCGACAGCGTGGCTGTTCCGTGCCGACAACGACAATGCCATAAACAGCAAGAACTGGGCGCACCGCGTGTGGCGGCCAGCGCTGCGAGCCGCTGGCATTGACAAGAGCCGAGGCATAACGATCCACAAACTGCGGCACACCGCCGCTAGTCACGCAATCGCTGCCGGAGCCGACATTAAGGTATTGCAGCTCATGCTTGGCCACGCTAACGCGAGCGAAACGCTCGACATTTACGGGCACTGGCTGCCGGATCGGCTGGACGAGATCAGCGCGAAAATTGACGAGCACAGGCAGGCAGGAGAGCCGCGTCCCGGTTAACACAGGGTTAACATCGCACCTGCACGACCGTGCGCACCTATTCGCGTTCGTTCGCCGCGCTTGCCAATGTTTTCAAGGCCTTCGCCGGGGTCAGCTGCGTTTCTATTCGCGCCGGTGCGCACATACGCACTTCCGCATGATTACGCGGGTTTTACCCTTCCCTAACCTCCGTAGGTCGCAGGTTCGACTCCTGTCGGGGGCACAAAATATAGCCGGTTTTCGTTGATATTCCGGGGATTTTGACAAATATTAGTTGCCTGCTCATTTGTTTTGGTCACAATGGTTTCAACTGTCTGAGCGGGATTCCAGTTTTCTTCCATCATTAACTCCTACAGCCTGTAACTTTATGTAAGGATTGAGATTGGCCTGACCCCTGTTTTTAGATCCGGCTGTTTTTAGAGTCCAGAATGTAGACTGCCAGCATTAACTGGCATCACTTGAAAGGACAACA
>NZ_RQYM01000011.1 GCF_003859945.1 Leucobacter sp. OH1287
GTTATCTCACTCCGAGAGAGTTTGCTCAACAGCAGGTGGCGGGTTGAAAAACTCTAATAACGCCTGGACCTAAAAACGGGGCCCCCTCAGCACAGCTGACATTTAGCGCCTCGGCTGTTTATAATTTTCAAGTGCCAACTCAAACCGTAAAACCCCGTAAACTGCGGCTCATCGCAGCAACCGTCACCCTCGCAATCTTGGGTGCAGCGGGATACACAGTTGCCGTCGCAATAACTCCTCTTAAAACCCAACACCCGGTGCTGCAGGACGAAGCGGAAACCATCATCACAGGCGACGCCAGCACAATCGAAACAGCGGTGCTCGCACAGGCACAACCAGCAGGTATCTCACTGCTGACACAAGACACCATAACCATCACCCCGAGCGAAACCGCCGCGGCAGCAACCGGCGCAGACCTTAAAGCCCAACTCTCGCACGAACTCGGCATCGACTTCGGAACAGCAACCGACAGTGACACCGGCGCGGGTGAGGGAAGAGACGGCGGCGAAGCAGCGGGCGCGAGGGCTGACACGATCCACACCAGAGAACACAGCAGCAGCTGGGTCAACAACGAAAACCAGCACAGCATCGCGAGCATCACAAAGGTGATAACCGCGCTCGTCGGGCTGGAAGCGTTAGCCGCGAACGGGCACACGCTCGAAAGTTTCGGGTCATACGCGGTAACCGCGGACACACTGCAGATCACCGCCGAATCAGCCCTGCTAAACGGCAGCGTCGTTGACGTTGCAGAGGGCACAACACTCACCGGCACGCAGCTGCTGCAGCTGATGATGCTGCCGAGTGCAAACAACTTCGCGATCGCCTACTCCAGGTGGATCTTCGGCAGCGACGCGGCGTTCCTGGCACAGGCCCAGCAGTGGCTTGCGGCCAAAGGTCTTAGCTCAACGGTTATTGTGGACGCTGCGGGGCGCAGCCCAGAAAACCGCAGCACTGTCAGAGACCTGCTGCGGCTCGGCGAGCTAGCGATGTTGGATCCGCAACTCGCAGCGATTGTGGCGCAACCAAGCGCCGACATTCCCGGCTTCGGAACCGTTTACAACACCAACACGGTGCTGCAGCAGGGACTCGCCTCGGGCGTTAAAACCGGGACGCTCGACAGTTTTAACCTGCTAACCGCGACCTGGGCAACCCTGCCCGACCAGGCCGGGGCAATGTGGAACGGGGCGGCGCTGCCGCACGCAGCTCGCGCCGTACTCGGTGACGAGAGTCTGGCGGGGCAGAGTGGCGATGGCGGATCCGCACAGGGCGAGGCGGCAGCGACTGCTGAGGGAGAGATTTTGCCGGCGCAGCAGCGTCTTGAGCGGCGAGTGCTAATCGTTGCCGTGGTGCTCGGGCGAGCGGATGCCGCTGCCCGCCACAGCGACTCGGTGACGCTGTTGTCGACTGCGGGTGCGGCGGTCGTGAATGCGCAGACCGAGCTTGTGCCCGCGTCGCAAAGTTGGGCATACCGTTATAGCGGCGCAGGCGACGAGTTCAGAGCGCACAGCGATAACCCGCAGCCGATCACCGCCCCGCTTTTGCCGGGGGAGAGTGCGCGGGTGACCGCGAAGGTTGCCGGGGAGGGCGGATCCGCCACCGTCGAGTGGCCGAGCGGCTCCACGCTGCAGTTGCCTCTGCGCTTGGACGGGTCAGTGCCGGAGCCGGATCTGCTGTGGCGACTAACCCACCCCGCTGAGGTGTTCAGCAACTAGCTTTTGAAAATCGCTGACACCCGCAGGGATTGAAGGCGCCCGCAGGGATAGCGGGTACCCGCCGCGCAACGCCCCGGAAACCCTCACAAAACCGCTCCTGAGGGGCGGTTTTGCTGCATCTGGCGACCCTGCGCTAGTCCGTGTCCTAGCCAGCCTGGGAGAACGCCGACAAAACTTGAGTCCACTTGACTCAGGTTTCCCCGATTAGGTAAACTTGAGTCATAACGGCTCAAGTTTACCTGCGTTGCGGGAGACTGGGCAGACAACAGTATTAAACCTAGCGACAGGAGCAAAATTATGAACCAAGCAGCTGGGCAGCAGAACTCCCAGGAGCAGCAGAGCGCACTAGAGCAGTTCGGCGTTAACCTCACCGAGATCGCGCGCAGTGGCAAACTCGACCCGGTTATCGGACGGGACTCAGAGATTCGGCGGGTCAGCCAGGTGCTCACCCGTCGCACCAAGAACAACCCGGTGCTGATTGGCGAACCCGGTGTCGGCAAAACCGCGGTTGTTGAGGGGCTTGCACAGCGGATTGTGGCGGGCGACGTCGCTGATTCGCTGAAGGACAAAGAGCTTATCTCCCTCGACATTTCGGCGCTGATTGCGGGCGCCAGCTACCGCGGTCAGTTTGAGGAGCGGATGAAGGCGGTGCTCGCCGAGATTAAAGAGTCTGACGGGCAGATTATCACCTTTATTGATGAGCTCCACACCCTGATGGGCGCGGGCGGCGGTGAGTCATCCGTTGCGGCCTCACAGATGTTAAAGCCGATGCTTGCTCGCGGTGAACTACGGCTGATCGGCGCAACAACGCTTGACGAGTACCGCGAATACATTGAAAAAGACGCGGCTCTGGAGCGGCGCTTCCAGCAGGTGTATGTTGGTGAGCCGAGCGTGGCAGACACGGTTGCGATCCTGCGCGGCCTAAAAGAGCGCTATGAGGCACACCACAAGGTGACAATCGCCGACTCGGCGCTGGTTGCGGCCGCGTCCCTGTCAAACCGCTACATCACATCGCGGCAGCTGCCAGACAAGGCGATCGACCTGATTGATGAGGCGGCGAGCCGTCTGCGGATGGAGATTGACTCCGCGCCGGTTGAGATAGATGAGCTCAGGCGCGCGGTTGACCGCCTGAAACTCGAGGAGCTTGCTCTGAAGAAAGAGAAGGACGCCGCTTCGAAAGATCGTCTCGCGTCGCTGCGCGAAACGCTCACGGCCAAAACCGAGGAGCTTAAGGCGTTGGAGACCCGCTGGGAAGAGGAACGGAGCAGCCTCAACCGGGTTGGTGAGCTGCGAGAGAAACTCGACCAGCTTAGGATGTCGGCGGATCGTGCCCAGCGCGAGGGCAAACTCGAGCAGGCATCCAAGATCCTCTACGGCGAGATTCCGCAGACCGAGACAGCGCTAAAGCAGGCAGAGCACGATGCTAAAACCGCGCAAAACGGTGATAGCGCTGAGCGGATGGTGAACGAGCAGGTTACTGAGGCGGACATCGCCGAGGTAGTTGCGGCGTGGACGGGCGTGCCAGTCGGTAAACTGCTGCAGGGCGAAACCGAGAAACTACTGCACCTTGAGTCCGAGCTTGGTAAACGCCTGATCGGGCAAACCGACGCGGTGAGCGCGGTTGCTGACGCGGTGCGCAGAACCCGCGCGGGGATTTCGGATCCAAACCGCCCAACCGGTTCGTTCCTGTTCTTAGGACCAACCGGTGTCGGCAAAACCGAGCTCGCGAAGGCTCTCGCCGAGTTCCTGTTTGACGACGAGCGGGCGATGGTGCGGATCGACATGTCCGAATACGCTGAGAAACACTCCGTTGCCCGGCTGATTGGGGCCCCTCCTGGCTATGTCGGCTACGAGCAGGGCGGCCAGCTAACCGAGGCGGTAAGACGCCGCCCATACTCGGTTGTGCTGCTCGACGAGGTTGAAAAAGCGCACCCGGAGGTGTTCGATGTGCTGTTGCAGGTGCTTGACGACGGTAGGCTCACCGACGGTCAGGGGCGCACGGTTGACTTCCGCAACGTTATCCTGATCCTCACCTCGAACCTGGGCAGCCAGTTCCTCATCGACGACCAGCTTGACTGGGAGCAGAAACAGCAGCGGGTTATCGAAACCGTGGAGCGCTCCTTCCGTCCCGAGTTCGTTAACCGGCTCGATGAGATGGTGGTGTTTAAACCGCTCAGCGAGAATGAGCTGGCGCGGATCGTGGATCTCAGCATCGACCGACTGCAGCAGCGCCTGGGCGACCGGCGTCTCACCCTCGGGGTGACACCGGAGGCGAGGGCCTGGCTTGCTCACCGCGGCTACGACCCACACTACGGCGCTAGGCCGCTGCGTAGGCTGATTCAGCGCAGTGTCGAGGACCAGCTGGCTCGCACCCTGCTCGCCGGTGAGGTGCGCGACGGTGACACTGTCCGCGTCGATCTTGACGGCGATAAACTGCGACTCGAGAAGATGTAGGCGGATCCGCCAGCCCCGCGCGACGGCGACACCAGCCCCGCACGACGGCGCCGCAGGCATGAGAGAATAAACGGGTGAACTCAAACAGTAACCAGCTTCCGGCACCCGGCACCCACCCCGAGCTTTCCACGGCGGGGGTGGGGCCGTGGCCGGGCAGCGAGGCAGACTGGCCGACCGAACCCTGGTATGACCCGGAGCTTTTAGCAAACGGGGACAGCCGCAACGTGGTTGACCGCTACCGCTACTGGCGGATGGAGGCGATTAAAGCGGATCTCGACCAGACCAGGCACAGTTTCCACGTCGCGATCGAGAACTGGCAGCACGACATGAACATCGGCTCGATTGTGCGCAGCGCCAACGCGTTCGGGGCTGACACCGTCCACATTGTTGGCCGGAAACGCTGGAACAAGCGCGGAGCGATGGTTACCGACCGCTACCAGCACGTTGTGCACCACGAGAACGTTGCCGCGCTCACCTCCTGGGCAGCGGCAGAGGGGCTGCCGATTATCGCGATCGACAACGTGCCGGGTTGTGTCCCAATGGAGACCTTCGACTGGCCTGAGCGGTGCGTTATGTTGTTCGGGCAGGAGGGGCCGGGGCTGACAAACGAGGCGATAGCCGCTGCGGAGGCGGTTGTTGAGATCACCCAGTACGGCTCCACTCGCTCAATCAATGCCTCAGCGGCCGCGGCGGTGGCGATGTATAGCTGGGTGAATCAGCGATCCGCCCACGTGCCAGGTGCTGCTGACCGCTAATTTTTGTGTTATCGGCAAAAGTGGTGTATAGTTTCATAAGTTGATTCATTTGATCAACGTGCGCCCTTAGCTCAGCTGGATAGAGCGTCTGACTACGGATCAGAAGGCCAGGGGTTCGAATCCCTTAGGGCGCGCCAATCAAAATAGAACCCCGGCGGTTGCGAAATGCAGTGCCGGGGTTTTGTTTTAGTCATTGCTTGATAGGGTTAATATCATGTGTTTTAAAAAGCAGAGACTGGCTCGATTACGCCGAGAAGCTGTGGCGGAGCTGGAGGCGCGCAAAGCCGTTGAGCAGATGCACAAACCCGTCGGCAAGGCGCAGCTGTTTTTTGAGCGTGTGAAACGCAGTCACCCGATGCGTGCTTTTACCCACCTGATGCTGCTAAACGGCACCCTACTAGCAGCCGGCATGAGTTTTCAAGCGCTGTTCGCTGTGTTCGCTGGTCTGTTTATCGGGTTCGCAGTCTTTGGGCAGTTACTCGCCTCAAATCCGGAGCTTTTGGCCACCATTGTCGCTCAGCTCGACACCATGGTGCCGGGGCTGTTCGGGAAGGGTGGTGCCGTTGATCTAGAAACGCTGCTGAGCACCAGCGTTATCGGGTGGACTGGGGCTATCGCCATTGTTTCGCTGTTCTTGGTGACAGTTGCCTGGTTTACAAACACCCGCAACGCGATCCGCATGATTTTCATGCTCGACACCCGCGAGTACGGCAACCCGGTGGTTTTGAAACTGCGTGACACCGGTTTGGCGCTGTTCTTCGGGGTTATGATTGTTATTTCAGCTGGCCTGATAGTTCTGTCGTCGAGCGCTGCAAATACGCTGTTCGTGTTCCTCGGTGTTGGCGAGGATTCATGGCTGCTAAACAGTGTCGTCAGTGTGTTCGGGTATGTTGTGCTGTTTGCGTTCGATGTGTTGATCATCTTCCTGATCCACCGCGTGCTCGCAAAGGTGCAGGGCTACAAAAAAGATATTCTGCTTGGCAGTGTTATCGGAGCAGCCGGTTTCCTGGTGATTAAACTGCTCGGTAGTGCGCTGCTGGGCGGTGCCACAAAAAACCCGCTGCTTGCCTCGTTTGCTGTGCTGATCGGTCTGTTGATCTGGTTCAACCTGCTCTGCACGGTGCTGCTTTTGACTTCTTCGTGGATTGCGACACGCATCAACACCCACCTGGGGATGCCTCCATCAGAGCGTGACGACAGTGTTTTAGTCGTTGAGGAGCATCGCGAAACACAGCTCACCGATATTGAGCTGGAATATCTCGAAAAGGTGCGGCGCTACGCGGCAATCCGAAAGTATCGGCGCGAGATCAGGTAGCTGAGACTAAGCGCCCTGTGCCTTTAACAGCGCGGTGGCGCCGTCCCGCAGTTGCTGCAGTAGCTGGGCAGCCTCAGCGCGCCGTTTTACCGGATCCGCCAAGGTGCTAACCGCGTCAAGATACAGCTTCAGTTTCGGCTCGGTGCCGCTCGGGCGGATCATTAGACGGGCGCCGCCAGCAAGATCGTAGCGCAGCACATTCGCGGGCACCTCACTCACGCCCGGCTGCAGCAGGTCGCTGAATGATTCAACATCCAGCCCACCGATCTCGGTTGCGGGTGCTTCTCGGAGCACCTGGGCGAGCTGCTCAACCTCCTCGCGCGAGCTAAGCCGCAACGTGATCTGGTCGCTCACAAAGTGACCAAACAGGTCGCTTGCGCGGTCGAGCTGGTCCCACAGGGTTTCTCCGCGGCTGTGTAGTTCGCAGATTAGCGAGGTGATCTCGGCGGCGGCGGAGATGCCGTCCTTGTCGCGCAGCACGCCCGGGTTTACCAGGTAGCCGAGCGCCTCCTCAAACCCGAAAACAAGGCCCGGAATGCGGGAAACCCACTTAAACCCGGAGAGCGTCTCGGCATAGTTGAAACCGTAGTGTTTTGCGACCGCGCCGAGCGCCGGGGAGGAAACAATTGTGCAGGCGAGCGCGGGGCGGATCCGGGCGGCGCCGGGCGCAGTGTGCTCCGCCGGGTCAGTTGATGCTGCCGGGTTAGTTGATGTCTTCGGGTTAGCTGACGCCGCCGACTGGGCGGTGTTCTCGCCGGCCGCAGCCAGCTGAGCGGCGGTTTTTTCCGCGATCCGCCACCCGAGCAGCAGTCCCAACTGGTTGCCGCTTAACGCCCGATATTCTCCGGGATGCTCCGGGTCGGGGAGCGCAACCGCGAGCCGGTCAGCGTCGGGATCGTGCGCGATAATCGCGTCCGCGCCGCAAGCTTTTGCCCGGTCAAAGGCGAGATCGAGGGCGCCCGGCTCCTCCGGGTTTGGAAACTCGACGGTTGGGAAAGCACTGTCTGGCACAATCTGCTCAGGCACTGGGGTCAGCCGCGGCAGTCCCGTGGCGGCAAACACCCGCTCTGTGGTTTGGGCACCAACCCCGTGCATCGCGGTATAAACCAGCTTGGGTGTGGGGCTTGCGGATCCACCCCCGCCAACAGAATCGCTCGCGGCCTGCGCGGGCGAGGCACCCCCCAACGCCGGGGAACCGGTTGCGGCCGCGGTCGCCGCAACATAGTCGGCCACTATCGCGTCAGTCAATCGCGTGTAGTCGCCTGAGCGCGGATAGGCGCTGATCGCCTCAGCGGCGGCGGCATTGATTGCTTCGGCGATAGCGTTATCATCGGGCGGAATAATCTGTGAACCGGCGTCGGCATCGCCGAGATACACCTTGTAGCCGTTGTCGTTAGGTGGGTTGTGGCTGGCGGTTACCATCACGCCGGCGCTCGCGTTTAGGTGTTTCACCGCGAACGCCGTCACGGGGGTTGGCACAGGCCCCGGCAGCAGCAGTGCGTTAACCCCGGACCCTTGCATAATCTCTGCAATATCCGCGGCAAACACGGCAGAGTTTTTGCGGGCGTCAAAACCGATCACAATGGTCGGTGGCTGGGTGGCGCTGCCGGCAGCGGCGCGGGTGAGCAGGAAGTTTGCAAAGCCTAGAGTGGTTTGCGCAACAACAACCCTGTTCATGCGCATCGGCCCGGCACCGAGTTCGGCGCGCAGACCCGCTGTACCGAACTTTAGCCTGCCGCTAAACCGCTCAACCAGCTCGCCCGTGCCGGTGCGAGAGTATGCTGCCATTAGTCGCTGCAGCTCGGCGCGGGTTTCGCTGTCGGGATCCTGCTCGCACCATGCCTTAGCGGCGATCAGCAGTTCATCTCTGGCCATATTAACCTCTTTTCTGCTATCTAAAACTAGCAGAAAATACTGTTTTTTAGGGGAGGCTTTTATGCCCTGGGCGTTATAGAATAGCGGCATGACCCAAAACAGCGGCACAACAGAAAACCACGGCTCACCCAGCGACAACGGCGCTGCAACAGGCGCGGCAGCAGGCAGCGCGGCAGCAGGCAGTGCGGGCGGCACCGGCTCACTCTCAACCGCGGAGCTTGCACAGCAGGCAGCGGATTTCCTGCTGACAGGAGCTGGTATCCCAAAGATTGATATCGCGCTCACCCTCGGCAGCGGCTGGGGCAAAGCGGCAGAGCAGCTTGGCGAGGTGATCGCGAGTTTCGCCGGCGACACCGTCCCCGGCTTCTACAGCGCGGGCATTATCGGGCACTCAGGCAAGCTAACGCTGCTGCGTCTGCCTGATGAGCGGATTGTGCTGGTCATCGGCGCTCGCACCCACCTCTATGAGGGGCACGGGGTGGACGCGGTTGCTCACGGTGTCCGCACAGCCGCCGCCGCGGGAGCGAAAACCCTGATCCTCACCAACGGCTCGGGTGGTATCAACGAGCAATATCAGGTTGGTGAGGCGGTGCTAATCAGCGACCACATCAATCTGACCGCGACCAGCCCGCTAAAGGGCGCCGAGTTTGTTGACATGACAGACCTCTACAGCTCCTCCCTGCGCGACTATGTGCGCACGGTTGAGCCCGGTATTAAGGAGGGTGTCTACGTGCAGCTGCCTGGACCTCACTTTGAAACCCCCGCCGAGATTCGCTTCCTGCGGACAATCGGCGGTGACGCGGTCGGCATGTCAACCGCGCTTGAGGCGATTGCGGCGCGCGCGGCCGGGATGCGGATCCTGGGATTCACCCTGGTAACCAACCCCGCCGCCGGAATCACAGATGAGCCGCTGGATCATCACGAGGTGATTGCGCAGGGTAAGGCCGCCGAGCCGCGGCTTGCGGACCTGCTCACCCGGGTTGTTCACGGCCTCCCCGCGGCATAAGCTCCCCGTGGCATAAGCCCCAGTGAAAAACTAGCCGGGGGCTTAACCCTTAACAAAGCCTCCGCGGCACAAAAGAGCGGGGCCGCAAGTTATACCCCAAGACTTGCGACCCCGCTTGTTTAGATGAGCTCGTTACTCAACGAGCTTGCCTGTGTAATCGGTGTGCTCGTGCATGAGCGCAGCGATCTCAGCTGGAACCTCAGGAATCGGCTCCTTCTCAACTGTGCCGTCGAGTGACCACACCAGGTTCACCTGCAGCGCAGGATCGGTCTCTGGGTAGTCGGTGCGGTTGTGGCAGCCGCGGGTTTCGCGGCGTTCGAGCGCACACTGCAGGGTTGCCCGAGCGGCGATAATGGTTGAGAGCAGGTCGTATGCGTTTGCGAGATCCTGGAAACCAGCGAGGTCAGGGTGAACGCCGAGACCGGCAACGCGCGCCTCAACCTCGTCAAGCTCCTTCAGACCCTGGGTGAGGCCTTCCTCGTCACGGATAACACCCGCATACTTGGTCATAATGTTGCGCACCGCACGCTGCAGTGCACGCACGTTCTCGTCACCCTTGCGGTTCAGCAGGTCGTCCATCTCAGCTGCTGCCTCAGCCTCTGCCTGAGCGGATCGCGGCTGGCTGGTGAGCTCAGCAGAGTATTTCGCAACCGCCTCACCAACAATGCGGCCGTAAACCAGCAGCTCGATCAGCGAGTTACCGCCGAGACGGTTTGCGCCGTGCAGACCGGATGAAGCCTCACCGATAACGTAGAGACCTGGCACCTCGGTGCTGTGATCCTCTGGGCGCACCCAAACACCGCCCATTGAGTAGTGAGCGGTTGGAGCGATCTCCATCGGCTCTTTGGTGATGTCTTTCATCTGCAGTTCAAGCATCAGCGAGTAGACGCGTGGCAGACGCTCCATAATCTGCTCTTTTGGCAGGTGTGAAACGTCAAGCCACACACCGCCGTTTGCGGTGCCACGGCCCTCACGGATCTCGGTTTCAGAGGCGAGAGCAACACGGTCACGGGTGCTGAGCTCCTTACGCTCCGGGTCATACTTTGGCATGTAGCGCTCGCCGAGAGCGTTGCGCAGAATACCGCCCTCACCGCGAGCTGCCTCGCTGATCAGTGTGCCCGCCTCGCTCTCTGGCTCGAGGATGCCTGACGGGTGGAACTGCACGAGCTCGGCGTCACGGATCCGCGCACCAGCGAGAGCTGCGAGACGGAAGGTGTCACCGGTGTTCTCGTTACGGCGGCTGGAGGTGCGGCGCCAGATTCGGTTGTGACCACCGGACGCGAGAATAACCGCGTCAGCGCGCACAATAATGCGGGTGCCGTCAACCAGGTCGAAACCGTAAGCGCCAGAGACAACACCGTTTTCGTCGGTCAGCAGGCGGCTGATGTAGACGGTGTCGAGGATTGGGATGTCGAGCTGCTCAGCGCGGTTAACCAGGGTGCGCTGGATCTCCAGACCCGTGTAGTCTCCTGAGAACGCGGTGCGGCGGTAGGTGTGTGCGCCGAAGAAGCGCAGCGAAATACGGCCGTCATCTTCGCGCGCAAAGCCCATGCCGTAGCGCTCCAAGTCCTCAATACCGCGGGCAGCGTTCTTGGTTACGATCTCGACGGTGCGTGGATCCGCCAGCATATAGCTCTCGGTGATGGTGTCGGCGGCGTGCTGCTGCCAGCTGTCTTCAGGATCCATGGTGCCCAGCGCGGCGTTAATACCACCGGCAGCCAGGGTTGTGTGAGCGTCAAAGCGCGGTCGCTTACCCACCGCAATAACGTCCTGGCCCAGCTCCTGCAGCTCAATGGCTGCACGCAAACCTGAACCACCTGTTCCAATGACCAGAGCGGTCGTGTTGTATATGCGTGTTTTCGGGGTATTAGCGGTCATGATCTCCTCTTTTGTAGGGTTGTTAAATTGTCAACTTGACTAGCTAACGTTCTTTAGTTCGCGCTGCAGCATCAGCCAGTAGCGGTTCATTATTGAACTGCTGCGGGCTCCCGCCCAGATGTGGACGTGGCTGCCGCCCTCAGGGCGAGCCCACTCGTTAAGCCACGCATCAACCGCGTCGCGTAGCGCACTGCCGCGGGGGATCCCAATCCCGGGGCGGCTGCTCGGGCGCAGCTTCTCCCGGGTAATCCAGGTCACGGAAATGTGTTTGGGTGTGAAGAGTTCAACTATCTGGATCGGAGAAAACACCTCAATAAACACCTGTCCGAAGGTGTGCTCGGGCAGGCTGAACAGCCAGTCCTGGATCTCTGCGATATCGCCGGCATCACCGGCCGCAAGAACACACTCGAGACCGACCGGGTCAACGATTCTTAAGCGGGGGTGAGCGAGAAAGCTGTGCTCGAAATCGAATTCAACATGGAGTTGCTGATCTGACTGTTCGTGCCGCCGGTCGTTATACATACTATTTATATTAGGTTGCCCTTACTAAAATGACATGAACTCACAGCAGGTTGTCAGGTTACATGCCGAGAAAGGGCAAAATCTGCCGTTTCGGCGCAGGATACTCCGCAGAAGTTTAAAAGTCAGTCAAGAGAAACTAAACTTAAACACATGGCTAATGTTTTTGCGCGTAAACATCGAATTGCGGTTTTGGGTGGTGGCCCGGGTGGATACGAGGCGGCGCTCGCCGGTGCTCAGCTCGGCGCGGATGTCACCCTGATTGAGCGCGCCGGCGTCGGTGGCGCGGCAGTGCTCACCGACGTCGTTCCGTCAAAGAGCCTAATCGCAACCGCCGACGCCGCAGCTGCTGTGCGGAAGTCGGGCGCGCTCGGTGTGCAAACCTATGTGCCGGGCGGCGATGGAAAACCAGTTAGGCCAGAGATTGCCGTCAACTTCGCAACGGTCAACAAACGGTTGAAAGCGATGGCGGCAGCTCAATCCGTCGACATGCACGCAACGCTAGAGGAGGCGGGTGTACGAGTTGTGCACGGCGAGGGACGGATCGACGGTCCCAATTCGCTGGTTGTGTCAACCGCCGCGGGTGGCACCGATTTCGACCACATTAAAGCCGACACAATCGTTGTCGCGGTGGGGGCGAGCCCGCGCGAGCTGGACAGCGCAAAACCGGACGGGGAGCGGATCCTCACCTGGAAACAGCTCTACGATTTAAAGACGTTGCCCGAGCACCTGATCGTTATCGGATCCGGTGTGACCGGTGCGGAGTTCGCGAGCGCCTACCGGATTCTCGGCGCCGAGGTGACCCTGGTTTCTAGTCGCGAGCAGGTGCTGCCGGGGCAGGACGCGGACGCCGCAGCGGTGATTGAGCGGGTGTTTAAGCGATCCGGCATGAACGTTTTAAGCAAGTCGCGCGCCGAGACCGTAACCCGCACCGAGGACGGTGTGCTCGTCACCCTTTCCGACGGCAGGGAGGTGACCGGCTCCCACTGTCTGATGGCGGTTGGATCCATCCCAAACACCGCCGGTATCGGTCTGGAGAACATCGGGGTTGAGGTGACCGACTCTGGCCACATTGTGGTTAACAAGGTTGCGAACACTAATGTGCCGTCGATTTACGCGGCCGGTGACTGCACCAATTTCTACCCGCTCGCATCGGTTGCCGCAATGCAGGGCCGCACCGCGATTATGCACGCGCTCGGTGATTTTGTGCGACCAATCTCGCTCGATAACGTTGCCTCAACCGTGTTCACCTCACCGGAGATTGCAACGGTCGGGTTCAGCGAGAACGATTTGCAGGAGGGCGGACCAGGCTACGGCTGTGTCAGCCATAAAATCCCGCTCGCAATCAACCCGCGCGCGAAAATGGCGGGCATTAAAGACGGCTTCGTGAAGGTGTTTGCTTCGCAGCGGACCGGTGAGGTGCGCGGCGGTGTGATCGTTGCACCGCGCGCCTCCGAGCTGATTTTCCCGCTTGCGCTCGCGGTTGAACACCGCCTCACCGTTGACCAGATCGCGGCGGCGTTCACCGTTTATCCGTCGCTCACCGGCTCAATCTCGGATGTGGCGCGGATCCTGCACGTCCGCTAGTCACGGTTTTAGTGAGCCGCACCCAAGATCAGTGTTTTCAACAAAACAGGAGTAACAATGAGTCTGACAAAGAGCCTGCCCCGTTTCACCGCTGCCGCAGCGGCCGCGACACTGCTGTTTGGGTTGAGTGCCTGTGCGCCGGCAAAACCGGAGGTGACTCCGTCAGCGGAGGGGGTTACTCCGGCTGTGACAGTTCACGCTATTGATAACAAATACGAGCCCGCCGAGGTGACGATTAAAAAGGGTGAGGCTGTCACCTGGGAGTTTGTTGGCACCAACCGACACGATGTGGTTGCTGCCGACGGCTCATTCGTGAGTGAACTGGTTTACGAGGGCAGTTTCACGCACGTTTTTGATGAGGTTGGAACCTTCAGCTACATCTGCTCGATCCACCCCGAGATGCGCGGGGTTGTGACCGTCACCGAGTAGCCGCAGGCTAGGCGGCTGTGCCTGGTGAGCCAAAACCCGCCTGGCGCGCTAGCGCCGCCCGCGCTGTGAGTGCGAGCGGCGGCACAGTCGGTCAGTGCCCGCTAGGGCGCAACAAAGAACAGTCGCTTGTTGACGAACTCATCAATCCCGATCGGCCCCATCTCACGCCCGAAACCGGAGCGTTTAACCCCGCCGAACGGCAGCTCCGCAGCCTCCGCCGCAATCGTGTTGACGTGCGCCATGCCGACGTTCAACTGCTGTGCCAGCTCGGTCGCCAAAGCAACATCGCGGGAGAACACGGATCCACCCAGGCCGTATGCTGAGTCGTTTGCGAGCGCGAGCGCGTCGTCCGCGTCGGCTGCGCGGTAGACGGTGACGACCGGGCCGAAGATTTCCTCGTGGAAAATGCCTGAGTCGCGTGGCACATCAACCAGCACGGTCGGTGAGTAGTAGGCGGCAGAACCAGCGGTGAGTTCACCGCCGCTGAGCACGCGCGCACCGACTGCAACCGCGCGGTCAACCTGTTCGGCAACGGTTTCCGCCGCGGCTCTCGACGACATCGGGCCGTACTCGCCCGGTTTCAGGTCGCGTGGATCACCTGGGCGCAGACCCGCTGCGTGCTTCACTAACTCGGCAACAAAGGCATCGTAGATGCCGTCCTCAACAATGATCCGCTTGTTGGAGTTGCACACCTGGCCGAGGTTGTAGGTGCGGAAGTCCCACGCCGCCTTCGCAACCTCGGTGACATCAACGTCTGCGAGCACGATCATCGGGTCGTTGCCGCCGAGCTCTAGCACACACTTTTTCAGGTTTTTGCCCGCCTGTTCGGCGATAATTGCGCCGGCACGCTCGGAGCCGGTGAGCGAAACACCCTGGGTGATCGGATCCGCAATAATTTTTGCAATCTGGTCGTGGGAGGCATAAATATTGTGGTAGCCACCCTCGATAACACCAGCCTCAAGGAAGATGTCCTCCATCAGCTGTGCGGAGCGGGCGCAGATGTCCGCGTGCTTGACAATCACCGTGTTGCCGAGCAGCAGGTTTGGGGCGGCGAAACGCGCAACCTGATAGTAGGGGAAGTTCCACGGCATAACACCCAGCAGCGGCCCGATTGGGAGGCGCTGAATAACCGCTTTGCCGGGGACGGTGCTCGGGATTTCACCCTCGGTTATCAGGCTCGGGCCGTGCACGGCATAGTAGTCGATAATGTCGGTCGCAAAATCAACCTCGTCGAGCGCCTCGGGGATGCTCTTACCCATCTCCAGGGTGATGGTTTCGGCGAGTTCCTGGCGGCGTTCAGCAAACAGCTCGGCTGCCCGCTTAATCGCGGCGGCGCGTTCCTGTACGGATTTTTTGCGCCACGCTAAGTAGGCAGCCTCGCTGCTTTGGAGGATCTCGGCAACCTGAGTATCGGTCGCGGGTTCAAAGGTTTCGACGACCTCGCCGGTCGCGGGGTTCTGTACTCGATAGTTTGCCATGTTTCCTCCTCGAAATACGGGGCTTAACCGCCCCGGTTAGTTTTAATACCCGTTGTAGGTATTGGCTCCGACAGCGACCATGACGACAACAACAATCCAGAGCACTACCATGAGCAGCAAAATGCCGATTGCCACCCAGCTGATGATAACACCCGCGAACGCAAATCCTTTGCCGCCCTCACCGGTGCGTTTAATCTGGCCGAGTGCGATGTAACAAACGATCAGGCTGATCACGTTGAATCCCAGCAGGCTCAAAATGAAGCCAATGATCGCGAGGGTGTTGGTTGGTGGAGCAGCGTTAACGTTCGTCACGTAGGTGGTTTGGTGATAGGTTGGCGGTTGGTAGCTCGGCGGTTGGTAGCTCGGCTGCTGATAGCTTTGCTGTGGTTGTTCGGGTGAGTTTGGAACGGTCATGTTTCCTTAGTTCTCCTTCGGTGGTCGGCGGGTCTTGTCTGGTTGTTGGTGGGGGTGGATCTGGTTGGCTAGTGGATCCGGTCAGTCGCGGTTCGGGCTGCTAGGGGGTCTAGCTGATCGGGGTCGCACTGGCCAGCGGACTGGCTAGTAGAGGTAAGGCGGGTAAGCGTTATCAAAGAACAGGACGAGCACCAGCAGACCCATCCCGAAGAGCGTGAAGATCCCGAGCAGTGACCAGCTGATGATAATGCCCGCCATCGCTAAACCGCGGCCGCTCTCGCCGGTCCGTTTGATCTGGGGCAGAGCTATGTAGCCGGTGATCAGGGAAGCAATACTGAGGGGCGCCCCAATCCAAAACATATACAGCGGAAACGCAATAAGGCCAGTGATCAAGCTGATCAGTGCGAGAGTGTTGGTTTTTGCTGCGGGGGTTGCGTATGCGGGGTAGTAGATCACCTGCTGCTGGCCCGGACCGTACTGCGGAGGCGCACTGTACTGCGGCTGTGCGGGGTAGCCTTGCTGCTGGGTCTGATAAGCAGGTGCTGTGTTCTGCGCCGGATACGCCGGGGCTGTAGCTGGTGCGGGTGTCTGCGGCTGCGCCTGCGGGGGTGCAGCATAGCGCAGCTCCGACGTTACGGCCGGCGCTGGCATCACGGGCGTCGCGGTCTGCTCCGATTGCGCTGGCGTCAGCGGCTGGGTTGGGGGGTTATCTGGTGCAGACAATTTTTTGCTTCTTTCTGGATCCGCTAGCTGGGGTGGTTAGTAGATCCCGCACTGGAACTGGTCGTCGGCGGTAACTCGATCAAACTCTTCGGCGGCTTTCGCCTGTTCATCGCTTGTTCCCGAGAGGATCGCATCTTTAAACTCCTCAGTCACTCGCTGCTTGTCAGGCTGATCTGCGTATGCCTCTGCCAGCTCATCAAAGAGGTGCTTCTCAGCGAAGATGTTGCCACTTGCCTGGTTGAGATTATCGAGTGCGGAGCAGACCTGGCTGCTTGGGCCGCCCAAACCTCCACCGGATGAGGTGATCGCGGCAATCACGCCAATAAACACCAGCAGGAAGTAAAGGGCTAGGAAACCGGTCAGGATCCACCCGATAATGACACCCGCGAGCGCCATGCCGCGCCCCTCTTCGCCGCTGGTTTTGATCTGTTTCAGCGAGATGTGGCCAACAATCGCGCCGGCAACCGGCATCACGAAGGCGAGAATCAGCGAGACGTAGGAGAGCGTGTTGGTTTTGGACGGCTGCGGTGCCTGGGGTTGCTGGTAGTTAGCGCCGTATGGATCTTGTGGGTACTGTGGTACTGTCATCGGTGTTCCTCCGCCTGTGTTTGCTGCTGTTGGAAGCCGCCGTGATAACCCTGTGGTTGTTGATCACAGCTTAGCTATATATTAAGCATAACCATTCAATTTGATATTTTCCATTGCGGGAGGGCTGTTTTTGTGCGAAATCGGCGAGAAAGCAACCTCGGAGATAAAGAAACACGGTGCCCGGTTGTAGTCCGGACACCGTGTTGCGGGTGTTTGGTTTGGAATCCTGTGGCCGCTTACTGCAGAGCTAGGAAAACCTTCCCACCGGTGTTATCCGGTGAAACCGCGAGAACACCATCGGTGAGCCCCTCTTTCGGGAGTGTCAGCAGGATGTTGCCGGTACTGCTGGCTCCCTCGTAGAGGCTCTGCCCAGCAGGAAAACGATCTGGGTAGAGAGCGTAGGTGTTGCCACTGAACTCGTCAAAGCTGTTGCCTGCCTTGTTAACATACTCAACCCTGAAGGTTGGTGGTTCACCCTGCGTATTTTTACCGGTGTATTTTGCGGTGACGTTAATCAGTACGAAAACGCTGCCCTCAGGCGCGATATCGTTATACTCGTTTTCTTCCGCTACTTCCGTGGTTGCGTCGAGGTCAACACTGTTAACGACAATGGTCCAGTTGTCTGTCTCGATCGGGGTGTTTAGTGGAAGCGGTTTTTCCCTGGAAGACTTCGGGAGGTCAGCTGAGCCAGATCCGGTGTAGCTGTCTGAGCCTGTGCCGGAGTCGGTTTGTGTTTCGGTGCTGGTGGAGCTGCCGCTGCCGTAGTTGGTGGTAGATCCGCCGCTCGTGTTCAAGGTAATCACGAAAAGAATAATCATACCTATGATGTAGAGAACCGCTAGACCGGTGAACACAGAGCCGGCGATCGCGCCCGCCAGGGCAAGGCCACGGCCCTCCTCGCCGGTCTTTTTAATCTGCTTCAGCGCGATGAAGCTTAAGACCGCACCAACCGGAGCCAAAACAAAGGCGGCAATCAGGCCAACAACCGCGAGCGTGTTGGTCTTCTGGAAGGGTGCCGGCTGCTGCGGAGCTGTTTGCTGAGGGGCAGCATACTGAGGGGCAGCGAACTGCGGCTGCTGGGGTTGCTGGGGCTGCTGCGGCTGCTGGGGCTGCTGGGGCTGCTGTCCAGCTGAGCCGTCAGGGACCTGGGGTGAAGTCATAGAGATGTTCCTTAACTTAAGTGGGATCAGACGGTGAAATGTTGTGTGGCTGTGCCAAACACCTTCTCTTACACCTTTAAGTATAACCATTCAGTTAGATATTCTCCACTTAAAAAAGGGCGCCCACCGGTATAAACCAATGGGCACCCAGGTGTGGTGTGTTGGAGTGGGTTATTGCAGGGCGACGAATACCTTGTCTGCAAAGAACTCCGGGGTTACGCCGAGAACACCGTCTGCAACACCGTCCTTTGGAACGGTCAGCAGGATGTTACCGGTGAGGCTAGCGCCCTCGTAGAGGGTTTCAAAGGTGTCAAGCTTCTCAGGTGGAACAGCGAAGCTGCCGCCGTCGTACTGGCCGAAGGTGTTGCCCTGTTTGTTGATGTACTCAACAGAGAGGCTAGGTGTCTGGCCTGCCGAATCCTTGCCGGTGTAGGTTACGGTCATGTTTACCAGAATATAGACCTGGCCGTCAGGAGCAGGGTCGTTGTATTCTTCTGCCGCCGCTACCGCTTCGGTGGCGTCGAGGTTAACGCTGTTAACCACAACAGTCCAGTCCTCGGTCTTTAGCGGAGTGCCGATTTCTACAGGGTTGTCGCGAGAGGTGCCAACACCGCCGCTAGAGGAGCCACCCTCGTCGGACTCTTTCTCCATCGACGTGCTTGTGTCACCCATTTTTGTCTCAAGATCGGAGTTGATAGCGGCTTGGATCAAAGTCATCGCCACAATTATGTAGATGATTCCGAACACGGTGAAAATCGAGCCGAGGATCGCACCGGTGAGCGCGAGACCGCGTCCACCCTCACCAGTCTTTTTAATTTGGCTGAGCGCTACGAAACTAAGAATCGCACCAACCGGCGCAAAAACAAAGGCTGCGATCAAGCCAACGATGGCCATTGTGTTGGTCTTCTGCGGCGCAGCAGGCTGCTGAGGATGCTGCGGCATCACAGGGGGTTGGTATGCAGGCACGCCATCTGCCTGATTATTAAATCCGTCTTGTTGCTGAGTCATAATGTCCTCAAATCTACTAATTTATCCGACAATACTAATTTTACTGCCGAGAAAACCCTTATTCAAACGGATTTGTCGCCTTAGACGTTTTGATAGCAAAGGCAAGTAGCCGCTGTAGACCCACCGTGTAACTGTTTTTACTTCTCTGACCGGTGAAAAATATTTTTGGTTGTGCTTGTGCCTGGCGCGCAGAGAATTTTGAAAAAATAAAACGACGCGCACAGGGGACTAAACTCTGTGCGCGTCGTCTTTGTGGAGGTGGCTAGCTAGTTTGGGTGTTGGGTACTAGCTAGTTTGTGGATGGCTGCGGTTAAACAGCCAACTCTGTTGACCCCGGTTACCGCCTAGCGGGAGAGGCAAGCGAACTGGTCGTCACGCAGTACGGTGTCAAACTCGGTAGCGGTTGTGGTGATTGTGGATGTGTCGAGTGAATCAACAGCTGCCTTGAAGTCGTTAACGACCTTCAGCTTTGCTGGATCGTCATCGTCGTCACCGTCGCTGTACAGCACTGCGAGCTCCGCAAGAGCGGTGCTGAGCTCTGCAGGATCCTGAGAGCCAGCGATCTTGGTGAATGAGTCGCAGATCGCCTGATCTACATCATCGTCGCTCGGGGTGCTGCTGCCTGAAGAGCTGCTGCCTGAAGAGCTGCTGCCTGAAGAGCTGCCGCTTGATGAGCTTGATGAGCTGTTGCTGTAGGTTTTGTTTGCTTCCTCGGCAGCCTTGCTTGCAACTACAATGCTGAAGATGATGACGAGGATGAAGAACACGGTGAAGAGAGTACCGAGGATTGCACCCGCGAGCGCGAGACCGCGTCCACCCTCACCGGTTTTCTTGATCTGGCCGAGAGCCACGAAGCTGATAATCGCGCCGATCGGTGCCGCGATGAACGCAAGCACGAGGCCAACGATCGCCATTGTGTTGGTTTTCTGCGGGCCAGCAGGGTGCTGATTGTGTGCAGATGCCGCAGCTGGCTGCTGTGGCTGTTCGCCGTGAGCCTGGTTGTTGAATCCATTGTGCTGGTCAGTCATATTAACCTCTAATCTGTAAATTATACCGGTAGACCCCATAATAGCGGCTGCAAATAATACATTCAACTGTATTAGGGGATTTTTTGTGAGCGCGACCGAGATTGCGCACATAACAACCTCAAAAAACCGCGGAATTACAGGGTTGTTTCATCCTGCTCGGGTTTCTAACAGTTTGTAACACTCTGTAACGCGGCGGAGCCATTTTTCCCGCTCTTGCCCGGTTAGCGCGGCGGCGGAAAGCGGCTCGGTGTCACAAACCGGGGCGGTCACCGGTATGGATCCACCCACGGGGGTGAGCGGGGAAGAAACAACGTCGGCAGCCAAGAACTGGGCGGTTGCCAGACCGCAGGCGCCGTAGAACAGGCGGTCAGGAATCACCGCGGCGAGCCGCAAACCCATGCCGATGCCGACGCTTGTGTCGAGGGCGCTGGAGACAACAACCGGCAGCCCGGCCTCCGAAACAATCGCGAGGGCGCGGGAGATACCGCCTAAGGGGGCAGCCTTCACAACCAGCAGGTCTGCCGCGCCAAGTCTGGCGACCCGCAGCGGATCCGCTGCCTTGCGCACACTCTCATCGGCGGCGATCTTCACCGGGCAGCCCGCCTGATCAAGCCGCTCCCGCAGCTCGGCGAGCTCGGCGACACTCGCGCAGGGCTGCTCAACATAGTCGAGGCCGAACCGGGCGAGCTCCTGGATGCTTCGCAGCGCGGTGGCTACGTCCCAGGCGCCGTTGGCATCAAGCCTGAGCTGTATGCCCTCGCCAACCTCTCGGCGGACGGCATCAACCCGCGCAACATCACAGGTTAAATCCTGGCCGGGCTCAGCAACCTTAATCTTGAACACCTCACAGCCTGTAAACCGGGCAACGGTCTTAGGCACCAGCTCCGGGGTGACGGCGGGAATTGTGCCGTTGACGGGGATATTTTTGCGCAGCGGAGCCGGCAGCTGAGACCACCCGTACTCGATTGCAGCGGCGAGCCAGTGAGCGGCCTCTGGGGGAGGATACTCCAGGAACGGGGCAAACTCGCTCCAGCGTTTAACGCCCCGGAACAGCGCCGCCTGACGGGACACAACACCCCGGAACCTGGTGTGCAGCGGCAGCTCGACAGGAACGCAGCTGTCGATAAGATCCGCCAGCGGGGGTAAAACTGTGGGGTGAGACAGGGACATACTTAGGTAGAGTAGCTGTATGACCGTAAAAGTTTCTGAAACATTCGATCCGACACTGTGGGAGGACGCGCCCGGCAGCGAAAACTACACCGACATAACCGCGCACCTGAGCACCGACGGGCGCATCGCCCGCATTGCTTTTAACCGGCCAGAGGTGCGAAACGCGTTCCGGCCACAAACCGTTGATGAGCTGAATGACGCGCTAGAGCGGGTGCGGGTTAACCCGCGGGTCGGGGTTGTGCTGCTAACCGGCAACGGCCCGAGCGAGAAAGACGGCGGTTGGGCTTTCTGCTCCGGCGGTGACCAGCGGATCCGCGGCCGTGACGGCTATAAATACTCCGACACCCCGGATGCCAGCGGTGTTGACAGTGCGCGCGCTGGCAGGCTGCACATTCTCGAAGTGCAGCGGCTGATCAGGTTTATGCCGAAGGTTGTGATCGCACTTGTCGGTGGGTGGGCTGCCGGCGGTGGACACTCGCTGAACGTGGTTTGTGACCTGTCGATTGCGTCGCGCGAACACGGCAAGTTTAAGCAGACCGATGCGGATGTTGGATCCTTCGACGCGGGCTACGGCTCAGCCTATTTTGCCCGTCAGATCGGGCAAAAGCGTGCCCGCGAAATCTTCTTCCTCGCTGATGAATACTCCGCAGAGCGCGCCTACGAGATGGGTGTTGTGAACGCGGTTGTGCCGCACAGTGAGCTGGAAACAACCGGCATTGCCTGGGCGCGGAAGATCCTCGGCAAGTCGCCGACCGCGATCCGGATGCTGAAGTACGCGTTCAACGCGGTTGACGACGGAATCGTCGGTCAGCAGCTGTTTGCGGGGGAGGCGACCCGGCTCGCCTACGGCACCGATGAGGCGGTTGAGGGGCGAGACAGTTTCCTGCAAAAGCGCGACCCTGACTGGACCGGATTCCCATACCAATTCTAGCGGGGTGTGCGGCCGCGGTCTAAGCTGCGTGGTTTAAGCTGATAGGGATATGACGAAGCTACTGACTGTTCCCGCGAACGATGCCGCCTGGTTGCGCGCCGCGCTGGCTGACGTGCTGGGTGAGGTGGATCCGGCTGAGGCGGCGGGTGCTGAGGCTGCGGGTGCTGAGGCGCTGGCTGCTGAGGCGCTGGCTGCTGAGGCGCTGGCTGCCCGGGCTGGCGATGCGGGCGGATCCGCCGTCCTCCCGCTCCCCGCGGGCGACCACCAGCAGCTACCCCCTGCCGAGCTGGCGGCCGCGCTCGCCCCGGACACCGCGCTCGTGATCCACACCTCCGGCTCAACCGGCGTGCCAAAGTATGTTGAGCTGAGCCGTTTGGCGCTGCTCGCGAGCGCCCACGCAACCCACAGCCGCCTCGGAGGCCCCGGTCAGTGGCTGATTACGCTGCCGCTGCACCTGGTTTCGGGTGCGCAGCAGCTGGTGCGCGGGATAGTCGCGGGAACCGACCCGGTCTGTTATTTCGGTTCGCCGTTCGACCCCGCCGAGCTGCTTGACCGCGCCGAGTCGATGACGCACGACAGACGCTATGTGTCGCTGGTTCCGAGCCAGTTTGTGCAGCTGCTTGAGCTCTGCCAAAAAGACGCTGACGCGCTGCAGCGGGCCCGCGAGTTCGCCGCGATCCTCGTCGGCGGCGGGGGATTGAGCGTTGCACAGCGTCAGCTCGCCCACGAATTGAACCTGCCGCTGGTGCGCAGCTACGGCGCGAGCGAAACCGCTGGCGGCTGCGTCTACGACGGCGTTGAAATTGGTGACACCGGGGTGCGGATCCGCGACGGCGAGGTGCAGCTAGCCGGGAGCTGCCTGGCGACCGGGTACCCGCTCGATGCGGAGTTGACGGCGGCGCGGTTTATTACCGAGACGGGCGCTGACGGATCCACCAGGCGCTGGTATCGCACCGGTGACAGCGGTAAACTGCTCGGTGGAATGCTGACGGTGACGGGCAGACTCGACCGGGTGCTGATCTCCGGCGGTGTGAATGTCTCGCTTGACCGGGTAGAAAAGCTTGCGGCCGGGGTTCCGGGGGTTGGGGCGGTGCTCGCCGTCGCGATCCCGAGCGAGCGCTGGGGGCAGTCGGTTGCGCTGCTCGCGGTGGCGGGGGCGGATCCGCAAACCACCGTCGCACGGGAGGAACCCGAGGTCGAAACACAGCAGGCAGGGCAGCAGACAGACCAGCAGGCAGAGCAGCAGGCAGACCAGCAGGCAGCGCAGCAGGCAGACCAGCAGGCCACGCAGCGCGCCGAGCTTGAACAGCGGCTGATTGAGGAGCTGACCGGTGAGATTGGGAAGGCGGCGAAGCCCGCCAGGATCCGCTGGGTGACTGAGCTGCCGCAACTACCGGGCGGCAAACCTGACTATCTGACAGCGCTGAACACCCTGCAGCGGCTAAGCTAGGTGAGGGGGTTATGTATGACAGAGAATGAAGATTTAGCACGCCTTTTTACCTCGTCCATTCCGGTTGCGAAGGAGGTTGACGACGAGGGCACCGATGTTTTTAACCAGGTTGCGGACCACTACCGGAAGCCGCTGAAGTCGTTTATTATCTTCAGCGCGGTGACGGTTGCGGTGATGCTGGTGAGCACGATTCTGCTGCTCGCGTCCGTCAGTCAGGCGGATGAGCCGGAGAACAACGACGGCTCAGTGCAGAACGAAAAGGTTGTTAACACAAGCGGTTTGCCGCAGAAAGACGGTCGATGACAAAACAGTCGAGCGCCAAGCAGTCGAAAGCTAAACGGCCGGCAGCCAAGCAGTACCCCGGCGCGAGCCTCGCCAGCTGGATCGGCGGCGCACGCCTGCGCACCCTCCCCCTAGCCGTCTCACCGGTGATTGTTGGTGCTGCGCTCGCCGGAATGGTCCGCTCATACTCCCCGCTTTTAACGGCGCTCGCGCTCGCGGTTAGTGTGCTGCTGCAGATCGGTGTCAACTACTCGAACGACTACTCTGACGGTGTGCGCGGCACCGACGACTACCGGGTTGGACCCGCGCGGCTAACCGGTTCGGGGCTTGTGAACCCGAAACACGTGCTGGCGGCGGCGCTCAGCTGTTTCGGACTCGTTGCCCTCGCGGGGCTTGCCGCTGTGCTGCTCAGCCAGCAGTGGTGGTTCCTGGCGCTCGGACTGGTCGCGATTGTTGCGGCGTGGTTCTACACGGGCGGCAAACGCCCCTACGGCTATAACGCGCTCGGCGAGGTTATGGTCTTTATTTTCTTCGGACCGGTGGCAACCTGCGGCACCTACTGGCTGCAGTCGCAGATCCCGCTGCAGGAGATGTGGTGGTTTGGATCCGCGATCGGCCTGTTTGCGGTTGCGGTGCTGATCGCCAACAATATTCGCGATATCGAGAACGACAAACTGGCGGGTAAAAAGACGCTGTCGGTTTTGATTGGCGCGCGCGCCTCGAAGGTGCTTTTCACGATTGCAATGCTGGTGCCGTTCGCGTTCGCGGTTTTGCACCTGCCGTTCTATCTGCTGATGGTGCTGGTGCTGCTTGACCTGCTGATTGTGCTGCTGACGATTCTGATTATTTGGACGGCAAAAACCGCCCGTGAGCTGATTCTGGTGCTGCAGCTCAGCAGCGCCGCGTCACTCGTTTACGCGATTCTGCTCGCGTTCGCGCTCGTCGGCGTGGTCTGGGCTTAGCGCTGTTTCGCAGGGTTGGATCCCCTTAGGCGCCGTTCTTCGCGGTTAGCGGCTAGCGCTGCTCAGCGTCATCGGCGGCGGTGTGTGGATCCGCTACCGCCGTTGGGGCAGCCTCTGTCTCTGCGACGTAGGCGTCCTCAACATCGCTGTCATCGGTGCCGTGGGTGCTCTTTCGCCACTGCGCCACCGCGCCCGCTGCCTGCGCGCGCAGTTTGCTCAAAAACAGGATTGAGAGGGCGAGCGAGATAAGCCCCGCACAGCCCGCTGCGAACACGATTCCCCAGGACAGGCCGACCCGGTATTCAGGCGGCAGCAGCAGCATAATAACCGCGAAGGGCACAACAAAAAAAACGAGTCTCAGCAGGGTATAGATAATCCAGGCGCGTTTTCCACTCACACCAACATTTTAGGATAGATTTCTGCGTGCCGCCCCAGGTTTCGGTACGATTATTTCATGGTTCGATTTCTGATAATTGGTGCTGTGATTGCCGCCGCGATAACAATCTACGGCATCATTGACGCGGCAATGACCGATTCGAGCCGAGCCCGCGGTGTCTCCAAACCCGTGTGGATCCTCTTGCTTGTGCTGTTGCCGCTCGTCGGCGCGGTGCTGTGGTTGACGGTGGGTAAAAACCGCGGCGATCTGGCGCAGGAGGAGCCGCGCGATCCAGTAGACTTCAGTGATTTTGAGGGCGTCAGACAGAACCAGCTGCGTGAATCACGGCAGCGCATCGACGATCTTGAAGAGCGACTGCGGGAGCTTGACAGCGAGAAGTTCCCCGGCGAAGAGGACACCCCCGGAGATACAACCCCGGGTGACAAGCGATGAGCGGGGGCAACAGCGGATCCGCCGCCGCGGGTCAGCAGGTTGTTGCGGGCCTGATCGCGCTCGGCGCGAGTGATTTTGTTGTCAGCCCCGGATCGCGTTCGCAGGCGCTCGCGCTCAGCGCCGCCGCCGCAGAACGTCAGCAGCTGGCGCGGCTTAACACCAAAATAGATGAGCGATCGGGCGGTTTTTTTGCGCTCGGGATTGCGAAAGAGCTCGGCGTTCCCGCCCCGGTAATCACAACCAGCGGCACCGCCGTCGGTAATCTGCTGCCGGCTGTGATGGAGGCGGCAAACGCGCGCGTGCCGATGCTGCTTTTGACGGCGGATCGGCCACCCGAGCTGCACGGTGTCCGCGCCAACCAGACGGTGCCGCAGGCGGGACTGTTCCGCGATTTTGCGCGCGAAACCTTCGACTTTGATGTGCCCTGCGATTTTCTGATCGGCGGCGAGGTGAGCCGTGAGCTGGCTCGGGTGCTGCGGCGGGCGTGGATCGCGTCACTCGGCACCCCGGGTGGTAAACCGCCCGGGCCGGTGCAGCTGAATATTAGGCTGCGGGATCCGCTCTCCGCCGCCGACCAGTCGGTTAGCGCCGTGCTGCAACAGGTTAAACAGTTGCTCGCCGCGGAGGAGAACGGGGGAGCGGAAGCCACAGCCGAGCCCTCTGGGGCTGGCGCTGCCGGTGTTGCTGAGAGTGTCGCCGGGGCTGGCGATGCCGCCGAGGCTGTAGAACCCGGCGAGCTTGACACCTTTGTGCTCGCCGACAACCGCCTAACCGTTGCTTTTGCGGGGTCTGGCGCGGGCGCCGCCGCCGAACAGTTCGCGCACGAAGCCGGAGTGCCGCTCCTCGCCGAGGTTGTTAGCGGCTCCCGCTACGGCCGGGAGGCGATCAGCTGCTATAAAACCCTGTTAGAGGGTGAGCTCGGCGAGCTGATCGAGCGGGTAGTTGTTTTCGGCCACCCCACGCTGACCCGCAACGTTGGGCAGTTGCTCAGGCGGAGCGACATTGAGGTGGTGGTTGTGGATCCACACCGGGGCGAGCGCTATAACCCTGGCGGGACCGCACGTTTTGTTTCAGCCGCTACGGTTTCGCGGGATTACAGTCCGGGTTGGCTGCGGCAGTGGCTCGGTGCCTGGGTTGTTGCCGACCGTGAACTGCGTGAGGCGCGCACAACCGTGCACAGCCCTGACCTGGTTGCGGCTCGCGCGACCGGGTATAAAGAGCGCAACCGCTATGCCCGTGCGGAGCTCGCGGTGAAGCGTGAAGCGGTTACGCGCGAGCTGCTCACCGACACGGTGTGGCGGGCGAGCTGGCCGCACGACAGGCTTGTGATTGCCGCGTCCAGGCTTGTGAGAACCCTCGACGGGATTGCCGCGCCGCGTCCGGTGCGGGTGTACGCGAACCGTGGTGTTGCGGGCATTGACGGGACCATCGCCACTGCGCTCGGGATTGCTGCGGCCTCGCAGGCTGCCCCCGATGTGACGCAGGCGGCCGGGGTTACCCGCGTAATAATCGGGGATCTTGCGCTTTTGCACGATGTTGGATCGCTGCTGCTGGGTGACGACGAGGAGCTGCGGGTGCAGATAATCGTCGGCAATGACGCCGGCGGTACTATTTTTGACCAGCTAGAGGTTGCCGAAACCGCCGATCAGGCTGATTTTGAGCGGGTTATGCGGACACCGCAGCGGGTGCAGTTTGAACAGTTGGCTGCAGCATACGGCTGGCAGTACGAGCTGGCCCGCAACCGCGGTGAGCTGGAGAAACTGTTTACCGTTCCTGTCACCGGCCCGATGATTATTGAGGTGCCGCTCGCCTAGCGTAGTTTCGGTTAGAGCGGCCGGTCGAAGGCGTCGCGGATCGGCCGGAACTTAATCACCGTCTCAGTGAACTCGCCCGCGAGGTCGGCTCCGGCAACGAGTCCACCGCCGGCCCAGGCTGACACCCGGCGAACGCCCTGCCCAGCTGCGGAGGCCGACCCGGGAGTCGCGGTCGAAGTGGCCACCGCGGTGGTTGCCGGATCCACCGCCGCGGGAACAGCAGAGACCTGCGCGCAGCGCAGCGCCAGCGCCCACTCGCCGTCACCTGCCGCGTCAATCCAGCCAACCGCGCCAGCATAGCGTTCCCGGTCGAAACCCTCGGACGCGGCAATCAGCGCAACCGCCTGCGCGGTCGGGGTGCCAGCAACGGCGGCCGTCGGATGCATCGCCGCAACCAAATCGAGGCTGCTGATCGAGTTAGAAACCTGCGCCGTAATATCGGTTGCGCGGTGCCAGACATTCGGCAGGGCAATAACCAGCGGATCACGGCCCGTCCGTAGATTCTCAACCAGCGGATCCAGCGCCGAAATCACACTCTGCGCGGCAAAGCGGTGCTCCTCGGTGATCAGCGGGGAGGTTTCAAGCAGTGAGCGGGCGGCGGCGTCAGTTTGCGGATCCGCCCCACGCGATGCGGTGCCGGCGAGGACGCGCGCGGAGGCGTTACCGGCGATCACCCGGATCAGGGTTTCGGGGCTGGCACCGATCAAGCCGTCAACGCTGAACGTCCAGCAGTCGCGGTAGCTGTCGGCGAGGCGGCTGACGGGGATGCGTAGGTCGGCGTCGGCGGGGATCGTGTGCCGCTGCCTGCGCGCCAAGACAATCTTGGAGATTTCGCGGGTGTTCAGCAGCTCCAGCAGGTGCGAGGCGGACTGAAAATACTTGCTGCTCTCGTCAGCGGGGGTGCCCGGGAGGTCGCCGCCGGCGCCAGCGCCAGAGCCCGTGCCAAACCCACCCGGGGCGGGGGCCACGGATCCACCCGCGAGCGGCTCTGCGGGCTGCCAGCTGCCCGCGAGATCACGCGGTGAGAGCCCAAAATCAGAGAGCTGCGCGGCGCTAATAAACCCGGACTCGCGCTCAAAGGCGTGAGCGGGTTCGGCAGCGGTTCTCACCCGGGTTAAAAACCAGCGGTCATCGTGCCTTTGCAGGGTGAAGCGGGGGACAGTGAGAACGCTTTTTGCACGACTGTTTGCGGCGAAGGTTATCGCGCCAAACGCGATCAGGCCGGAACCGGGCAGCTGGACTCGGTCGGTTATCTCGGCGCGGCCACAGATTGCGCGCCAGCGGCGGTTCAGATCCTCAAACCGGGAAGAACCCGACGACTCCAGCCGCAGCACCTCGCCGACACCAACGGCGCCACGCTCCGAACGCAGCCACACCAGCGGATCCCGCGAATCAGCGTATGCTAAAAGCTCAACCGGCTCACTCAACTCCCGGGTTGTGACAATCAGGTGCGCTTCGCTCACCCCAATAGCCTACCCGGTCAACCGTAAATTTTTTACACTCCAAGCAGCCACTCGGTAAATACTCGGTACGATATAAGGGTGAATAAACCAGATCCCGCAACTAAACGCGCCAGCGAAGTTTCGAGTATGTTCGACAAAATCTCGGAGCGATACGATCTCACCAACGATCTTTTAACGCTCGGCATTGACAGGCTCTGGCGGATCGCGACGGTTCGTGCCGTCGCACCCAAGGCGGGGCAGCGGATCCTCGACATCGCCGCCGGCACCGGCACCTCCAGTGCCTCCTTCGCCAAGAGCGGCGCCGAGGTGGTTGCGGCGGACTTCTCGGAGGGGATGCTGGAGGTTGGCCGCAGACGCCAGGCGCACATCCCAAACCTCGAGTTTGTTTGGGCGGACGCAACAGACCTGCCGTTTGCTGACAACAGTTTCGACGCGGCAACAATCTCTTGGGGTCTGCGCAATGTGCAGGACGTGCCAGCCGCGCTCGCCGAGATGCGACGGGTAGTAAAACCGGGCGGACGGGTGGTTGTCTGTGAGTTCTCAACCCCGGCCGAACCGCTTCGCACCCCCTACCAGTTCTACACCCGCCACCTGCTGCCGAAGATTGCGGGAGTGATCGGCGGCGACCGGGGTGCCTACGAGTACCTCAACGAGTCAATCGAAAACTGGCCAAACCAGCGCGACCTGGCGGCGTTGATGCGCGATGCTGGGCTATCCATGGTGAGCTACCGCAACCTGTCCGGGGGGATCGCGGCGCTGCACCGTGGTTTTGTCAACGCGGAATGGAAATAAGCGACCCGGAGTGGATTCACTATGACAAAAGTAGATATTGTTACCGCAACCCAGGCGCTGCCGGGCAAACTGTTCCAGAGCGCCCAAGACAAGAAACACGTGAAGGCGCTTGAGGCTGAGCTCGCAAAGGTTGAGGAGGGGCTGCTAGAGAATCTTCGCTTCGCCTCACCGGTTGCGGATGCTCCGGCGCGCTACCTCGCTGAGGCGGGGGGTAAGCGGATCCGCCCGCTGCTGACCCTGCTGGTTAGTGAGCTCGGCGACGGCCCAACCCCGCAGGTGCGACGGGTTGCGCAGGCGATTGAGCTAACCCACCTGGCGACTCTATACCACGATGATGTGATGGACGAGGCTGGTCTGCGTCGCGGGGTGCCGGCTGCGCACAAGGCGTGGTCGAACTCGGTTGCGATTCTCGCCGGTGACCTGCTGTTTGCCAGGGCCTCTACGGTTGTTGCAGAGTTTGGGCGGGAGGCGATCCTCTTGCAGGCAGAAACCTTTGAGCGTCTCTGTATCGGGCAGCTGCACGAGACGGTCGGTCCGCAGCCCGGTGAGGATCGGATTGCGCACTATCTGCAGGTGCTCGCCGATAAAACCGGCTCCCTGATCGCCTGCGCCGCTCGCATGGGTGGGCTGGTTAGTCGGGCGCCACGGGAATACCTGGATCCGGTAACCGCCTACGGCGAGGAGATCGGTTTGGCGTTCCAGCTGATTGATGACGTGATCGACCTGTCGCCGTCGAAGAAACAGACCGGTAAACGCGCCGGCACTGACCTGCGCGCGGGCGTTGCAACGCTGCCGCTGTTGTTGCTGCAGCAGCGTGCCGGGGAAGACGCGCAGGCGGCGGATCTTTTACAGCGTATCGAGGCGGGCGTTGCCGCGGTTGCTGCCGGGGCTGACGCTGAGGTGATGGACACTGAGGTTGCTGAGCTGCGTGCCCACGAGGTGACAGCGGAGACAGCCCGCCAGGCTCGACAGGCGGCGGATCGCGCTGTGGCGGCGCTTGCTCCGCTGCCGGACAGCGGCCCGCAGGGCGGCGTTAAGCGCGCCCTCGTGAAACTCGCCGAAACCATTGTTGAGCGAAAGGGTTAAAACTGCCGTGAGCGCAAAACTGCGTGTTGCCGTTGTTGGTGCGGGCCCCGCCGGAATCTATGCGGCAGATATTCTGCACCGATCCGAGCGTGATTTTGAGGTAGAGATTGATCTTTTTGAGCGGCTTCCCGCTCCCTACGGACTGGTGCGCTACGGCGTCGCCCCCGACCATCCACGCATCAAAGGTATTATTACCGCGCTGCGTCAGGTGCTTGACGAGGGCAACATTCGCTACTTCGGCAACGTCAACTACGGCACCGACATAACACTCGCGGATCTGCAGCGCCACTACCACGCGGTGATCTTCGCAACCGGCGCGATCACCGATGCGCCGCTTAACATCCCGGGGATTAATGCCGCCGAAAGCCACGGCGCCGCGGACTTCGTCAACTGGTTCGACGGCCACCCCGATGTGCCACGCACCTGGGAGCTTAATGCCGAGCAGGTTGCGGTTGTCGGCAACGGTAACGTTGCGCTGGATATTTCACGGATGCTGGTGAAGGATCCCGAGGAGCTGCTCGCGACCGAGATCCCCGAGAACGTCTACGAGGGCCTACGCAAGAACCCGCTGAAGCAGTTGCACGTGTTCGGGCGAAAGGGTCCAACCCAGGTGAAGTTTACGCCGCTTGAACTGCGCGAGCTCGGCGAGGTTAACGGTGTGGACATGGTGCTTGACGAGCGCGATTTCGAGCTGATCGACGACTATCTCACCGAGCAGGCGAAGAGCAACAAGCAGATGCTGGTTATTTCGCGGATCCTCGGCAAGTGGCGTGATGAACAGCGCGCACGCGAGGCGGGCGAGGTGCCCGCAGCGGATCGCCAGCTCCACCTGCACTTCTGGTCGAAACCCGTTGCTGTGCTGCTCGATGAGGCTGGCAGCGTGCGGGCAATTAAGCTGCAGCGTACCCGCCCAGACGGAGCCGGCGGTGTTATCGACACAGACGAGTTCACCGAGATTCCGGTGCAGGCGCTCTATCGCGCGGTCGGTTACTTCGGTTCCCCGCTGGCGAGTGTGCCATTCGACAGTCAGCGCGGCATCATCCCCAACATTGCGGGCCGGGTTATTGCGGGGGCGGATCCCGCTGCTACCGCCTCTGGTGACTCCGCTGCTGGAGATGCCGAGGTGCCTGCCGAGCCTGTGACCGGCGTCTACGCAACCGGCTGGATTAAACGTGGCCCGGTCGGACTGATCGGCGCAACGAAGTCCGACGCAAAAGAGACAATCGACTCGCTGCTCGCGGACTGGCAGGCGGGCGCGGTCTGGCAGCCAGAAGTCACCGAAACCGAGGCGATCCCCGCGCTGCTTGCCGAGCGTGGCATCAACTACATAACGGTTGAGGGCTGGCATCGGCTGGACGAGCACGAGATCGCGCTCGGTGAGGCCGTGGGCCGCCCACGCATTAAGGTTGTGCCGCGCGACGAGATGGTCGCAATCTCAAACGCCGCGGACTAGCGCGCCGACGCAGCGCCGCCGCGCGCCCGCGCCAAGCCGCGCAGGCCCAAGCGACGCAGCACCCGCTGTGACGGGATCCACTCGCCGCAGCACCCACCGCTTAACCCGCGCCAGTCTTTGAGGCACAGCAGAAAACAAAATATACTGTTAGCTATGACAAGCGCACGAGAGCAACTTATTGAACTGATCAAAACCGAGGCTGTTTTCCACGGTGATTTCACCCTCACGAGCGGTAAAAAAGCGACCTACTACATTGACCTGCGCAAGCTCAGTCTCGACCACCGTGCAGCCCCGCTGATCGGTCAGGTGATGCTCGATCTAATCTCCGATATTGATGGCATCGTCGCCGTTGGCGGTTTGACCATGGGGGCGGATCCAATCGCCTCCGCCGTGCTGCACCAGGGCGCAGCGCGTGGGCTCAACTACGACGCCTTCGTTGTGCGCAAGGAGCCGAAGGATCACGGTCGCGGCCGTCAGGTTGAGGGCCCGGACCTTGCTGGTAAGCGCGTAATCGTGCTGGAGGACACATCAACAACCGGTGGCTCACCGCTGCAGGCGATTGCGGCGCTGGAAAAGGTTGGTGCCGAGGTTGCCGGGGTTGCGGTTGTTGTGGATCGCCAGGCACCGGCGAAAGAGCGAATCGAGGCGGCAGGCTACGAGTACCGTTACGCGATCGGGCTCGATGATCTGGGGCTTGACCCACAATAATTCACCCCGCAATAATTACTTCTGTGGTTGTTGAACTAGAGACGGCCCACAACAGAATTGAGGGGTGCGGTGCATAACGCGATTAAGCTTGTTTTGATCGGCCTTGCGACCGGTGTTTTTGGCGGTTTGTTCGGGATCGGCGGCGGGGTTCTGATGGTTCCCGCGCTGGTCTTTCTAATGGGATTCGATCAGCGCCGCGCGGTCGGAACAACCCCGATCGCGATGCTCCCGGCCGCAACCGCGGGACTCATCTCCTACGCGCTGCAGGGCGGTTTCGACTGGCGGGCAGCAATTGCGCTGTCAATCGGTGTAATCGTGGGCGCGCGGATCGGTTTGCGGCTGCTCAACAAGCTGAGCTTACGGGCGCTGGAGATCGGCTTCTTCGTGTTCCTGCTGCTGTCAATCGTCAGCCTCTGGGTTGTTGTGCCGTCGCGTGACGACACCATCAACATGACCCCGCTGGTGTTTGTGCTGCTGCTGGTGTTCGGTCTAATCCCGGGGCTCGCGATGTCACTGCTCGGGGTTGGCGGCGGCATTATCGCGATCCCGGTGCTGATGGTCGGTTTTAACGCGAGTGATCTCATCGCCAAGGGAACATCCCTCTGCATGGTTATCACCGGCGCGATAACCTCCGCAAGCAAGAACATTCGCATGGGCAACGCCGACATTAAAGCCGGTGCGATCCTCGGTGTTAGCGCGGCGCTTGTGTCACCGTTCAGTGTGCAACTGGCGGTGCTGCTCAGCCCCCAGGTCGCAAACATTCTGTTCTCGCTGTTCCTCGCGTTCGTCGCCTCACAGTACCTGGTGAGGATCCTGAAACAGCGCAAAACCGCCGCTAAATAGCGACGGTTTGAAGCGCGGTGCCGGGGTGGATCCGCACCCCGCCGCCCGGTGCTTACCGCGGCCAGAGGCTCACCCGCTGCCCGCTGCCCGCAACCGGGGCCGGCAGCTACTCCAGCAGGTCAGCGACCGAGCGCAGAATCTCGTCGGGGCGGAACGGATACTTCGCGATCTCCGCGTCGTCAGAAATACCGGTCTTTACGAGAATCGTGTGCAGGCCAGCTTCCATACCGGCGACAATGTCGGTGTCCATCCGGTCACCAATCATCGCGGTTGTTTCGGAGTGGGCGTGAATTTTGTTCAGCGCGGAACGGAACATCATCGGGTTCGGCTTGCCAACCACATACGGTTCCTTACCGGTCGCTTTCGTGATCAGCGCGTTAATCGCACCGGTTGCTGGCAGCGGCCCTTCCGCGCTCGGCCCGGTAGCGTCCGGGTTGGTTGAGATGAAACGCGCACCCGCGTTAATAAAACGTATCGCCTTGGTTAGCGCGTCAAAACTGTAGTTGCGGGTCTCACCCACAACAACAAAATCGGGGTTGGTTTCGGTCATAATAAACCCGGCATCGTGCAGCGCCGTCAACAGACCAGCCTCGCCGATTGCGAAGGCGGATCCACCCGGTGCCTGCGCTTTTAAGAACGCAGCGGTTGCGAGCGCGCTCGTCCAGATGCGATCCTCGGGCACCTCAATGCCGCTCGCCAACAGCCGGGCGCTGAGATCGCGGGCGGTGAAGATCGAGTTGTTGGTCAGCACAAGATACTCTTGACCGGTCTCTCGCCAGTGGTTAAGCAGCTCACTCGCCCCGGGAATCGGCTGCTGTTCGTGAACCAGAACACCGTCCATATCGGTCAGCCAGCAGTTAACCGCTGAGCGTTTTTCGGTGTTCAATTTTGTCCCCTGTGTCATTTTTCCCCTTCAATATTTCTGGTTAAAGCCTATCGTCAGAGTCTTAACGTAGGGTTATAAATTAGCTAAAACCGGTAGAATCTTAGTCGTAACGCTCTGTTTCAAAAGCGCACCCGCAGGCGCTGACCGTCACGAGCCGAAAGTTAGTAAGAGGCCAAAACACATGCACAACCGCGCCGGGCAACCCGCCACACCCGCCGATTTGATCGACCTTGAGGTGCTCAGTGCCGCCTATTTCCAGCCTGTTAACCCGGCGGATCCGGCACAGCAGGTGGTTTTCGGTACCTCCGGTCACCGGGGCAGCTCCCTTAGCGGATCCTTCAACGAGGCCCAGATCGCCGCAGTCTGCGCGGCCGTTGCTGAGTATCGCCGCCAGCAGGGAATCACCGGTCCGCTATTTGTTGGCGCCGACAGTCACCCCCTGTCTGAACCCGCTGCCGAAACCGCCTACCGGGTGCTGGTCGCCTCCGGGGTGCGGGTGCTGCGCAGCAAAAACGACGAGTATGTGCCAACCCCCGCGGTCAGCCACGCGATTATTAAACACAATGCCCGGGGTGCCGAGATCGCTGACGGACTGATTATCACCCCGAGCCACAATCCTCCCGCTGACGGCGGCATTAAATACAACCAGCTACACGGCGGCCCTGCCGACACCGCGGCGACCGGGTGGATTGCGGCGCGCGCAAACGAGCTGCTTGGTGCCTCGGGCGGATCCGCTGCCATCCTGATTTCGCAGCTTGCGGCGCGAGACGGTGGCGAGCTCGGCGAACACGACTTCCTCAGTGAGTACGTTGCCGACCTCGCGGAGGTTGTTGATATTGCTGCGATTAAACGGGCGGGGATCGCGTTTGCGGCGCACCCGCTCGGCGGCGCGGCCGACGCCTACTGGCGGGCGATTGCGGATCGGCACGGGCTTAACATCACGGTGCTCGGCCCCGGCATTGATAAGCAGTGGGGTTTTATGAGCCTCGACTGGGACGGCAAGATTCGCATGGATCCGTCATCGCGCTATGCAATGGCCGCCGTTCTCACCCACCAGAACAGCTTCCCGTTGACGGTTGCGAACGACGCGGACGCTGACCGGCACGGGATTGTCACCCCGGACGGGGGGCTAATCAACCCGAACCACTATCTCGCGGTGGTTATCGACTACCTGCTCACCCACCGGCCCGCCTGGAGTGACACCGCCGGAATCGGTAAAACCATTGTGTCATCGCAGATAATCGACCGGGTTGTGGCATCGCACGGGCGAGCGCTGCTGGAGGTGCCGGTCGGGTTTAAGTGGTTTGTGCCCGGTTTAAGCAGCGGCGAGCTGGTGTTTGGTGGGGAGGAGAGCGCCGGGGCGAGCCTTGTAACGCGCAACGGATCCGCCTGGAGCACCGACAAGGACGGCATCGCGCTGTCCCTGCTGGCGGCGGAGATTCTCGCCGTCACCGGTAAGTCACCGAGCCAGTACTACGCTGAGCTAACCGCCAAACACGGCAGCCCCGCCTACGCCCGGATTGACGCGCCAGCTACCCCGGAGCAAAAAGCGAAACTCTTGGCGCTGACCGTTGACAGCGTTGCGGCGACGGAGTTTGCCGGTGAACCGATCCGTGAGGTGCTCACGCACGCACCCGGAAACAACGCTGCGATCGGTGGTTTGGTGATCCGCACCGGGAATGCTTGGTGTGCGATCAGGCCGAGCGGCACAGAGGCGGTTATGAAGATTTATGCGGAGTCGTTTGACGGCCCGGCGCACCTTGCGGAGGTGCAGCGGGCGGTGACGGCGCTGCTGACGGACCTTTTGAAATAGTGGTGTGAAGATGAACGAAACAGCGGATCGCGCAGAATCAGCTCAGCGTGCAGAACAGACAGAACCGGCAGCTGGGACGGAGTGCGCAGAACGGCAGTACAGCTACCTCGGCCCGGCCGGCACCTTCACGGAGGCCGCGCTGAAGCAGGTGCGTGAGGCTGCCGGGCAGCGCTGGAAACCAACCGCGAACGTCAGCGAGGCGCTGCAGGATGTGATCTCCGGTGTCAGTGAGGCGGCGATGATCGCGATCGAGAACTCAGTTGACGGCGGTGTCACAGTCACCCAGGACGCGCTCGCAACAACCGGTGAGCTCGGCATTATCGGCGAGTATCTGGTGCCGGTGAACTTTGAACTGGTGACACTGCCGGGGGTTTCGCTCAACGACAGCCCCGTGATTGCCGCGCACCCGGTCGCTTACGCGCAGTGCCGCAGCTGGCTTGAGGAGCACTATCCGAAGCACACGCACCAGGCTGCGGGCAGCAACATTCAGGCGGTGCAGCTGTTGCGGGATCCGCTCAGCGATGCCACGGCGGCGATCGGCCCGTTGAACGTTCATAAACATCACAGCGTCAGTGTAATCGCGCAGAGCATCGCTGATAACAGCAACGCCGAAACCCGTTTCGTGCTCGTCGCCAAACGCCGCGCGGTTGCCGAGCCAACCGGTCATGACAAAACATCGCTGATTATTGAATTGGCTGAGGATCGTGCCGGTGCGCTGCTTGAGCTGCTTGAACAGTTCGCGACGAGGGGAGTGAATCTCACCCAGATTGCCTCGCGCCCTAACGGCAATCGTCTCGGCAGTTACCGCTTCTACATCGACGCGGAGGGGCACATCAAGGACGAGCGGGTGGCGGACGCGGTGCTCGGCGTGAAACGTCACAGCCCGCGCGTTATCTTCCTCGGGTCATATCCGCGTGCTGACAAACAGCAGGCAACCAGCACCGCCCACAATTCGAACGAGGCGTTCCAGGAGGCGCGCACCTGGCTGCGGGACCTGCTCAGCGGCAGTTAGCGGGCGGATCCGCTAACTCACTTTATATCGCAGGCACCGGCGAGCTGCTGGCCGTGGCCAAGCGGGCGGATCCAGCTAGTCGGCGAACTCGGCAACGTTCGCGCGCTCCGACCACTGCGGTAGCACACAGAGCGTTAACGCACCCGGATCTACCCGACCGGTTAGGGCAACACAGTGGCCGAAGTCGTCACCGTCCAGCTGCACTGCCTCCTCTTTCGGCACCTGCAGTTGCAACTGTTTTACCCGCCGGTAAACAACGCTCTTGGTGTCGTGTGTTAGGTCGATTATTTTGCGACCGGCGGCGCTTTTGCGGAGCACCCCGTTCTCCCAGCCGAGTTTCGCCATAATCGGCACCCACGACAGCAGGCGCATCTTGCCGATCGGTTTCAGTGCCACAACATCGAGCAGACCGTCATCGAGTTTCGCCTCCGGGATCAGCAAAACCTTTCCGGGCAAAAGCCCACAGTTGCCGATCATAACCGTGTAAACACTGACGTTGCGGGCGTGTTTCTTGTCGTAGCTGGCGCGCACGTGGAGTGGTTTGTCTTTGATAACCGACCGCATCCCGGCATCAACGTAGGCAAGCCAGCCGAGTGATTTCTTCAGCTTCGGGTTGGTTAGCGAGATCGCCCGAGCGTCCAGCCCCATACCGGCGAGCACCAGGAAAACATGCTCGTCAACTTTGCCGTCAGCGCGTTTAATCTCGGCAACCCCGAGATCTATTTTGCGCCGCTCACCGTAAAAGGCAGCCTCAACCTGCTCCTCAACATCGTTAATTGGTGCGCCGATGGTGCGGGCGAGCAGGTTGCCGGTTCCCTGCGGCACAATCGCGAGTGGCACCTCACTGCCGCGCATAACCTCGGCGATTGCGCGGACGGTGCCGTCACCGCCCGAGGCGATAATGGTTTTTGCACCCTCTGAAATAGCCTGTTTGGTGGCCGCTGCTCCGGCATCCTCCTCAGCGGTTTTATACCAGCGCGTTGGCGCACAGCCGGCCTGCTGCTCGTGCTTTTTCACAGCAGCTTTTAGCGCAGTAATATCTGTTTTCAGCGGCTGATAAACAACCGCAACATGGTCAGTTGCCGCAATTTCAGACATAACAGCAAGTCTAGTCACCGTAAATGACAAGAAGCTGGAATAGCAAAAAGCGCTAGACTTGAATCATGATTGATCTCTCTGTGCTCCGCAACAATCCTGACGTGATTGCAACCTCGCAAACAGCCCGCGGCAACGACCCGCAGATCCTCGCTGACGCAATCGCGGCCGACAGTGCGTGGCGCAGCGCCCAGGCAGAGTTTGAGAGCTACCGGGCAGAACAAAACCAGTTCAACACGCGGGTGAAAACCGCCAGCAAAGAGGAACGCCCAGCTCTGATTGAGCAGGTGAAAGAGCTCGCCGCGAAGGTGAAGGCCGCGCAGGCTGCTGCCTCCGAGGCTGAGGCTGTGGCGAAGGCCGCCGTTTACAAAATCGAGAACGTGATCGAGGAGGGCGTGCCAGGTGGCGGTGAAGAAAACTTTGTGACGCTTAGAACCCACGGTGAAAAACCAGAGTTCGATTTCACACCGAAGGATCACCTTGAACTCGGTGAGCTGCTCGGCGCAATCGACATGCAGCGCGGCGCCAAGGTTTCCGGCGCGAGGTTTTATTTCCTGCGCGGGGTTGGTGCGCAGCTGGAGCTCGCGATTATGCAGCTCGCACTCAACAAAGCGCTCGCTGCGGGCTTTATTCCGCTGATCACCCCAACCCTGGTGAAGCCCGAGATTATGCAGGGCACCGGGTTCTTGGGCGAGCACGCTGACGAGGTTTACCACCTGCCGCAGCAGGATCTCTACCTCACCGGCACCAGCGAGGTGGCGCTCGCGGGCTACCACGCCGACGAGATTCTCGACCTGAGTGACGGCCCGATCCGCTACGCCGGCTGGTCAACCTGCTACCGCTCAGAGGCGGGCTCACACGGCAAAGACACTCGCGGAATTGTCCGCGTCCACCAGTTCAACAAGCTTGAAATGTTCGTCTACACAACCCCCGATCAGGCGACAGCCGAGCACGAGCGGCTGGTTGCCTGGCAGGAGGAGATGCTGAAGGATCTCGGTTTAAGCTACCGGGTAATCGACGTCGCCGCCGGTGATCTCGGTTCAAGCGCCGCACGCAAATACGATATTGAGGCGTGGATCCCGACACAAAACACCTATCGGGAGCTCACCTCGACCTCCAACTGCACGGGTTATCAGGCACGCCGGCTCGCAACCCGGTACCGCACCGAGAGCGGTAAACCGGCTCCGGCAGCTACCCTTAACGGCACACTCGCAACAACCCGCTGGCTGGTTGCGCTGCTGGAAATTCACCAACGAGCAGACGGCAGCGTGGCGGTTCCTGAGGCGTTGCGCCCTTACCTGGGCGGGCAGGCAGTTTTACAGCCTGAGACAGCGGGAAAGCGGTAGGGTAAAACCTAAATCAGCGACCAACAGGACAGAGCATAAAGCGGTGAAACAGCAAGCAGAAAATGGTTGAAGCGAAGAAAATAGTTGCACTCGATCTCGACGGCACGGTTGTGCACTACGATGAGACCGTGGATCCAGAGCTCGCGACCGCCCTGCAGCTGCTTGACCGGGATCCGCTCACCGAGGTGATTATCGCAACCGGCCGTTCTGCCGAGTCGACGCTGAAGATCGTCAACCTGGTGGGGATCAGCCCAACCTGGGTTATCTGCTGCAACGGTGCGGTGATTTTGTATCGTGATCCGCTCGCTTCGCACGGTTACCGTCGGGAGCACGTTGAAACCTTTGACCCGAAATCGGTGCTGGAGCTGCTGTACGGTAAGATTCCTGGCGCGCGGCTCTCGGTTGAGTCGGCGGACGGAGTGTTCTACTTCACCGCAGATATTCCTTTTTTCACGCTGCCTGTAGAAAGACGACAGGTTGATTTTGCTGAGCTGGTTAAGATTCCGGCTACCAGGGTTGTGACGCTGGGGGATGAAGAACGGGTGACCAGGCTGCTAACCGGTGCGCAACTTGCGGGCATTAATCATGTCTTTTACAGTGTTGGTGAGGTTGCCTGTCTCGATATCGCTCCGACCGGGGTTTCGAAAGCGAGTGCGCTGAAGTGGGTGAACGGCAAACTGGGTGTTAGCCGGGCAAACGTGTTTGCGGCCGGTGACGGCCACAACGACATCGACATGTTTAGGTGGGCTGGCAAATACGGCACCGCCGTTGCGATGGGGCAGGCCGCCCCGGATGTCAAGGCCGCCGCGAACCGGGTGACCAGCGAGGTTGGTGAATCCGGGCTGCTGCGGGCGCTCACGGACTGGCACCCGCTGCTTTAATCACCGTTCAGCTTGGAATTGGCGCTCTCAGCTAATTTTTGCTAAGCTTTACTGCGGAAGGTTGTCCGAGCGGCCGAAGGAACTGGTCTTGAAAACCAGCAGGCGAAAGCCTCAAGGGTTCGAATCCCTTACCTTCCGCCATTGTAATGTCCTGACACGCCATTCACAGTTTTGTGGGCGTGTCAGGACATTCTCTTTTCCCCCCCATCACCGCTAAAAGTTACACCGCTGAGACGATTTTCGCTGCGTTTTCAAATCTCTGCGCGCTAGAATTAGGGTAAGCGTAATCGCGCTCTAAAACCCTTAAGATAGGCGGTAAAACATGGGACTCATTAAGGCTGTAGCGGGAGCCATCGGGGGCACGCTCGCGGATCAGTGGCTAGACTTTTACTCACTCCCTGACTCTCTCCCAGACACCGCAGCGTTCTTCTCCGCCGTTCCAAAGGGGCAGAATGCTGGGCGTGGATCAAACACTCGTGGGTCCGAGGGCGTTATCAGCAACGGCAGTAAGATTATCGTGCCTGACGGCTACGCACTGGTGCTGCTGCAGGACGGCGCCGTCACAGGGTTCGCGGCAGAACCTGGCGGCTACATCTGGGACAGCGAAGCAACCGACTCACAGTCAATCTTTGCAGGTAACGGCCTCATCAGTTCACTCATCAAAACCAGCTGGGAGCGCTTCAAGTTCGGCGGCCGCCCAAGCTCACAGCAGGCGGCGTACTACGTCAGCCTGAAGGAGCTACCAAACAACCGTTTCGGCACACAGAGCGAAATCTACTGGGATGATGCCTACATGAACGCCCAGGTTGGTGCGCTCACCCGCGGCACCTACAGCCTGCGCATTGTGGATCCGCTGCTGTTTGTAAAAAACTACCTGCCAGCAAGGTATCTACAGCCTGGCCAGGTGTTCGACTTCACCGACCTTGGTAACGACGCTGCCGAGCAGCTGTTTAACGAGGTTGTTGGATCCCTCTCGCAGGCGTTCTCGCTCTACACGAACGACCCATCAAAGGGTAACCGCATCACTCGGATTCAGCAGGACTCTGTCGGTTTTGCGCAGAGCCTCGCCGCAACCGTTGAGGCAAACTACCAGTGGAGTTCACAGCGCGGTTTAACCATCGTCAGCACCGCAATTATAGCGATCGAGTACGACGAGACAACCCGCGAACTGCTGCGCAACGTGCAGCGTGCAGACGCGCTCTCGGGTGCGCGAGGCAACTCGAACCTGCAGGCGTCAGTTGCGGCGGGATTTGAATCCGCCGGAGAAAGCGGTGGCGCAGCGGGTCTTGTAGGTTTGGGAATGGCAGCAGGAGGTGTTGGACTTTCCGGTCTGCAGCAGCCGGTTCCGGGGGTTGGCGCAAACAACACCGCTCAGCAGGCTGCACCAGCAGCAGCGCCAGCTGCTCCAGCATCTCCAGCGGCGCCAGCTGCCGCACCTGCGGAAGCGGTTGATCCCGTGCAGCAGCTCCAGAAATTCAAGGAGATGCTAGACGCCGGGCTCATCACCCAAGAAGACTATGACGCTGCTAAAGCTAAAGCGCTCGGCCTCTAGCCTGGCAGAGCACACCGACCAGGCAGAGTGATGGACAGCCCCCAGAACCCGCAGCCTGCTCAGGTGCCTGAGCAGGCTGCGGCAGAAAGCCAACCCGTAACGCAGGCACCCGCGCAGCCCGCAGCGCAGACCACAGCACCAGCACAGCCAGTACAGCAGGTTCAGCCCGCGGCACCCGCGCAGCAGGTGCAGGAGCAACCAGTGCAACCAGCTGGGCACAACGGGTTAAACAGGTGCCCGAAGTGCGGGTCCACCGAAATACAGCCAGTGCCGGCGACCGCGAACCTGATCTGCATGTTCTGCAGATACCAGTGGGAAGAACAGCAGCTGGAAACAGACCAGCCTGACCCGGAGTCGCTGTTTGACCTAACCGGCACACATGTTAGTCACGGATCCAGCAACATAGCGCCCGATTCGGCGGACATCATAACTCTGAAGTGCGGCGGTTGCGGTTCCGAGATTGTGATCGACACCGCGAACGCGCTGCACGCGAGATGTCACTGGTGCCGTAACACGCTCACCCTGAACGCGCAGATCCCCAACGGTGCTGTGCCTGATGCGGTGCTGCCTTTCTATTTGACGCATGAACAGGCTGTTGCGGCGGTTAGTAAGTTCGCCTCGAAACGGCGGCTGTTTGCGAACCGCCGGTTTATTAAAGAGTTTAAGCCGGAGAACGTGCTCGGTGTGTATCTGCCCTACCTGGTTATCGACAGCAACTCGAGCGCCGAACTGTGGGGATACGGTGAGCACCTGATCCGCAAATACACCGTGAAAAGAGGCGATGACACAGAGACTCGCTACGACGCGGATGTGTACCAGGTGTATCGGCAGATCGACTTCACAACCGACGATCTAACAATCGAGTCATCATCGCAGCGGGCGGACTTTAACAGCCCGGTCAACACCAACAACATTATTAACACGATCCTGCCGTTCGACACCGAGAACGCGGTTGTGTTCAACGCCAACTATCTCAGGGGCTTCACCTCTGAGAAACGCGACCAGGATGTCTCCGCCGTGCAGCCACAGCTGGAACACCAGCTGCTGTCGATCGCGCGCGCTAAAACAAACTCGACGCTCTCGTTCTATAACCGTGGAGTGAGATGGGAGCACGAGAAACTGCAACTGCACGGCACCAAGTGGGTTTCTATGCACCTGCCGGTTTGGCTCTACTCCTACTACGAGCGGAAGAGCAGCCACAGCGTTGTGCACTACATCGCTGTGAACGGCCGCACCGGAGAGACTATGGGCAGCGTCCCCGTCTCCTATCCGCGCCTTTTGACGGCGGCACTGCTGTCAGGCTCAATCGTTGAAGCAATAGCAATAATGGTGGCACTACTGTGATTACACTACTACTGACAAAAACCATCGCGGTGCAGGCGCTGCTTGCCCTGCAAACAGCGATCCCCGCCGATTCCTCATCAGATTCTAATCTGTGGATCCTGCTGGCCGGCCCCGCAGCGGGTGTCGGCGTCTACACCAGCATCTACCTCTACTACCGCAACACGGACAAGTCACACAGTTTCGAGACAGAAACCCGGGTGGCGCACAAACCCATCAACGGCAGTGACAACAAGGTGGACGAGATCAGAGGAACCGCCCGCGGTGAGATCCAGGGCAACAACGTTAACTCACCCAGGGTGCGCGTCAACCGCTTGCAGTAAGCGCAGCGCGTGGTGTAGCGAAGCGCGGGTCTATCGGGAATGGCGGGCTTGACCCCGATGTTAGAGAAAATGTCCTGACACACCCACAAAAACTGTGAACGATGTGTCAGGACATTACATGGCGGAGACGGGGGGATTTGAACCCCCGGTCCGGTTTAACCCAGACCCTTCATTAGCAGTGAAGTCCATTCGGCCGCTCTGGCACGTCTCCTCGCGTTTGCACGCGAAAACTATCTTAACACATAAACGCTGTGCTGTGACGGGGAGGCATAACAGCACTCAGCGAGTCACTAAACTAGCGCGTTCGCCCGCCTGAGCAGGTTGTGTCAGATGCTTTCTGCCCGGTAACATCCGCGAGCACATCGTCTGTGACAGGCGCTGTGCCGGAGCCATCAGAGGCGGTGCCAGCCGCTCCGCCGGTGGCGTTCGGATCCGCACCCGGATCGGTTGCTGCACCACCGGTGTCGCCAGTGCTGCCGTCTGCTGCGGTGCCCGGGTCAGCTGCGGAGGTGTCGACGCCCTCACCGGGGCCGCCGATTGTGAAGTCCTGGTCTGACAGGATCCGCGCCATCAGCTCATCGCCCGCAACCGTGTTCGGTGCGAGCCTGCCCTGCTGGTAGGGGTGATCGTAGCTTGGGTACTGCACGAAAGTGATGTTTTCGAGATCGATTTTGCGGATCGTCTCAGCCACCGCCTGCATAAACTCGACAGACGCCATATTGCTGTAGAGTGTCATGTTCTCAACAGCGGCTTTAGCGAGCGAGTACACCTTGGCGGGGTTACCGAGGGTGTCGGAGCTGCGGATTTGACGCATCATCGCCGCCATAAACACCTGCTGGTTGCTGATGCGGCTAACATCGCTGCCATCACCGACACCGTACCTGGTGCGCAGGAACTGCAGCGCTTCTTTACCGATCAGGGTGACCTCACCGGCTGGCAGGTTGAGTTCAGTGTTCGGGTCTTCAATCGGCTGGGTGAGGCACACATCAACGCCGCCGAGCGCGTTAGACATCGCGGTCACACCGTCAAAAGTGATTAGGCCAGCGTAGGGGATTGTGGCGCCGGTGAGTTCCTCAATGGTTGCAACCGTGCACGGCAGGCCACCATACTGCAGGGTTGTGTTGAGCTGCTGCTCAGACATTGCGGAGTAGAAGTTCTCTTCACCGTTCGGGCCGGGGCAGCTCGGGATTGACAGCATCAGGTCGCGAGGGAAACTAACCACGGTGGCGCGGGTGTGATCCGCTGAAATGCGCAGCAGCATTGTGACGTCGTTGAGTTCACCGAGCTCACCGTCATCAATCTCCTGGCCCTGGCGGGTGTCTGACCCGACCAGCAGCACGTTTAGTTCACCCTCGAGGGTTTTCGGAGCCTCAACCTTGGCGGTACCCTTTGGCGGTTCAATGGTTGTGACCTTGCTGCTGATGTCAAGCAGTGCGTAGGCAGCAACAGATACCAGGCTTAAGCCGAGCACTAAAATTCCCGTCAAGAGCCCTTTTATACCGTTGCGCAGCGAACTCGAGGGGCGCAGTTTACCGTGCCGGGCTGCGTGCAGGTTTGCCGCGGCATGTTTAGCTGTTTTTCGCACTTCCACTCCACTTGTCTATGTTTCTTAAATATAAAGATTACCGTGGAATTGACCGTGATTGCTGAGAGAGTGGGGATTAACATAGACAGTTCCCGTAAAATAGGTCTTTTGTGGGGGAAAGTTAGAACGCGATATCCACGAGAGATTTATGGTCAATTTTTTTAAGCATCAAAAGCGCCCAGCGCCCCTGTCGGGAACCGGTGAAGCGCACGGTAAATCAATCCTGATCGGTGAACACGCAGTGGTCTATGGCGCACCCGCGATCGCGTTCCCGCTGCACGATCTGAAGGTGAAAGCGACGGTGACAGGATCCGCCGCCAGCCACATCGACTCCGAGGTGTTCTCGGGAGCGATCACAATCGCCCCCGAGCGGCTCAGGCCCCCGCTCGCGGCAATGCACGAGGCCGCTGGCCGGTTCGGACTGGATCCTGACCGCCTGCACCTGCGAGTTAACAGTCCCATCCCGGTTGAGCGTGGACTCGGATCCAGCGCCGCCGTTTCAACCGCGATTGTGCGCGCCGTCGCTGACGCGGCAGGCCAAAAATTGACTGATTCGGAGCGGTTCGCGCTCGTGCAACACGCTGAGCAGGTTGCGCACGGCACCTCCTCCGGTCTGGACGCGCACGCGGTCGCCGCTGACACAGCGCTTCGCTTCCGCAGCGGCACCCCAACCCCGCTGCGCAGTAAAGTGCCGGTGACTCTCGTCATCGCGGACACCGGCAACCCCGGCAAAACCTCGATCGCGGTCGGCGGTGTTAGGCAGCTGCGCGAGAACCACCCCCGTTTCGTAAACGGTCTGATCGACAAGCTCGCGAGCCTCACCGACGGGGCTGAACGGGCGCTGCTGCTCGGAACACTTCCCGATCTCGGCCAGATTCTCACCGAGGCACACTTCACGCTTGATGAGCTCGGCGTCAGCTCCCCGGACCTAAACGCCCTGTCAAAAGCTGCCAGGGAGGCTGGAGCTTTGGGCGCTAAAATGACTGGAGGCGGTCTCGGTGGCTGTATTATCGCGCTGTCTCCAAACGCTGAGGCTGCGACCGAGATCGCTGAGCGGGTGAGCGCTGCTGGCGCTGCACGCACCTGGGTTTCAACCCTCGAACAGAACGTTTAATCCAAACCGGGAGTGGCAACAACAATGCGGGCAACAGCAATCGCTCACCCAAACATCGCGCTAATCAAATACTGGGGCAAACGCGATGAAGACCTGATTCTCCCGGTCGCAGGCTCCCTCTCCATGACGCTCGACACCGTCGCAACCCGCACAACCGTCACCCTCGGCGGTGAAAGAGACACCTTCACGCTGAATGGTGAGGCGGCGCAGGGTGGATCCGCGAGCAAGGTTTTTCGATTTTTAGACCGGGTGCGCAGCCTTGCGGGGTCGCACACCCCCGCCGCGGTTGTGTCGCACAATGACGCACCAACAGCTGCGGGTCTCGCGTCCTCAGCGTCCGGTTTTGCGGCCCTCGCGCTCGCTGCCAGCACCGCCTACGGGCTGGAGTTGACCCCGCGAGAGCTGAGCAGGTTGGCGAGGCGCGGATCCGGTTCCGCCTGTCGTTCGACGGTTGACCGGTTCGCGGTCTGGCACGCGGGAACAGATGACGAAACCTCCTACGCGGAACAGATCGACGCCCCGGATATGCGCATGATCGTCTGCGAGATTAACGCCGGCCCGAAAGCTGTTTCAAGCCGCGACGGGATGCTGCTCACCCGCGACACCTCGCCGTTTTATACCGAGTGGGCGCCGTCAACGGAGCGGGCGCTGGAGCGGATGATTGCGGCCTGTCAGGCGGGCGATTTTACGCGGATCGGTGAGCTCACCGAGCTGCACGCGATGCGGATGCACGCACTCACGATGACAACAGAACCGCCGCTGCGCTACCTCGCACCGGCCTCCTTTGCAGCCTTCGATGCGATCGCAAAACTTCGCGCGGACGGGGTTGAAGCCTACGGCACCGCAGATGCTGGCCCGAACGTTGTCGCCATCTCACGACCCGCTGACGCTGAGCGGGTGGCCGCGGCTCTCAGCGAGTTCGGCAAAACCCACATCGCCGCCCCGGGCCGGGGCGCATACCTGGCGGCAGACGGCAGCGGCGAGGCAGCCTAGTGGTGCGGGTGAGCGTTCCGGGCAAACTGTTTCTTGCCGGAGAGTACGCAATCGTGGAGCCCGCACACAGCGCGGTGCTGGTCGCGGTTGACCGGTTTTTAACCGTTGAACTAACAGCAACCGACGGTGAGGCGTCTGGCGGCGAGGGGCTCGGAGGCGAGGAGCTCGGCGGCGTCGTTGAATCCTCTGAGTACGGGGCGAATCCGCTCAAATGGCACCACACTAAGAAGGCGGCCGCCGACACAACCGCGGCGGCGGTTGAGTTTCTTGGGGAGCGCCGCGACTATGTCACAGCGGCTCTGCAGACCTGCGAAAAACTTCGCGCTGAGCGGGGGATTTCACCGCGCGGTTACGATCTGACGATCACCTCCAAGCTGAACGGCGATAACGGCGACAAGCTTGGGCTCGGCTCGTCGGGCGCGGTTGTTGTGGCTATTGTTGCGGCACTCAGCGAACACTACGGCATGGGGTTGAGCACCGCGGAACGGTTTAAGGTTGCGCTGCTCGCTGCCGCACAGATTTCCCCGCAGGGCAGCGGCGGCGACATTGCGGCGAGCACGCTGGGCGGGTGGATCCACTACCGCAGCCCCGATCGCAGGCAGGTGCTTGAGGACTACGCGACAGGGTCGGTTTCGGCGGCGCTCAGCAGCAGAGGCTGGCACGGTTCAGCGGCGTACTCGCTGCCCGCGCCAAAGCAGACCCACCTGCTTGTTGGGTGGACGAAAGCGCCCGCGCTAACCGACAAACTGGTCGCCAACCTGCAGCAGCGCACACCCAGAAACAGTCCGGTCTACGCCGATTTTTTGACCACCAGCGAGCACGCTGTGACCGAGCTGGTGACCGGTATTGTGACCGATAACGGGGAGCAGATCAGCGGCGCGATTGAGCTTGCGAGACAGAACCTGGCGACGCTCAGCGACGCGGCCGCGATCACGATTGAGACACCAGCGCTGCAGCAGATGCGGGAGCTTGCCGCGGCGGTCGGTGTTGCCGCAAAAACCAGTGGCGCCGGGGGCGGCGACTGCGCGATCGCGTTGCCGGCGGATCCCGCAAAACACGACGCGGTTGCTGCGGCGTGGCAGCGCGCAAACATTTCAGTGCTTGACCTCAGCGTTGCTGGCGCAACCGACGGCGCGGGTCAGATAGGGAGCGGGGAGAGTTTTGAGCTTTAACGAGACAGGCGGATCAGGTACCCCAGACCAGGGCAGTCTGCCAGGCCAGGGCAGTGCTCCGGAGCAGAGCGACATCGCGCTTGCCGCATCCCGCAAAGAGGACCACATCAGGTACGCGCTGCAGCAGCAGGCCGCTGCGGCGGGCGGCGGGGGAGTCTCCGCCGCTGGAGCTGCCGGAGCGGGGGATCGCGGATCCACCCCGCACAACGACTTCCAGGACATCGAGTTTCTGCACCACGCCCTAAGCGGCATCAACCTCGCCGATGTTGATCTCGGGGTTGAGGTTGCCGGGATGCGCTGGCAGACACCGCTCTACATTAACGCGATGACGGGCGGCACCGACACCGCGCTGCACATCAACACGGTGCTCGCCGAGGCGTGCGCGGCGACGGGTGTTGCGATCGGGTCAGGATCGGTTGGCATGGCGCTCGACGACCCAGACTGCGCAGCAAGCTTCCGGGTGCTGCGTGAGCGCAACCCGGACGGGCTGGTGTTCGCCAACATCGGTGCCGGGCGGCCGGTGGATCACGCCCTCCGCGCGGTCGACCTGCTCGCCGCCGACGCCCTGCAGGTCCACGTCAACGCTGTGCAGGAAACGGTTATGCCCGAGGGCGGCAGGGATTTTGGCAACTGGCTTCCACTGCTCGCGGAGATTGTTGAGCGGGTACAGGTGCCCGTGATTGTGAAAGAGGTCGGCTGCGGGCTGAGCGTGAAAACGCTGCGGCAGCTTGCCGAGATTGGGGTGACGGTTGCGGACGTGAGCGGCACCGGTGGCACGAGTTTCGCGGCGATTGAGGCTGCTAGGCGCAGCGACAGTTTCACTGACCTGAACGATTTTGGTCAGTCGGCGGTGTGCTGCCTGCTTGACGCAGCTGCCGCGCAGCTGCCGTTGACGCTGCTCGCCTCGGGCGGCGTAAAAACCCCGCTCGACGTGGTAAAAGCGGTTGCGCTCGGGGCAACGGGCGTGGGTGTTGCGGGCAGTGTTTTGCCGTTGGCAGTTTCCGGAGATGCTGAGAGTGTTGCAGAGCATCTAAAATGGATGCAACAGCGCACAAAAGAACTGTTTGCGCTGCTGGGTGCAAACTCTGTTTCGGCAGCGCGTCACTGTGACGTGCTGATCCGCGGCAGGGTGCGCGAGTACTGTGAGCTGCGAGGGATCAACGCTCAGGCGTACGCCCAAAGATCTTAACGGTTTATCGAGAATAGCGCGGTGCAAAACATGGCAACTCCTGAAACACTTATCACGGGTATCCCAACCAGCTGGGTTGGCCCGCTTAGGATCACAGGCAATGTGCTTAATGAAGAGGTCAGTGTGCCGCTTGCCACCTACGAGACACCGCTGTGGCCGTCGGTTGGTCGCGGGGCGAGCATCTCTCGCATGCTGGATGACGGGATCCGCGCCACCGTGGTTGATGAGCGGATGAGCAGGTCGTCGGTTTTTACGGCGGTGGATGCTGCAACAGCGGTCGACGCGGCGGTAACAATCGAGTCGCGTTTTGCCGAGCTTGCCGAGCTGGTGTCGCAGCGTAGCCGCTTCGCGAAGCTTCTGGAGATCCACACCGAGGTGGTTGGTAACCTGCTGTTTGCCAGGTTTGCGTTTAGCACCGGTGACGCTTCCGGTCACAACATGGCAACCGCGGCCGCTGAGGCGATTATGGGGCGCGTGCTGGAGTGGGGGATCGGTGTCGCTTACGGGTCAATCTCGGGAAATTACTGCACCGACAAGAAACCGTCCGCGGTTAACGGGATTCTCGGCCGTGGTCGCCGCACCGTCGCCGATATGCTGATCCCGCACGAGATTGTTGCGCAGCGGCTGCGCACAACCGCCGCCGAAATAGTCGCGCTAAACACGCAAAAGAACCTTGTCGGCTCAAACATTGCCGGTTCGCTCCGGTCAGCAAACGCCCACTACGCCAACATGCTGCTCGGGATTTATCTTGCGACCGGTCAGGATGCGGCAAACATTGTTGAGGGATCACAGGGCATCACCTACGCGGAGGAGCGCGAGGAGGGTCTCTACTTCTCCTGTACGCTGCCGCACCTGATCGTTGGCACGGTCGGTAACGGCAAGCATCTGCCGCACGTTCAGCAGAACCTCGATAAAATGGGTTGTGGAGATGATCGTGAGCCCGGGCAGAACGCCCGCCGGCTCGCCGCGATCACCGCCGCTACCGTGCTGTGCGGTGAGCTGTCGCTGCTTGCAGCGCAAACCAACCCTGGTGAGCTGATGGCAACCCACGTTGCTATGGAACGCCAGCCTCAGAAATAGGAGTTTAGCTGCGCGATGGCTGTTGGCATTATTGACATGGAGATGGCAAGCACACACAACTGTGTGACGCTTGACACGCTCGCTGAGGCAACCGGGGTGGATCCAAACAAGTACCGCTTCGGGCTTCGGCAAGAGGTTTTCAGCGTCCCCGCGATCGACGAGGACGCGGTCACGGTCGGCGCAACCGCCGCGCACAGGCTCCTGGAGCGCACCGGATCTGACGGGATCCGCACCCTCATTTTTGCCACCGAATCGGGCGTTGACCAGTCAAAATCTGCTGGGCTGTTTGCGCAGTCGCTGCTTGATTTGTCACCGAACCTCAGGGTTGTTGAGATGAAGCAGGCCTGTTACTCTGCAACGGCGGCGCTGCAGTTCGCGCTCGGCCTGGTCGCCCGCAACCGTGATGAGCGGGTGCTTGTGATCGCCGGTGATATTGCGCGTTACGCGGTTGATACGGCTGGGGAGCCAACGCAGGGCGCTGGCGCTGTTGCGATGCTGGTGGGGGCGGATCCGCAGCTGCTGGAGATTGAACCGGTTAACGGTGTCTGGTCAGCCCACATCGATGATTTTTGGCGGCCAAACGACCTCAGCACCCCGCTTGTTGACGGCGCGCTCTCGCTTGATGCCTACCTCGGTGCGTTCACCGGTGCGTGGGAGGATTTCACAGCCCGCGGCGGTGCTGCGCTCTCGGAGATTGACTATTTTGTGCACCACCAGCCGTTCACGAAGATGGCGGTGAAAGCCCACAATCGTCTAGCTGAGCACACGGGTGTGAAACTTGGTGCGTCACTGGTTGAGCCGAGCCTTAGCTACACCCCGGTCTTCGGCAACACCTACACCGCTTCCCTCTATCTCGGGTTGCTGTCGCTGTTGCACAGCGACATCGACCTGACCGGCAAACGGATCGGGCTCTACTCTTACGGCTCGGGCGCCGTCGGCGAGTTCTTTACCGCGGTTGTGAAGCCCGGCTATCGGGAGTTTTTGCGTCCCGAGATTGTGCGGCAGACGGCGGATCAGCGCACCCCGCTCGACTACGAGGCATACCGTGCTCTGCACGCGGCCCACGAGCGCGGCAGCCAGGTGGACTACCAGAACCCGCGCGTTACAAGCGCGCCTTTCCGGTTCGGTGGTGTCAGCGGCGGTGCACGATTTTATGAGAAAACGCTAAAGTAACCCCCAACCTAGCTCGTTAAACTTAAACCATGACTGACGAGCAGCAATACGACCCGACCGCCAAGGATATGGCGCAGATGGAGCGTATTGCTAATCGCTTCTCAAAAACCATGAAGCGGTGGCGTGCCGCCGTCGCTGAGAAGCCGTGGCTGTTGCTCACCTACCGGATCGGGCTGTGCATCGTCAGCTCGCTTGTGATTATTGCCGGTATTTTAATGCTTGTTTTGCCGGGCCCCGGCTGGTTGACGATCTTCCTCGGGCTTGCGATGCTCGGTTCCGAGTTCGCGTGGGCGCGCAGAATCCTCAGCTGGCTGCGGATGCAGGTGCGTGCCTGGTGGCAGCGCTATCAGCAGTGGCGTGCCCGGCGACGCAAGGCGAAAGCGGCCCGCAACACCGAGAAGCGCTAAACTGCCTGAGAGCGGGGGTGTGTGGATCCACTCGCCACCGCCTAACACAGCTTGCTGCCAGACGGACCCGCCCGCCGACTAGTTGAGGTCCGGGCTTGGTGCCGGGCCAGAAACCACCCGCACGTCAGCGTGGTAGTCATAGCGGTAGCCGGATCCGCGCACGGTGCGCACAATCCCGTGATAGGCGCCGAGCTTGGTGCGGAGGCGACGAATGTGCACGTCAATGGTGCGTGGCCCAGGCACCTCGGCTTCGCTGCTGTCTGCCCAGAGGCCGGCGATAACGTCCTCGCGGGTGAGGGTTTGACCCTCGCGCAGGATAAAGAACTGCAGCAGCTCAAACTCGCGGTAGGTAAGGTTGCCGAGTTCGCCGTCGAGCAGGATCTGCTGGCGCGAGAGATCAATCACTACACCGCTTTTGGGATCGCCTTTGCGCTGCTTGTTGCGGCTGGCGCGCGCTGCTGGCTCGCCGAGCGCGATCCGGGTGACGTCGAGGTTGCTGCCGCCGAGGTCCTGCGGTGCGAGCGCGAGCGCTGCGTAGCTGGTTGCGGACGGCGCGAGCGCTGACAGGTGAGCCTTCAGCTGGTTCACCAGGTCGGCTAGTTTGGTGTCTGCGCCAAGCTGTTCAGGGGTGACGCCAACGTAGAGCGCAAAACCGCGCACCTCGGTGCCCTCCGGGAGTCCGGCGGTTGGGGCTGCTGGCAGGTTGGCGAGATCTGGGCGAGTTGTTTCGATTGTGTTGCTCATTATAAATACCTTGTGAGTCTTAGTGCGGCCTTGTGTGGATCCGCGTGATACTGTGCCGGGTAGCTGATCCGGCTGGAGGGCGGTGTTAGAAACCGCGAGAATAGCTGGGTGGGTTGAATTTGTTAGGCGCTAACCCGACAGTACGCACTGCTACGGCGGCACATCATCATGCCGGATACTCCAGAGGTCACCTCGCCGATGCACTGGATTGATGTAGCAATAAGAGTCATAGCTTATAGATTAGATTACTTTTCGTTATGTTGTCAAATCGCGGCCGCCGCCCCGCGATTTTTGGGTGGATCCGCTGGTCAGTGCCGGTTCGCTGGCTCGCGACGCAGCCAACCCGTTGCAGTCGGAATACTCGGCGGTGCGCTGCTACTCGGCGGTGCCGTAGAGTCGGTCGCCCGCGTCCCCGAGACCGGGGACGATAAACGCCTGCTCGTTGAGCCCCTCATCGAGCGCTCCGAGCACAAGCTTAACGTTACGGCCGCCAACGGTGTCCTGCAGCTTCTCAACACCCTCCGGGGTGCCGAGCACACAGATTGCTGTCACGTCATCAGCGCCGCGCTCGAACAGGAACTCGATTGCGGCGGCGAGGGATCCGCCCGTGGCGAGCATCGGATCCAGCACAAAACACTGGCGACCCTGCAGACTCTCTGGCAGCCGCTCGGCGTAGGTTGTTGGCTCGTGGGTTTCTTCGTCACGTACCATGCCGAGGAAGCCAACCTCGGCGGTTGGCACGAGCCGGGTCATACCCTCAAGCATGCCGAGCCCGGCGCGCAGAATCGGCACGATCAGCGGCAGTGGCTCGCTCAGTTTCACACCGGTTGTTGTTGCCACCGGGGTGACAACGGTTGTTGGTGTGACCCGCACCTCGCGGGTAGCCTCGTAGGCGAGCAGCGTCATCAGCTCCTCGATCAGCTGTTTAAAGGTTGGTTGCGGTGTTTTATGATCCCTTAAAACACTCAGCTTGTGGGTAATCAGCGGATGCTCTGCAACAAAAACCTTCATGCCTCTAAGTCTACTGCGATAGCCTAGAAGCAAGCTGTTGAAACGAGACGATGAACCCAAATAGCACCGAGACAACCATGATCCGCACCGCGATGACAATAGCGGAAGCGGCGACCGCGCACGGCGATGTGCCCGTCGGCGCCGTAATCGTTGACGGCACCGGGCAGGTGATCGCGAGCGGGCACAACACCAGGGAGCGGGACGACGATATTCTCGGGCACGCGGAGATTAACGCGATAACCGCGGCGATCAAACACACCGGCAGTCGGGTGCTTGGCGACTGCACACTGTTTATTACGCTCGAACCGTGCGCGATGTGCGCGGCGGTGATTGCATCGGCGAGAATCCCGCGGGTTGTGTTCGGGGCGTGGGACGAAAAGGCGGGCGCCGCCGGCAGTGTCTATGATCTGCTGCGGGACGGCAGGCTGCCGCACCCGGTTCCGGAGGTGGTTGGCGGGGTGTTAGCGGACGAGTGCGCCAGGCAGTTAAGCGACTTCTTCAGCGGGCTGCGGCCTAGTCGTAGCTGAGGGTGACGATTGAGCTGGTGGACGGTGCCGCGTTCGGGTCGCAGTAAACATCCGGGGTGATAAACACGTGCTGCGCATCCGGCAGGGCGCGGCGCACCCGACGCTCCGCGAGCGCAACCACAATCGACACGTCACGCATTGTGAAATCAACCGGCAGCGAGATCTTCGCCCCAACCAGCACCGTGTCGGCATCGACGCGGTACGCAGAAACTCGAATCACACGGTCAATCTGCTTCAGCTCATTAAGAGCAGCCTCAATCGCGGCAACATCCTCAACGGTTACTAACACTTCTTCAGCGCTCATGGTTACCCCTCCTTGTTGGCCCGCAAAATCAGGAACAGGCCAGCCAGTATTTATCGCCAAACGGGTATCTAAAACCCGCATATAAACCCGTGCAGCAGAGCTGAGCCGCTGTGCAAAAGCTTTCTCACCTAACAGTAATAGTTTCGTCTTAAAATTTGCTTATGACAAAACGCATAGCTATTCTCGGTCTCGGCTCAATGGGCGGTGCGATCCACCGCGGTCTAATCGCGGCGATGGGGGAGCAGGATCCGCCCGTTATGGTCACCACCAACTCTGCCGCCAGTGCCGCGAAAGCAGCTGAACTGCCGCACACAAGCGCTGCCGCTGTCAGCGAAAATCCGGAGGCGAACCGCGAGGCTGCGGCGGCTGCCGACACCGTGATTCTGGCGGTGAAACCGTGGATGATTCACGACCTGATCGGTGAGATTAGCGATGTTTTGCGACCCGGCACAGCGGTTATCTCGGTTGCGGCGGGCATCACCGTTGAGTCGATGCAGCGGCTACTCCCGGAGGGCGTGATCGCACTTCGGGCGATGCCGAACACGCCATCACACATTGGCGCGGGCGTGACCGGTGTGGCCGCGGCCGAGAGTTTTGAGGGCGGGCAGCTGCCCGAGCTGGTTGCGGCCGCGCTCGCCGATGCGGAGACAATCTTTGCGCGGGTTGGGGCGGTTGTGACGGTTCCCGAGTCACAGATTGACGCGCTCAGCGCGGTTAGTGGATCCGGGCCAGCCTACCTTTTCTGGTTCGTTGAGGAGTTTATTGCCGCCGCCGGCCGGCTCGGTTTCGACCGGGAGACGGCGAAGGTGCTGGCGCAGAACACGGTCGTTGGCGCAGCGAAGCTGCTAGAGAGCACGGGCGAGGACGCGGCAGCGCTACGCCGAAAGGTGACCAGTCCGAACGGCACAACCGAGCAGGCTGTCACCCGGCTGCAGGCCGGGGGAATACCGGAACTTTTTGACACGGCGTTGGGCGCGGCGATTACGCGAGCTCGAGAGCTCGCGGCGGGCTAGTGCGGGCACGCGGGAGCGCGCTAGCGCGCTAGCGCGCCGGGGCGTGCGCCCCGGGGCGTGCCCGCGCAAGCCAGCAGGCTAGCCCGCGGGGCTAGCCCATCGCCGCGAAACGCTCAACGTTGCTGTTGGATCCGGCCACCACAATCTTGTCGTGTTTACCAACAACCGTGTCGGGTGTTGCGTAGGTGAACGGCTGGCCGGGTGATTTCACACCAACAACGGTAACCCGGTGCCGTGTTCGCACCGCTGACTCTTTCAACGGCACTCCCTGGATTGAGCGCGGCGGATACATTTTCGCGAGCACAAAATCGTCACCGAAGTGGATGTAGTCGAGCATTAGGCCGCTCACCAGGTGCGCAACTCGCTCACCCGCCTCAGCCTCCGGGTAAACAACGTGGTGGACACCGATCCGCTCCAGGATTTTACCGTGGGATGCAGAGATTGCTTTCGCCCAGATTTGGGGGATGCCGAGATCCACCAGGTTGGCGGCGACGAGCACGCTCGCCTCAATCGAGGAACCGACAGCAACGACGGCGACCTGGAAATCCTGTGCGCCGATCTGTTTCAGTGCCTCAATATTGCGGGCATCCGCCTGTACGGCGTGGGTAACGCGATCCGCCCATTTTTGCACCAGAGCCGGGTTAGTGTCAACCGCGAGCACCTCACGATCCTGGCGGTCCAGCTGGCCGGCGGTTGCGGCGCCGAAGCGTCCGAGTCCGATAATTAAAACCGGTGTGTCATGCGAGATTCTAACCAACGATCGGCCTTTCTTCAGGGTATGTAAAGAGTCTAGAGCGTTTTGTTGCGGCGACCGCGGTTGCGAGCGTCACCGTGCCGACACGGCCAGCCCAAATGGTTGCCGCGAGAATCAGTTTCGCGGATGCCGGTAGCTCCTCGGAGAGACCGGTTGACAGGCCACAGGTGGCGAATCCACTAATCACCTCAAACAGCACACGGTCGAGCGGTTCTGAGGTGATGTGGCTGATCAGTACGGTCGCGGTTGTCACGATTGTTGCACCCCACAGCACAACCGACACCGCAACCCGCAGCACCGGCGCCGGGATACGACGGCCAAACGCCTGAATGCCGTCGTAGCCGCGAGCCTCAGACAACGCCGCCAAAAACAGCACCGCGAAGGTTGTCACCTTGATACCCCCGGCGGTTGAAGCGGATCCACCCCCGACAAACATCAGCATGTCGAGCAGCAGGTGGGTTGAGCCGTGCATCTCGGCCGGGTCGATAATCGAGAAACCACCGGAGCGGGTCATCACCGAGGTGAAGAAGGAGTGCAGCATGGTCTGGCCGAGGTCTTGGGAGCCGAGCGTTTGCCGGTTGTCCCACTCCAGCGCGGCGATCAGCAGCCAGCCGCCAATAATCAGGATCAGGGTTGTTGAGAGGGTGAGTTTTGTGTGCAGTCCGAAACGCTTGTGGGTGCTCCAGCCGCGCTGTGCCAGATAGCGCCACAGTGCGAAGATAACGGGGAAGCCGATACTGCCGAGGAACACTCCGACGGACATAACGCCGAGCATGTAGGGGTCGCCGATGAAGCGATCCATCCCGTCCGGCATTGGCACAAAACCGGTGTTGGTGAAGGTTGTGATCGCGAGATAGCCGCCGTACCAAAGACTGTGCAGCGGATCGTAACCGGCGAGCATGAGTCGCGGGGCGAGCAGCACAAACAGCGCAAGCTCGATCACGAAGGTGCTGATTGCGATAGAGCTGAGCAGTCCCCGCATTTCTCCGAGGCGGATCGCGTCACCCTGCGCGAGTTCGGAGCCGCTGCGCTGCGGGGAGGAGGCGTCACTCGCCGCCATTAGCCGCTGTTTCAGACCGAGACGGCGGGTGACGGTGAGGCCGAGGATGCTCGCGAGGGAGAGCACCCCGATGCCGCCGATCTGGGCGCCGATCACGATTGCGATGTCGCCGAACAGGGACCAGTGGGTTGACATGTCGACGGTGCTGAGACCGGTCACACAGATTGCGGAGACGGCTGTGAACAGCGCGTCTACGAGCGGTGTGACAGTGCGTGAGTTTGTCGAGATCGGTAGCATCAGCAGCGCCGTCAGCAGCAGGATCAGGAAACTGAACACGATAATCGCGAACCGCGCGGGTGTGTTTGAGAGCGCACCTTTTAACGCACTGCGTCCTGACCGGACGGTGCTGGCGGTGTGGCGTCTGCGGGTAAACATGATCTGCTCGGGATTTTATTCTTTAGAATTTGCCTGAAAAAAATGCTGTGCCTTGCAATCGTACTCCTAAATCACGATAGCCTTAAACTATGTCTGATATTTTTCACGTAATTGCTGATGCCACCCGTCGCGATATTTTGGTTGCGCTGCTGACTGAGCTGGAGCAGGGTAACGAGATCCGCGTCTCCGATCTCGTTGCTAAACTGGAGATCAGTCAGCCGACAGTGTCGAAGCATCTGAAGGTGCTGCGTGAGGCGCAGCTTGTGACCGTGCGTGAAGAGGGGCAGAGCCGCTTCTACACGCTCGACCCGGAGCCACTGCAGCTCGTTGAGGACTATGTGCTGCCGTTCACAACCTCCGGCCTTGAAACCGATGTCACGGTTGAGTACGTTGATGAGAACGGCAATCTGCTTTCCGAGGGGCTTTTGTCGGGTGGATCCGCCAGCACCGAGACTGTTTTACCGGAGTATGCGCGCGAAGCCGCCAGTAATCTTGGGCGTGCAGCGGCCGCAACCACAACCGGTGTGCGGGAGTTGGTTGCCCGGATGCGTTTCAAGAGCTAGCGTTTTAGGCCAAGAAAGTTTTTAAGCCTGGCCGCGCTCGCCGTGACTATTCAGCAAAGCTACAGTAAGATTGATAGATAGCGCACGGTTTCACGTGCGATAACTTGTTGTCTGGGTTCCACATCCGTGGGGCACTCGTTTAACTCGAGGTGAATTATGGGTTCAGTAATTAAGAAGCGCCGCAAGCGTATGTCAAAGAAGAAGCACCGTAAGCTGCTCCGCAAGACACGTCACCAGCGTCGCAACAAGAAGTAGCTGAAGTTTTAAGCGCTTAAACCATTAAAACCCACGCCTTTTCAGGTGTGGGTTTTGTGGTTTCTGTCGTTGCTGCTGCGCCCCGTGCCCGCCCGTGCCCGCCCTGCGTCGTGCCCGCCCTGCGTCGTGCCTGCCCGCGCAGCACACACTGCGCCGGGCGGCATAACCTCTGGATGTAACGGTTTTGTAAAACTTTGTGTGAATCCCCTGAGCTTTAAGGTTACGCACTGGTAGGCAGACTAGATTAAGAGTCGAACTTTCGCCGCTTGCGGGTTAAGGCAGGCGGTGTTTTGATTTTGGCGATGATATTTAAGGTGAGGAACAATGCAAACTGTTGAGCTCACACTGGTTGGCAAACCCGAGTGCCACCTCTGTCAAGACGCTAAAACCGTGGTTGACAGGGTGCTCGCGGCAGCCCGGGAAAACAACATCGACATCACCTACTCTGAGATCAATATCCTAGATGATGAGCAGGCGGCCGCAGAGTACGGCGAAGATATCCCGGTTGTGCTGTTGGGTGGTAGACCCTACGCTTCCTTTTACGTCTATGAAGACAAGCTCGCCTATGCCATAATTGATGAACGTGACAGGTTACTGCGTCGCAGCAGGAGCCTTTTCGGGAGAATTTTTAGAAGATAGATTGTAAACACTGCGGAGATGACAGGTAACTCAAAGGCAGCGTCGCAGCAGAGTACAACGGCACAGGCCGAGTCACCACCGGTCGAGGCTCGGGAGGCTGTTAGCGCAAACGGTGGGTCAGCAGAGCACAACCAAAAGGTGATGTTCCGTGTCACTGCCCCCGGCTACCGCTACCCAAAGTGGAAATACTGGCTGCCGATGTTGAGCACCGCCTGCAGCGATGCCACGCTGGTGAGTCTGCCGGTGCTACTCGGTGTGATTATTGACACATTCGCCTCTGGGCGTGCGGACCAGGCTCCGCCGCTGCTTGCCGCTCTCGTGTTCATTATCCTGTTTGTTGCGGTTAACGAGTTCATTGGGTTCGGGATTTCCATCAGGTTCATTCAGGAGCTTGCAAGAGACTGGCGTGGTTATGCCGCCGAAAAGATTAAACACCTGGGTGCGAAAACCGATCCGGGCGAGGTTATCTCGGTTGTAAACAAGGACTCTGTTACTATCTCGCAGGTGGTTTATGCGCTGCCAGACCTGGCTGGCGGGATTATGCTGACCATCGTTGGGTCGGTGCAGCTGTGGTTGATTGATCCGCTAGTTGCCGTGGTTGGGATTACCGGCATGCTGATTGCAATTATCCTGATCACGCTGATCACGAAAGCGCTGGAGAGCCGGGTTGAGAAACGACGCGAGGCGGCGGGGATTAACGCCTCCCGCACCGCGGACATCGCAACCTCGCTGCGAACCATCGCCGGTCTTGGTGCTGGCACTGAGATGTTTCGGCGCTACCGCAAGTCGGCGCTCAAGCTGCGACAGGCCAATCTCGCATACAGCAGGGTTTCTGTGTGGATCAACGGGGCGAGGCTGTTCCTCCTCGGTTTGATCATGCTGCTCGCTGTTGGATTCGCACTGCGTGGAAAACAGGATGGTGGGGTGTGGGTTACCGAGGTGCCGCCGGGTCAGCTGGTTGCTGTTGCGGGTGTTATCACGATGATGTCCGGTTCGTTGTGGGTGCTGGAGTTTGTGATGGTGTCGATTCGTAACGCGAAAACCTCTCTCCGGCGGATGCAGCGGCTCGCCGACAGTGCGGAGGCGAACCGCACTAACGGTCTGAACGGTGTTAACGGCCTGAACGGCAGCGGATCCACCAGCGAGGCCGTGAGCGCGTTCAACCCCGCGCCGATTATCGCCGCGGCTGGGGCAATAAACTATCTGGATCCGCGCGACTATGCCCTGACAGCGCAGCAGCTTTCTGAGCAGCTGACCGCGGCACTGCGACTGCGCAATCCCGACGATCGGGTGCTGTTAAGCCAGTCAAACGATTACGTGTTTGAGGGCACGCTCGCTGAGCACCTGCAGCTTGGCACTGACGGACTGAGCGAGCAGACGATGATGGGGCTGCTGGAGATTACGGAGTCGACCGAGATTGCGTGGCGGCTTGGCGGATCCACCCCGGAAGAGTTCTTGGCGGCTCGCATCACCTCGGAGGGCGCGAATCTCTCGGGTGGGCAGCGGCAGCGGCTTGCGCTCGCCAGGACGCTCGCACAGGGTGCGGCGGTGATAGTGCTGGCGGAGCCGCTTAACTCGGTTGATGAGCCGAGCCAGAAATACATCTATGACAGGCTTGAGATGCTGGTTGGATCGCCGGGGTTGCTCCAAAAAACCAGGCAGGTTTATGTTGTCAGCACAACCGCTGAGGCGCAGCGGAGAGCCGGTGCAGCGGAGCGCAGCGGCGCAGCAGAGCGCGGCGGCGCGGCAGATCGCAGCGGGGAAGCGGGTGAGTGAAACTGTGGCGGCGATAAACAGCGACAAAACCGAGCGTGAAACAGCACAGCAGGGCCAGGCATCTGCCCTGCCGATGCTCGGCCAGAAAGCGACCTGGCTGAGAATCGCAAAATACGCGATGCGAACCCCGTGGCGTCTCGCCTACACTATGACCCTGTTCTTGTCCGCGTCACTGATGAGCGTCTTCGTGCCGATTGTCATCGGCCGAGTGATTGATGATGCCGTCAGCGGCAAACTAACTGAGTTCCCGCTGCTGCTTTTAACCATGATCTTTGCGGTTGTGTTGCTGCGGGCGGTGCTGTTGATGATGGCGCGGTATCAGGAGGAGTTCGTGGGAACCGCGATCCACCAGCAGATGGGGCTTGACGCGGTTGATGCGGCGCTGCAGTTGAACGCCCAGACGATCGAGGATTCCGGTTCGGGCGATCTGGTTAACCGGGTCACCAACGATCTCGATGCCGTTCACCAGAACGTCACCAACTATCTGCCGTCACTCATTTACATCTCGATCTACCTGGCGGTGCAGCTGGTGACGGTCGTGGTCATCAGCCCGGTGATGGGTGTTGTGATGCTGCCACTGGTTATCGGTATGTGGCTGGTGCTGTGGCAGATGCTGCCGCGGATCGCGAAACGCACCGAGATTGCCGCAACCGAGACATCGACACTGGTCACCCGCGTCACCGAAAACGTGCGCGGTTTAAGCACCGCACGCGAACTCGGGATTGTTGAACAGCGGGAGGAGCTGCTGAACCGGCAGAGCGAGGCTGTTTACCACGCTACCTCACGCACTATTCGGCTGCGGGTTGTGATGAACGCTTCCGTCAGCATTCTTGCCTATCTGCCGCTGCTGTTTGCGATCCTGTTGGGTGCTTTCGCGGTTTCGCAGGGTTGGACCAGCTGGGGTGTGATCTCCACTATCTCCCTGATGATCTTCAGCATGTACTGGATGATCACAGAGTTTGGTTATTCGCTTGATAAACTGCGTGAGGCCGCGGTTGTGATCGGCCGGGTGCTCGGCATTATTGGGCTTGCCGAGGAGCAGATCGCCGCCCGGGAGCGGGTTCTCGCGAAACAGGCCACCGCTGGTGCTGGCGGTTCCGGTGCAGCTGGTGGATCCGCCACCGCTGCCGCCACTCTCGGCGCCGCTGACACCGCCGCCCTCGACACTGCTGTTGCCGTTGCTGACCTCGACTACGGCTACACCAGCTCACACCCCGTAATCAACGATCTCAGCCTGACAGTGAGACGTGGCGAGTCTCTCGCGCTCGTCGGCAGGTCCGGCTCGGGTAAAACCACGCTCGCCCGGTTAATCGCGGGGTCCCTCAGTGCTGACCACGGCTCGGTGATGGTGCTCGGCGGTGAGGTCGGCCACGGCAGGTTCCCAACCGATCCGCACAGTGACGGCAGGCCGAAGCTGCTGATCTGCACACAGGAGGCGCACCAGTTCGTCGGCACCCTCGCAGACAACCTTACGGTGGTGAAACCGAACGCCAGCGAACCCGAGATGCTTAACGCGCTCACAGCCGTTGGCGCTAACTGGGTGAGCGAACTGCCGCAGGGGCTCAACACTCTGCTCGGCTCAGACGGTTACGAACTAACCCGCGACCAGGTGCAGCAGATGGCGCTGGCGCGCATTATTTTGGCGGATCCACACACCGTCATCCTGGACGAGTCAACGACCCAGCTGGAGTTCGCCCCCGCCGCCGAATCCGTGCAGGCGGTTATGCAGGGCAGGGCGGTTATTATCGTCAGCCACGATGCGCGAATCGCGGGGCTGGCGGATCGCGCTGTGTTACTGGACGAGGGGAAGATCATCACTCAGGGTACCCCAGCGGAGGTGTTCGGGCGCCTCTAACCAGAGTGTTTGAGTTTCTAAAAGCTGAGCGCTACAATCTAATTAATATCTGCTAAGCCTGCAGTAACCCCCTGTATGTTAAGCGAAGGAGCTGGCATGATAAATAAGCTTTACTACCTCATGGCGGGGCTTATTGCTGTGTTGTGTGCGATGATCGCTGCTCTATATACATTGACAGAGGACACGTCTTTCCCGTTGAACACTAACTACGCTGTTAGCGTGAGCAGTGGAGAGAGTAAACTTTCTAAGACCGAACTTATAGAGCATTTTAATTCGTTTGTTAGCGAGCATGACGTTGAAGTCTATAAAGTCGCAGCGGATCAAGCAAACTTTATTGGAGGGCGGAACCTTTTTTACTTTGGGGATGATCACTCAGATGATGGGAGCCGGTTAGACTGGTTTAACCCTGGACTTTGAGGCAAACTGTATCACGCTGACAAGCTTCAAAACATCCCATTTGATGGCCAGTTTGCGATACACACTGACGATAACGGCAGAGCTGCCTTTGCCCAGATGTGCGAGACTCAGCAGTTGGAGTGTTATATTCAACCGTTTAAGCAGCTGGACGTACTGTGGTTTGCGCTGTTCAATACAGGGGCGTGGATCCCAACCGCAGCGGTTGCGTTGTTAATCGCCGCTCTAGTAACGGCCTGGGCTGTTCTGAGGGGGCCCGTTTTTAGGTCCAGGCGTTATTAGAGTTTTTCAACCCGCCACCTGCTGTTGAGCAAACTCTCTCGGAGTGAGATAACCC
>NZ_RQYM01000012.1 GCF_003859945.1 Leucobacter sp. OH1287
CATTGTTGCAGTATTCATTCGTGTTTTGTCCTTCCTGCTGAACATATCAGCGAGTTGAACCAGTTACACACTTAAATCCACAGTCCCCAACCATTATCTCGGCGGTTTCTGGTGTTGCGAAGGGGATTCGGATCCTCTCAAACATCAACATGGTGCTCGCAGTCGGCCTGGCCGTGTTCATTTTTGTTGTCGGGCCTAGCGCCTTCATTATGAACGCGATCCCGAGCATTATGATCGACTACTTTGCGAGCATCCCCGACGGTCTTTCCGCAAACATGGCAGAAAGCCCCGAGATGCAGAGCTTCCTGAGCGCCTGGACAACCTTCTACTGGGCGTGGTGGGTTAGTTGGTCACCCTTCGTTGGTGTTTTCGTCGCCAAGATTTCTAAGGGACGCACAATCCGCCAGTTCGTGCTCGGTGTGCTGTTTATCCCCAGCACGATTGTGATTATCGCCTTCACCGTGCTCGGCGGCACCGCGATCTGGTTCCAGCGGGAACAGCAGGCGTTCGCGCCCGGGAATGATCCGGCGCAGCTGCCAAACCCGGACGAGATTATGTTCAGGCTGCTGGAGCTGTTACCGGGCACCAACATTGTGGCGCCGCTGATTATCGGGATCCTCGCGATCTTCTTCATCACCTCAGCGGACTCGGCATCGCTCGTCAACTCGCAGCTGTCACAGCGCGGTAACCCGGAACCGAAGCGACTGGTCACCGCCTTCTGGGCGTTGTGTATGGCGGGGATCGCGGTTGTTATGCTGCTCAGCGGCGGCAAGAACGCGCTACAGGGGCTGCAAAACCTGATCACGATTACGGCGCTGCCGTTCGCGGTTATTCTGGGACTGATCACGGTCGCGCTGCTACAGGAGCTACGCAATGATCCGTTTATGATCCGCATACGCTACGAGGAGAGCGCGCTGAAGAACGCGGTCCGCCAGGGTGTCAGCGAGTACGGCGATAACTTCGCACTGGAGGTGACACCAACCGAGGTTGATGACGAGTTTGCGGCGGGCGCAGACTTCGACTCCGCAGCCCCCGAGGTCACCGACTGGTATGTGCGCACCGACGCCAACGACAACCCGGTTGAGTACGACTACGCAACCGGCGAGTACCTGAACGAAGACGGCGAACCGGACGGGTCAGGAGTCGCGAGCTAATCCTGCGACCATGTTACCGAGCGAGGCGAGTGAGCTCGGGTGGAATGACCCCGCGAGCACATCACGGTAGAGCCTGCTGAGCTCACTGTCTGCCCGGTAGGCTGCCGCGCCACTAACAGCGATAGCCGCGGTGACGGCGTGTTGCGCGCTCGCAACAGCCTGATTCTTGGCTGCTGCAAGATCCACAAACCAAGCTGGCCGGGCTGCCTGCGCGTCTGACTCTGCCGCGAGCAGCTCAACCGAATTAACCGCGGCGCGGTGCGCAAGCTGGGCCTCAACAAACCGGGTCTGCAGGGTCGGGTTGTCAAGCGGCAGCACAGTCTCACCGGCCATCGTTACGCGGGAGCGGTTGAGCGAGGCAGCAGCGAGTTCGAGCGCGCGGTCGGCGACGCCGAGATACACCGAAGCGGTCAGCAGCGAGAAGTTGGTGAAGATCGCAAACACGAGCGGGTTTGCCCCGTCACCCGGCTCGCAGACGGTGATCACGTCGCTGTTTTTCAGCGGCACATCGTGAAGCTCGGTTGTGTAGCTGTGGGTGGCCCGCATACCGAGGGTGTTCCACTCTCCCGGGTGGGTTATGGATCCGCCAGCAAGCCCGTCACTTCCCGCTTCCTGGCCGCGAGCACTAAGCTCCTTACCCGCTGTGTCGCCGCGCCGGATCACGCCGAACACGAGTTTGCCTTTGTCTGGGCCAGAGGTGATTTTGGCGTGCACCCCGAGCCGCGACCAGACCGGTGAGAGGGTTGTGAAGATTTTGGTGCCGCTGATCAGGTAGCCGTCGTCGGTTGGTTCCGCGGTTGTTTTTGAATCCAGCAGAACAGCCTCGTTGCCGGGCTCAGAAATGCCGAAGGCTGCGATCTCCCCCGCCGCAATGTCCGCGAGCAGCCCGTCTGCCCCCGCGATTTCGCGGTTGTTTAGCCAGGCGGTGATCTGCGCCCACACCTGGTGCATGTTTGCGGCGAGCGCGGTTGCCGGTGAGGCGGCGGCGAGCTGGCGCTGCAGCCTGGTTTGAGCGAGCAGGGTGGTTGCGGATCCGCCCAGCGACGTCGGGGCTGCGGTGCGGAGGTAACCGCTCTCTCGCAGCGCCGCGATGTCGGCGAGACAGAACTCGTTTGCGAGGTCGTAGCCTGCTGCGCGGTCTGCGATTTCTGTTAGGACTGCTGGATCAAACTGAAAATCACTCATTCTTTAACGATATATTATAAAATCGCGTTGCGCTAACGCCTGAAACACAAAGTTCGCTGGCAATCATATCGATTCACAAAAACGAGTAGACTTGTTGCAGGTACCCAAAAACAAAACTACCAGCGGGAGAGGTTTTGCGCACAATAGACTGGCAAGACGGTGCAATCACAATGATTGACCAGACGCTGCTACCCCACGAGGTTAAGCAGCTGCGAGTTACCGACGTAGACACCCTCATCACCGATATTCAAAGGCTCGCGGTGCGCGGAGCCCCCGCCCTCGGAATCGCCGGAGCGCTCGGTGTTGCGCTGCTCGCTGACCAGTTCCGTAACGACCCCGAGCGTGTGCGCGCCGACGCAGCGAGACTGCGTGAGGCAAGACCAACCGCGGTTAACCTGTCTTGGGGTGTGGACCAGGCTCTCGCCGCCCTCCCGGAGGGCCACGCGGCGGTTCTCACTCGCGCGCTGCAACTGCGCGACGCCGATATTGCAGGCTGCGTCTCCATGGGTGAGTACGGCGCTGACCTGGTAACCCGTCTGGTGAGCGAAAAAACCGGGAAAGATCAGGTGCGGATGATGACAATCTGCAACACCGGCGGCCTCGCAACCGTTGAGCGCGGCACAGCGCTCGGCGTTATCCAAACACTGCACGAGCGCGGCTCACTCGCGCACGTTATCGCCTGTGAAACCCGTCCCCTGCTGCAGGGCGCCCGCCTCACCGCCTGGGAGCTGACCAACTTTGGCGCACCGTTTGACCTCGCCGTTGACTCTGCAGCACCGTTCCTGCTCAGCCGCGGAGCAGCCGATGCGGTTGTGATCGGCGCTGACCGGGTTGCCGCCAACGGTGACACCGCAAACAAGATCGGCTCCTTCAGCCTCGCGCTCGCCGCCAAATACGCCGGTGTGCCGTTTATTGTTGTTGCACCCGAGAGCACCGTCGACCTCAGTTGCGCAGACGGTGAGGCGATTGAGATTGAGGATCGCGGATCCGCCGAGGTGGTTAACTTCGCTGGCACCCAGACCGCGCCCGCGGGCACAACCGCACTGAACCCAGCTTTTGATGTCACCCCGCACAGTCTAATCACCGCGCTGGTTACCGAGCGCCGGGTGGTTAACTTCGCTGCCGGGCAGACACTAAAGGACACCCCGCTTGGCGAGCTTCGGCTGCCTTAACCCAATATGAAAGGAAAACCCATGACCTGGTTTACTAAAACCCGAGTAACAGCGTCAATCGCTGGTGTGGCAGCCGCAGGTTTGCTACTCGCTGGCTGTGCCGGCGGCAACAGCGCTGACTCAAACTCTGCAGCAGAGAACAGCAAGTTCGTTTACATCACCTCCGACCCGATCGGACAGAACGAGTTCCTGCGCTCCGGTAAAACCGGAATCGACACCGTTGCTGAGAAGCACGACGGTGAAGCAGTCACCTACGAGTCAAAGGATGACGCAACCCGCCGCGCAAACCTGGAGCAGGCTGTTGCTGAGCAGCCAGCCGTGGTTGTGATGCTCGGCTTCCAGTTCGCAGACCTCGCTAAAGAGTTTGCTGAGCAGTACCCAGAGCAGAAGTTCCTGCTGATCGACACCTTTGTTGAGGGCGCACCAGAGAACCTCTACCAGGCAACCTTCCGCGAGCAGGAGCCTTCATACCTGCTCGGTGTTGAGGCTGCCCTGCTGACCAAGCAGAACAGCGTTGGCGCGGTGCTCTCTGTAGACAACGACCTGCTGCGCAAGTACTCTGACGGTTTCGCAGCTGGCGCGAAGAGTGTAACCGCTGACATTAACGCGCTTGAGCCGCAGATCATCGGTGGCGAGAACCCGTTCGCTGACACCGCCCGCGCGAAAGAGCAGGCGATCGCATACGTTTCAACAACCGCAACCGATCAGGTGTTCGCGGTTGGTGCGGCAGCTAACGGTGGCATTATGGAGGCCGCCGCTGAGAAAGGCTTCTTCGCGTACGGCGTTGACGCAAACCAGTGCGGTATGGCTCCCGGCCACGTCGTTGACGGCACCCTGAAGGCCGTAAACAAGGTTGTTGAGACCGTTGTTGGCGAGATCCTCGAGGGTAAGAGCAACCCCGAAGCAACCAGCTCATTCGGCCTCGCTGAGGGCGGTATGAACGTGGTTAGCCTCGCAGACGGCGCAGACGACTCAGGCTGTGTTGTGATGGAGCACCCAGAGGTGCTGAAGCAGGTGAAAGAGGTTGCCGAGAAGATCAAGTCCGGCGACATCAAAGTAACCGAGAAATCAGGTTCATAACCCGGCTACACAGCTACACGGCTAAACGGCTTCACAGCCGGGCGGCCACACAGCTAAACAGCTAAACGGCTTCACAGCCAGATAGCTACCCGGGGCGGATTTAAGGGTAAAACCACTCTCGATTTCCGCCCCGGGTGTTATCATAGACCGGCAGGATTAGGGGCAGCAGAATGACAGACAACGCAATTGAGATGCGCGCAATCACCAAGCGCTTTCCCGGGGTTGTTGCCAACGACAGCGTAGATCTAACCGTTCGAAGCGGCGAGATTCACGCGCTGATGGGTGAGAACGGCGCTGGTAAATCAATTCTGATGTCCCAGCTTGCGGGTATTTACCGGCCCGATAGCGGATCCATTCGAATCAACGGCAAAGAGGTCAACTTCACCAACCCGCTGCAGGCGATTGATGCCGGCGTGGGCATGGTGTTCCAGTCTTTTAAACTGTTCCCGTCACTGACCATCGCAGAGAACGTGGTGTTTCGGCAGGAACCAACCAAGCGCGGCATAATCGACCGCCGGGCAGCCGAGGCGGAGGTTGCCGCAATCGCCGAAAAATACGGCCTGCAACTGGATCCATCCGCCCGCGTCAGCGAGGTGCCCGTCGGTGTGCTGCAGCGCGTTGAGATCGTTAAAGCCCTCTACCGCGGCGCCCAGATTCTGGTGCTCGACGAGCCAACAGCCGTTCTCACACCGCAGGAAACAGAGAAACTGTTTGAGGTTTTGCGGGCGCTGCAGGCTGACGGGCGAACAATAATTATTATCACCCACAAGCTCAGCGAGGTGCTGTCCATCTCCGACCGCGTCACCGTGCTGCGTGACGGCAAAAGCATCGCCGAGTTTAACACCAAAGAAACAACCGCCGCCGAGCTCACCCAGGCAATGACCGGGCGCGATGTGGATCTGCGTCAGCCCGCGCCGAAGCAGCCTACGGGTAAGACAGTGCTCGCCGTTGAGCAGCTGACGGTCGCAGGAACCGGCAGAAACGCGGTTGACAGCGCCTCCCTCACCGTCCGCTCCGGCGAGATCGTTGGCATCGCGGGCGTTGCCGGAAACGGCCAGGTGGAGCTCGCCGAGGCGATTATGGGGATGCGTCCAACCCTCTCCGGCAGTGTCTCGGTAAACGGTAAAACCCTCGACAGGGCCTCGATTGCGCAGCGCCGCGACGCGGGTATCGCCTACATTCCCGAGGATCGCCACGCGGTTGGATCCGCCGGCTCCGCCTCCGCAATCGACAATCTCGCGCTCGGTCACCACCGGCACGCCCCGCTGCTGCAGCGCGGGCTGCTCTCAAAACAGCGTCTGACCGAGCACGCGAAACGGTTGATCTCGCGCTTTGGCGTGAAAATCGCGAGTCCCGCAACTCCGGTTGGCACACTCTCCGGCGGTAACCTGCAAAAGGTTGTGGTTGCCCGCGAGATGGACACCGAGTCACCGCTGTTAATCGCCGAGCAGCCGACACGCGGGGTTGATATTGGCGCGATTGCCGCGATCCACCGCGAACTCACCGAGTATCGGGACCGGGGCGGTGCGCTGCTTTTGATCTCCGCCGAGCTCTCCGAGATTATGTCGCTCGCGAGCAGGATTCTGGTGATGTTCGAGGGCAGGATTGTGGTGGAGCTCGACCGCCAGGAGGCGACCGAGGCGCTTATCGGCCTCTACATGGCGGGGCACTCCCCCGACAGCGTTGCCACCGAGGCCAGCGATGCTGCCGAGGCCAACGATACCGCCGTGGCCAGCGATGCCGCCGAGGCCAGCGATGCCACCGAGGCTAGTCCAGCAGGCGGTGCGCAGCCAGCATAATGTGGTGATCGAGGCCCGCCTGCCCGTAGGACCAGTCTCCCCCGAGCAGCGAGGCGATGCGATCCAGCCGCTGCCGAACCGTGTTCGGGTGCAGGTGCATCTGCTCAGCAACCAGCGGCACCGACCGGCCCACAAACAGGAAGGTGTAGGCGGTTTCGGCGAGGTCTGTTCCGTGTTTGCTGTCGTAGTCGAGAATCGGCCCGAGCGTCTCCCGCACCGCCATCCGGGTCGGTTCCAGGTTCACCCGCGACAGGAAGGCGCCGATCGCGCCGTAAGACTCAAGCGACACCAGCACTTCATTTTGTGGGGCGGATCCGCCCACAGCCCCGCTTCGTGCGGCGCTGTTTCGTACCGCGCTGCTCCTGGCGGCGCTGACAACGCGCTCCACCAGCGACATCTCGGGCGGCACAATCTCGATGCGGTGAAGCCGCGGAGAGTGACCGATCAGCAGCCCCTCCCAGCCGCGGTTGCTGCCGGAGAACAGCTCACGCACGAGTTTGAAGGTTGCCTCGTTGACGAGACTGACCAGCTGATTGCCGATAATCGCCCGCAGCATGCCCGCCCCGAAATCCTGCTCTAGCCGGTGATCGAGCGCGGAGAGGGTGTGGCGGTCACCGTCACCGACGAGCACACGGAAGGGTTCACCCTGCACAATGCCGTGCTCCTCAAGACGGCGCAGCATAGTTTTGCTGATGCCACCGACCGGCGGGGTTAGCACATACTCGAGCAGCTCCCGCTGCCTGACGGCGATGTCGCCGCGGATCCGCCGCTGCGCTGTAATGAAGGTTGAGACCACTCGCCCACAGCGCCGCATCACGCTCGCCGTTTGTGTGTCGAGGACGCTGGAGACGATGAGCGCGCCAACCACCTCGGTGCCGCGTTTCACGCTAAAGGCGGTGATTGGGTGTCCGTTTTCGTCGACGGAGCTCTGCGGGTTGGTTTCGCGCGCGGCGGCGTCGAGCAGCTGCCGTTCGGCGTCGCTGAGGCTTGCAGAACCGCGCACATCGTGACGGACGGTGAGGTCGAAGATCCGCACCTGGGCGCCGAGCGCGCGGCTGATACCGGCGCTGAGGTCCTCCAGGCCACCACCGGCCGCGAGCGCGTCAAGCAGCGCCTCGTCAGCGAGCAGCAGTCGGCTGTGCAGGTCGTTTCTGTCCTGCTCAACCCGCAGGTCGTGCTGCAGCGCCTTAACCTCGGCGACTAGGTGACTCTGCATGTTTTCCATGTGTAACATTCTACATACTTCAGTACAAAGTGTTTGTTTAGCCACATAAGGTTTGCTCGTTTGTGGGTGCAAACTTTAAGTACTAAACCCTTCACCCTCATCACGATGGAGTTGATAAACATGGCGACAAAACAGATCCGCGGCGCGGTGCTCAACCAGATTGGCGCAGCAGCACCGTTTGCAGAGAGCAAACCAATCACTGTTGACACTGTGGAGCTCACCGGCCCCGCCGAGAACGAGGTGCTCGTAAAGATCGAGGCAGCCAGCATCTGCCACTCCGACCTCTCGGTTGTTAACGGATCCCGCCCCCGCCCAACCCCGATGCTGCTCGGCCACGAGGCGGCCGGCATCGTCACCGAGCTGGGGTCAAACGTCACAGAGTTCAAGCCTGGCCAGCGCGTTGTGCTGACCTTCCTGCCGCGCTGTGGTGAGTGTAAAGAGTGTCTCACCGACGGTAAACTGCCCTGCGCACCCGGCTCAAAAACCAACGAGGCTGGCACCTTGCTGGACGGCACCGGCCACCTCACCCGTGACGGCGAAGAGGTTAAACACCACCTCGGCTGCTCTGGTTTTGCCGAGTACGCGGTTGTTGACAAGCGCTCAATCGTGGCGATCGGCGAGGATGTGCCACCAGCAATCGGTGCGGTTCTCGGCTGCGCTGTGCTCACCGGCGGCGGAGCTGTGCTCAACGCCGCGCAGGTGACCGGCAAAGACACCGTTGCAATCGTTGGACTCGGCGGAGTTGGTATGGCTGCGCTGCTCACCGCTGTTGGCCTTGAGCCCGCAAAGGTTATTGCGATTGACGCCAATGAACAAAAACTTGACCTGGCTAAGGAGTGGGGCGCTCACGAGGCGTACACCCCGCAGCAGGCAGAGGAGCTCGGAATCACCGCCGACGCTGTTATTGAGGCAGCCGGTCACCCGAAGGCGTTTGAGACCGCGTTCAAACTGATCGGCTTCGGCGGCCGAATGGTCACCGTTGGCCTCCCAGCTCCAGGCGCTATGAGCGAGGTGGAGCCCGTTAAAATCACCGGTCGCGCCCAGACAATCATCGGCTGCTACCTTGGTTCCGCTGTGCCAAAGCGCGATATTCCACAGTTTGAACAGCTGTGGCGCGAGGGCAAACTGCCGCTTGAGCGGCTGATCTCTGGCAGCTTCGAACTCGACAACATCAACGAGGCTATGGATGCGCTGGCGAGCGGCAGTGTGCTGCGCCAGATCGTCGAGTTCTAATTTTGCGGATCCGCGAATTGCATTGCCCCCGACAAGCGGATCCGCAATCCCCCTAAATAACAACTTTCGAAACTAAAAAACTTACTCTCCACCTTCGATAACAAAGGAAGATATAAAATGACTAAGCACTATCGTGTAGCTATTCTCGGTTCTGGATTTGGCGGTCTCGGCATGGCAGCCCAGCTCGTTCGCGCTGGGATTGAGGACTTCGCTGTGTTCGAGAAGGCTGACTCTGTTGGCGGTGTTTGGCGAGACAACACCTACCCGGGCGCAGCCTGCGACACCCAGGCACACGTTTACTGCTTCACCTACTTCCCACACCTGCGCGTCTCCCAGATGTACGCTGCGGGTGAGGAGATGCTAGGCTACCAGGTTGCTCTGAAGGACGCCTTCGGCATCGAGAAGCACATGCACTACAACGCCGAGGTGATTGAGGCTCGCTGGAACGACGAGGCAGCCCACTGGGAGATTAAGACCCGCGACGGCGGCGAGTACACAGCAGACTTCTTCATCCCAGCATGGGGTCAGCTAAACGCACCAAAGACCCCAGAGTGGGAGGGTATGGAGAAGTTCAAAGGCATCCAATTCCACTCAGCAGAGTGGCGCCACGATGTTGACTTCACCGGCAAGAAGGTTATCTCAATCGGATCCGCTGCGTCAGCTGTGCAGTACATCCCTGAGGTAGCAAAAACCGCTGGCCACCTCGACGTGTTCATGCGTTCCGCTAACTACATTCTTCCTCGCGACCAGATCACCTTCACCCCTGAGCAGCTCGACAACTTCGAGCAGCACCCTGAAACCTTCGAGGCATCACGCCGCGAGATCCACACCATGCGTGAGGAAGGTTTCGAACGCACCCGCAACAACACCAGCAGCCAGGCAGAGGGACGCCAGGAAGCACTCAACTACCTCTACGAGGTGGTAACCGATCCAGAGCTGCGCGAGAAACTCACTCCGAACTACGACTTCGGTTGTAAGCGAATCCTGCGCACCTCTGCTTTCTACCCAGCACTGCTGCGCGACAACGTTAGCGTTGTTACCGAGGGCATCGACCACTTCACCGAGAACGGTATCGTTACCGCTGACGGCGTTGAGCACGAGGCTGACGTTATCATCTACGGCACCGGCTTCTACTCACAGCGCTTCCAGGGTGATCTGAAGATCATCGGTCGCGACGGCCTGTCACTCGCAGACCGCTGGGGCGAGGAGGACGCAGAAGCATACGTTGGTCTGTCAGTTGATGGTTTCCCAAACATGTTCCTGATGTATGGGCCAAACACCAACCTCAACCACAACTCTGTTGTTACCATGCTGGAGATCCAGCAGGAGCACGTGCTTGACGCGCTGCGCAAAACCGCTGACCTCGACAAGGCATCTGTTGAGGTGAAGCCGGAGGTGCTTGAGGCGTTCAACACCAAGCTGCAGAAAGACATGGAGGGATCTTCATTCTCTAGCGACTGCTCTAGCTGGTACAAGAACTCTAAGGGTAAGGTTATTAACAACTGGTCAGGAACCGTTGAGGAGTACCGCCAGCTCGCTGAAGAATTCAAGCCAGAGGACTACGTTGTGCGCTCAGGCGCTGAGGTAGTATCCCTCTAAACAGTAAAGAAGAGGTGGATTATGTCTGACCTGATTCCCACAACAGAGGTTGCCGCAGACCAGCGCCCCCTGATTGAGGCGTTCCGCGAGAACGGCAGCAAGTCGTTCCAGGATGCCCCGGATGTTGCAACCGCTCGTGCAAACTACGAGAAATCATCTGCCGCAAACGGCCTCACCCCCGACGGGGTTTTAAGCGTTAGAGACGTGGCGGTCGGGTCAGACGATTCACGCTTCCTCGTGCGAGTCTACGACAACCGCAGCAGCAAACAGCCAAGCGACGGTGTTATCGTGTTCTTCCACGGCGGCGGCTGGGTTATTGGATCCCTCGACACCCACGACCCGGTCTGCCGCAGGCTCGCAACCCTCACCGGTCTGCCGGTGGTTGCGGTTGACTACCGGCTCGGGCCGGAGCACCGCTTCCCCGTCGGCCACGAGGACTGTGTTCGCGCGATCGAGTGGATCCGTGACACCGCCGCAGAAAACGGCTGGGATGCAAACCGCATCGCCACCATCGGCGACTCCGCGGGCGGCGGTCTCGCAAACGTTATCGCCTTCGAACCGCGTATGCTCGTTGACGGCACAACCGTGAAATGCCAGGTGCCGCTCTACCCGATGCTGAACGTTGACAGCGAGTCACCGGGCTGGGAGCAGCTCGCCGACGGCTTCCCGCTCAGCGCAAAAACCCTCCGCTGGTTTATCGACAACTACATTGAGGGCGGCTGCGGCGGCGACGGTGGTTCACTGCCGGAGCACGGTGCCCGCGGTGAACTAGCGAAAGACTACCGCGTATCACCGCTGTTGCTGGCGCGTGAGGCTGCTGCAGGCAGGGCTGACAAGCAGCTGCTGCGTCAGCCACCCGCGCTGATTCAGTCGCTGGGGTTGGATCCGCTCGGCCACGAGGCTGTTGAGTATGCCGCGCTGCTCGCGCAGGGCGGCACCCACGTTGAGCTTGTGCACTGGCCACACCACGCGCACGGGCTCTACACCTCGGCCGGTAAGATTGCCTCCGGTGAGGCGTTCCTGGAGCGCAGCGCCGAGTTCATCAAGCGGTTCATCTAACTCCTCTCTGACGGGAGATTTAACCGAATAACAAAGCCTTTTAAGGGGCGTTTAGCGACTGTTAGCTAAACGCCCCTTACTAAATGGCGCGGGGCTCACAAATGTGGTTGGATTATTAGTATGGTTCAGCAACAGTCCCGAGCGGCCGGGCTTAATCGGCTGCTCACCAAGGCAGCCAGCAGCTCTGTGCTCCTGTCTATTCTCTCCGCGTTCGCCGTTGGCGCGGTGTTTATGATTATCACCGGCTCCGACCCGATAACCGGCTACACCGCGATGGTGAAGGGCTCCTTCGGCACCGGCATCGGTTTCACAAACACAATCAACCGCGCAATCCCGATCGTCTGCTTCGGTATCGCAATCGCAATCGCCTTCCGCGCCGGTATTTTCAACCTCGGCGCCGAGGGTCAGGCGGTGCTCGGGGCGCTCACCGGCGGCCTTGTCGCCCTCTACCTGCCGGGCCCCGCGATCCTCGTCACAATCGCCGCGATTGTCACCGCGTTTATCACCGGTGCGCTGTGGGGACTGATCACAGCTGTGCTGCAGAACCTGCTCGGTGTGCCAATCCTCATCTCAACACTGCTGCTCAACTACCCCGCCCGATTCTTCTCCTCCTGGCTGATCCGCTTCAAGCTCAACGACCCGAGCACCGACCTGATTGCGAGCGCCCAGATTAACAAGGATGTGCTGCTGCCCTATATTGTGCCGCGTGGCAGCGAAACCGCGAAGTCTCTCGCCGCTAACTTCGGCGGCACAAGCCACATCACCTCGTTCCTGACCGGCGTAAACGTCTCACTGTTCCTGGTGATTGCGCTGCTTGTCGCGGTTGTGTTTATGAACGCGAAAACCAAGTACGGTTTCGAGTCCGGCCTCGCCGGCAAAAACCCCGAGTTCACCCGCTACGGCGGTGTTAATCCGGGGCTTTTAACCGTGAAAACAATGGTGCTGTCGGGCGGTCTCGCCGGTGTTGCCGGTGTGTTGCTGGTGATCGGCCTGCCAAACACCCGCATGCTAGAGGGTCACGTTGTGCAGACCGGTTACGCCTACACAGCGCTGCTGGTCACCCTGCTCGCCCTCTACCGCCCGCTCGGCACCGCAATCGCTGGCGTGTTCTTCGCCGCGATTATGGTTGGCAGCGACGCAATGGGCCGCGAGCTTGGCATGTCACCGCAGATTTCCGCGGTGATCCAGTCGCTCGTTATCATCTTTATCTCCTTCAAAATCGTTTTGCCGCAGCTTAAAAAATCCCGCTCGGCCGCCGCCGCGGGAGGTGCGAAGTGAACCTGTTTGACCTGGTAGACTCCGATCTGTTTGCATCGGTTTTAAGATCCCTGATCCCGATTCTGCTCGCCGCCCTCGGCGGTATGCTGTGTGAGCGGGCCGGTGTTTTCAACATCGGTCTGGAGGGCATGATCCTGGTCGGTGCCTTCGGCGCGGTTGCCGGATCCTTCTTCGCCAGCAGCTGGGTTGTTGGCGCGCTCGCCGGTGCGCTCGCGGGCGCCGTCTTCTCGCTGATTCTCGGCTACGGCAGCGTCTATCGCGGCGGTGACCCGATTGTGCTCGCGGTTGCGATGAACATTCTCGCTGTCGGTTTAACAACCTTCCTAATCGTCGCGGTGTTCGGCGTGCAGGGTGTTTTCAAAGACCCCGGCATCCACGGCATCCCGGTGTGGCGGATCCCGCTGCTCTCTGATATCCCGTACCTCGGTGAAATCTTCTCACTGACCCCGGTCGGCTATCTTGCGCTGCTGCTTGTGCCGGTGCTGTGGCTTGTGCTGTTCCGCACCCCAACCGGGCTGCGCCTGCGCGGCGTTGGTGAGCGCCCCGTCGCCGCCGCAACCCTCGGCGTTAACCCGCACCACTACCAGCTGACCGCGGTGATTATCTCCGGCGCGCTCGCAGGACTCGGCGGTGCTCAGCTCGCGCTCGGTAACGTGCAACAGTTCACAGAGAACATGTCGGCGGGTCGCGGGTGGATCGCGGTGGTCGCTGTGATGCTCGCTCGTGCCCACCCGATCGGGGTGCTCGGCGCTGCGCTACTGTTCGGCCTGACGGACGCCTTCGGGTTCAGGCTGCAGAGCCTCGGCCTGCCGCAGCAGCTCACCGACGCACTGCCGTATGTTGTGACGCTTGTTGTGCTGCTGTTTATGGCTAAGCGTTTCAAGCAGACTAAACAGGCGCAGCTGGCGTGAGTGCGGATCCGGCGACGCTCGCCTCCCTGCCGGCTGAGGCGCGCGAGATTGTGCGGCAGCTTGAGCTTGCGCCGCTGCCGCACGAGGGTGGATTCTTTCGAAACACTCTCGCCTCCGAGCACTCCAGCGCAATCTATTATCTGCTCGCGGCGGGCGATTTCTCTGCCCTGCACCGTTTAAATTCACCGGAGGTGTATCACTGGTACGCGGGCAGCGCCCTAAACATGCTGGTGCTTAACCCGGACGGATCCACCAGCGAACACCGCCTCGGACCCGACCTGGCCGCGGGTGAACGCCCGCAGCTGATTGTGCCCGCTGACTGCTGGCACGGATCCGCCCCCGCCGGCTCGTGGGCGCTGGTTGGCACAACCATGGCGCCACCGTTCAGCTGGGACGGGTTTGAGCTTGGTAGCAGGGAGGAGCTGTGCGAGGAGTATCCGGCGGCGCGAGACGCGATCCGCCAGCTCACCAGGGCGTAAAAAGGGTTTACAAAGCGGGAACTCATCCACTATATTTTTAGGTAAAGCTAACCTAAGTCTAATTCGAGCTGGAAATCCCCAAATGTCTTTGTTCATTAAATCCGCGCTTGCCCTCTCGCTGCTGGGTGGAATCACTGCCGTACAGAGCCCCGCCGCCGACCCCGCAACCAATCCGGTTACTATTCCCGGCACCGTTCCCGGTTTTGGCACAACAACCGACAGCTGCGATGTTAACGCCGACGGCGTAACCGACCTGGTGATCGGCAGCTACTGGTTCAGCGACCAGGTTGCGACGGTGAAGCTCGGCCCTGTTAGAGCGGACTCAAAAACCCTCACCTTCACCCCGGGCGGATCCAGCTACAACATGGGCATCGAGGTGCGCTGCTCCCCCGACACAAACGGTGACCGCGTTTCAGACCTGCTGCTCACCATGCAGGGCGGAGGCACCGCGGTTGTGTTTGGTGGATCCACCCTGCAATCGCTGGAGCTAAACCAGCTCGGTGAGGCGGGCGTGCGCTTTAGTAGCAACCAGATCCTAAAGACTTTCGGTGTCGGGGATCTAAACGGTGACGGCAAGTCCGAGCTCGCGCACATAACCGCGAACGCCGTCTACATAACAGACACACTCCCCGCGACCGGTGCGCCAGCGGGCAGCTACGATTTTTCTGCGGCAACCAAGATTATTACCGGTGACACAACAACGCTGCTGTCTGCTGCGGCAGCCGGTGACGTAAACGGTGACGGGAAACCAGATCTGGTGCTGGGATCACCGAACGCCTCACCCGACGGCGGCGCTTTCGCGGGTAAAGCCTACGTGCTTACAGACCTGCAGCCACAGGCGGGTAAAACCGTGGTTTTGAGGGACGGCTTCACAGGCTTTAGCATCAGTGGCCCCAAGAGCGGCCATACCCTGCTCGCAACCTCGGTTGCCGGTATTGGTGACATTAACGGTGACGGTTTCGCCGACCTGCTCACCGGTAACCCCGGCCACGACAACCCTGACGGCACACCAAACCCCGGCTCAGCAACCGTTATTCTGGGTGCAGCAAACAGCGCTGACGTGAAAACCGAACGCGGTGTTACCGACCGGGCCGCAGTCACCGACACAGCCGGTAAACACCGCGGTTGGTGGCTTGAGGACTTAAAGAATGCCGACCATCTTGGTGAGGGTAAGGTCTCCGCGACCAGGGTTAACGGCACAACACTGCTGCTGCTGGGCGCGATGGACGGTGACCTCACCGACGCTGCAGCAGGATCCGGCTACGCCGCCGTGATTGACACCGCGCTGCTCCTGGAGCACGGCGCTGCCTCACCCGCGCGCTCCCTCACAGAGCTCGCCGCGGCCGACAGTCGTGTGCAGCTGTTCAACTCGAAAGATCCCGAAACCCGTTTCGGACGCAGCCTCTCCGCGGTTAACCTCGGTGACGGCGGTTTCACCCTGGTAATCGGCGCGCCAGCCAACTTCAGCCAGAGCGCAGAGCCAGCGGTTATTCTGCAGCCTGTCACTGTGAAGGCTCCGCAGCCACAGCAGCCGGGCGGCCAAACTCCCGGTGGTCAGACCCCGGGTGATCAGGGCGGCAACGCGGGCAGCGGATCCGGCGACTCGGGCGCGAGCACCGGCACCGGCACCGGCACCGGTAACAGCTCCGGCAACGGCACCGACGGCACCAGCGGCGCGGGCAGCACGGGAAGCGTGGGCGATAAGGCGGGCACAACCGCCGGCACCGGCTCCGACTCGAAGCTCACCCCCGGCAAGGCCAGGGTTAGTGACGCTGACAGCCTCAGCGCCAAACTGGCGAAAACCGGTGGCCTTAACTTTGGTGGCATCGCGCTCATCAGCGCCGGTGTTATCGGGGTTGCCGCTGCTCTGCTCGCAAACCAGCTGCGCACCAGCCGTGGCGGACGCTACGGCAGCTACGGCAGCAGCGGCTACGGCGGCGCGGGATACGGCGCGGGACGCGGCAGCAGCTGCGGCGGCTACGGCGATCTCGACTAGAGCTTTGCCGCGACCCTAATCCGGGCGGCACTTTCAGCGGCGCGCTGTTTTACCGCGGTCGCGTCAAGCGTCAGGTGCTCACCTGCGGCGTACACGGCTCTGCCACCGATCCACACATAGTCGACGTCTTTACCGCTCGCCGCAAAAACTACGTGCGACAGCAGGTTAGCGTGCGGGACAGCGTTCGCCTCCGAGGTTTTCAGCGCAACAATGTCGGCCTTCTTACCGACCGCGAGCTCACCACAGTCACCAAACCCGATCGCTTCAGCGCCCGCCCTGGTGGCGATCTCAAACACCTGCTCGGCGGTTATCGCGGCGGCATCGTGCAGCACCCCGCGGTGCAGAATCGTCGCGAGCTTCAACTCCTCAAACAGGTCCAGGGTGTTGTTGCTCGCAACCGAGTCGGTGCCCAGCGAGATCCGCACCCCGCTCTGAAGCCAGTCAAGCAGCCTGGCAACGCCGTTGCCGAGCTTCAGATTGGAGACGGGACAGTGCGAGAGCGCAACCCCGGACGCCGCCATCTCGGCGATCTCCTCATCATCAAGGTGCACACAGTGCGCAGCCATGGCGCTTGTCTCGTAGAGGCCAAGCTCCCGCAGGTAGCGCGCCGGCCGCTTGCCGGTTTCCGCAACAACCATCTCGGTTTCCGCGGGCGACTCGGCAATGTGGGTGTGCACCGGGATGCCGGTGCGTTTCGCGTGCTCGATTGTCTCGGCAAAGAACTCGCGCGGCACACTGTACGGCGCGTGGGGACCGTAGGCGATTTTGATTTGCGGATCCGCCGCGTAACGCCGCTGCAGCTCCACCGCGTGCGCAAGCTCATCCCTGCCGGTTTTGGTTGTCACACCGGGGAACATAATCTGTTCCGGCCGGGTGATCGCGAGCGCCGCAACAACCCGCATCCCCGCATCACGCACCAGCTCCAGCAGCTGTGCGTCCCAAACATACATATCGTTGAAACTGGTTGTGCCGCTCTCGATCATCTCCAGCATCGCCAGCTGCAAACCGGCGGCAATATCGTCGTGGGTGAGCTGCTGTTCAAGCGCCTGCACCTCCGCGAGCCAGGGCATAAACCCGTGGTCGTCGCTGACACCGCGCAGCAGCGTCATCGCCGAGTGGGTGTGGCCGTTAACCAGCCCGGGTATCAGAATATGCCCGTCCAGGCGGGTGACGGTGTCATCCTGCCCGGGTGCGGGGGCGTGCGGATCCTGCGCCTCACCAACCCAGGCAATGCTGTCGCCGGTAACCACCAGCAGCGGGTCGATAATGCTTTTCCCGGCGCTTAACAGCGCGGCCGCGTAAATAAACTGAGACATGGGCTCCTACCATCCGGGGGTGGTTTGCATTCCGCAGTCAACAACCAGGTTGTGACCGGTTATTGCCGTCGCGTACGGCGAGGCTAAAAACAGGCAGGCGTTGGCAACATCGTCGCCGCCCACCAGTCGGCCAAGCGGGGCGTGGGAAAGCCAGCTATTAACCCCCTCCGGCCAGTCGCCTGCCAGATTTGGGCGCTCAATTAACCCCGGTGAGACGGCATTAACGCGGATCCCCCGCGACCCCAGCTCCAGGGCAGCAGCCCGCGCGTGCATTATCACCGCCGCCTTACTCACCGCGTAGTGCGCGTGCCCGGTTGCGGGCCGCTCGCCCTCAATGGAGGCGATGTGGGTTATCCAGGATCCCTCCCCGAGCAGCTCAGCGGCCGCCCGCGTCACCGTGAACGGCACAGTGCTGTTCAGGTGCTGCACCGCACTCCACTCCTCCTCGGCCAGCTCCTGGTGCGCCTTCACCAGCTGCACCCCGGCGTTGTTAATAACACCGGTCAGCCCGCCAATCATCCGGTGGGCCTCCCTAACCAGCTGCTCCCCCGCACCGGGGGCAGTTAGATCCTGCGCCACAAACTGACAGCCGAACTGTTCGGCGAGCGCTTCGCCGCGGTGTGGATCGCGGGTGTGCAGCAGCACCGTCGCGCCGGCGTCCAAGAACCTCGCCGCGAGGGATCCGCCAAGCCCGCCGGATGCCCCGGTAATCAGTACCTTTTGCCCGTTCAGCTGCAACATTTATGCTCCGTATCTGCGGCTGCGCCGCGAGTAGTCACGCAGCGCACGCAGCAGGTCTACCTCGCGCAGGTCGGGGTAGAGCGCCTCCACGAAATAGAACTCGGAGTGCGCGGACTGCCAGATCATAAAATCGCTCAGCCGCTGCTCACCGCTTGTGCGGATCACCAAATCCGGGTCGGGCTGGCCGCCCGTCCAGAGGTGCTCACCGATTAGTTCCGGGGTTAGCACCTCGGCGAGGTCATCGATTGTGCCGCCGCGCTGTTTATGGTTCTCCACGATTTTGTGCACCGCCGCCGTAATCTCGCTGCGGCCGCCGTAGCCGACCGCGAGATTAACGTGCAGACCGGTGTTGCCTCGGGTTTTATCCTCGGCGGTTTGCAACGCCAGACGCAGCTGGGACGGTAACAGTTCGGGTTCGCCGACGTGCTGGATCCGCCAGCCGGGAATCTCGGAAATCTCGGCGGCGAGCTCCCCAATGATCTGGAAGAGTTCTTCAAGCTCGCTGGTTTTGCGGCTGCGCAGGTTGTCGGCGGAGAGCAGGTAGAGCGTGACAACGCCAACGCCTGCGCCCGCGCACCAGCCCAAAAACTCGGGAATCTTCTTGGCGCCCGCGCGGTGACCGACGGCTGCGTGTTCAAGCATCCGCTGTTTCGCCCAGCGCCGGTTACCGTCAACAATCACAGCGATGTGGCTGGGTAGCTGATCCTGATTCAGCTGTTTGCGCAACCGCCACTGATAGAGCCTGTAGATCAGACTCGTCTGGGTTTTTTGCGCGGATGCTGCCATATTTTAATTCTACCGGTTACGGTTTTGGGTTTTGCTGCGGAACCTTCTGATCGTGTACATAACCCAGAAACCTGCTGCACCAAAGATCGGGATCAGCAGAATAATCACCGACATCCACATGCGCTCCCGCTGCCAAACCAGCGGTGAGGTGTTGGCGACAACCAGTGTGCCAACGGTAATAATAAAGGCGAAAAAGAGAATCGGCAGCAGCGCGAAGTTGAGTTCTAACATTATATTCCTGATCTAAAATACAAGCCCTGTGCGGCAGAGCCGGCGGTGCGACTGACGGAGCAGCCAGCGCTGGAGCCAGCGGCGGAGCCGGCAGCGGGCAAGGGGTGGGTATTCCCAGTCTACAAGTCTAGAATACAGTTATGTCTGAATCAGCACGCCGCAGTCTCCCATCCCCCGACGCTATCTCCCTGCCGCTGATCGACTCAGCCGCTGGGGGTGGATCCCCCAAACCGCTGCTGCGCGGTTGGCTGCACCTGGGAACCGTGCCGTTCGCGATTGCCTGCGGTGTTGTTTTGATCTGTCTCGCGCAGGGAGCACTTAGTAAGTGGGCGGCCACGATCTACATGCTGACAAGCCTGCTGCTGTTCACCATCTCGGCTCTCTACCACCGTATCAACTGGTCGGCGCGGGTGAAGGCAGTGTTCAGAAGGATCGATCACGCCAATATTTTCCTGCTGATCGCCGGCACCTACACGCCCATCGCAATCGGCACACTGCCGCTGCAGAAGGCGTGGACACTGCTCGCGGTTGTCTGGTCAGGGGCGCTGCTCGGTCTGTTCTTCCGAGTGTTTTGGCTGTCTGCGCCACGCTGGCTATATGTGCCGCTGTATCTCGCGCTCGGCTGGGCCGCGATCTTCTACATTGTTGATATTGCCCGCGGTAACCTCGCCGTGATGATCCTGGTTCTCGTCGGTGGTGGACTCTACTCCCTCGGCGCTGTAGCCTACGGCACCAAGTGGCCGCTGCGCAGCAACAGGTATTTCGGGTTTCACGAGGTGTTCCACAGCTGCACCGTGGCGGCGTTCTTCTGCCACTGGGTAGCCTCGCTTTTGGCGCTGCTCGACCCGGTCTATCTGCGCTAGCGACGTAACCGCCGGGAGCTTGGTTGGTGGCCAGCTCTAGCGAGCCACGCTAGCCACCCCGGAGGCTAGCCGCGCTCTGGGGCGCCGCCGTTTTCTGGGGCGTCGCCGCTCGCATCGGTGTCGCCCACCGGATCCGCACCCGCCGCAGCATCGCGAGCCACGTGATCCGCACCCGCCGCAGCATCGCGAGCCGCGAGCTCCTCCGCGATCTCCTGCTGCACCTCTTCCCGGTAACTGATCCGGCGAAGCGTCCGCACAATAAAGAAGCCCAGCCCAAACACCAGAATCGCGAGCACCGCAATCGCGGTGAAGCCCTCAATACCGGGGGTGACCGCGGCAGGATCCACCGGGTTTTCCTCCGGGGTGGATCCGTCTAACCAAAGCAAAATCGACCTCACCGCTGCTCCTCCTTACGCTGTTATGCCCTGGAACAGGTCTGCCTCAAACTGCGCCGTTGGCACGCGCGAGGCTGCGAGCCGAAAGTCCTCAAACGGCCACGCCTCACGCTGCACCTCGTTAGGCCAGAAGAAGAACGAGCTTTCAGGACTGACCTGGCTGGCGTGAGCACGCAGAGCGAGGTCTCGCTGCTCCAGATAGTTGCTTATCTCAATCTTAGCTGTTCCCTGGTAGGGGCGATCCTTAAACCGCTCCAGAATCTCTGCCAGCCTGGCGGCTGTTTCCGGGTCGCTGCTCGTGGCAACCAGCGCCTGATACAGCGCGCTGAACCGTTCAACGTGGAAGATCTCTTCGTAGTAGAGCTTCTTAATCTCCCACGCCGGCCCGGCATCTGGGTAGCTTGCCGGGTCACCTGAGCGATCCCAAGCGATCTTACTGATCTCGTGGCAGCGGATATGGTCGGGGTGCGGGTAGCCGCCGATCTCGTTGTAGGTGATCATCACGTGCGGTTTAAACTCGCGGACAATCCTCACCAGCGCCTCAGCCGACACCTCGGCTGGCACGTCCGCGAAACTGAGCGGCGGCACCGGATCCCCCGCGGGCGGCAACCCCGAATCCTCATAGCCCAGCCAAACGTGATCGAACCCGATAATCTCCTGCGCGCGTGCCATCTCACGGCGGCGCACACCCGCGATATCACGGTGCGATTCGGGATCCATCAAAACAGCCTCGTTGAGAATATCGCCCCGCTCACCACCGGTGCAGCTCACAATCAAAACCTCAGCCCCCTGGTCGAGGTAGTGAGCGTAGGTTGCCGCGCCCTTGCTCGACTCATCGTCAGGGTGTGCGTGCACGGCGATTAGACGCAACGCCATTCGAAAGCCTTTCGTGTGTGGTTTTTAAGTTGTACCGTCTAGACTTAGTACCGTAGTTAATTTTAGTGCTAACTTGAAGGTGCAGTCTGTGAGTTTACGTTCCGGTCGCAGCGATGAAGAGTTTGAAGACTCAGTGCTCGGTTTTACCGCCTCACAACCGGCTGACACCCATGCGCAGCTGCAAAACTCCCGGTACGGGGCTAAAAAGCGCAGGCGCGGCGACTTTTTGCTATATGGCGCACTGGCAACGGCGCTGCTCGCGATTGGTGCGGCGTTCTTCTTTAACGGCAACCTGACAAGCCCAAAAACCAGCGTTAGTGTGCGCGATGTGAAACACAAAATCGTTTCCGCCGCTGAGGCAGAGCTCACCTTTGAGGTAACCGCGCCGGGCGATATGACGGTTGCCTGCGCGATTGAGGCGCTCAGCCCCTCGAACGCGCCCGTTGGCTACTATGTGACGGTGATTCAGCCCTCCGGCACCCCCGCTCGGGTGGCGACGCAGCGGATCCGCACCAACGCCGAGGCTACGACCATCACCGCCAGGCTGTGTTGGGAGCAGCAAGACGTCAGCTAACGACCGGGGTTAAACCTGTGACTGAGCACTTTCCCACTGTTTTCTGAGCTGTTGTTTGTTAGACTTGGTGCTGATGCTCCGCGGACTGCGCGGGGCTTTCTTATTAGCGTGCCGCAGCCGCTGACGCCCGCAACAAAAACCACCGGGCAAAACAGCAAAATCGGGCGGCACACCAAGACGAACCGGAGGGGTTTACCTTGACAGAGAAGACCTGGCTCACACAGGAGGCGCACGACCGCCTCGCCGCAGAGCTTGAGGAGCTCACAACCACCGGGCGCAAAGAGATTGCCGCCCGGATTGAGGCGGCTCGTGAAGAGGGCGACCTGAAAGAGAACGGCGGTTACCACGCTGCGAAGGACGAGCAGGGCAAGATGGAGGCGCGGATCCGCGACCTGGAGCACCTGCTGAAAACCTCGATTGTGAAGGATGCACCGCAGAGCTCAGGCGTTGTTGAGATTGGCACTGTGATCACCGCGATTGTGCACGGTGATGAGGAGAAGTTCCTGCTCGGCAGCCGTGAGATCGGCGAGGGCAGCGACCTTGATGTTTACAGCCCGGAGAGCCCGCTCGGCGAGGCAATTCTGGGTCTTAAGGTTGGCGAAACCGCAATCTACACAGCCCCAACCGGCGCTGAGATCGCCGTTGAGGTGACCGCGGTCGAAACCTTCCGCGGCTAGTAGCGCTCACCAACCCGCACAACATACCCCGCCTCGCGCAGCGCCGCAACAACCTGTGCGCCGTGCTCACTGCCGCGAGTTTCGATGTGCAGTTCCAGCTCAACATCGCTGATCGGCAGCTCGGTTGCGTGGCGGGTGTGCAAAACCTCAATCACGTTGGCGTGCTGCGCCGCAACAATCTCGGCTGTGCGAACCAGCTGACCCGGATGATCGGGCAGCAGGATCCGCAGCTTCAGATAGCGGTTCGCAGCCGCCAAACCGTGACCGATAACGCGCTGCAGCAGCAGCGGGTCAATATTGCCGCCGGAGAGCACGGTCGCGGTTGGGCCGGCGGAGTTGATTTTGCCGGTGATCATCGCCGCAACGCCGGCGGCGCCAGCGGGCTCCACAAGCAGTTTTGAGCGCTCCAGCATTAACACGATCGCTCGCGCAATATCATCGTCGCTGACGGTCACAACATCGTCAACGTACTCCGAGATGACGTCAAAGTTGAGAATCCCCGGTTTCGCCACAGCGATACCGTCGGCGATAGTCGCCTTGGTTTTAATCGTCACCGGGTGACCGGCCGCGAGCGAAACCGGGTAGGCAGCCGCGTTCTCCGCCTGCACACCAACCACCCGGATCGCTTTATCGTTCGCCTCCGCCCACTGTTTTGCCGCGGCCGCCATCCCCGAGATCAGACCGCCGCCGCCGATTGGCACAACCAGCGTCTCAATATCGGGTGCGTCCTCCAGCATCTCCAGCGCGATTGTCCCCTGCCCAGCAATCACCGCCGGATCATCAAACGGCGGAATAAACAGCGCCCCCGTGTCCTCCGCGAAACGGTTTGCAGCAGCGAGCGACTCCTCAACATTAACCCCGACCAGTTCCACGTGCGCGCCATAGTTCCGTGTCGCTTGCAGCTTCGGCAGCGCCACCCCGAGCGGCATGAAAATGGTTGCGGTAATCCCCAGCTCCCGCGCCGCAAAGGCAACACCCTGCGCGTGATTCCCCGCCGAGGCGGCGACAACACCGCGTGCCCGCTCCTCCTCCGACATCTTTGACAGCCGGTTGTAGGCGCCGCGCAGCTTATAAGCACCGGTGCGCTGCAGATTCTCGCACTTCACATAGACCTGTGAGGCGCCGATCTGCTCAGCCAGGAAACGCGAGGTAGCAAGCGGCGTCCGCTGCACAACCCGCCTCACCGTCTCTCTCGTCTGCTCAAACTCCTCAAGGGTTGGCGGGGTGTACTTTGTCACCTGGTTTCCTTTCGTAGGGCACGTTTCAAGCTCCTTAAACGGCCGCGCGCCGTTAACCGGTTACGCCGCTGCGCGTGATATTTCTTGAGCGGATCCTCCATCCCCCGCCATTTGCCGTCCACCAGACTGTTAACCATCGAGTTGGCGCTCGCCGCAATTGGCACAGCAAACAGCGCACCCGGGATACCCGCGAGGATCGCACCGGTTGAAACCGCTATAACCACGCCGAGCGGGTGCACCTTCACGGCGTTACCCATAACCAGCGGCTGTAGGATGTTGCCCTCCAGCTGGTTGACGATCAAAACAACCAGCAACATCAGCACCGCCGTCAGCGGGCCGTTGTAGACGAGCGCTACCAGGCAGGCGATTGCGCCGGTTGTGATCGCACCGAGGAACGGGATAAATGATCCCAAAAAGACCATAATCGCGATCGGCGTGGCAAGCGGCACCTGCAGAATGATTGCACCCAGCCAGATACCGACCGCGTCCACGAAGGCGACCAGGATCTGCACACGCACATACTGACCGACCGAAACCCATCCCGCTTTTGCCGCGACATCGAGCGGCGCGTGCGCGCGTGACGGCAGGAAACCAAGCACCCAGTACCAGATTCTACGGCCGTCAAGCAGCATAAAGATGAGCGAGAAAATTGCGAGGATCGCACCTGCAACGAACTGCCCAACACCGGAGGCAACACCGAGCGCGCCGCTCCACAGGCGTGCCTGGTGGGTCTCAACCGCCTTCAGCACGTCATTCCAGCCGACCGTGTAGTCTGACAGGTCGATGCCGAACGGTTTCGAGTGCAGCCAGTCAAGCGCCTCATTCCAAACATAGGCGATCCGGTCGCTGATACCGTTTAGACCGCTCATAAACTGTGTAACAATCAGCCAGACCAGCACCCCGACAGCAACAAACAGCGTCACAAGCGCCAACAGCACACCGATTACGCGCGGCAGTCGCAGCTTTTTCACCGTCAAGTCGACGATCGGCTGTAACAGCGCGGCCAAGAGAATCGCCACCAGCACGGGGATCACAATCACCCGCAGCTGCACAATCCCCCAGATAAGCACCGCGCTGGCAGCGCAGATTAAAAGTAGGCGCCACGACCAGGCAGCAGCAACCCGCACGCCGAGCGGCAGGTAGACAGCAGCATCCCTTGGCAGTTCAGTCTCATGATCCTTGCCAGCGCCGAGCGCACGCCCAACGGTTTGCGGGGCGCTGTCTTGATTTGAGTGCTCGCGGTTATTCACACGATAATTTTACATCCGGGAATAGAGCGTAGGCTTGAAGTGTTATAACTCTCTGTTGAAAACTAATCTGAAAGGTAAAAAATGACCGCTATCGCAGACCTGAAAGAGTTCGTTCCAGCTGAGAACACAATCACCATGTTCACAACCGACTGGTGCAGCTACTGCAAGCGTCTGAAGCTGATGCTCGCGAGCACCGACATCGCCCTCAACGAGGTGAACATTGAGACAACACCGGGAACCGAGGAGCTTGTGAAGTCACTCAACGGTGGTAACGCGGTTGTGCCAACCGTGGTGTTCCCCGACGGCACAACCGCAACAAACCCGTCAATCACCGAGGTGAAGGCCCGCATCGCTGGCTAGCCCGCGGCGCTCAATCTCGGCCCGCAGCAGCTGCATCAGCACGCCAAGCTGCACCGGATCACTGTTCTCTTCGCTCTGCACATCCCCGTCAAGCGCGCGAGCGGCAAGGCCCGCCTTCGCGTCGATGAGTTCCGCGATCCGCTGATCAACGGTTTGTGCCGCAACAATTCGCCACGCGGTTACCGGCTCCTCCTGGCCGATGCGGTGGACGCGGTCAATCGCCTGCGTCTGCTCAGCATCGGTCCAGCTGAGCTCAGCCAGCACCACGTTCGAACTCGCCTGCAGGTTAACACCAACACCGGCAGCTGTCAGTGAGCAAACAATGACGTGAACATCAGGGTCATTATTGAAGGCGTCAACCGCCTCCTGCCGAGCCTGGGCACTCTGCTCGCCGCGGATCGAGACGGTCTTTAGCCCGCGATCCGCCAGCGCCGCAATCACCTGGTCCATCACGTCAACGTGTTTGGCAAAGAACACAACCTTGCCAACCGAGCGCACCAGCTGCGCGGTGTAGTCGGCAGCGAGCTGCGCTTTTGCGGTGCCGATCTGGCGCACCAGGGAGAAGACGTTAACGCCCTCGCCGGCGCCGCCGTCCTCGTCAAACTCCTGCAGGCAGACCATTCTGATCAGCTGTTCGTCGCTCAGAGTTGCGCCGAGTTTACCCGCCTTCAGCCTGCTAAAACTATCAAAGAGACGGTCTGCGAGTCGCTGCTCGGCAGCGTTGATCTCTGGCGCGAGTGCTCCGTCAAGCTCAACCGGCAGATCTATCACCTGCTTCTCGGGCAGGTCTTTCGCAACGTCGACCTTACGACGGCGGACAATGCCAAGATCTACAACCGCTTGTCTCGCTGACGGATAAAACGCCGCATCGGCCGGCGTGAAACCGTTTGCTTCAAGCTGTGCGAGCAGCTTCTTTGCCGGCTGTTTCTCGTCAATCCACCCGAGGAATCGCCAGATCGCGAGGAAGTCGTCAATGTCGTTAATCAGCGGCGTGCCGGTGAGTGCGATCAGCAGCGGGTCATGCCCGGGGACGCGCTCACGGATCCGCTCGGCAATGTTGAGCACGTTGCGGGAGCGGTTTGACTGCACGTTTTTAATCATGTGCGCCTCGTCAACCACCATGCCCTTAAAACCGAAAGCGGCAAGCCAGCTGAGGTGCCGGTCGAGGATGTCGTAGTTGATGATGAAGATGTCGGCGAACGGATCCACGTCAGCGCCGTCGCCGTGCACAACGGTGACGCGCCGTGACGGCGTCCAGAGCTTCGCCTCGCGCGCCCAGTTCATCTTCACAACGTTCGGCGCAACAACCAGCAGCGGGTAGCTGTCTGAGACGGCGGCCGCGAGCAGCGACTGCGCGGTTTTGCCGAGGCCCGGCTCGTCCGCGAGCAGGAAGCTGCGGTGACCGGCGGCAACCGACGCGAGGAAGCGTGCCTGGTGCGGCATCAGCGCCAACCCGACCGGTGAGATCCTGTCGTTTACCGGCGGCTCCGGCAGCTGCATCGTCGCCGCGGTCGTTGAACCCTGTTCAAAGGATTTCAGCAGCGGGTTCAACAGCTCCCAGTTTGCCAGGTGCACAACCGGCTGCGGCTGTTTCGGGGTGTTAAGAATCGGTGCCTGGAATGGGTTTGCGAGCTTGCGCTTCGCAATCCCCGCGGGCACAACCTGCCGCTCAACAAACTCTGCCGGCACCGTCGCCGCGGCAACAGAGGTTGGGGTTTCCTCCGGCGCCTCCAGCCCGGCTTGCTCCATCATCTTGCGTTTCAGCTGCAGTGTTGCCTCGGTGATTGGTGTCTCCGGCTCCAGCAGCTGAATCAGCGAGGTGTCTTTTGCGGCGGTTTTCACGAGCACCGCGGCAACGCCGTCGAGCCGCTTCAGTGTCTCCTCGCGCTCCGCCTCACTGACCTCGGGGTTGTCTTTCACCCGCGCCAACTCCTCACGCATCAAAAGCGCAACCACGTGGAACTTGGTGCGGTTTAGCGGGGTTGCTTTGCCGCGCTGCGCGGAAGCCTCAACCTCGCGGCTGGCGAGCGCGAGCAGCGGGATAATCCCCTCGTTCTTGACGTAGCGACGCTTGGTGGATCGCGGCCTGCCGCCCTTCTTCGCGGTTGACGCACTTCTTGTCCCGGCTTTGGTTGCCGCTGCGGTTGTCGCTGCTGTGGCAGATTTAGGTGCCAAAAAACACTCCTGTTTTAGAAAGTTATGCCGAACCTGTGCCGACCCTTGAGACTGCTTAAATAACGTCCAATTAACGTAGCTTGCGCACAGTCTGTGCAGTTACTGCTCTATAACACTGTTGTTAAACAGTCCTCAGCCAATTCTATTAGATGCTTCTCAAACAAGCAAACTCCGGCAGATCGCCAGCATCTTAGTGGCGGGGTGGATCCGTCGGAGCCTGCTGTTTAGCGCTTCAGGTGTTTAGAGTGAATCGATCCACTCGGTGAGCTGCTTCAGACCGCTGATGGTGTCGGTGACACCGAGCGCCTGCACGTAGCGGCCCTCGATCAGCTTGATCTTGTCCCCGGAAACAGCCGGCAGCTGCGCAACCGCCTGGTTGTTCAACAGCTCCTGGAACATTGCTTTACCGCTGCCGTTCATGTCAATTAACAGAATTGCGTCAGGGTTTGCGGCCACGATCTGTTCCGCGGAGATTGGCCCGGTGATCTCAATGCCGAGCTCAGAGCTGACCGAGGTTCCGCCAGCGAGTTCCAGCAGCTCCAGCGGCACCGCGTTACCAGCGGTGATGAACGCGCGACCGGCCTGGTTGTTGAGCACCAGGATCCGCTTTGCGTCCGCGCTGTCGGCGGCCTTCTTGTCCTTCTTAGCGAGGCCGTCGCTCAGTTCCTTCTCAAGATCGCCAACCTCTTCATCGGCGCCGATTGCCTCAGCGATAACACCGATGTTGGTTTTCAGGCTGTCGATTGAGGTCCAGGCCGAAGGCAGCAGCAGTGTTTTAATCCCCGCGCCCTCGAGAACCGGTTTGATGCGATCCGCAATGCCGTGACGGCTGCTCATCACAACTAGGTCAGGGGTCGCAGCGAGCACCTGCTCAGCGTTCAACTCTGTGCTGCTCGGGAAGGATGTTTCAACCTTGGTGAAAACATCCGGGGTGGCAGACAGTGCCGGGTTTTGCAGCGCCTGCGAAGCCATCACCAGGTTACCTGCGTAGCCGAGGGCTGCGATCACCGCGCCGCTCTCGTGGTCGAGTGCCACGATCCGCTTCGGCTGCTCAGCGATCTCAAGCTCATAGGCTTCTGTGTCAGCGCCGGCAGGCACCTTCACAGTGCGCGGGAACTCGGCAACAACCTGCTCCTCCGCGGCTGGTTTCTCAGCCTCTTTGGTCTCGGCAGTGCCCTGGCATCCGGTCAGGAATGCGAAGCTTGCAAGCGCGGTTAACGCGGCCGCGAGAACTCTGGGTTTCACTTTTGTTTGGTTTCCTTCCAAGTGGAGCAGCGCAGGCGAGGTATTGTCTGCACCGCGGTTTTCTGGTTTGGCTTATCGCCGTGAGGGGTTAAACGCCGAGAGATGTGTGCTCTCGAACGGTTGCTGCGTCACACACTCCAGCGCATTTGGCGTCCTCACAATCCTCGGTTGTGATGAACCTCCTGCCGCGCGAGGTTGTGTGAACACTTGTTTGCACACCGTATGCCTGGTGTACCAACTCTGGGTTGAGCACGTCATGCGGTGCTCCGGCGTGACTGCGGCCCTCGCGGTCAAGCAACAGAATCTTGGTGCAGGCGTTTAACGCCATGCTTAAATCGTGCAGCGCACAGATAACGATTTTGCCCTCGTTGCCGAGGCGACGCAGCAGCTGCTCAACCGAGCGCTGGTGCCGAAGATCGAGCGCCGCGGTTGGCTCGTCGAGGATAACAATCGGGGTGTCCTGTGCGATAACCCTGGCGATCTGCACCAGCTGACGCCAGCCACCGGAGAGGGTGCCGTAGGCGCGATCCGCTAAATCAATCGCCCCAACCATCTCCAGCGCCGAAGCAACCTGCTCGTCAACATTCTCGGCACCCCCTGCCCTGGCGCCAACCGCGACCAGGTCCTTCACCAGCAGCTCGTCGGGGGCGCGCAAATCCTGGGTGAGCATCGAAATAATTTTGGCGCGTTGCCTCGAGGTCATCTGCGACAGCGTCCTGCGACCGTAGAGGGCGGATCCGTACCGCGCGATTCTGGTGTGGGCAACCGCGCTGAGCAGCGATGACTTCCCGACCCCGTTAGGCCCAACAACCCCCAGGACAGTGCCCGGTTTAATGTTCAGCGTCAGCGGGTGGCTGAGTGCGAACCCGCCGCGCCTGGCGCCAAAGTTGAGCAGTTCGAGATAGTCAGTGTTAAGCATGTTATCCTCGGCTTTGCCTCAGCAGTAAGAACAGGAAGATCGGGGCTCCAACGATCGCACAGACCACACCGGTCTGCACACGGGAACCGTCTAAAATAATGCGGGCAACGGTGTCTGCAAGCACAACAAACAGAGCACCGAAGATTGTGCTGAGCGGCAGCACGCGACTGTGTGTCGCGCCCACCAGGAGTCGCACAACGTGGGGCACAACCAGTCCCACAAAACTAATGATGCCGCTGACAGCAACAGCGGCACCAGTGACAAGGGAGGTAACCAGGAGCATAATGGTGCGCTCCCGGTTGACGTTCACACCGGAGGTTGACGCAACCTGCTCGCCGAGCGCGAGCGCGTCGAGGGAGTGCTGTTTGTAGAGCATAAACGCCAGCCCCAAAAGGATCGGGACGGTTGCGATGGCGACGTGGCTCCAGTCCCGGAAGTTCAGGTCGCCGGCGAGCCAGAACAGCGCCGAGCGGACAAGCGAATCCTCTTTTGCGTGCGCGATCAGCAGGTTAATCATCGCGCCGCACAGCGCCGAGAGCGACACGCCGACGAGGATGATGGTTGAGGATCCGAGATCTCGGCGGGTCTGCAAAACGGTCTGCAGAATCAGCGCAACGCTCGCGGCACCCGCGAAGGCGGCAAGCGGCACTCCCCAGGCGTAGGATCCGGAAAAACCGAGCGTGATACCCGCAACCGCACCAACCGCGGCACCCGCCGATACACCGGTGATTCCGGGCTCGGCGAGCGGGTTGCGCAGAATCGCCTGCATAACCGCACCAACCGTGGCGAGCGCCGCACCAACCAGCGCGGCCACCAGGATCCGCGGGATCCTAATCGACCAGATGATTGCGCTGTTCTTCGGCGAGACGCTATCGGGGGCGATCAACCCCTGCCACGCCTCCAGCGGTGAAATCGCCACAAGACCGAGCGAGATCGAGATCATGCTGCAAGCCAAAAGCGCCACAACACCGAGAGTCGCGGAGGTCCACAGCTTAAATTGCCGCTGTGTTTTCGCAACAGGTTTTTGGAGGCTTACAGACATTTTCCGCTTTTCTAGCAAAATATTTCTACAACATCAGATGATATACATCAGATGTTCTCAGAACCTGATGATAACCTGCATGTATGAAAACAACTCTGTACCCCTATGATGCAATACTGGTATGCTCCTTTGGCGGACCGAACAAAGCCGACGATGTGATCCCGTTCTTACAGAACGTCACCCGCGGTAAGGGAATCCCCGAGGAGCGCCTCAAAGAGGTTGGCGAGCACTACTACGGCTTCGGCGGTAAAAGCCCGATCAACGAGCAAAATCTGGAACTTGTTGCGGCGCTTGAAAAGGAGCTTGCACGCCGCGGCCACGCACTGCCTGTGCTGTGGGGCAACCGCAACTGGCACCCCTACACAACCGACACGCTGCGCGACGCTGCCGCGTTTGGCGCTAAGCGGATCCTCACCCTCGTAACCAGCGCCTACGCATCCTACTCCGGCAGCCGCCAGTACCGCGAGCACCTCGCGCAGTGTATTGCCGAGCTTGGCGACCGGGCACCCGAGATTGACATCATCCGCCCGTTCTTCAACGAGCCAGGCTTTGTGCGAGCAAACTACGACGCGATTATTGAGGCAGCTGACAAGCTCTCTGCGGATCTCGCAGACACCCACATTGCCTACGTCACCCACTCAATTCCCACCACCATGCAGGAGGCATCGGCCGTTACCGGCCCGGGCTACGCCGAGCAGCACGAGGATGTCATCTCGGTGATTAACGAGCTGATTAAGGAAAACCACGGCGTTGAGGTAAACAGCTCACTGTCCTACTGTTCCCGCTCCGGCAGCCCGCACGTGCCGTGGCTTGAACCAGACATTAACGACCACATTGAGGAACTCGCAAAACAGGGCGTTAAGCACCTGATTATCGCTCCGATCGGTTTTGTTTCTGACCACATGGAGGTTGCCTACGACCTTGACGAGGAGGCGCTGGAGACAGCCGAGGAGCACCAAATTGAGGCGGTTCGCGCCGGCACCGCGAGCGTTCGCGATCCGTTTGTTGCGGGCCTTGTTGACATGATTGAGCTGCGCGCGGCACGCGAGCGCGGCGAAGACGCGCCCGAAAAAACCGTTGGCGAATACCCCGCAATCCCTGACGTTGCCGAGCCCGGTTCCTGCCGGATGCGCCACGGTGAGGTGACCGGGATCCCGGTTATCGCCGGTCCAATCGACTAACTGCCGTAAAAAACCACCAGACACTCAACCAAACAAGGAGAATTATGAGCGACAACAGTTCAACCCCCGAAGCAACAGCTCAACCCGCTGAGATCCCGGTGGTTGACCACTCGCACGTTGCAGAGCAGATCAACGAGTCCATCAACTACGCGCTCTACGCCGCGTTCACCGAGACCGGTGACGGCTCTGTGGCGGATCCCGCTGCCGCCGCCGCTGGAATCACCGCGGCGCTCGCTGCTGTCCCGAACCTGACCGTTCGCGGTTTTTACGATATTTCAGGGTTTAGGGGTGACGCGGACCTGTTTGTTTGGATGCACGGCCCAACCCCCGAAACCGTGCAGGCAGGCTACCGTGCGATCGTAGAGGGCGCAAAAACCGCGCTGCAGCCGTTCTGGTCAAACATCGGTGTGCACCGCGCCGCCGAGTTTAACCGCGGCCATGTGCCCGCCTTCCTCGCCGGCGATAAAGCACGCAACTACCTCTGCGTCTACCCGTTTGTGCGCAGCCGTGAGTGGTATCTGCTGCCGGAGGAGGAGCGTCGCAAGATGCTGCGCGATCACGGCTATGCAGCGCGCGACTACCGTGACGTTTTGGCGAACACACTCGCCTCGTTCGCGCTCGGCGACTACGAGTGGCTGCTCGCTTTTGAGTCCGACAACCTGATCAGGATTGTGGATCTGATGCGTGAGCTACGCGCAACCGACGCTAGGCGGCACGTGATCGAGGAGACACCGTTCTTCACCGGTCCGCGCGTTGCCGGTGAGGCTCTGCTGCAGCGCGCGTTCCAGCGCTAGTTAGCGAGGGTGACGATCTCTCGCACCTGGGCAACATCGCTGTGCATCTGCGCGAGCAGCGCGTCGATGTTGTCGAAGGCGGTCATCCCCCGCAGCCGCTCCAGGAACTCCACCTCCACGGACTCCCCGTACAGGTTGCCGTGAAAATCGAGCAGGAACACCTCAATCTGACTCGGCGCATCCGGTGTGAAAGTGGGGTTTCCGCCAACGGAAATGGCGGCGCGGTAGGTTTCGCCGAGCACGCGCGCAAGACCCGCGTAAACTCCGTCCGCCGGCGCCAGCCCCTCATACTTCGGCTCCAGGTTCGCGGTCGGGAACCCGAGCTCGCGCCCGCGGGCTGCGCCGTGCACAACCATGCCGCGCACCGTCACCGGCCGCCCGAGTAGCTGTTTCGCCTGCGCAACATCCCCCGCAATTATCAGCTGGCGGATCCGCGACGATGAAACCCTGCCGCCGCCCACCTCGACATCCCCAACGATCTCAACCACGAAGCCGAGTTCCTCTCCGAGCTCGGTTAAAAGCGTGGTGTCACCCGCGCCGCCCTTGCCGAAACGGAAGTCAGCGCCGACCAGCACGTGTTTTGTGTTTAGTCCGGCAACGAGCACCTGCTCGGCGAACTGTCGCGGGGTGAGCTGCTGCAGCTCCCTGGTGAAGTCAACGATCAGCGTGGCGGAAACCCCGGCGGCGGCGAGCAGTTCGAGACGCTGTTCGGGGCTTGAGATGGCGGGAGGACAGTCCGCTGGACGAAGCGCCGCGAGCGGGTTCTCGGTGAACGTAAAAACACAGGACTCGAGGTTTTTTTCTGCGGCGATCTGCTGCAGTCGCTGAATAATCTGCTGGTGGCCGAGGTGGAGCCCGTCAAACTTGCCGATCGAGGTGACCGTTGGCCGTTGAAAGGCGTCAGCCGGGAGTGCCGAGAAACTTCTGAAACTGCGCATAGTGTTTTGTTTAACCGTCCAAAGTAGTTGATGCAAATGCTATTGTAGCGCTCCGGGCGCCCGCTCTGACCGCTTTTGCGGCTAGTAGAGTGACCCCTCAGCGCTGTAACCCCGGTTGCTGTCTGTCTCAGCCGCCGCCTCCTCTGCGGCATCGCGATCCATCTCGTCACCGTTTTTTAGCCACAGCATTCCCAAAATCGGCAGGAACAGCGGAATGCAGAGGTAGCCGCCACCGAAGTGTGACCAGACGGACGGGTGTCCGAACAGTTCCGGGTGGGTGAGACTGAGAATGCCGACGATAACGACGCCGCTGAACTCAAACACGAGCGCAATCCACGCGACTGTGCGCCAGATGCCGCGGCGTTTTATCAGCGCGATTGTCGCAACCACGTAGACGAGCGCGGCGAGCGCCGAGAGTGAGTACGCGAAGGGTGCCTCATCAAACTTCGAGACGATCTGGTAGAAGGACCTGCCGGTGGCGGCGACCGCGAGGATCAGGTACACCACGATCAGCACACGCCCCATGCCGCTGCCCCGGGAGCGCTGCTTCGCGGTGCGCTCGTTGACAGCACCGTGCTGAGCTGTGTTGGGGTGCTGCGCTGTGTTGGGGTGCTGCGCGGTGTTGGGGTGTTGCGCTGCAGCGTGCTTGGTTCGCTTTACAGAATGTTTGGGCACCAAACCAGTTTACTACCTATTGTTTTTACGCCCCAATGCTGCCCGCTGCTAGCAGGGCTGAGGTCACCGTCATCACCCGTGGGCCGCTCAGCTCGTCGGTGCCTCTCAGCGCTGCGGAGCTAGGCGAAGGCTGGTGTGCCCCAGATGTCGAGCATCCGGTAAACCATCACAACCAGCGCGATGTGCACAACGCCGAGCACCATGTTTGCCCATTTGCTGCGATCCACCAGCGCCCAAACCCCGGCGATAATCGGCATTAAAACCGCAACGAACAGGTAGAGCCCGAACTCGAGCCCGTCACCCCGCGGCGGATTGCCCGTAAACGGCGCAATAATCGAGATAACCACCTGGGCGATCAGCAGCACCGTCACAAGCGCTGTCGCCCCCATTGTCAGGTCGTTCGGCGCGCGCCCAATAAACGCGACCGCAAAGCACAGGATCGCGGCGATTCCGGCGACCGCCATCTGCGCAAAACCAAACCACTCAATCACGGTGTATCACTCTGCTCTTTCCACGGACATCGCAAACCCGGTCACAACCCGCACCTCGCCGTCTGTCACCCGCACCATCGCAGCGAGGCGACCCTGTGGATCCACCGCCGCCGCAAGCTCGTGCTCTGCCGCCCCGGCTGGTAACCGGAGACGCTTTCCGTGCCGGATCGCCACAGCCTGATCGGTATCAAGCTCCAGCACCGGCCACAGTCGCTGTGCTGCGCTGCCCGGGGTGAGCGGGTTAATCGCACTAAAATCTATTTCGCCGTACTCCGCAAGCATTTCAGCAAGCACCTGATCGGCGGTTTTTTCTGAACCGCGCGGCACGATCCCGCGCTCTGCCGCGATCCAGCGGGCGGCACGATCAAGCTCAGCGGAACTAACCGCCTCAGTAACCCGGAACGGCCCGACGGCTGTGCGCCGGAGCGCGGTCAAGTGCCCGCCAACGCCGAGCGCCTCACCGAGGTCACGCGCGAGCGCCCGCACATAGGTGCCAGACGAACAGTCAACGCTCGCCTCCAGCTCCACGGCCGGCCCCGCTGGGGTTTCGATTAGCCGCGGCTCACCAACGGTGAAACTGTGAATGGTCACCGGCCGCGCTTTCAAATCAACATCCTGCCCGGCACGCACCAGGTTGTAGGCGCGCTGCCCGTTCACCTTGATCGCGCTAACCGCTGTTGGCACCTGCATTATCTCGCCGTTCAGTGCCGCTACCGCGCGCTGCAGCCGTTCCGGATCGAGCGCCGCGTCAAGCGCCCCCCGGTCTGCCTGCTCCACAGTCTCACCCTCGGAATCGTCGGTGACGGTGCGCTGGCCGAGCCTAATGGTCGCGGTGTAGGTTTTTGGCAGCCCAACCAGGTGGGTTAGCAGCCTGGTCGCGGGCCCAACACCGAGAATCAAAAGCCCGGTCGCTAGCGGATCCAGCGTCCCGGCGTGCCCGATTTTCTTGGTGCCGAAAACCCTGCGGGAGCGAGCAACCGTGTCGTGGCTCGTCCACCCGCTCGCTTTGTCAACCAGCAGCAGGGCGCCACCGGCTGCGGCCGCAGCTCGGATGGTCTCCCACTGCTCGGGCGAGACGGTTTCAGCCATCTAGCCTGCCGCTGTCGGTGTCGTCCTCGTCGGTTTCCTCTCCGGGCGCGGGCTTGTACGGATCCGCATCGCCCGCGTATTCGGCGTTTGCCGCCTGCTTTGCCACCTCTGCGTCGCGCTGTTTCGCCTCCTCAAGGAGCGCGGTTAGGTGCGATGCTGTCTCTGGCAGCTCGTCGGGGATGAAGGTGAGAGTTGGTGTCAGCCTGGTGCCGAGGTTTTTGGCGACCTCACTGCGCAGCATCCCGGTTGCGGCCTGCAGCGCTTTTGCGGAGTCTTCGCGCTCCTGTTCGCTGCCGTAAACCGTGTAAAACACGCTCGCCTGCTGCAGATCACCGGTGACACGCACCTCTGTGATTGTCACATAGCCCAAGCGTGGATCACGCAACCCCTTCGCTAAGCGGGTCGCCAAGATCTGCTGGATCCGGTCAGCTACCTTTCCTACGCGGGGACTTGCCATTGTTTTCCTTCCCAGTCGGGCTGCTGTGACTGGTTTTGGTGTCACAGGAAGCGGTTTAACAACCGTTGGGGGCCGAGCACGCCCGACCCCCAACAGCCACTAACTAGACTCGTGGTTTTTCGACCATCTCTGTTGTTTCGATTTCGTCACCCTCACGAATGTCGTTGTATTTGCCGAGGCCAATACCGCACTCGTAGTCGGTTTTCACCTCGGTGACGTCGTCTTTGAAGCGACGCAGCGACTCAATCGCGAGGTCGTCGGCGATTACCACACCGTCACGGATAACCCGAGCTTTCGCGTTGCGGGTGATGGTTCCGGACCGCACAATAACACCGGCGATGTTGCCGAACTTGCTGGAGCGGAAGATCTCCCGAATCTCTGCAACACCGGAGCGAACCTCCTCATACTCTGGCTTGAGCAGACCCTTGAGGGAGTTCTCAATGTCGTCGATCGCGTTGTAGATGACGTTGTAGAAGCGAATATCTACGCCTTCGCGCTGTGCACGCTCACGAGCCTTCTGGTCTGGTCGCACATTGAAGCCAATGATAATCGCGTTGTCAATGGTTGCCAGGTCTACGTCTGACTCGGTGATCGCGCCAACGCCGCGGTGCAGGATCCGCAGCTGCACTGAATCGTCAACCTCGATTTTCATCAGTGACTCTTCAAGCGCCTCAACAGCACCGGAAACGTCACCCTTAATAATGAGGTTGAGGGATTCAACCTTGCCCTCTTCAAGCGCCTTAGTGAAGTCTTCAAGGCTCATGCGCTTGCGTGCCTTAGCCAGCTGTGCGTTGCGCTGTGCGGCCTCACGCTTTTCTGCGATCTGGCGTGCTGTGCGATCCTCACCGGTAACGATGAAGCTGTCGCCTGCGCGTGGCACCGAGCTGAGGCCCTGCACCGCAACCGGCCGTGATGGCCCAGCCTCGGTAACACTGTTGCCGTTCTCGTCGAGCATCGCCCGCACACGACCGTAAGCGGTTCCTGTAACGATCGCGTCACCGACACGCAGGGTTCCCGACTGGATGAGCACGGTCGCAACCGCGCCGCGGCCCTTATCGAGGTGCGCCTCAATGGCAACGCCGCGGGCATCCCGATCCGGGTTCGCCTGCAGTTCGAGGCCCGCATCAGCGGTAAGCAGAACCGCCTCCAGCAGGTTGTCAATACCCATGTTGTTCTTCGCCGAAACGTCAACGAACATCACGTCACCGCCGTATTCTTCGGCGATCAGGTCGAACTCGGTGAGCTGCTGGCGCACCTTGGCAGGGTTTGCCTCCGGCTTGTCAACCTTGTTAACAGCGACAACGATCGGCACGTTCGCGGCTTTCGCGTGGTTCAGCGCCTCAACGGTCTGCGGCATGATGCCGTCGTCGGCCGCAACAACCAGGATCGCAATGTCGGTGACCTGCGCACCACGGGCACGCATCGCGGTAAACGCCTCGTGACCCGGGGTGTCAATGAAGGTGATCTTGCGATCCTCGCCCTCGTGCGGGGTTGTCACCTGGTACGCACCAATGTGCTGGGTGATGCCGCCGGCCTCGCCCTGTACAACGTTTGCGTTGCGGATCGCGTCAAGCAACCGAGTTTTACCGTGGTCGACGTGACCCATCACGGTGACAACCGGCGGACGCGGCAGCAGATTCTCATCGTCTGCGGCCTCAGCCTCAAGGTCGATGTCGAAGCTGTCGAGCAGCTCCTTGTCTTCGTCCTCCGGTGAAACAATCTGGATCTTGTATCCGAGCTCCTCACCGAGGATCTCAAACGTGGTTTCGTCGAGCGACTCGGTTGCGGTTGCCATCTCACCCAGGTGGAACAGAATGGTCACCAGGTTTGATGCGCTTGTGTCAATCTTCTCGGCAAAATCGGCAAGAGACGCGCCGCGTCGCATGCGGATTACCGTGTCACCGGTGCCGCGTGGGACGCTAACACCGCCAATTACCGGTGCCTCCCGCATCTCAAACTCTTGCCGCTTCGCCCGCTTCGACTTGCGTGCTTTGCTCTTGGATCCGCCGCGACCGAAGGCGCCAGCGGTTCCCGCGCCACGACCCGCACGGCCGCGACCGGCAAATCCTCCCGGTGCTGGACGTGCGCCACCACCGGCGCCGCCGCCCGGAGCACCCGGACGACTGAATCCACCCGGCCTTGCACCGCCTGGACGAGGAGCGCCCGGACGTGGAGCACCTGGACGCGGTGCGCCCGGTTTACCGGCACGATCCGGCTTGCCTGCGCCCTGCGGTTTTGACGGCTTTGGAATATTGCCCGGGGTTGGACGCTTCGCCATCCCCTGTGTGCGAGTGAACGGGTTGTTGCCCGGGCGCGGTGGCCGCGGAATCCCCATCCCCTGCACGCTCGCAAACGGGTTATTGCCGGGGCGTGGGCCGCCCTTTGCCTCTTTCGCGGTGGATCCTGCTGCCTCCGCCTTAGCCGCATCGGCTTTAGCCGCAACGGGTTTTGCCGCGCCAGGTTTTGCGCCCTGGCGAGCTCCCGGTTTTGCGGCTGGTTTGCCCGCTGCTTTAGCGGCTGGTTCACCGCTGTCAGCCTCGGCACTGTCTTTGCCCGCGGCCGGTTTCGGCCCCGGTTTTGGCGCGCCCTTGGCACCCGCGTCTGCGGTGCCGGCGGCCGTTTCTGTCTGCTTGGCAGCCTTCGACTGCCCTGATTTTGCCTGCGCACCCTTAGGCTGCGCATCCTTTGCCTGGGACTGTGCAGCAGCGCCGGACTTGCCCTTAGCTGCGGCATCAGATTTAGTTTTTGCGCCCGCCTCTGCCGACTCTGGTTTCACACCCTCGGCCTCAAAGGCAGCCTTAACTTTGCGTGCTACAGGCGGCATCACACTGGAGGATGGAGACTTAACAAACTCGCCCAGCTCTTTTAGCTTAGCGAGCACTGCTTTGCTCTCAACTCCCAGTTCTGCCGCGATTTCGTGAACGCGTGGGTTAGCCAATTTTCTCCTGTCTGGGTTCACGCCCAGACAGAGCGAGAACCTTTTCTATCTACTTACGGAACTCATCGTGAACCGTTCATGAGTTATCCATGATCAATTTCAACCTGTTCTCTAAATTGTGTGTTGCAACACTCGCTGCAACGCGCAACGCTCTCGCAAAGGTATTACGAGAAATCGCCTTCTGCACGCATTCGACGCTGTCATGCACCCAGGCTCCACGCCCGGGCATACTAGCCTTATCATCAAACACATACTCGTTGTTTACAACAACGACACGGCGCAGCCCAGCCCGTTTTTCTCGCGCTCGACATGCAACGCAGGTGCGAATAGCTTCCATTCTAGCAGCCTAACTTGAGGATTTTTAGACACCCTCGTATCTGAATATCAGCTTTCTGTCATCACAGAATCAGGCTGAATATCAATCTTCGCGCCGGTCAGCTTCGCCGCCAGTCTAGCGTTCTGCCCCTCTTTACCGATGGCCAGTGAAAGCTGTGCATCAGGCACAAGCGCCCGCACCTGCTTCAGCTCGGCGTTGAGGGTGAACACCTCGGTCACCTTGGACGGTGACAGTGCGTTGGCAACAAACTTGGTCAGCTCCGGTGAGTAGTCAACAATGTCGATTTTCTCCTCACCGAGCTCGCTCATCACAGCGCGCACTCGCCTGCCCATTTCGCCGATGCAGGTGCCCTTCGCGTTAATGCCCTCCTTGGTTGCCCGCACCGCAATCTTGCTGCGGTGGCCAGCCTCACGGGCGATTGACACGATCTCAACAATACCCTCGGTGATCTCGGGCACCTCAAACTCAAAGAGCTTGCGCACAAGCCCCGGGTGGGTGCGTGACACGGTCACCTGCGGTCCTTTTAGCCCCTTAGCAACGCTTGTAACGTAGACTCGCAGCCTAGTGCCGTGCGGGTAGGTTTCGCCCGGAACCTGCTCTTCGGGTGGCAGAATCGCTTCCACCTCGCCGAGATCAATATGCACCATGCGCGGGTTTGGCCCCTGCTGCACAGTTCCCGAAACCAGCTGACCCTCCTTGTTTTTGAACTGGCCAAGCACCGCGTCATCGGCGATCTCGCGGATCCGCTGGTTAATAATCTGCTTTGCTGCGTTTGCACCGATCCGACCGAACTCTTCGGTCTCAACCAGCGCCTCACCGAGTGACTCACCGGCGTCGTTGTATTCCGGTGCGTAAACCCTGATGTCGCCGGTTTTACGATCCAGCTCAACTCGCACCTCACTGTCGTGGGGTACGGTGTCGCCTACGTTTTGGGCGTGCTTAATGTATGCGGAGTGGATCGCCTGCTCAATAATGTGTGCGAGCTCCTCAAACGGAATCTCTTTTTCTCGTTCGATGACCCGCAACTCTGTGAGTTCGATGCGCATGTTTTCCTCCTTATTAAGCTGTAGATAGCCGCGGCTTAGGGAACCGCGGTGGTTGAGGCAAGCACCGTCACTGCCTGCACAACCCTGGTTAAGTATGTAATCTTAGCGCATCAAATTCATTTTTTTATCAATTATTTGCCGCTTCCACCTCCCTCGGTGATCTCCTTCGCTATCCAGCTAAGCGACTGCGTGTTCTCCTGAAAATATCCTTTGACAAGGTCATTGTCGGTGGAGATCATACTGTGTGTGCCGACAAAGGGGCGGTCTTGTAACAGCCGGTTTGAGCTAAACACCTCTGCGCCTTTAAGCTCGCGTGGATCCACCCGGTGCTCACCGAATGTTCTGCCGATCGGTGCAATATAGTCGCTCGCGAGGAGTGCGAGTGTGAGATAGTTGAGCGGCGCGTTTGGCATCAGCGGATTAACCAGCAGGTCTCCCAATTCTCCCCAGTTCTTCGGGTGCGGATCCGCTGTTGTCGCCGCTATTCGCTTGGTTTGCAGCGATTCTGCGGTTGTGCCCGTTTTCAGCCCTGCCGATCCGACAGCGATAAATATGTCAACGGGAGTGTTCAAGCGTTTTATTCCCTCCGCGCCGGTTGTTGTGCCAAAGGAGTGCCCGATCACCGCGAAGGTTTTTGGCGGATTGTTGATGCGCAGCCGCTGCACCTCGTTAATATCCTGCGACAGCATCATCCCTCCCTCCGTGGCGCGCTTCATAAACGGCTCCTCCTTCGCGATCGGGCTGTCGTACCCGATCCACACGCTAACCGCGACACTGTTTGTGTACTTCAGTGACTCCCCCATCAGGTTTAACGCGGCGGTGTTTATCTCCCCTGTCCCCGCAACCGTCGAGTACATGCCCGGCACTATCAAGGCCATGTGCTCTGCGGTTTGTGGATCCCCGAAGCTCACCTGCGCGGTTATCGCGCCGTAGTGTCTCCCAAAGCCGCTGAGGTTAACCCTGTTCTGACTGTTTTCTCGATTTAACGCCTGGGCTGCGATGCCGATCCCCGTTCCCGCGATAAGCAGTTCCGCGTAGTTTTCGTCCGCTTTGTGCAGCTGTTTCTTCAGTATCCGCAGCTGCTTTTTGAACTCGTCAGTCCCCAGGGTTGTCTCGTTAAATCCCATCGCCACATAGGCTTCCTCCGGGTTTTTGGTCGCCCACTTTAACGCCCTCCGGTTTACCCGGTTCTGTTCAGCGGTTGGCAGGCTTGTCAGCTGGCAGGCAAGCAGCGGATAATCCCTCACCAGCTTCCCGTAGGCATCACTGTTTTCGGCGATCAGTGCAGCCGCTTCTTCACCGCTGCTGTTTCTTATCTGCCAGTAAAGCTCCGAGAGTTGCCTGTTTTCCCAGAGCGGCACCCGCTGCGAAACCGGTGTGACGGTCACCGGTTCCCAGCTCAACTGTTGCAGGTCGCTGACACACTTCGACACTGCCTCTGTACAGTCAGTAAGCGCAGTGTTAAGCACCGCTTCTCCCGCTCCTCTGCTGTTGTCTAGTTCCCGCAGCTGCGCTGTTAAGACTGCAGGGGTCTCTCCCGCTGTTAGCGCGCTCTGCCCCTGCATAAACAGTTCGTCCAGCTCACCGCGGTGTGTTTCCAGCGCCTCCGCTGCTCCCGCTACCGCTGCGCTGAGCTCCCGTACGATCTTTGGCAGGTTCTGGGTCAGCAGTGTTCCCAATGCTCCCATAACACGGTGCTGATTTGGCAGCACGGACGGTAGCACGGAGTTTGTCATAACAGTCAGCTCATCGAAGTAGTCTACCTGCGAGTTGAGCGACGCCTTCGCTGTTTCAAGCTCCGCGAGCGTCTCATAGTCAAACCCCTCTGTGGTTATTCCGTTTGTCATCACGTCTCCTCCCCTGTTTACCTGTTTACCGCTACTGGTACGCCTCAACAACCGCGTTTAACCTGTCTGCGCACGCGGTTAAACACTCGGCGAGTTCAATAAAACAGCGATGCAGATGCCCGCCGATGTCCTCGTAGAGCTGTTTGGATGTTTCAGGCAGTGCGGCCGGGACCGCAAGCGGCGGGGCTGCTGCGAGCCCCGCAACCACTCGCAGGGAGCTTTCCACCGACTCAAAGGTGAGCGGGTCGATAAAGACGTCAACGTGCGTTTTCATTGCGGTTCCCTCTCTGCAGCGGTTTTAGCTGCGACTTGTTATCCAGCCGGGCAGGGTTCGCGAGCAGAACAATCCGCTGTTTACTTCCCTGAGGACCTCCCGCGGCCTCACCGCGGTTATCGGTTAGCACCCCGATTAACGAGTCAGCGGGTGTGCTCTTTAACGCTCCCACCGTCGCACTGTCGAGGCTCTGCAAAACCCCGGGTCTTCCCCGCAGCGGATCCCCTCGCAGCTCCGCGTGGTGCACGAAAGCGTAATCGCACCGGTCCGTAACCCGCTGCTGTGCCCAGGTGTCCTGCAGCTCCGAAACATCAAGGACCACGGCGGATCCACCCGGGACAGCCGCGCAAAGCTCATCAACCTGTTTTTCAACAGCGGCGGCGCCCTGCTGCTTCACCGTCTCAACTCTGGCAGAGCGGCCGGTGAGCACGGTCAGCTGGTTAGTCAGGCAAGCAATTACTGCCTGTTTCGCTAGCGGATCCCGCACCGCCACCGCGACGGTGCTCACCGCCGTAAGCTTCACCGGTTCGGCGGTTATAAGATCCACCCCGATGCTGCCCTGTTGCAGCATCGCCTCGGTTTGGGTTAGCCGTTCAGGGATCCGTGCGAGCAACTGCCGCCCGAAGGTGTTTGGGGTGGCATCTTTTGCGGTGGTGGTGAGCAGGTGGGTGAGCTGCTCTTCGACGGTTACCCGCGGATCCGCCCCACCCACCGGCTGACAGCAGAGAGCCAGCTGGCCGGTGATGTTTTGCCCGGGCAGGGCGAACTTTCCGGGCCGGTTTAACTGTTCCAGGGTTTCACGATCGACCCTGCCGCGCAGTTCGAGCGGATCCGCTGCCCGCAGGTAGATGAACCTCTCGAACAGGTTGGGCATGGTTGCTGCGATCCGGTTGCCGCCGGAGCTGGTCGCCACGGCCACACCACCGTTTCTCAGGAAGCGTGTGAGGGTTACCCGCAGTCGCTCGATTGTTTCGGTTGCGGCTCTGCGCACCATCGTTTCTAGCACGGTGTCGAAATCGTCCAGGAGCAGGGCGGTCTGCTGTGCTTGTTCGCCGCTGAGTGTTGTGAGTTCGGCGAGCGCTCTGTTGCAGTTCCAAACATCATCAAAGTCGGTGACGGAGCGCACAAACGGGTGTTTTTCAAGACCCGCAACCTGTTTGTGCTCGACCCCAAGCCAGTAGACGCGGTTTATTCGCGGCCGCTGCTGCAGCGCTGCGATCAGAGTGATTAGCGCGCTGGTTTTCCCGGTTTTTCTCGCGCCGCTGACAAGCAGCGCTGTGCCGGGAGGCAGCGAGAGTTCGTACGGCAGCTGCTGCTGTGCGCGTGGGTTGTCAAACACCCCGACAGCCATCCCATCGCCATCAGCCAAGCTCGCGGGACCAGCGCCCTCGGCACCACCCGCCAACTCCCCGGCACCATCAGCACCCTCGGCACCACCAGCAACCCCGGTTTTAGCCTCCTGCTTGCGGTACCTCCGCACCTCGCTGAGCGCTATCACCGCGGGCAGCTGCGGCAGCAGCACTGGCGGTTGAGTGTTAACAAAGTCACTGTTTTCAAGGGCGATCTTCGCGATTAGCCGAGAGGTTTTCACCTGCCCTCGCTTTCTTTCCGCAGCGGATTTTTCTGCGGCTGGCCAGGCGTGAACCGTGACGGCGTCTAACAACCCGGCGGCGGGCATACGGATCCGCCCGGTTGCCGGTTTTGTCTGCTGTGTTTTCTCTGCGACGAGTGCAGCCTGAAACGCGATCGGTTCGCTGTTGCCGAGCTTTAGCAGTCCCCGACCCGGGTATTTGGCGGGGATTTCAAAGGCGGTGCTGTCCCCGAGCATTTCCCGGCTGTCGGACTTGTTGGCGACCCTGAAGCACACCCTGATTTGCAGGTTTGCTTGGATTTTTTCGCTGATGCTCCCGAGCGGTCGCTGCGCGGCCAAAATCAGGTGCATGCCGAGTGATCTGCCCCGCTGTGCCAGGTCGATAATTGTCTGGCTGGCGTTTGGCAGATCCGCAATAAACACCGCGAACTCGTCAATTGCGATAACCAGCAGAGGCGGGGCTGCGCTCGCCGCGGTTGCGCGCAGTTCGTTAAGGTCTTTGCAGCGGTGTGTGGCGAGCAGTTTTTCACGGCGCAACATTTCAGCTCGAAGGCTCTGCAAAACCCTCTCGCTCGCGGCGGTTGTTAGGTCACTAACGCTCGCAACCGTGTGTGGCAGCTCTGTCAGCTGGCCGAATGTCGCGCCTCCCTTATAGTCGATTAAGACGAGGTTGAGGTGTTTTGGTGCGAGCCTGGCCGCCATCGCAACCAGCCAGCTCTGCAAAAACTCGGACTTGCCCGCGCCAGTTGTGCCGGCGATCAGCGCGTGGGGTCCCTGCGCAATCAGGTCAAGCTCACACAACCCGCCTGCCATCAACCCGATCGGCACACGGGTCATAGACTCTCGCCCGCCAGCGTCCCGCTGATTATCGGCTGATCGCGGTGTTCGATGTTTGGCGGAGCTGACTGTTAGCCCCAGGAGTTCAGCAAGCTCAATGCTGCTCGGAATCTCACCGAGACCGGTTGAGAGTCGGGCGGTGTCGCGCAGGGGTGCGAGCTGTTGCGCGAACCGCAGCGCGTTTTCTGCCTCCATAATAAACAGCTCTGACAGGGACAAAACCTTTACCTGCTGAAAATCAATCAGCTGTTTTTTATCGGCATCGACCAGCAGGTCGGTTGCTGCGGGCGCAGCCTCACCTGTCTCCAAAACCCAGATAACAGTTGCTGCCTCACCGTCACTCAGGCTTGCCAGACTGCGCTGCACCGCCTCAAACTCCTTGGCAGCGGAGGCAATTATCAGCCGCAGACGCGATGCTTCGGCGTGCTGCCAGGATTCACCCGCCCGCTGCTCGTAAGCCCCCTCTTGGCCGTGGTTTACCAGGCTGCTGTGTGGCAGCACCAACATCCACTGCAGTAAACGCGCGCCAATCCCTCGTGAGAGAACGTCGATGCTCAGCCGTGTTGGCGGCAGCTGGGCGGTAAGCTGTGCCACCAGCGTGTTTAGCACTAGCAGCCGGTCTTTACCGCTGAGCGCCAGCTGTCTGCCTGCGAGCGTAAAAATGTAGGGCGTGTTTGGTTGTTTTAGACACCTTGTTATCTCACTGTTGAGGCTGTTTTGCGCCGCAAGCACCAACTGCACGGTCTTTTTATTGCAACGCTGCCTAAGCTCGTCGGCGTCAAGGCCGATAAACTCCGCCAGTTCGCTGCGCTCCTCATAGGTGGCGAGCAGCACGCTCGCGTCGCTGACACGCTGCCGGCCCCAAACACTGCCGGGCAGTTCCGCTGACGGGTACTCCGCCGACAGGAAGCCTGTGCGGTCCGCGACAAGCAGTTTGTTGTAGCGCAGCCGATTGCGGCGGTCCTCCGCCAGGGACTCCTCAGCCTCCGCAAGCTTGGCGATAAACTCGCGCATCAGTTTCTTGTTCTGTTGCTTCTGCGTCCGCCGTTTTTCAATCCAGTTGCCGAGCAGCAGCAGCGGACCAAGCACCAAAAACACCATACTGAAGGAGCTTTTCGTGATTAGAAAGAGCGCCGCCCCGAGCAACAGTGGCAGCGCCAGCGGCAACATCGCAAGCTTCGGTTTTGTGGCAGCATCCGGGTGTTTGGGCGCACTAAACTGCAGCGGTTTGGGCGCGAGCGGCAAAAACCTTGCACGAGGCACGTGAGCAATCTCTGATCGGTAGTTTATGCTCGGCTGAGCCCACTTGGAGCGCAACAGAATCTGCAGCTGCGAATTACCAACCCGGAAGTGTTTCGGGCTGCCAACCGCTAACGCTGCCCGGGCCGCCCCGCCTCGGCCGCTGATCAAAATCTCGGCGGTGTGTGCCAGCAGGTTAACGCACGCGGCAACCGCTGGCACACCCGGATCCACAACCCTAACCGGGCAAACGCTCGCTGAACCGATCAGGTTGCTGCCCGGCTGTAAGACGTGGCGGCGCACAGAGCCCCCGCTGTTAACGGTTGCGATCGCGCGCACCGGATCCGCCCGCACCATGCCGTCAGTGGCTAATTCATACCTCAAGCCGACGCTCATCCCGGCAAGCAGCCCGGAACTTGGCAGCTGTGCTCGGGCGTTTAGCAGCACTCGGGTGTTTGCGCCCGGTCGGATCGCAAACAGCGTTAGGAGCCCCTCCGCGGTTTGACACCAGAGCGGGTTTTTCACGGCGATGCCGCAAGCCTGCCCGTACGATGTCAGAAGCAAACAGGCGAGCTCGTGCACCGTCAGCGTATCCTCGCAGTCCACCTGCACAGCGCAGGGCTCCCCCGCCCGAGCAGGGTCGCACACGGCACCCCGAACAGGGTCGCCCGCGGCGCCACCGTGAGTGCCATCCGCCCGAGCAGGGTCACCCGCGGCACCCCGAGCAGGATCGCCCGCGCCACCACCGGATTCACCTTCCGCGGCATACTCAGCCAGGTTCGGCGGGAGCAGAATCAGCCTCAGCAGCATGGCGTTTAACCGATTTTCGCGGCGAGCTGCGTATCCGTGTCGCGCAGCACCTGGGCTGTCTGTGTCAGATAGGTCTGAATCTCAGTGAGCTGCTCGATCACCTGGCGAGCACCGGTCGAGTACTGCTGATAGGCGTCGTTAAACTTTGCCGACGCAACCTCGGTTACAAACCCGGAGCTAACCAGCTGTTCAATCTCTGACTGCAGCTGCGTGAGCTTCGCCGTTATCTCGTCTCTGCCCGTACCCAGTTTTACCGCCGCGGCCTCAATCTCGCCGTAACTGACTCGAATGTTCATTGTTAACCTCCACCATGGCACGGCTTTTGGTTAAACACGTCTGGTTGACGCTGCTAATCAGCATAGCTAAATCTTTGAGAACAAACCCGCCCCTAAAACAAATTGTGGATAACACCCGCTTTTGAGTGTTATCCACAATCTCGCAATCAGCAATAAAACTGCCCGAGAAAACTACCGCCCCAGTTTGGCGTTAAGCCAGCTGTTTACCTCCGCGATCGGTAGTTTTTCACGCTCGCCAGAGGCTCTGTCCCAGACCTCGGCGATTCCCTCGGCGGCATCACGCCCAACCACAACAACGTATGGCATACCGAGCAGTTCCGCATCACCGAACTTCACACCCGGTGACAGTTTCGGCCTGTCATCAAACAGCACCTCAACCCCGTCAGCAACCAGCCGCGAGGCGAGCTCTTCGGCACGCTCTAAAGCAATCTGATCCTTACCGGTGGCAACCAGGTGCACATGACACGGCGCAATGTTTGCTGGCCAGATAAGCCCCCGGTCGTCGTGATGCAGCTCCGCCATCACCGCGAGGATTCGGGTCACACCGATACCGTATGAACCCATTGTCACGGTCTGCTGTTTACCGTTCTCGTCAAGCAGCTGCAGCCCGAGCGCCTCAGCGTATTTGCGGCCGAGCTGGAAGACGTGCCCGATCTCCATTCCGCGAGCGGTCTGAATCACACTGCCGTCTGGCGCGAGATCGCCGTCACGTACGTTCGCAATGTCAATAACCCCGTCAGCACTAAAATCGCGGCCGTAAACGAGTGACCGGGTGTGTACCTCGGCGCGGCTTGCTCCAGATACCCAGACGGTTCCCTCAGCAACCCGCGGATCCACCAGGTAGCGAATACCTGATTTGTGCTCAAGCCCAAGAATCTGGGCACCGTCAAGCACAGGGCCGATGTAGCCAGCCACCAGCTCAGGGTGTTTCGCAAAATCAGCGGGTGTTGCGGGAGTAACCTCGTAGCCCGCGAACGCAACCTCAAGGCGTTTCTCGTCAACAGCCCGGTCGCCCGGGATCGCGACCACAACCAGCTCACGCTCACCTGCCTGATCGGTCACCGCTAGCACCACATGTTTCAGGGTGTCGGATGCCTGCCAGTCGCGGCCTTCTGGGTGCTCAAACTCACGGTTTAGCAGGTCAACGAGAGTCTCAATCGTTGGGGTTTCCGGGCTGTCAAACTCGACAGGGGCACCAACCCCGTCATAGGGCTGCGGATCCGCAGGCGGCGTCACATACGCTTCAACGTTTGCAGCATACCCGCTGTCGGATCGAACAAAGGTGTCCTCACCGATTTCGACGGGGAGCAGGAACTCCTCGCTGCGGGATCCACCCATCGCGCCCGCATCAGCGGCAACGATCACGTAATCGAGGCCGAGACGGTTGAAGATCCGCTCATAGGCATCGCGCTGCGCCAGGTAGCTCTGCTCAAGCTGCTCATCGGTCAGGCCAAAGGAGTAGGCGTCCTTCATCGTGAACTCGCGCCCGCGCAAAAGGCCCGCGCGCGGCCTCGCCTCGTCACGGTATTTATCTTGAATCTGGTAGATGCTGAGCGGCAGTTCCTTGTAGGACGTGACAATGTCTTTCACGAGCAGCGTAAACGCTTCCTCGTGGGTTGGCGCCAGCAGGTAGTCTGCCTTGTGGCGATCCTTCAACCTGAACAGCGCATCGCCGTACTCGTCCCAGCGCCCGGTCGCCTCATATGGCTCGCGCGGGAGCAGCGCCGGGAAGTGCACCTCGTGCGCACCCGCAGCCGCCATCTCCTCGTGGATAATGCCCTCGATCTTAGCCTTCACGCGCAGACCCAGCGGCAGCCAGGCAAACACACCCGGGGCTTGACGGCGCAGGTAGCCGGCACGCACCAGCAGTTTGTGGCTTGCGACCTCGGCATCGGCGGGGTCTTCACGCAGGGTTTTAAAGAAGAAGTTACTGAGACGAATTAACACCCTTCTATCGTAGCGATCCGAGGCCGGTTTGCGCCAACGGTTTGCTTGTGTTGGGGGTTAATCCTCTTTAATTTCCCAGCGAATCGGGATCACAATGTCCACCTGAGTTCCGCCGTTCTCGCCGTTGCTCCAGTTGATTGTGCCAGCCAGCTCACCCTCGATCAGGGTGCGCACAATCGAGGTGCCGAGGCCCTCAGAGATTTTGCCGTCGGGCAGGCCGGATCCGTCGTCGCTAACCCTGACTCGCAGCTCGTGTTCATCACGCTCCGCCTTGATTGTGACGGTGCCCTCGCGATCCGCAAACCCGTGCTCAACGGCGTTTGTCACAACCTCGGTGAGCGCCAGCGCAAGCGGGGTTGCGTGCTCTGACTGCAGCTTGCCGAACTCGCCCTCTTTGCGCAGCTGGGCGACGGTGTTGTGCAGGCTCGCAACCTCGGCGGCGAGTCCAACAACTCGGTCAAAGACGTCATCGAACTGCACAATCTGTGAAACACCCGCGGCGAGTGTGTCGTGCACAACCGCGATCGCGGCAACGCGGCGCATCGCCTGCCCCAGCACCTGTTTCGCCTCGTCACTCTTGGCGCGCCGTGCCTGCACGCGCAGCAGCGATGCCACGGTCTGCAGATTATTTTTAACACGGTGGTGAATTTCGCGGATTGTCGCGTTCTTGGTGATCAGCTCCTGGGCGTGCTGCCTAATATCTGTGATGTCACGGGTGACGATAATGCCGCCGACCCGTTCACCGCCGATAACCACCGGAATCGACCTCGCCGCAATCGTTCGCCCACGCGATTCAATATCGCCACGACCGGGAATTTTACCCGCCATAATGGACGGCAGACTCTCGTTTGTGTCATAGATACCCTTGGTAATCTCCGCAACAATCTCGGGCAGGCTCTCGTCCTCCAGCTCGTCACGGTAGCCGAGACGCGCAAAACTGGTGAGGGTGTTTGGGCTCGCAAAGGTTATTATTCCGTCTTTATTGACGCGGATCAGGCCATCCCCCGCTCGAGGAGCCCCACGCATTCTCCCCTTCTGCACGGTTGTGTCGGGGAAGTCGCCGTTCTGGATCATCACCAGCAGATCATCTGCGCTGTCACGGTAGGCAACACCCATGCGGGAGGTGTTGTAGGTGTCGTTTGGTGAGGTGTGCAGCGTGATAACCGCGAACGGCCCAATCTTTTTCCCGGTGTCTGGATCGATGCGGCTCACCGGGTAGGCGGTCATCTGCATCGGGGTTTCCTCGTGCCAGGTGAGGCTTGTAGACGCTGCCGGCTGGTTGGTTTTCAATGCCATCTCAACCACCTCACGCCAGTCATCGCGCAGGAAGTCGCCGATCACATCTCGATAGAACATGGTGATCAGACCGGTTGGTCGTGAGTGAGCGAGAGCCAGATACTGGTCACCGCTTGGCACCCACAACACCACGTCGGAGAGCGCCAGATCAGCAAGCAGTGGCCAGTCGAGTGTTAGGTATTCAAGCCACTCGACCTCCGCCTCGTTTAAGTCTGTGTATTTGTTTGATATTTCGCGCAACGTTGACACTCTTCTAACTCTACCAATTCCAAGTTTGTAATTACAGGGCATAAAAACCAGGGTTTAAAAGCCTTTTGCTTTAGCCCCGGTTCCATGTAATTATAAAACTATGTTGCGGGGCAAAAGCAACCACCTGTTACGCGGCGCCGCGGCATAAAACAAAATCAACTGGCTGATGCAGCCCTGAGAGTTAGGCCCCCCAATGTCGACCTCACGAAAAACTCAATCACACCAAAAGTTGCAGACCGCGAAGCAGCGGTCGCAGGCTCAAAAGGCCGCCGCTGCTGCCACCGAGGCCGCTGCGGCCGAGGCTACCGCTGCTTCTGAGACGACCGCAGCCAGCGCTGCTGAGGCCGCAGCCACCTCTGCCGCCAATGCTGCGAAGAAACCCGCTGCTGAAACCGCTGCTAAAACCTCAGCTAAGCCTGCGGCATCCAAACAGCCACCCAAGAAAGCGGCAAAGTCAGCGTCGAAAGCTGAGGGCAGGGAAACGGGCAAGCCAGCACCTAAACCAGCGCTCAAAACAGCAGCAAAACCCGAGACCAAACCCGCAGCGCCCAAACCCACGGCCAAACCCGCAGCAAAGCCTGTGACCAAGGTCCAGGGAGCGGCTGTGACAGCTTCTCTCCCGCCAGCGGCGAAAACCGCCAAGTCTGCGAAACAGCCACCGAGCGATGTACTGATCCGCAACTTCGCTGTGATCGCGGTCGAAACCATCGCTGGCATCCGATCACTCTCGCAGATCCGCTCGTTCGTAACTATGGCCGCGTACCAATCACTGCGCACCCAGCTGGAACTCGCGTGCCGGGCAAGACCTGCGCAACCGTCACCGGCGGATCGCAGCACCTCCACCGTCACGGGCAGGGTCTTTAGCACTCGCCTAAACGACAACATCTACGAGGCCGTTGTGACCGTGCAACAGCAACACCGCGCGGTCATCAACCCCGCCATCGCAGCACAGCAGAGCTCAGCCCTGCAGAGCGCGATCCCGAGCGCCGCCCTCCCCGAGGGCGCGGCAACGGCCAGAGGTAAGAAACCTCCCGACCAGGCTAAACCGCTAACCGACACCGGCACCGGCACCGGCACTGGCACCTCGGCGCAAACCAGCGCGACCGCACCAACAGACACGGCCACGCCAACCGGGACGCTGTTGGGGCTCAGAAACATCGCGGTTGTGCTCAGGCTTGAGCGGATCCGCGGCGGCTGGCGCGCCAGCGAGCTCTACGTGCTGTAAGCTCACAGCTCGGGCGCGAGCCAGCAAGCCACCGCAGCTGCCCCAGCCTCTCGCGAATAATAAGAGGACGTTTTGAACCGCATGTGTTGCTTCTGAAAACTTTTGCATATAGGCTTAGGAAAAGAGAGTCTCACTCATAACCAAAGTTTCGATCAAAGGTGAAGAACTATGAGATCCATCAATCGGCAGTACAGAATCCTAGTAACACTTGAGTACAAGTCCGGTGGTCTCAAATGGAACTTCTCCTCAGGCTCATACTTTGATATCCCATGCGACAACTAAGTCTAACCAAAGCGAGCGAATATCCACAGGGAACGTTCTTAGAACTCCCTTTCCCTGCGGACAGTAGCGTACCGGCACGAGTATTTGCTCAGCGAAGGCATACTGGAATTTTCGAGTTTTCCCTTCTGTTTCAAAGAGAGGCTCCGCCTCCGCAAGAGGTAAATATAGATTTTTTTGATTACCTCCTCTCTCTCCGAGCGGACGAAATTGATTTATTTAGAGGGGATCTATGGATTGAATCAAGAACCCGAAACAATCCGATCAGCTGGGTTTATTATCGCGTTTTAACCAACGCTTTGCCCTCGGTTCTTTATGCCAGGGTTGGCGGTACAGTCGAGGTAAAAGTGCCAGCGGACACCATTGAAAATCTGCCACAAGAGGTTCTGAAATCCGGAGTATCCGTCTCTCAATTTCAGGGCGTATTCACGCGAGTTTCAATGATGAAAGCTGAACCTAACCCTCCGCGCCATATGTGGTTCCGACTCCATCCGCAAGACAGAGAGACCTGTGCAGACTACAGAAATGGGCCAGACGAGACCTTCATGGACGGGTTTTTGTTTGGATCCCCTCAGCCTGATCTTGAAATTGAGTTCCTTGAGAGTGCTGTTGGTTCTGGTGGCAGTCACTATCTAACCGTGCTCAGTAGCGCAGGCCTCGAACTCTATCTGCGTCAACCTAGCTAACCCTCTATCCCCGTTCGGCGCGCAGTCTCGCAATCTCGTAGCATGCCACGCTCGCGGCGATGCCCGCGTTCAGCGACTCGGTTGCGGCAGAGATCGGGATCGAAACAATCGCGTCACACTGCTGAGCAACCAGCCGTGACAGACCACTGCCCTCGTTGCCCACAACAATCGCGAGAGGGCGATCCGCCAGTGGCAGACCCGGCAGCGGCACATCGCCTCCGCCGTCAAGCCCAACAACAAACACTCCCTGCGCCTGCAGGTCCTTAATCGTGCGGGTGAGGTTCGTCGCCTTCGCAACCGGGCAGCGGGCTGCCGCACCGGCCGAGGTTTTCCAGGCGGCTGCGGTCACACCGGCTGCCCGCCGCTGCGGCACAATCACCCCGTGACCGCCGAACGCGGCAACGGAGCGAATAATCGCGCCCAGGTTGCGCGGATCCGTCACCCCATCAAGAATCGCCAGAAGCGGTGTCTCTGATTTCTCAAACGCGCGCTCCAGCACGTCAAGCGGGTGACTGTACTGGTACTCGGGCACCTTCAAAACAACACCCTGGTGGACGGTGTCGCGGGTGACCATCCGGTCCATCTCAGCGCGCATCACCTCAAGCACCGGGATCCCTCTCCCGGTCGCAATGCCGAGGATCTCTTTCACCCGGTCATCAAACTCGGTTCGGGCCGCGATATACAGCGTGGTCGCCGGGATTTTAGTGCGCAGCGCCTCCAAAACAGAGTTGCGTCCGGTCACCAGCTCAGCGTCCGACTGCACAGGACCGCTCGGCCGCTGCGGCTTCTGCGGGCGTTTCGCCGCGGCACGCTCGCGCAGCTGCTTCGCCTTATACGCCTTGTGGTACGGCCGGTCCTCAGCCTTCGGGGTTGGCCCCTTACCCTCCAGCGCCTGCCTGCCGTGACCGCCGGTTCCTACCGACTTGCCCTTGCTCTTTTTGCGGACCGCCCCCGGCCGCCCCATTCTCTTTACGTTCATGCTAGATTCCAGTGTGTCTCTGTCGCGCTATCTTCTAAAACAATACCCGCCTTCTGCAGCGAGTCGCGGATCATATCACTGCGCTCCCAATCGCGGGCGCTTCTCGCGACTGCCCGCTCAGCGAGCATGTCAGCAACAAGCGACCCGAGCGCCTTTTCGGCCTTGCTGCCCCCGGCCGACTGCGACCAATCAGGGTGGCGCGGATCCAGGTGCAAAACCGCCAACATCGCAAACAGGCACTCAGCACTCGCTGCGGCACTCTGTCGGTCGCCACCGTCAAGCGCGGCGTTAATCGCGCGCACCGCCAGGTGCACCTCGGCGAGCGCGAGCGGCACCGCAAAATCGTTGCACATTGCCTCCGCAAATTTCGCGGGAACCAGTTTAGCAACACCGCCAAGCTCACTGGTTGGATCCGGCAGCTCACCGCCAAACTCACGCTCCAGTCGAGCAACAACCGCGACAATGCGACCAACCGCCGCAGCCGCTTCGGCGAGCAGTTCGGTGCTGTAAACCGTGGTTGAACGATAATGGCCGGCGCCCAAGAAATATCGCAGCACAAGCGGGTCGTTTGCCGCGATCACATCGTGGGCGAACAGTGAGTTACCGAGCGATTTCGACATTTTCTGCTCGCCAACGTTAACCATGCCGTTGTGCACCCAGTATTTCGCGAAGGCATCGCCCGCAGCGTTTGACTGCGCGAGCTCGTTTTCGTGGTGCGGGAACCTGAGATCCCTGCCGCCGCCGTGAATATCAAAGCTCGGCCCTAAGAACCTGGTTGCCATTGCGGAGCACTCAATATGCCAGCCGGGCCTGCCGGATCCACCCACCCCGATCTGCCACTGCGCGTCAACGGGCTCACCCTCACGGTGTGCCTTCCAGAGCGCGAAATCGGTCGCGTTACGTTTACCGGTTGCGGTTGGTTCACCGTCGACCATGTGCTCGCGCCGCTGCCTGGTGAGCGCGCCGTAAGCCTCCCAGGCGGCGGTGTCGAAGTAGATGCTGCCGTCCGCTGTCTCGTAGGCGTAACCGCGCTCGATCAAACGTTCAATCAACTTGCCCATCTCGGCAATATGCCCTGTCGCGCGGGGTTCAGCGGTTGGTGGCAGGATCCCGATAGCGGCGTATGCGCTGCTGAACTCTCGTTCAACACGGGCGGCTAAAGCCCACCAGGTTTCAGGGTTTGCCGTCTGCTCACTGGCAACAGCGTTCACCAGGATTTTGTCGTCAATGTCGGTCACGTTACGAATGAGCGTCACCCGCATATCGCACGCCGCAAACCAGCGCCGCATCTGATCGTAAACCAGGGCGCTGCGCAGGTGCCCAATGTGGGGCGCCGACTGCACAGTCGGGCCGCACACATAGATCCCCACCTCGCCCGGACGGTGCGGCTCAAAAGCAACAATCTGCTGCTGCTTTGAATCGTAAATTTGCTGTATCACCCTATAAGCCTACTGGGTTTGCAGCAATTCTGCCTGGTTTACGCGCTGACCGGTTGACCTGACAGGAAGTAGTCCATCTGCTTTGCGATGGCAACCGCGTGGTCGCCGAAGCGTTCGTGGTATCTGCTGGCGAGCACAACATCAACAATGTGCTCCGGTTTTGCAGGGTTGATACTGTCGCTTAACACCCGCTCAAACACCTTGCTGTGCAGCTCATCCAGGTCATCATCCAGGTCGCGGATCTGCACAATAGTACTGCGATCTTGCTGTCTGAGCAAAGCAACAATTTTTTGCGCCATCTGCGCGTCAATCTTGCTCATCTTGCGGAAGATTTTTTCAAAGTTCTCGGGCAGTACCTGCTCCGGGTAGCGGTAGCGGGCAAGCTGCGCAATATGCTGGGCGAGATCCGCCATCCGCTCAAGTGATGCGCTCATCCGCAGCGAGCTAACCATCAGGCGCAGATCACTGGCAACCGGCTGCTGTCTAGCGAGCACGTCGGTCACTTTTTCGTCGAGCGTTGCCGCGAGCCGGTCAACGTTTTCGTCGCTCTCAATAACCGCCTCGGCAAGGGCGACATCACTGCCCGCGAAGGCCGCGGTCGCGTTAGTTATGGCGGTTTGTACCAGTTCAGCCAGCTCTACCAGACCGTCTTGAATCTCACGCAGTTCCTGCTGAAATACCTCGCGCATGTTATCCTCTCCGGTTCCTCTCCGGACTAATCTACCCGCTTAGCACGGCGTTGCTATCCAGTCTGCTAGACGATACTGAACATTACTCTACAAACAGGTAAACAGCTGGCAAACAAACCTAAAACAACCGCTTTCACACCATAGAATTAAACTATGGATCGCACACTGCTAACCATTCTATCGCTGTTAGCCGGCGGGTTAATTGGCGGTGTCGGTGTTTGGTTTGTGTTGTTTTCTAAGCGTTTAAGCCGCAGCCGAGCAGCGGCGCGGCGCCCCCAGCTATCAGATATTGCCACCACTATTTTCGACAATTTCGAGTCCGCCGCGGTTATCCTCGATGCCTCCCTCACCCCCATCTACACTAACCATATTGCCCGCGACGACCACCGTTTCATCGGCAGCGAGATGTTCCGCGATCCCTCATTCTTGCGATCCATGCGCGAGGTTATGCAAACCGGTGCCCCGTTCAACCTGGTGCCCGACACCGCCGATTTTGCGGGAGCTAACCTGCGGGTGCGCGCGTTCCGACTGCAGCAGCGTTTCGTCGCCGTGCTGATTGACGACGTCGGTGAGGCACAGCGGGTTAACGCGATGCGCCGCGACTTTATCGCAAACGTCAGCCACGAACTAAAAACCCCGGTCGCTGCCATCGGCCTGCTCGCCGAGGCGATGCTTGAGGGTGCGGACGAGCCGGAAACAGTGAAACAGTTCGCAGGCAGCCTCGTCCACGAGTCCAAACGACTCGGCGAGCTCAGCCGCGACATCATCCACCTCTCTCAGGCACAGTCAGCGCTGCGTCCCGAGGATCGCGAGCCGATCAACCTGCGCAAGCTCATCAAATCCGAGGTGAAGGCGCACCAAAACCTTGCCGAACAGCAGCAGGTTGACCTGGTTATCACAGAATCGCTCGCAACAGCGAAACAGGAGGCGACGATGCTCGGCAGAAAGAGCGCGCTCGGAACCGCGGTCGCGAACGTCCTGAGCAACGCGATCCGCTACTCACCTCCCGGGGGTCGGGTCGGGGTTGGTTTGCGGATCAACACAGGCAAGCTTGAGGTAAGCGTCACCGATCAGGGGTCCGGCATCCCGCCCGAGTATCAGCAGCGGGTGTTTGAGCGCTTCTTCAGAATCGACAGCTCCCGCACAAGAGACTCCGGCGGCACCGGCCTCGGCCTCAGCATCGCAAGACACACAATGCGCGCCCACGGCGGTGAGATCGAGCTGTGGTCAAAAGAGGGGGTTGGATCCACCTTCACGCTGTTCTTCCCCCTGCACGAGAATCTGCGCCTCCCCGCCGACGCACAGCCCAAGAAACCTCGACGTAAAAAGTTAGACGTGCAAGGCTAACCAAACAGAAAGGACGGCATAGACAGTGCCTGACCCACAAGCAACGCAACAAACAGCACAGCGGATCCTCCTGGTTGAGGATGAGCCGTCAATCGCCGGCCCCTTAAGTTTTTTGCTGCGCAAAGAAGGCTACGCCGTCACCCACGTCGCTAACGGAAACGACGCCCTGCAGGAGTTTGAGCACGGCGAGTTCGATCTGGTGCTGCTCGATGTGATGCTGCCCGGACTACCCGGAACGGAGGTGTGCCGGACGATCCGCCAAACCTCTTTCATCCCGATTATCATGCTGACCGCGAAGGACAGCGAGGTTGATATTGTGGTCGGACTTGAGCTCGGCGCCGACGACTATGTGACGAAGCCGTATTCAGCGTCGGAGCTGCTCGCCCGGATCCGCGCGGTGCTGAGGCGGTTTGAGTGCGCAAAGCAGAGCGAAGCGGGCGAGAGCCCCGGGAACCAGCTTGCGATCAGCGGGATCGAACTGGATCTGGATCGCCACACCGTCACCGTGCGCGGGGTTGAGACCGCGATGCCGCTGCGTGAGTTTGAGCTGCTTGAGCTGTTAATGCGTCACGCCGGCCGCGTCCTAACCCGCGCACAGCTGATTGACCGCGTCTGGGGCACCAACTATTACGGTGACACGAAAACCCTCGACGTGCACATTAAACGCATCAGATCCCGCATCGAGGTGGATCCCACCAACCCGGAACTGATCGTCACCGTGCGCGGTGTGGGTTACCGTTTCGACTAGCCAAGTGTTTGCGACCGCGCTAGCTACAACATAGGCCCCTATCCCGTTAAACAAAGAACCGGGCGGTTCATAAACTTGAACTACCCGACTCTTGTACCGTTTTAGCTGCGGTTCTCTAAAACCCGCTATTTGTTTTGCTGTTTCACTCGGTCGGCCGCTTTCTTCCGCAGGTTTGAGTCGAGCTCAACCTTGCGGATCCGCACGGTCTCCGGTGTCACCTCAACACACTCGTCTTCGCGAGCGAACTCGAGGCACTCCTCGAGTGTCAACTGGCGTGGCGGGGTCATGGTTTCCATCACGTCAGCGGTTGATGATCGCATATTGGTGAGCTTCTTTTCCTTTGTGATGTTCACCTCCATGTCGTCGGCGCGTGAGTTCTCGCCAACAACCATGCCCTCGTAAACCTCAGCACCAGGCTGCACGAAGAATGTCATCCGCTCCTGCAGGTTCATGATTGCAAACGGTGTTGCAACGCCCGCGCGGTCAGCGACGATTGAGCCGCTCTGCCTGGTCACAATCTGCCCCGCCCACGGACCGTAGCCGTGCGAGATCGCGTTTGCGATACCGGTTCCACGGGTTGTTGTCATGAACTCTGAACGGAAGCCGATCAGTCCGCGTGACGGCACAATAAACTCCATGCGCACCCAGCCGGTGCCGTGGTTGCTCATGCCCTCCATGCGCCCCTTACGGTTTGCCAGCAGCTGTGTGATCGCACCCAGGTGCTCCTCTGGCGCGTCAATGGTAAGGTGTTCGAATGGCTCGTGAGTTTGACCGTCTACCTCGCGGGTCACAACCTGCGGTTTACCAACGGTCAGCTCGAAACCTTCACGGCGCATGTTCTCAACCAGGATCGCCAGCGCGAGCTCACCACGACCCTGCACCTCCCAGCTGTCTGGTCTGCCGGTGTCCACCACGCGAAGGCTAACGTTACCGATCAGCTCACGATCAAGACGGTCTTTAATTATGCGCGCGGTCAGTTTGTGACCCTTCACCTTGCCGACAAGAGGTGAGGTGTTGGCGCCGATTGTCATCGAGATCGCTGGCTCGTCAACGTTGATAACCGGCAGCGGCCTAACGTCCTCGCTGTCGGCGATGGTCTCACCGATTGTGATGTCTTCAATACCGGCAATCGCCACAATATCGCCCGGGCCGGCTGTTTCTGCCGGGTAACGGGTGAGCGCTTTGGTTAGCAGCAGCTCGGTGATACGGACGTTTTGCACGGATCCGTCCTTGCGTACCCAGGCAACGGTGCCGCCCTTGCGAATGGTGCCGTGGTGGACGCGAAGCAGCGCGATCCGCCCGAGGAACGGTGATGAGTCAAGGTTGGTGACGTGCGCCTGCAGCGGGTGTTCGTCATCGTACTGTGGCGCGGGCACGTGCTTCACAATCGCCTCGAACAGCGGTTCCAGATCCTCGTTGTCCGGCAGTTCGCCATCAACCGGGCGCTGCCAGCTTGCAGCCCCTGCGCGACCCGAGAGGTAAACGGTTGGCACGTCCAGAACCGCGTCAACATCGAGGTCTGGCTGTTCCTCCGCGAGATCTGAGGCGAGGCCGAGCAGCAGATCGTGTGCTTCTTCCTCAACGGCCTCAATACGCGCGTCTGGCCGGTCAGTCTTGTTTACCGCGAGGATCACCGGCAGCCTCGCCTCTAGTGCTTTACGCAGCACGAAACGGGTCTGCGGCAGCGGCCCCTCTGAGGCGTCAACCAGCAGCACAACACCGTCAACCATCGACAGTGCGCGCTCCACCTCTCCGCCGAAGTCAGCGTGACCGGGTGTATCAACGACGTTAATGGTGATGGTTTGACCGTCTGCGTGCGCACCGCCGTAAGCGATCGCGGTGTTTTTCGCGAGGATCGTGATACCCTTCTCGCGCTCCAGGTCGTTCGAGTCCATTACTCGGTCATCAACCTCGGTGTGCGCGTCGAAGCTGCCTGTCTGCTTCAGCATCGCGTCAACGAGCGTGGTCTTACCGTGATCCACGTGGGCAACGATTGCGACATTGCGCAGGTCTTTTCTGGTGGCTAACGCCATTTTCTCCTCCGTTTTGCTGCGTGGCAGCTATTTTTGGCCCGTGCAGCGGTAAAACGGCTTTGGGCAGTATGAAGTTATGTTATCGGTTTTTTGGGCGGTGGATCCGCCAGCACAGCTTCTTAGTGAACTGTTTTTGTCGCAGCATCCAGCAGTCCCCAGATCTCATTGTAGAGTTGGGTTGCATCCTGGCAGGTTGCTTCTGGTTTCATTACGGACAGTTTGCCGTTCTCGTCCTTTATAAACCCGAACTGTGTCCGCATCTCCGAGCAGCTCTCCGGTAGGCTGTTGATCAGGCCGCTGTTGAGCTGTAGTTTGTTGTTGTTATCTACCAGCTGATAGTGTGATGAGCCGAACTTGCTTGAGATGTCGATACTCAAACCCCACTGGCTGACGTTGAGGTTGATGGTCTGCCCCACCTCCACGCTTGGCGCGGTGTCTGGGTCAGGAACGGCAACGGTCTCTTTGTCTTTATCGACCGTAGCGGTGTCTTTATCCTCTTTGTCAGAGCTGGTTGACGCTGTCTCACTCGTGGTCTCTTTGGTTTCGGTTTTAGCCGCGTTAACAGAGTTGATGAGCACAGTGGATGCCACAAGCGCGACTATCACAATAATGCCAACGGTGATCCACGGGACAAGCTTGGATTTAAGGCTTGCCCCGCTGTTATTGCTGATTGATTTAGTCACCCAATAAGTCTACGCGATTATCTTGTGAAGAGTCACAACCGTGCTTAGGCTGTCGCAGCTAGTGCGTTGAGCGCTGCTTCGTAGTCTGGCTCTTGCCCGATCTCTGGCACCTGCTGCGTGTAGGCAACTTGACCGGCGGAGTCGATGACCACGATGGAGCGCGAGAGCAGTGTCGTAAGCCCGCCCGTTGCCATGGTTAGCCCGTAGTCGTCTCCGAAGCTGGAACGGAACGCTGACAGGGTTTTAACGCCGTCGATACCCTCTGCAGCACAGAAGCGGCCGAGAGCAAACGGCAGGTCTTTTGATATGCAGAGGATCCGGATATCGTCGCCGAGCTCGGCTACCGCCTCGTTGAAGGTTCTGGCGCTCTGTGCACAGATGCCAGTGTCGATGCTCGGGAAGATATTGAGCAGCAGTTTTTTGTCGCTGTAGTCGCTGAGTTTCACATCGGTGAGGTCTGCGTCAACGAGGGTTGCGTCTGGGGCGCAGGATCCGACCTCTGGGAGTTCGCCGACTGTTGTGATTGGTGTGCCTCGCAGCAGGATGTCAGCCATATTTTGTCCCTTACGTTTCTGTTTAGACTAACGTTTGTTCTTCTCTAGATTATATAGAGCTTTGCTGCTTAGCAAGCAAAGCGTGAATGAAACTTGTTGGTGAAATAAAAAAAGGGAGGGGGAACCATACGGTTCCCCCTCCCCAATCAAAAATATTTCGGCGGTGACTTACTCTCCCACACCCTCCCGAGTGCAGTACCATCAGCGCTATAGGCCTT
>NZ_RQYM01000013.1 GCF_003859945.1 Leucobacter sp. OH1287
CATGAAACCCGCTACTACCCTAGAAAACATTGGTGAAACCCGGGAATAAATTCATGCACGCGCTCGGCGTGTCGCACCCGCCCGCCGCCGTTATGCCCGCCGCCTGTTATACGCGGTTACCCGTGTACGGTGTATGTTACCGCCCGCGCGTAGGCACGCCCGCGTGTAGGCACGCCCGCGCTTATGCTTATAGGCTACCGCCGCGCCGCCGGTGTACGGTACGCGCCGCGCCGTACGGGTAGAGCACATCGCCGCTTCCGCCGGGGCTACATCGGCACGCCATGCCACCGCGCCGCGTGAGACACGATAGCCGCGCCGGGGGTAGCGGCGGCACAGCCTACCGCCGCGCTACCAGGTCACACCGCGCCGCCGCTCAAGCACGGGCGTTACTTATGTTGTGTTTATTGGGGGAGGACACCCCCACCCGGGGCTGATTCCACCCGCCACCGCCGGGTTCTGACGCTCGCGGTGCGCGTGACTCTGGGGTTTTATAGAGGTTTGTTGTTTTGTTGTTTTTTCAGGGGTTTTAGTCGATATTAGGGGGTGTTTTTTGTGGCTGGTCGTGGTTTTCCGCCGGGTGGTAATCGGTCTCGTGAGCGTGATAATCCGGTTCGGGAGAGTGTGCGTGCTGATGGTGCTGTGGGTGGGTTTGATTTGCCTGATGATGTGTTGCCGCAGCTTGTTGTGGATGGTAAACCTCAGTTTGATGTGGATGGGAATCCGATTCGTGAGGAGTGGCACCCGCAGACGCGGCGTTGGTGGGAGAATTGGCGGCGGTCGCCTCAGGCGACTCGTATGGTGACTGATCCTGATTGGGATTATTTGTTGGATACGGCGTTGGCTCATCATCAGATGTGGATGACTGGTGGTAAGAATTCGGAGCGTTTGAGTGAGATTCGGTTGAGGGTTGCGTGTTTTGGTGCGACTTATGCGGATCGGGCGCGTTTGAAGTGGGAGATTGAGGCTCCTAGTAATGATTTCGCTGTTGGTGCGGTGGGTAATGTTACTGATTTGGGGTCTGAAAGGCGTAGACGGTTGCGCTCTTAGTTTGTGCTGGGGGTGATTGTGTTTGCCTAGGCAGGTTATTACGGCTGAGGGACATGATCGTGATCGGTCGCTTGGTTGGGCTGCGTTGTGGTGGATTGAGACGTTTGTTGTTCACGGGCGTGGTGGTGTGATTGGTCAGCCTGTTCGGTATAGCGATGAGATGGCTGGGTTCATTCTTGATTGTTATGCGGTGGATGAGTCTGGGCGTAGGTTGTATGATTCGGCGTTTTTGTCGCGTCCTAAGGGGTGTGATAAGTCGGGGCTTGCTGCGGCGTTGTGTTTGTGGGAGGCGTTCGGTAATTGTCGTTTTGATCGTTGGGCTGAGGGCGGGGAGACTTACGAGTTTCTTGGTCAGACGTATGTTTATCAGGAGGGTGAGCCGATTGGTAAACCGGTTGTGTCTCCTATGGTGCGTATTAATGCTACTGAGGAGCTGCAGTCGGGTAATGTGTATGATTCGGTTTACTATAATTTGTCGACTGATACGGCTCCGTTGAGTGCTTTGGCTCGTTTGTATGGGGTTGAGGTTAATAAGTCGTGTATATTGTTGTCGAAAGCGGATGGTGGCGGGGAGATTCGCCCGTCTACGGCTGGTGCTGCGTCTAAGGATGGTGGGCTAGAGACGTTCGTTGTGTTTGATGAAACACACGAGTATAACACTAATGCGTTGCGGAAAATGTATGGTGTTGTGTCTCGGAACTTGGAGAAGCGGCGTAGTGAGGGGTCTTGGTTTTTGGAGACCACTACGATGTATGCTCCGGGTGAGGAGTCGTCGGCTGAGTTGACGTATCGTCAGGCGCAGGCGATTAACGAGGGTAAGGCTCGTAATACTCGCTTGTTGTTTGACCACCGCTGGGGCGATCCTGGCTCGTTTAATAAGGGTGATGATGAGAGCGAGGAGGATTATCGGGCGCGGTTGCGTGCTGCGTTTGCGGACGCTTACGGGGACGCGGTGGCGTGGAATTCGCCGGATACGAAGCTGGATCAGATGTTCGACCAGCGGAACAGTGAAGCTGAAGTGCGCCGTTATTATTTGAATGCGCTTGTTGCGTCTGCTAATTCTTGGTTACAGGTGCATGAGTGGGAGTCTGCTGGGTTGCGTAAGCGTCGTGAGCTAGCGGTTGCTGCAGGTGAACGTTTTCGTGTGTTGCCTCCTTTGCCTGGTGATCAGATCACGTTGGGGTTTGATGGTGGGCAGTCGTCGGACGCTACGGTGTTGATTGGTTGTCGCGTGTCTGACCGGTATGTGTTCCCGATTAAGGTGTGGGAGCGTCCTGATGGTGCTGAGGGTAAGGGTTGGTCTATTGACCGTAAAGAGGTTGCTGCTGTTGTTGCTGAAACGCATGAGAAGTATGATGTGGCAGCGTTTTTTGCGGATCCGCCGTTTTGGCAGTCGTATGTGGATGATTGGGCGTTGTTGTATGGGGCTAATTATCTTGTGCGTGCGTCTGCTGGACATGCGGTTGAGTTTTGGACTAACCGGTCTTCGGTTATGGCGGAGGCTATTGCGCGTGCGCATACGGCTATTACTTGTGGTGAGATGTTACATGGTGACGATCCTGTTTTGCGTCGGCATGTGATGAATGCTCGCCGGTGGAAGCGTTCGTTTGGTTATTTGATTGGTAAGGATCGTAAGGGTTCTGATAACAAGATGGACGCGGCTATGGGTATGGTGTTGGCGTTGGAGGCTGCGGCGCAGGTTCATGCGTCTGGGCGTAAGCGTGAGCGGCGGCGTAGTGAGTATGTGCCGTTTGATCCGCGGGCTTGACCTGTATTTTTAGGGGGTGTTGTGTATGTTGTCGGATGTTAAGGTGCCGGGGTCTGATGATTGGTTGTTGAAGTTGTTGGGTGACCAGTTGGGGGCTGGGTTTGGGCGGCTGTCTCGGTTGGATTCTTACCGGAATGGGTCGTTTGCTGTGCCTGAGGGTGGTGACGCGGCTGCGCGTGAGGCGTATAAGCGTTTTGCGGAGCGGTCGCGGTTGACGTTTGCTGACACGATTGTGGTGCAGACGGCTTCGCGTATTCAGCCGCGGGGGTTTAGGACTGCGGTTGAGGATGACCAGAATGGGGACGCGGAGGCGTCCCGGATTATTCGTGAGAATCATTTGACGGTGCAGTTCCGGGATTTGGAGACTGCTAAGGCAACGTATGGGCAGGCGTTCGGTGTTGTCGGGTTGGATGATGATGGGATCCCGTTTGGGGTTGTGAAGGATCCGTGGAGTGTTGCTGTTCGTATGGATCCGGTGCGTCCGTGGCTTTGTGAGGCGGCGGTGATTGTGTCGTTTGATGAGGTTGAGCAGCGTGACGTGCTCACTTTGTTGCGTCCTGGCTATGTGCGGGTTGCTGTGTATCCTGTCAAGAATGGTGTTTCGTCTATTCCTCGGGATGGTACTGATTGGACGGTTGACGCTTCTAAGTGGGAGTGGGCTGGCGCGGGTCAACAGTTGGCGTTTACGGATCGTGTGCCGGTTGTGCCGTTCACTAATCCGGGCGGGTTGGGTGAGTTTGAGGCTCACACTGATTCGATTGATCGGGTTACTACGAGTATTTTGCAGCGGCTTATTATTGCGTCTATGCAGGCGTTGAAGCAGCGGGCGATTATGCCTGATAAGGATACGCCGTTGCCGTTGTATTATCCGGAGGATCATCCGACTAGTCCGGGTCAGAAGATTGACTATAACGAGTTGTGGAAAGCGTCTCCTGCCGCGATTTGGAATTTACCGCCTGGTGCGAAGATTTGGGAGTCGTCTGGTATTGATCTGCAGAGTTTCATTCTTGCAGAGAAAACGGATTTGGAGCATTTGGCGGCGGTTACTGCTACTCCGTTGTATTCGTTGACTCCTAATGTGAATCAGTCGGCTGAGGGTGCGAAACTGTCGCGTGAGTCGATTCAGGCCAAGGTGCGTGACCGGCAGCTTAGGGATAGTGCCGCGTTTGCTGAGTTCATGGGCTTACTGTTTGAAGCGTATGGTGAAACGGGTCGTGCTAGTCGGGCTGAGATTGAGACGATTTGGGAGCCGCAGGAGGTTATTGTTCGTGCGGATCGTGCGGAAGCTGCGCGTGCGGCTCGTCAGGCGGGTAAAACGTCTCGGTTTATTGATGAGCATATTTTTGAGCTTACTCCTGATGAGATGGTTCAGGAGGAGCTTAATCGACGTGAGGAGTCGTTTGAGTCGGCTGTGTTGGGGGGTGGTCTAGTTGCTGCACCAGTTAGTGGAGACACAGACGGATTCGTTGGTGACGGAGCACGCCCGCAGGAGACAGTCGATTATTGAGCAGTTGGTTAGGGTCTTGTTGGGGTTGTGGGGTTCATCCACAGACTGGCGGGATTCTTACCGGGCGCGAGTGTTCGCGCTTGAAGCTCAACCGGTGTTGCGTGCGGGTTTGCGTGAGGCACGCCGGGAGGTGACTAGGCATAATGTGGCGGCGGTTAATTTGGTTGGGGGACAGCCGCCGTCACAGTTGCCGCTCACGGAATTGTATCCTCGCGCTGGGGTGTCACCGGTTGATGTGTATATGCGACCGGCGGCGGCAGCAGCGGACGCGGCGGCGGCGGGTAAGGATCCGGTGAGAGCGTTTACGGAACGGTTGACCCAGATTATTGACCTTGATGTTCAGGCGGCTATGCGTGATGAGACGGTACGGTTTCAGGAGCGGATGATCGCTGAGGGGTTGGCGGTTGATGTTGCGGACGAGTTCGAGGACTCTTACACGGACAAAAACCCGTTTGTTGCTGATTCTGATGGTTGGGACGCGCTCGCCGCGGATGTAGACGATCGTGTTAAGGATACGGGCACGCTTACGGATCGGGACAAACAGGATTTGTATCGTGAGCTTGTTGAGTTGGAGCGTCGCGGCGGAGATTTCCCGGATCCGGTAACTCCGGCTGATTCTGGTGTTTGGGCGTATGAGGATTTCGTGCCTGCCGTGTTTGCGGGTACGGAGCGGGGGCGATACCGTTCGGATGAAGAGTTGCAGCTTGATTACGAGTTGGCGAAAGCGGTTAACCCTGATCTTGATGATCAGCTTGCAGCGGTAGCTAAGGGGCGTGCCGATAAACGCGCTCGCCGTGGTAGACGGGTTAAGGGTGGTGTCAGGTCGGTTAAACCTACTGTGTGGGATCCGAAAGCGTTGCGGGGTAATAATGTTTCGTATGCGAGCGATGACACGCTTTCGCGTAAGGAGTTCGCGGAGTTGTTGCGGACGCGGGAGCGTGAGCGTGTTGCTGCGGGTGGCGTGAATGATCGTGTGGCTAAGTTGATTGCTGAGGGTGCGGATGTGCTCGCGTCTGGGAAGCGTAAGGTTCTGGGGTGGCGGCGTGTGATTCGTCCAGAGTTGTCTAAGACTGGCACTTGTGGTTTGTGTTTTGTGGCTTCGTTTCGTATGTATTCGCGTAAGAATTTGAATGCGATCCATGCTCGCTGTAATTGTGTTGTGTTGCCTGCTACGGCGGTGTTTGATCCGGGGCGGGGTATGAATGAGGCGGATTTGAAGCGGGTGTATCGTGCTGCGGGTGGTTCTACTCGTGCGGGGGATTTGTTGAATACGCGGGTTAGTATCCGTGAGCATGGTGAGCTTGGGCAGGTGTTGACGTATAACCCTAAACGGGGTTGGGTTGATAGTCCACGTAAGCGTGTGTATTCGTCGCCTGACGGTAGCTATGAGCGGTTGCGTGCCACACAGGAGCTTGAGGATGTGGAGTTCGCGTTGAAAGTGTTGCGGGGTAACCGTCGCGCTGATGATGACACGATTTTACGGCTGGAAGCTAGTAGGCGTGAGCTGAAGCGGAAAGTCGCTTAACAATTGAATATCTTTTGCTCCCGGCATTAGTGCCTGTCATAGGCGCGGTTGTTGGGGGTTTCTTATATCGACATGAGTAAGGAAAATGACATGAAAACTGAACGAAAGTTACCGGCTTGGATCCGTTTTGTTGTGGAGCCTGACACAGGTTCTAGCGGCGGTGGTGAACCGGTTGACACTGGCGCTGGGTCTGATACTGGCGGGGATGAAAGCGGGGGGACTGGCGAGACTGACTCGTTCCCGGTGGATACCCCGGTTAAGGATATGACTCCGGAGCAACAGGTCGCCTATTGGAAACATCAGGCGCGTAAGCATGAGAATCGGGCACGCCCTAAGAACTTTGACGAGATTGTGGCTAAGGCTGAGAAGTTTGACGAGTTGGCTAAGCAGCAGATGTCGGATAATGAGCGGGCTGTGGAGGAAGCGAAAGCGGTGGCGTTCGCGGAGGGGCGTAAAGCGCTCGTGCCGTCGCTGGTTCGTGCTGAGCTTAGGGCTGAACTTCCGCATTTGTCGGCGGGGCAGCTTGACGATCTGCTGGAGAATGTCGCGGTTGAGAAGTTCGTGACTGATGACGGTGTGGATGTGGAGCGGGTTCGCCGGTTTGCGAAACCGTTTAAGCAGCCTGTTGAGAGCGCTAATTTGTTTGGGAATGTCATGTCTAAAACCCGGGAGAGGAAAGAGTCAGCCGGGGATTCTATCGCTGCGTATCGTGAGCGTGAGCTTGCACGATATAAGGCTAAATAACCGATTCTATTTTTGAAAGGAGCGTATCGAACGTGACTGATTTCAGTACTTCTGTACGTCGTACCGCGCCGGTGGATACACGCTGGAGGACTAGCAAGCATGGTGAAGCTAACGCTACACCGGGCATGATCCTTGTATCTAATCTGGTTGAGGGAACTCACTATAACGTGGGTGGTCGTAAAGACTACGTTGTCCCGTCTGGGCTTGCTCTGACTTGGGATTCTGATTCTAAGACTTATAAACCGTTTGACGGCACTAACCTGGACGGTTTCGTGAACAATGATGAGGGTGTGGCGTTGCGTAACGCTGCGGGTGAGACTTCTAAGCAGGTTGCGGTGGCTGTGCTTGTGCACGGTATCGTGGATCCGCGTTTCCTCCCTATCACCGACCAGCGCACTAGCGTTACCGCTGCTACTGCGGGCGCGGGCGTTTTCAGTTTCATTAAAGCCTAACCCTCGCCGGTAGGTTTTTGTAGAAAGGAAGTAGTTTTATGGGTTTCACTGAGAAGCACCGTAACGCGGCACAGTTAACTGGTGTCGCTAAGGGTACATTTGACGCTGTGTTTAACGCCTCTATTGTTGGGCAGTATCTGCCTGCGAAAGAGGAGGCTAGCCTGAGTTTTGATTTCCTGGTTAACCAGCCGGGTGTTCACCAGGCGGCTTCCTACCGCACCTACGACACCGAGTCTAATGTTGGTGTCGTTAAGGGCAGCGAGAACCGTTCTGGTAAGCTGCCGCCTCTGTCCACTCGTCTGCACGTTAATGAGTTTGCGCAGCTCACTCAGATCGGCGGCGATATTGGGGCGAAGTTTGAGGAGTACGCTCGTGTGCTCGCTGCGGGTGTTGCTACTCGTCTGATTCAGGCTGGTAGTGAGGCTATCGCTGGGGGTAAAACCTCGATTGATGAGCGTGGGCTTAAGTTCGAGATCGATTATGGGCGTAAACCTGAGCTGACTTCTACCGCGTCTAAGCTGTGGAGTGAGCAGGACGCTGACCCTATCGCTGACCTTATCGCGCTGCGTAACACCTATAAGGGTGAGCCTGGCGGGATCCATGTTCCTCGGAATGTGCTGTATCAGCTGACTGGTAACAAGGCGATCATTACCGCTCATTATGGGCGTGGTAGTGACCTGCCAGCTCGTGTGAGCGTTGAGGATGTTAAGGGTGTGTTCGCTCGGGACGGGTTCAACGTTATCACCAGTGATGAGAAGTTCCTTGACACTAACGGTGTTGAGCAGGTCGTGTTTGGTACTAAACAGGTTGTGTTCCTGCCTAAGCAGGGTGGCACTGTTTACGATCAGGCGCTTGGCACTGGCGCGCTTGGTGACACTCTGTTGGGTGTTACCGCTGAAGCGTTGAAGGAGCCACGCCTGAACGGTGTGCCGGGTATTGTTGCTGGCGCGTTGGAGCATGATGACCCTGCCGGGTTTAACGTGCTTGTGTCGGCGCTCGCTGTGCCTGTTGTCCGTAACGCTAACGCTACTGCTTCGTTGAAGGTGCTAGCGTAGTCTGGTTTCCCTGATTTTGGCGGCTCCCTATGTTCTGTCTTTTGTAATGGTACGGGGGAGCCGCCAAGTTGGGGGCTATATTTTAGGAGGTCGTGTGCCTAGAGTTAATTCGATTGTGAACCTGCTGGCACCGGATTTCACAACCTGTGTGTTGTATCCGGGGGACGAGGTGCCCGCGTGGGCGACTGTTGGCGCTCACCTGATCGCACCGGATCCGGTTGTGGTAGAAGTACCTGCGGGGGTGGCTGATGATGTTTCGGTGGAGGATTCTGAACCGGTTGAGGTGGTTAAACCTAAACGTGGTCGTCCTGCGAAGAAGAAGCCAGTCCCTGAAACCGTATCTGAGGGTAAAGACCCGTTCGATATGAGCCGGGATGAGCTGCTGGAGCTTGCTAAACAGCGTGGTGTGACCGTTGAGGACACGCTCACTGATAGCGAACTGGCGGCGCTGTTGCAGGACTAGCTGAAAGGGGGGCGTTATGGCTGTCACTTTGCCTAATGTACCAGTTAGTGTGCTGTACGCCCAGTATGAGGGTAACCCTGATGTGCTTGGGCGGAAAGAGTGGATTGAAGCTCAGCTGCGTAAGTCCGTGCTGTTGTTACAGGCACAGTTTGGGCAGCGGATCCGGGAACGGCTCGATTCGGGGAAACTGCCGGAGGAGCTGTACCAGATGATTGTTGCTGAAGCTGCGCTGCGGGTGTGCCGTAACCCGGAGGGGTACACGTCCGAGGAACAGGGTAACTACAGTTACACTGTCCGTGCTGCGGTAGCGTCTGGCTATATCATGTTCACGGATATGAACATGCGGGCGCTTCTCGGTAGCGAGGGTGGTTTCATTGGCACGAGTTTTGTGGGGTTGGGCTGGTGAGTATCCGAGGTCGCGGGGTGTGTGATGTTATCGTGCAGCCTCGTAAGGTTGGGCGTGATAGCGCGAAACGTACCGTGCTTGTGAAAGACGGTGACCCTTACTGGCTGCGCCGGGTTGATGTTCAGGGTGTGCGTGACTGGGCGAGTGAGGAAGAAGACCACCGGTACGGTGTCCGCTATCTCACACTGTTTGTCATGTACACACGCGAGTGGACTGCGGACGAGAACGCGCTTGTGTGGTGGGACGGTTACTGGCATGACGTGAACGGATCCCCACAAGCTAATCTACGGTCGCCACGTACTGCTCACTACCGGATCACGCTTAGACGGTTGGGGCGTGAACCTCAACCGGTTGTGCCTTAACGAAAGGGGGTGGACGGTGGTTTACATTAACGGACGTGAAGCGGCTATCGCTGCGGCGGTGTTGTGTGCGTCTAGCGGGCAGTTGGAGAAAGCCGGTAAACGGTTGCAGACGAAAGTGAAAGCGCTCGCGTACCCGGATAAGGTGACGGGTGATTTTCACGACAGTATCAAGGTTGGGCATTTGCCACATGAGAGTGACGGCGGGTTGGCGTTGAAGAGCGTGATTGATGACGTTTACGTGTATTCGGATGATCCGGGTGCGTATGTTATCGAGAACGGCAGTAAACATCGTCCTGGTGGTGGTCACCGTTATTTCGCGAGGAGTATCGGTAAATGAAACCACATCTGCCTGATTTTGAGGTGTTTGTTGCGACTATCTTAGCTGATATTGAACATGTTGCTGCGTTGTTGTCTGATGTGAACGGGGAGACTTGGTCGGAGTCTCCGGCTGTGATGTTCACGGTTTTCAATAACGGGCAGCGGGAGCTGGGTGTTTGGTCGCTCACGCTGCAGCTTACGACTGTGTGTGATCCGGCTGATTCTCATCGCGTGTGTAGTGGCTTATATGAGCTGGTGCATTCGTGGGCTACGCCGGGGCGGGGCGTTGTGGGCACGGTTGGTGTTCATTCTGTGGAGGATGTGAACGTGTTTAACCGTGTGCATGATGTGACGCTTGTGCAGGGTAAGGAACGTGTCCAGTATGCGGCAGCGTTTAACCTGCTGGTGCAGGACTGGGGCGGTTAACGCTTCAGCGGGTCTATATTTCTATATTTTGCCACTCCATAGTTTGGGGTGGTTTTACTTTTGAGAGGGGGGGCAAACATGCCTAACATTACAGAAACGATTATCCCTGGTAGGGGCACAGTGTTCATTGCACCGAAGAACACTCCGCTACCTGACGGCGAACTGGACGATTTCAGCCTCACCGCTGACACTGTTGGCGGCACTTGGAAGAACATCGGGCACACGTCTAAAAATGACATGGTGTCATTCTCTAAAGAGGGTGGCGAAGCGGAAACTAAAGAGACTTGGTTGTCTGATTCGGCGCGCGTGATATATTCCGCTGCGAAGTGGAGCATGACCGTGTCGGCGCTTCAGGTTAACGAGCAGAACCTTAACCTTGCTTTTAATGGTGGTTTCACCACTAACAAGAAAGGCTATGTTGTTCCGGCTACTCCTAAAGCGGTGGAGATGGCGATTTTCATCTATGCGGAGGATAATACGGGTAAGCTCGGTTTCCATATTCCGTCTGCGTCGTTTGGTATGGATGACGCGCCGAGTTTCGCTGCTGATGAGTTCTTTGGTTTGAAGCTGAAAGCTGCGCTGTTGGCTGCACCGATGACCGCGTTTGGTGGTACCGGTTCTGAGCCGGGCATTATGGCTGTTTACAAGACCGGGCTTCAGGGCAAGTAAGCATTCGCCGGGTTAGAGTCTGGCATTAACCGGGTGCGGGCACACCAACGTTATGCGTGTGCCCGCACCTTATCAAATATTTTCACAACTTTATCGCGATAGGACAAACAAGATTATGGCTACGAAAGCTACAAACGTTAAGGCAAAAGAGACCGCACCTGAGACATCTCCTGCGGTCATTGACGCTGACTTTGAGAAAGAAACACAGCGGATCCTCGACAGTATGCCACGGGTGAAACCGTTCGCGTCTCTCCGGCTGAAAGAGCTGAACGTTATCACCGGTATCATGAACACGTTCATGCTCACCCAGAAGAAACACTCTGGCATGACCGAGACTGACAAGCAGCTGATCATCATCGACTGCATGGGTGATCTTGACGATTTCTTGGCGAGTGTCGCTGAGGATCCCGAAGCATATCTGGAGTGGTCGATTCAGCACCGTAACGATATTGAGATGTGGTCTCACCTGCTCGCTTACTACATGAAAGAGCGCTCAAATTTATTCACCTCAGCGGATTAATTGATAAATATGATCGCCGGGAGGGTCAGCCGGGCTGTTTGACGGCTGACCTTGCCGAGTTTTATCACTTGTGTTTGCCTGATGTTTGGGTGGGCAGGATCCGGGTTAGTTGGCTGATTGATTTGATTCATCACTTGGAGGTTAATCCGCGCTCCAGGGTTTATCAGTTGGCTCTTGATGACGGGGTTACGCCTGTCAGGTGGGATCAAACCCAGACTATGCTTGCCGATATTTTTGATCTGGTTGCTGCCGTGAATCAGGCGGAGACTAAGGATAAGAAACCGGTTAAGTATCCTCGCCCGGGTGTGTCACTTGTGCGTGATCGTGACGGGGACGGTAGGGATCCACGTTTGTTTGCTAAGACAATTGCTGATTTTGATGTGGATGCTTGGAATCAACTACTTTAGATCGGGGGTGTGAATGGCTGGAATTGCTGTTGTTGGTTCGGTTGGTGTGCGTGTCCGTCCTGTGGTTAATGATTTTGCTGAGGAGGCGCGTAAGAAGCTGCGTAAGGTGGAGCCGAAGCTTTACCGCCCTAAAACGAGCGTCCGGGTTAAAGACATTGACGTGGATGAGAAAGCGCTCGCGGCGGCTCGGGCACGGATTGAGCGTGTGCTCGATGTTAACGCTTCACTGCGGGGCTTGGATAAGCTGGACGCTACACTGGCGAGGGTTGGGAAACACGCTCAGGTTAAGTTGGGTGTCGGTCTTGATGAGGAAAGTGTCGCGAAAATTAACCGTGACATTGACCGGGTTGTTAAACGGCTCACTAAGGATGTGGATATTAACCTGAGTGACCGGCACACGCGGGCTGCGTTTGCTAGGCTCACACGGGAGCATGGGCAGCTGTTGAGTGCGTTGAAGCGACACAATAAGGTTGAGTTGCTGCCGGAGGAAGAGCTACAGCGGGTGAAACATCGACTGCGTGAGGTTCGGGACGAGCTGGAGGAAACAGCTAAAAACCGTACCGTCCGCCTCGACATTAACCCGTTCACCACTTGGGCTAGCGCACGTCTCGCTTACCTGTCACGACCCCGTGTAGCCGAGATTATCCCGGTCGTATCCCGAACAGCCGCCCACGCTGCCGAAGCCGCGCTGGCGCGCCTGTCGGGCGCACGCTTGGGTAGTAAATACCTGGTTGATTTCTCTAAATGGTTGAAAGACATCGACGAGAAGCTACCTAAAGCCGCGCTCGCTGCTGGTAGTGTCGCTGCCGGGTTTGCGGCTATCACTGCGACTGTGGGTGGTTTGGTTGCGGTCGGTAACAGTGTGGTGCTGATGACTGCTGCACTGCTACCGTTGCCGGGTATCCTCACCGCCGCCGCATTGTCAGCTACTGTGCTGGTTCGCGCGTGGAAAGACCTTAACGAACAACTCCCGAACATTAAGACGGGGCTGGAAAAGGTCGGTGAAACGATCTCCGCTAAATATTGGGATCAGGCGCGGGAAGATATTAGCGCGCTTGCTGATGATCTGATCCCACGGCTTGATGACCGGATGGGTGAGCTTGCTACCGCTATGGGTGTCCACTCTAGCGTGTTTGCTCGCGCGTTCCAGGAGGCGCTCGCTAATGGTGAACTGGAGACGATGTTTAACCGCACGATCGGGTTCTGGGGCGAGTTGACGGTTGGTGCTGACGATTTCGCTTCCGCTATCGTGAATCTTGGTTTGGTGGGTACTCTCTATCTGCCACGCTTGGGGCGTTGGATCTCTGATTTAACTACACGGTTTAATCGTTGGTTGGATGTGGGAATCAAGTCGGGGCGTATTTTCGATCAGATTGAGCGGGGAATCACTCAGGTTAAACTGCTTGGTCGTGCCGCGCTGCATACGGGCGGGATTCTCGCGGGGATCCATAAAGCCGCTTCTAAGTCAGGTTTCACTGGCTTGGAGGGGTTGACGTTGACGCTTAGCCGGTGGGATAAAACCGTGAACGGGCAGAAGTGGCAGACAACGATGGTTGAGGGTTTCCGTGCTTCGCGGGAAGCTATGAGCCATTTTGGTGACGCTTTCCGGGAGCTTGGTGAAACACTGTACCGTAACCGTGGCGTGTTTAACGATTTCGTTGTTCGTGTTAGTCGTGGTGTTGCGGATCTGATGTCTGCCATGTTTAGGGGGTTCCGTCAGGGTGAGTTCCAGCGTAGTTTTGGAGCGTTCACGACCGGGCTGGTGAAAGCGTTTAAGGAGTTGGCGCCAGCTGCGGCACCGTTTACACGGATCCTCGGTAAGGTGTTAGAGACGGTTGGACGGTTGGCTGGGTCTATCGCGCCGGTGATTGCGAAGTTGATTACTGCGATTGAGCCGGTGCTGATACCTTTGCTGGATATTATCGCTGCGGTTAGTGAGGCGATCACCCCCGTTGTGGGTATGCTCGCTGATATGGCTGGTGTGATAACTAGCCAGCTTGGGCCGGCGATTGCGGTGCTTGGTGCTGTTCTCGCTGCCGCTGCCGTGGTTGCTAAGATTCAGGCGTTAACTACCGCTATTAGCGGGTTTATCACTTCTGCTAGCCAGGTTGGTGTGGTGACTGCGTTTGGTCAGGCTGCTAACCGTGCTGGTGCTCAGGCGGGCACGGCTGCGGGTAAGGTCGGGCTGCTGTCGCGTGCTGGTGGTGCGCTCACTGCCGGGTTTAACCCTGCCGCGCTTGGTATCGCCGCTGGTGTGACAGCGGTCGCTATCGGTTTCGATATGGTCTATTCGGGTACTGAAAAGGCTACTGTGGCGGCTGCCGCGTGGGAGCATGCGATCCGTAGAGGTGTGGATGGTTGGCGCGCGTTTGGTCTCGCCGCCGGAAGCGACTTGGAGATCGCTAACAGTATGCTGGATCGTACAACCGCTAAGTTTGGTGCGTTGTCGTTGAGTGTGCTCGCTATGCCTGATTATGCTGGTGTTATCGTGTCACAGTTCACGAAGATAGGCAAAGAGTCATTCGGCGCGGTTGAGGGTGTGACAGCGCTCAATATTGGGTTGTCTAACAGCGCCGCAGGTATCAAAATTTGGGGTGCTGACACGGCACAAGCGATGACTGACCTTGAAGAGTTCGGCACAGCGTTGGGTAAGGTCGCACGAGATGATGTTACCCAAGCTCAGAAAGCGTTCTCGCGTATGCTTGAAACGCAGCGTGTACTGCCGGAGAACTTTAACCAGGCGCTCACTAGCGCGTCTGGGTTTAAGGACGCGTTGCGTGACCTTGCTAATTATGCGGGTGTTGCTGCGGACGATTCGGCACTGTTGAAGTATGCGACGGATTCTAACGCTGCCGCGTATTTGAAAGCTAAGGTTAATACGCAGGAAGCTAAGGACGCTTTGGAAGCGTACGGGAAAACGCTGGAGGGTGTGCTTGGGCATGCCGCGCCAGCGGTTGGCGCGTTTGCTCAGCTTGCTACCGAGTGGGGTAATCTCGGCAACAGGCAGCGTGACGCTGCTTTGTCGGGGTATGCGTTCCAGGACAGTCTGGAAGCCGCCCGCGCACAGATCGAAGCTACCGGTCTAACCTTGGACACGAACACGCAGCAGGGGCGCGATAACATGCGCATGTTGTATGACCTTGCGACAGCGGCTAACGCACACGCGGAAGCTAACATTAACTCTGGCGTAGCGGTCGAAGACGTAGCGACCAAGTATGCGGCACAACGTGACGAGATTATCGCGCTCGCAGCCGCTGCAGGGTTGAGTGATGAGGAGCTGGCGCAGTTGGTTACAACACTTGGGCTTATCCCGGGTGACGTTAACACGTTGATTAACAACAACTTCAAGGAAGCAGCTGACGCAGCGGATTTAGTTAAAACTAAAGCAACTAACGCCGCAAGCACCTATTCGGCTGAGTTCTTGCTGGAGCATGGTGTAGCGTCTACTGCCGTTAGCACCTTGTCGGGGTCGTTGGGTGCTCTCACTAAAGCACCGTACACGGCAAGCGTCACCGTCCAGTCTGGTGTAGCGGCGACAGCGTTATCTAACCTCGCTAACATGAAGATACCGGACAAGCAGTTCAGTATCAGCGCTGCGACAACTTCAGCGGTTGCGGGCGCGGTTGGTGTGAACGCTGCCGTGAACGCTATCAAGGACAAGACCGTGAACATTAACGGTAACGTGGCTCATGCGCTCGCCGGTACTGTTGCTGTTCGTGGAGCGCTCGCTGCGTTGCATGATCGGACTGTTAGTGTTCATGCTAATACGGGTGCTGCTTCGGGGGCGTTGAGTCGGATTGCGTGGCAGATTGCTAGTTTGCAGTCGAAAACGGTTACGATCACGACTGTTCACCGGTCTGTGGAGGCGCGCGCGTTTGGTGGCACTGTGGGCGCTGGTTTGCTTGGGTTCGCGTCTGGTGGCACGATTCCGGGGATCCGGGGTGGTGTACGTAACGGCACTGTGTATGGTGCGGGTACGGCTAAGTCGGATAGTATTCTGGTTCGTTTGTCGCGTGGTGAGGAAGTGATCCAGGAGCCATATGCGTCGAAGTATCGGGGTTTGTTGAAGCGTATTAACGCTGGTGGCAGTCCTGGGCTTGACGCAGCGTTCGGGTATGCGCGCGGGGGCACTGTGGATCGGGGCAGCCGGTCACATGGTGGCGGGTTTGCTGGGTCTAACCCCGTTGTGGTGCATATTTACGATGTGGATAATCGGCTGATTGGCACTATGGACGCGCGTGTCCAGGAGGGTGTCGCTGATGTTTCAGCTCGCGGGTTGAATACTGAGTTAGGAGTCTAAATATGGCTATTGTTTGGGGTGCTTACCAAAACAATCTACGGTTGGGTGTGGACATTATTATGTCGCCGGAGCCGTTGACTGCCTCTACTGCGCAGGTGACGCTCACGGTGGGTTTGTATGCGCAGACCGCGCCGGGTGCGTCGCTGTATGGTAATTGGCAGTTGTCATATACGGGCAACTGGTCGGGTGGTAACCGTGTACCGGTTAACTTGGGGTCGGGTGCTATGACCCGGCTCCATATCGCCTATATTGATTACCCGTTGACGGGATCCGCTCGCACGGTAACGTTCGGGGCTGGGTTGCAGCATTTTTTTGGGCACACGAGCGTGTCGAGGTCGTTCACGATCCCGGCACGGCTCGCCCAACTGCCGGGCGCACCGTATGGGTTATCGGCAGCGTATGTGTCTGATCAGCAGATCAATTTCAGTTGGTCTAGCGGTGGTGGGCAGACCAGTCTTACCGTGTATCGGCAGGTGGACGATAGCACGAGCTGGGACGCGGTAGCTACCCTGTCGGGGTCGGATACTAGCTTCACAGATCGGGGCGTGCTGCCGGGTCACCGTTACAGGTACGGTGTGCACGCCTATAACGCTGCCGGGTCACGTCCCGATAATGGTGCTACATCGTGGGTTTACACCACCCCGATTGTGCCCGAGTCGGTGCATGCTGCCCGTAACGGTGTTAGGGTGACGGTGGACGCGCGAGTGAAACCCCGCTGGGTTGATTCGTATGATGTTATGGACGGCACAACGGTTGTTGCGTCTAACGTTAAACTGCCGTGGGTGCACGCGAACGCGAGCATCGACATAACCCACCAGTATAAGGTGCGTGCTAAGGTTGGCGGGCGTGTTTCTGCATGGTCTGACCCGTCTGACGTGTTGCAGGCGGCGAAGAAACCGAACCCGCCCGCTAACCTTAGCCCGAACGGTAACGCGCTTGTGCGTATTCAACCGGCACGGTTTAGTTGGCGGCACAACCCAACTGATGAGTCGGCACAGACAGCGTACGCGTTCAAATGGCGTGTACCCGGCGCTACATCGTGGAATACTAGCAGCGGCACAACCAGTAACGAGTTTGTGGAGTTCCCGTCTCCTGCTTCAACGTTTGGTACGGCTAACCGTATCGAGTGGGTTGTTCAAACCAGGGGCGCACATTCAGCGTACAGTAACGAGTCGCCGGTTGCTACCGCCCAGTTGGTGAACCCGCCTAGCATTCGGATTTTGGATCAGGATAAACACTCGATTCCGGCAACGGATATGGGGCAGCCGTTGCAGCGGGTTTGGGTTGCGTGGGATAACACTCTGTTCGCGCCTGTGAACTGGACTGTGACGCTTGTTGATGTGGAGACGGGGCAGGAGTGGGCTTACGGGTTTGAACGTGCTGACAGCGTGTATCGCCAGTATGCCCAGTATGCGCATGAGTTACGCAGCGACCGTACCTATCAGATTAAAGCGTCTGGTGTTGTGCCCGGAACTGACCTTACCGTGTCCTCGTTTGTGCAGTTCGTAACTAAATATGATCCGCCGGTGGCGGCTACTGTGGATGTCACTTTTAACGAGTCTGACGCTGCGGTGGGTGTTCATTGGTCTGCACCTAACGGTAGCCCCGCCGCGGTTGCTTACCAGGTTGAGCGTACTGAGGACGGCGGGAAAACGTGGACTGTGCTTGTGCCTCATGCGAGCGGTCGTAGCGGTTTGTTTATTGACCGGCTCGCTGCGCTCGGCGTGGATGTCACTTACCGTGTGACCACGTTTTCGGCGCGGGGTGCTGCCACGGTGCGGGAGGTTACGTTAAACACTGCCGCGGATTATGTGTTGTTGTCTGGCGGTGACGGGTTTACTAGCGCGGTCAGGCTCACTTATAGCCCGCGCACGAAAGTGGAAGCAGGACGGAAACGCACCAACTACACATTCTCGGGTAGACCATTACCGGTAGCGTATGCGGGCGGGAATATCGCCCGCACCGTGGAATATACGGGTGTTATCTATCAGGGGTTGGAGGACGTGACTGTGGAGCAGCTCACTGACCTGTTCCAGGTGGCTAACCCAGTGCATTTGTATCGTGACCCGGACGGTCGAAAGATATTTGGCACGGTATCGAACATCACGGTGGATCGCCGCCGCCGCGTAGCGGGTGGTGCAGAGTGGGTGATCGAGTTCACACTCACGGAAACCGATTCCGGTGTAGGAAACTAGCAGCGAGGGGAGTGTCATGTCTATTTGGGGTATGCCTAGATCCCCTCGCTGGCGTTTCACACTGTTGGACGCTAATTTACGGGAGCGTAATCTGCTCACGAGTGTCCGTGAGGGTGATATGGAACTGTCCGCTGATTCACGGTTGGGTGGATCCGGGAAGATCACTATCAGTGATACGGAAACAGTGAACTGGTTGAGCGACCGGGTACGCATTTTCTACGACCCGGGCATTCCAGGGGTTACCGGGTGGGCAGTAGCAACATTCATGTTTGCGTCACCAACGTTAAAGGTTGATGACGGGAAACAGTTTTTTGAAGTGGATCTGCTGCCGCTCACAACCATTGTTGACGGGTATTCGCTGGAGCGGCGACTGGTCGCGTCTAAGGGCGCGAACATTATCCGCCTAGTGGAGCAGCTGCTGCGGGAATGTTCGGTAACGGATATTGCAGTTACCCCGTCGGCGAAAACACTCACGGACACGATAACGTTCAAGCCCGGCGATTCCTATTTGACGGTGATTAACACCCTGCTGGACGCTGCCGGATATTGGGGGTTGTGGGTGGACGCTCTCGGGCAGTTCCGGCTGGAGCCGTACCGGTTGCCGGGGGAACGTGCCGTACAGTTCGAGTTTGTGCGCGGCAAACACAGTATTCATGCCGCGAAGTGGGAACGCGAACACGATATAGCTTCCGTCCCGAACAAATATATTGTGGTCGGGCATGGTACAGACGAGAAACCCCCGCTTGTTGGTATTGCTACGGACGAGAACCCTAACAGTCCCTACAGTGTTCAGGCACGCGGCAGGGTGATAACGAAAGCTGACACCGGCGTGGAGGGTGCAGACCAGGCGGTATTTAACCGGTTGGCGGCGAAACGCTTGATCGCGGCACAGTCGGTTGTAGCGAAACTCACCGTGTCTCACGCTATCGTGCCTATCTCACTGCGTGAACTGGTGTTGTTTGTGGATACCGGGATTAGTGTTCGTGCGACCGTGCAGCGCATGAAGTTCAGCTTCACGGACGATTCACTATGCCAAGCCAGTTGGCGGGAGGTGAGATAAGGTGGCTAACCTGTTAAAACCGCTCGTGGATCGTTTGTTGAGTATTGAGGATCGACTACGTGGTGTGCCTTATTTCACTTGGGGGACGGTCAGGTCACTTAACCCGCTCACGGTACGGTTTGACGGTGAAACGGTTGATATTCCGAACGTGTCAAACACCGTCGAGGGACTGTTGGTTGGTGATCGTGTCCGTTGTGAGGTTCAGGCGCGCCGTGCCACTATCATTGGACGGCGTGCTATGGACACTGGGTGGGTGAATCTCGCGCTCGCGTCTGGTTGGCTAGCGGTGCCGGGGCATACGGTGCGGGGTAGGATCCGTGGCGGTTTGTTGCTGGTGGAGGGCGCTGCCCGGCGTGGAGCCGGTGGCGCTCTTACTCATATAGCGTCACTGCCGCCGGTGTTGCGGCAGCAGCTTACTGGCGCTAACAAGGACACGTTTGTGGGCGCGTTTTCGGCATTGCATACGAGCGGGGCACACGCGCATGGGGAATTGTATTTGACCACCACATCAGGCACTATCGGCACTGGCGATTACACGACGATTGACCAGTATGCGGGCTGGGTTGTGCCGTTAACGTTCACCGTGTCTGCGGATTATTAGATACACAAGGGGGGCTATGTCGTATTTGACTTGCTATTATTTGTCGGAGGCGGCACGGTTGCGGGCGCGTTTAACCGCATGTGCTGCGTCTGTGGGGATCCCAGACCCTGAAAGCTGGGTTTATGTTCACCGTTGGAAGTTCGCGGCTATGCCGGGCTGGGCTGAGAAGTATGATCAGGATTGGGCGGCGCATGACGGCGACCCGGATTATGATCCTACGGTAGCTATCAGTGATGACGATATTCTAGCTGCAGTTACACAGGTTAGGGGCAGTGATGAATCTGCTGGGTAATACGTCGTTGAAAAGATCAAACATTAAACGCTCCTATTTCCTATTCCTGATCGGGGTTTGGCAGCTCGGACAGGGGTTAGTGTTGTGGGAACCGGCACGCATTTCACCGGGTAGACGCGCCAGTTTCTCGTGGATGTTTGTGGATCCGGAACAGTTCGGGGTAGCGTGCGCCGCCGTTGGCGTGCTCGCTATCATCGCCGCTGTCGTGAAGCGAAAACTGTTAACCCAGATCGCGTTCGCGTCAGCGTTCTTCGTTTTCGCCGTGTATGGGTTTATTTTCCTCGGCGCGGCTGTGCTTGGCGTAAATAGTTACGCCATAAACAACGCTATGCCTATGCTCGCCGCTGCGGGTATAACAGCGCTCGCTGCGGGCATTGTCGATTTACCAGACAAGACTGGATCGTGTGAGGTGGTGACCGTATGAGCGAAACGTGGGTTATTTTCGGCGGTATTTTGACTGCGCTTGTGACTGCGTTCGGCACTATCATTGTTGCGGCTATTTCCCGTAAAGCCGAGCAGTATAAAGCGTCTGCCGCTAACGAGGTCACTATCGCGGACGCTTGGCAGCGCTACAGTGACAAGCTGGACGAGCGGGTGAATGAGCTAGAGGCGAAGCTGGACGCTATGGGATCTCGCATTTCGGAAGCTGAGAAGCGTGAACAGCAGCTGCTGCATGACCTCCGGAAAGTGTACGAATGGATCGAAACAGGGCAGCGGCATGCACCGCCGCCGCGCCCCAACTATTTGAAAGGATAACCCCTAATGACCAATGATATTAATGTTGACGAGTTCGGGCGCGTAATCAAGAACCCTATCATCAGGGAAACCCTATACGCGGTGTTCATTGTCGTAACCGTGCTAATGACTGCCGTTAACGCGGCGCTCGCCGTGCTTGGTTTGGGTGCTCACCCAGCGGCGGCGGTAGCGAATGCTGTACTTGTCGCGGTTGCCCCGTTTTTTGGTGCGCTCGCGCGTGTGAACACTGACAGCAGCGGGTATCGTGCCCGCCGCGTGAAAGACACTGAGGGGTCGCATGTCTAAACTTCAGCACTATATTAACCAGGCTCGCGGCTATTTCATTGACATGGACGCGGTGTATGGTGCTCAGTGCTGGGATCTGTGGAGCCACTATGCCGTGAATGTGATCGGTGTGCCGGTTGCTCAAACCTACACGAACTTTGGCGGCTATGGTGCACACCAAGGGTATGCTTGTAACGTTTACCACCACGCGGCTGCGGCGGGTCTCACCAAATGGTTTGACATTCTGCCCGCGAACGTTCCTGCACGCCCTGGAGATGTCGCGTTTTGGGATTATGGCACGCCCGCTTATCCGTGGAGTCATGTCGCTATCGTTGAACGCGACACGGGCGGGCAGCTTGTGTGTTTGACTCAAAACCCGGGTAGGACACAGACGGCGGCGCTCACGAAACGGGGACTGATCGGGTATCTACGCCCGAAACAGTTCAACCCCGCATACACTGCACCTGCACCAGCGAAAGCACAAACACAAACAACTATCGAGGAGATTGAACATATGAGGACAGCCGGTTTCTATTACGTTAAGGACGGCAAAACTATCAACGTGATCGTTAACCCCGTGAGCGGGTTTTTCCACGAGTATGAGGCGAATGACGGCGCATACAACAGCCCCGTAGCTGCCGCGTTCGGTACAGCTAGCTTCGCGAAGATCAGCGAGTCGCACGCGCGCAAGCTGGAGCTGGACGCTCTCAAGGCACGCACACGCGCCAAGTAGCCGCTACCAGGTTTACCTATCGCGGGTAAACGCTAACGCCCTCGCCGGGCTTGCTCCCTATCATGGGGCAGGTTCGGCGGGGGCTATTTTTTTATGCCCAAAACGGGGGTGTCTGAGGTCGTCATTGTGACCGAATTGTGACCACCGTTTTTAGGCTGACTGTTTTTCGTTGATTTTATGCGGGTTTTGAGGCGCTCGCTGGGGTGTCTTCATGCCAGGGGGTCGTCGGTTCAAATCCGGTCATCCCGACCAAAACAGCCTAAACTTCGTTGATTTTCCGCAGTTTCGCTATCGGATCCTAGAAATCAGGGTTTAGCCAGTATCCGGTGCCGTCGCGGTGGCGCAGCAGCACACCGTAGTCGATCATGTAGCGGCGCATTTCGGCGAACGCGGAAGTGAAATCGGCGAGGCGAGTGTTTAATTCACTCTCTGCAACAATCTCACCGGGTTTCAAAACGCGCTCCGCGAGGTGACGCAGCAACTGGGCTCTGCGCTCGTGCGTGACCGGGTATCTGACGAGTTTACCACCGTTCATAAACGGGTAGAACGGCTCCCGCTCCTCCTTCGCGGCCGCTAAAAGCTGCTGAATATGCTGCGGGGAGAACTCGCCGGTTAGAGGATCCACAACCTGCGCTTTCGAGAGTGCCTCGCGGATCCGCTGCTGCTTCGATGCGGCAAGCCCGGCGAGCGCCTCGTCTAGGTTCTTGCCGAGGAGCAGGTTTGCAAAAACCTCGCGGGTTGTGTCGTTTAAAAGCAGCGCTAAAACGTTCTTCCAGGTGTGCATTCTTAACCTCTCTGTTTGCTGATACCAATACTAACCGCTGCAACCGCGAGATAGAGCAGCGCGGAAACCGCGGCACCGAACACCAGGCCGAGCTGCTGAGTGGCGACGGTGACAATCGGGGCGGTGACAGCGACAACCAGCGAATCCACGAGTGAGACAGCGGATCCGGCGGTTGCGCGCATACTGCTGCTCACGCCCTCATGGTATCTGGCGGACACCAGGATCTGCAAAATCCCCTGGCAGGCGACGTGGGTGACGAACGAGATCCAGATCGCTGTCGGATCGGTTGCGGCGGCAAAAATCAGCACCGGAACAACGTTGATTAACGCAACCCAGATGATGTGTTTTACCCGGATGTTGAGCCAGCGCATAACAAGCGGGCCAAGCAGCCCGGCAAGATTCAGGCCAAGATAGCCGACAGCGAGAAACAGGATCGAAACCTGGTTGAACTTGATCTGCCAGAGAATAAACGGCGCAACCGCGGCGGCGTTCGCGAGGATCAAAGATACCGCGGTCCTGCTGTTCAAGGTTTTAACGGCTTTTTTGAGGAACTGCGTAAGCGGTTCCTGCGTGATCTCAGCGCGGGTGTCTTTGAAGGTTGCCGCAACAATCCCGGCGGCGATAAAGAACACGATCGCCAACAGCCAGATCGCCTGCGGGGATTTAGTGAACAGGAAAATACCCGCCAACCCGCCAACAATCGCGGCGATAGCGCTGAGGTAGGAAATCTTACCGAAGGTGCTCGCGATACTGTCAGCGTTCAATTTAGAGCTTTGAATCTGGTTAATCACGAGCGCGTTTGAGGTGCCGCTCATCGCCGCAACCGCAATACCGGCGAGGATTTGAGCGAGGAGCAGCCCACCCTCGGAGACGCTGAAGAAGAACAGCACGAAGGCGCAAATCCTAATAAAGTTACCCAGCTGCAGGGCGAGTTTGTTGGAGTAGCGGTCAAACAGGATCGCAAACGGTAGCTCGGCTGCGGTAACCGCGAAGTTGAACGCCGCAACAAGCACACCAACAAACGCGACCGAAACGCCAACGCTCTGATAGAACAGCACATCGACGGCAGAGAACGAGGCAACCCCTGCCGCTGAGAGCATAATAAACAGATAGGCTCTTTTCAAAACTTCACGATCATAACAAAATGATTGTGGCCGGGCAAACATGCCCAGCCACAACCTCAAAAACGCCTGCGCAAACACTACGGCGCCGGGTTAATCACCCGACCCCAGGTGCTCTTGTTACCCCAGATGTTCTGGCGCAGACCCTCCAGCTGCAGCACCTGACTGTGATCCACAAACAGGTTAACCTCGTTGCCGTAGTTCTTCACATACCACTCGAAAACGGGGCCGTCAGCGGCCTCAAACATAACGTTCTCTAGCCCCAACCCGTTAATAATCGAGGCGGCGGCGCCGGTGTCCCACTCGGCAACGTTCTCGGTGATTCCCTCGGACTCGATCATGATGATCGAGGCGCCCGCATCGAGAGCTTTCTTGCCGCGATCCACCAGGTCGCCGATGTCTTTCTTCGCCTCGGCAGCAAGCTCTGCCTCGCTAGAATCACCGCCGGATCCGATCTGCAGGCCAAGCTCCGGTTTCGCCTTCAAGCCCGCCTTCACAACCTTCTCAACGAGTCGCTGCAGACCCGAGGTGTTGAGCATAATAAAGCCGGTTGAAATCTCGATAACATCGAACCCGACCTCTTTCGCCTGCTGCAGATAGTGATCGACCGCCTCATCGCCGTAGCGCAGCACGGTCTCGATCCACCCGCCCGATGACACGTAGGCGTCGTTGGCGTGGGTGATCTCGCTGAACTTGCGCACAACCTCGGTCGGCATCAGCGCGAAGGATCCGCCCGCCCATTTAATGCCGTCAACCCACTGGCCAGCCGCCTCGAAAACGTCCTCAAGGTGGCGGGTGCCGAAGGTTGCATAGTAGGGGGCGCGGATCTCGGTAACACCGAAGCTGCGAGGTTTAGCGGGCCGGTAGGCGCGGGGGACAAAGTTGAATGACACATCGTGTGGCACTGCGTTAGACATGGTGATTTCCTTTCAATAATTCTTTGTTTTTTTTGGGGGGGCGGATCGCGCTGGTTCGCGCCGTCTCGCGGGGTTAGCTGCTCAGGCCGAGCCGTGCCAGGCCAAGCTGCGCAGGGCCTAGCTGCGCTGGGTTTGTACGCGGGCGAGCGCCGCGGTTAGCTCGCTGACCCGGTGGTTTTCGAGATTGTGCACAAGCTCCGCAATCTCCTCGCGCAGCTCCTCGCCGGTGAACGGGGTGACGAGCGCGTCAAATTTCTGCCTGGCGCTTGCCCAGTCCAGCGGGTTGTCGTGGAAGCCGAGGTAGCTGTCCTGCGACGAACGGAACACGAGCCCGTTTGCGAGCGTCACCTCCAGGTCGGCTGGCATGTGGGCGGGGAAGCGGTCTGAGAACTCCTGTGACGGGGTGATCTCGATTTTTGTCATCAGATCCTGCACATCGTCGGCGATGATCCGCTCGGGATCATACTGCTCAGGGTTCAACTGGCCGTCGAGCAGCACCGCCGCGAGCATCCACGGCAGCGAGTGGTCCGCCTCCTCTTTGGTGCGAATGGTTCGTTTGTCACCCTCTTCGCCGCCGCCGATAATCGAGTAGGCAACATCGAAGGTCGTCAGTTTCACGCTCTCGATGGCGCTGACGTTGAAGCCGTCCTGCGCGCGCACATCCTGTGCGGCGTCGAGCGCAGACTGTGAGTGGATCTCGGCATTGTGCTTCTTAATGATGGTGCGCAGCACACTCTCCAGGTCCTCTTTCGACCAGTCGATCTCGTAGTCGCCGGCGATTGAGTCTTTGAATCCCTTGTTGCCCTCAAACACCTCCTCGGGGCCGGTAATGCCGCGGGAGGCGAGCAGCGCAGCGAAGGTGCCCTCCTTTGACACATGCGGGTAGGCGAGGCCCTTCCAGTGGCTGAGGTTGCCTGTGCGGGTGACGCGCAGCGCCACGTTTGCGGTGCCGGCGATCGCGATTGCGTTGGCGATCTGTGCGGCGTCGAGCCTCAGCGCCTTAGCGGCTGCGGCGGCTGCGGCGAAAGCGCCCTGGGTTGTGTGATCGAATCCCTTAGCGCGCACCGGCGCAACATCGGAGAGGCGGGTGTGAACCTGGTAGGCGACGGCGAACGCGGTCAGGAACTCTGCGCCGCTCGCATCTACGCTCTCGGCCGCGGCGAGCACCGCACCGAGGTTGTCGGAGGGGTGGTTGGTTTCACCCTTCGCGAGGTACGAATCCATGAAATCGAGGTAGCGGCTGAGCGCGCTGTTAAAGAACGCTGCGCGGTCGGGGCTGGTTTTACCGCCGCCGATCAGGGTTGCTTCCGGGCTTCCCCCGAGGTCGTCGAGCAGGCCGCGGATCGCGACAATCGGCTCCGCATCGAGCGCGCCGATTGCAACACCGAGGGTGTCAAGCACTCTGATCTTTAGCTGCTCAAGCGCTTTCTCGCTGAGCTGATTAAACTCTGCAGCTGCAACAAAATCTGCTAGTTTTTGGACTTCTGTCACGGTGTTCCTCCAAACATCAGATGTGAGTAAGTTACACCTCTAGCAAACTCCCAATTTATCTTGATGTCAAGATAAATTTTACTTGTGCTCAGCTGATTTTCAGGGAAAGTTCCGGGGTTGCCGGCTAATAAACGTCCTCGAAATAGCGTCTCTCGTGGCGGATTTTTTCGAGCAAATCGGTGCCCTCATCGTCACCCAAAACCTGGCAGACAATACTCTCAAGTTCATCCCGCACATCGGGCGCCATCGCGTGAGCATCCCCGCAAATATAGAAACACGCACCCCGCTGCAGCCACCGCACAAGCTCCTCGGCGTTGGCGCGCATCAGGTGCTGCACATAGACGCGATACTCCTGGTCGCGAGAGTAGGCAACATCCAGTCTGGTGAGCGTCCCCGTTGCGAGCAGCTGCTCAAACTCGGCGCGATACGCGACGCCGTCGCTGCGGTTCCGGGTGCCGGTAAACAGCCACGCCGGACCTGGAGTGCGAGTCTGCGCGCGATCCCACAAAAAACCACGGAACGGCGCCAAACCAACTCCCGGCCCGACCATAATAATCGGCACATCCGGTCTCGCCGGAACCCGGAAGCTCGGATTCGGCAGCAGATAGCACGGAACCCTGTCGCCAACGCTGACGCGCTTCGCCAGATACGAGCTCGCAACACCGCCCGGCAGCGCCGCCCCGGAACTGTTGGGCGCGGTCGCAACCGTTAAATGCACCGTGCTGGGGTGCGTTTTCGGGGTTGAAGCAATCGAGTACGCGCGCTGGCGGATCGGGCGCATCGCCGCAGCGAGCACCTCCAGCCCCAGCGGATCCGCACCCAGGCTGGTTAGCTCCCGCAGCGTGTCGGGGACGCTGTGTGTTGCGATCCACCCGTCAATGCCTGCGCGGTCGCGAGCCCTCACCGCCCCCGCGATGCGGCTGTCGGGGGTGGCCTCGGCGACGCGCTCAAGCAGTTCGAGAGATGGATAGCGCAGCTCCCAGTGCTCGGTTGCGAGCTGCCTGACCGGGTCGCCAAGCGCGCTGTCTTTCGGCGTGTAAATCTCGTCGCCGGTTAGTCCGGCCGCGGCAAGAAACGCGGTCACCGCGTCGGGGTCGTTCTCTGGAATCACCGCGAGCGAGTCACCGGGACGGTACGCAATCCCGCTGCCAGAAATATCGAGCTCATAGTGCCAGACCTCCCGCCCGGCGGCGTCGCGCGTCAGCAGCTTTGCAGCGGTCAGCTCCGCCATAAACGGATGCTCGCGCGAGTACTCAACCGGTTCGGCAGCGCCCGCGCCCGCGCCGAAGCCTGTTGCTCCCGCGCCGAAACCGCCGGTGGATCCGGCCTGCCCACCGAAGCTCCCAAAATCGCCGCCGAACGACGCCACGCCGCTACCCGCTGAGGCCGTAGCCGCTGAGGCTGTACCCGCTGAGGCCGTAGCCGATGGGGCTGTACCCGCCGGGGCGGTTGCTGTCGGATCCGCCACCCCGAAAACCGCGGCGAGCTGCGAGACCCGCGCCCGCACCCAGCGCTCGGCGTCACGACGATAGTTGGAGTCGCAGTCAACGCGCTCGGCGATGCGGGTTGCGTCAAGCTCCTCTAGGCGCTCATCAATCTGCCTGCCCGCCTCACAAAAGTAGGTGTAGGTGCTGTCGCCGAGGGCGAGCACGGCGAAGCGCAGCCCGGTCAGATCGGGTGCGTCCGGATCGTCAAGCTCCTCCCAAAACAGGTCGGCGCCGTAGGGCATCTCACCCTCGCCATAGGTGGACACAACCACCAAGAGGATTGTCTCGTCCGCTTCGTCAGCCAGTTCCTCAACGGACTGCCGGTTCAGCTCGCTGAGGGTCGCCGAAATCCCGGCCTTGCCCAGATCATCAACCAGATCCTCGGCAACGAACTCGCTGTTGCCCATCTCGCTGCCGTAAAGCACCCGCACTCGGGGAGCATTATCACCCGTCACCCTGGTATTCAACCTAACTAACCTGCCGTCTCTTAAACCACTCTCTAGCTGCTGCGTCAGCAAACTGACCTCATCAAGTCTATTTTGCTTTCGCGGGCTGTGCCAGAGCGGCGGGCAAATTTAGGCGGTAATTTTAAGCTGGTGGGTGGATCTGGGGGCGGGCGGCCCAGGCGAGTCACCACGCCAGGGCGCTTCCTGCCGCAGGCAGTCGACGCGGGGGTGTGGGTGTGGGGCACCGGCGCGGGCTACCCAGGCAGGTCATCGCACCAGGGTGGATACTGGCGCGGGCTAGCCCGCGATATAGATTTTGCGGATCCGCTCAGCAACCGTCCAGCGGGTTTTCGTGCCAGCAACCAGCCGCACCACGTCACCGGCGCTAACCAAGAGTTGCTGCCCCGAGGCGGCGGGGTCACCGGGGACCTCCAGCAGCTCAATTGTGGCACTGCCGGAGATCACAACAAACACCTCGGCAACCTCGGTGTCGGTGACGGTTCCAGCGGTCAGCTCCCAGATTCCAACCTCGGCAAGCTCCTCGGCGGCTGAATCCCTGGAGGAGGCTAGTTCGGCGGCGCTGGCCTGGTCCTCCACACCGAAATCAGCGGCGGCAGCGGCAGCAGCGGCTGCAGCACCCTCGGCAGCGCCCTCCGCGGGGGAGGGGACGAGTGCGCCGAGCCGCACAAACCCCTGCGAGGGGGATCCGCTCAGGGTATCGCTCGCGCTAACCGGCTCAAGCTCAACGTTAAACGTCGTCGCCGAAACCACGGCGTTTTTGTCAACTGGCAGCGGATCACTCACGAGTCAAACCCCATTCCGATAGCGTCCATAGTTTTTAAGAACAGGTTGCGGTTGCCGCCCCTGTGGTCTGCCTGATCGAACGACCAGCGGAACAGGTTAACCCCGGCGGTTGCGAGCGGCTCCGGCGGGAACGGCAGCGGAATCTCATTCACCATCTTGAGCGCTGTGCGGTCTGTTTCACGACCCGCGAACCGGTCCGCAATCACATCGGCGGCAAAGTGTGTTGCGCCAACGCCGAGCCCCGTAAAACCGGCAACATACTGCACCCGGCCGCCGTGCGCGCTGCCGAAGAACGCGCAGAACCGGGTGCTTGAGTCGATAACACCAGCCCAGCGGTGAGTGAATCGAATACCGGCGAGCTGCGGGAAGGTTGTGAAGAAGTGGCTTGCGAGCTTGCGATAGGTCTCATCGCGGTTCTCATACTCTGCGCGAATCTTGCCGCCCGAGAAATAGACCGCGTCGTAGCCGCCCCAAAGAATCCGATTATCGGCGGTCAGCCTCGAATAGTGGAACTGGTTTGCGAGATCGCTTAAGCCCTCGCGACCCTCCCAACCAATCAACTTCAGCTGCTCCGGGGTGAGCGGCTCCGTCATCAGCGCGTAATCGTAGACGGGGATTGTGTGCAGCCGGTAGCGTTTCAAAAGCGACGGGAAAACGTTTGTGCACAGCGCCACCCGATCCGCCGTCACCTGGCTGTGCGGCAGCTGCAACTCAAACGGCGCGTGCTCCTTCCCGGTCGCCGAGAGGCTCAAAACCCGTGTCTCTTCATAAATCTCCACCCCGATTTTTGCGGCGTGCTTCGCGAGCCCGTAAGCGAGTTTCGCAGGGTGCAAAATCGCGTTCTCATCGGGGGTGTAGGCGGATCCCAGGAAGGTCGGGGAGTTGATGCGGGCGCGGGTTGCTGCCTCGTCAAGCACCCGGGTTGTTGAGGCGGTGGATCCGCCAGCCCCGCGTGCTTCGTCGGATCCGCTCGCATCGCCTGCTGCGTCGGATCCGCCATCGCCCTCACCGAGATAGTCGAGCTGGTATGGCTCGTTGGCAACCTCGATTGCGCCGGTGCGCTCGAAGTCGCAGTCGATGTTGTTTTCGGTTATGAAACGCTCAATCGCGTCCAGGTTTTCGACGCCGAGCCGGTGCAGTTCGGCGAGCTCGTCCGGCCAGCGGGCCTCAGCGTTTGGTTCACCGTGGGTTATGCTCGCCTCGCAGAAACCGCCGTTGCGGCCGGACGCGGCCCAGCCGATCCGTTTCGCCTCAAGCAGCACAACCCGAGCTTTCGGGTTTTCAGTTTTCAGTTTGATCGCGGTCCAGAGGCCAGCGTAGCCGCCGCCAACAACCGCGTAGTCGGCGTAGACGTTGCCACGAAGCGGCTTAAACTTGGGGGCCTGATCGCGTGCATCGCTGAGCCAGAAGCACTCCAGCTTGCTGCCCCTCAGCGAGTCGTCAACAATCGCAGCCGTGGGTGGGTGTGCTTCAAATACTGTCTGAGCTTTCGGGTTTGCCTTTGCGGGAAATATTTTAAGCGCCATGAACTCAGCCTAGTATGGTTGTTTGTGATTAACCGGGACGGTCAGGATATTCAGCGGAGATTTTAGGGTTTGACGGCGTTTATTACCGGCGCGGCTGCATGGTCAGGCGGTGTTAAATCCCGGCGGGACCGCAGCGCCGAACGGCGTTTATTACAGATTGTTAAAAACAGAGTTGTTGTCTGGCTCGCTTCTTTTTTAGGCTAGTTACCGCCAACAAAAGCACGGCAGTCCTAAAAGCGATAGAACGCTAAAAGCTAAAGCGCAAAGCAAAAAACACGAAACACTGTAAAACACTGAGACGCTCGATTGCGCTAACCGGCTCTGCCTGGCGGATCATCTACCAAACTAGCTGAAGGGTTAAAAACATGGCGCATTTGAAGAAACTACTGGCAGCGGCTAGCGCGGTCGTTTTAACGGCGGGGCTTGCGGCTTGCAGCAGCGACAGCGCTGATAAGACCGTGAAGCTCGGAGTTGTTGGGGCATCGGATCCGTTCTGGGCAGACTACGAGAAGGCTGTTGAGGCTGAGGGCATCGACTTGGAGATCGTTGACTTCGGTGAGTACTCACTGCCAAACCCGGCGCTCGCAGCTGGTGAGATTGACGTCAACCAGTTCCAGCACATCCTCTTCCTCGCTAACCACAACGCGGAGTCCGGCGACGACCTGACAACAATCGGTTCAACCGCGATCTTCCCGCTCGGCCTCTACTCAAAGAAGCACAAGTCGGTTGAGGATATTCCAGAGGGCGCAACCGTTGGTATCCCTAATGACGGATCCAACCGCGGCCGTGGCCTGTTGGTTCTGCAGTCAGCTGGGTTGGTCAAGACGACTCACACCCGCGTAACCTACTATACAGCACGAAGTATTAGATTGAATACAGTTCATTCGCGTAAATAGGCTCTGGCCGGTAATTTTCCCTAATATTTCCGGGAAAAATCTACCCCTCTTGAGAAAGTTCTTTTAGCGCCTCTCGGAGTGTCGCAATTTGTTCGGAGACTCGAACTTTTGCGGTGCCGCCGTGCCCAACACGGCTGCTGACAGATCCACTAATTGTTAGAACACTGCGCACCTGTGGTAGGAGGTGCTCACTGATCGCCAGATAGTCCTCGTCGCTTGGCTCGTCAAGCTCGATGCCGCGCTGTTCACAGTGCGCAACCAGCTCGCCAGAGATCTCGTGCGCGTCACGGAACGGCACCCCCTGTTTCACAAGCCACTCGGCAACGTCGGTTGCGAGGGAGAAGCCGCGCGGGGCAACCTCCGCCATCCGCTCGGTGTTGAAGGTCGCGGTCGCAACCATGCCGCTGAACGCGGGCAGCAGAATCTCCAGCTGCGTCACCGAGTCAAACAGCGGCTCCTTGTCCTCCTGCAGGTCACGGTTGTAGGCGAGCGGCAGCGCCTTCAGCGTCGCCAGCAGGCCGGTGAGATTACCGATCAGTCTGCCGGATTTGCCGCGCGCCAGCTCAGCAATGTCAGGGTTCTTCTTCTGCGGCATAATCGAGGAGCCCGTCGAGTAGCCGTCATGCAACCGAACAAAGTTGAACTCGGCGGTGTTCCAGACGATAATTTCCTCGGCAAACCGCGACAGGTCGATGCCGATCTGCGCCAGAATGTAGAGGAACTCAGCAACCACGTCACGCGCGGCGGTGCCATCAATCGAGTTGTCGAGCGGATCCCCGATCCCCAGCTCGGCAGCTACCAGGCGCGGATCCAGTCCGAGCGAGGATCCCGCCAGCGCCCCGCCGCCGTAGGGGGAGCGGCGTGCCCTGCGGCGCCAGTCGCGGATCCGCTCAAGATCACGCAGCAGCGGCCAGGCGTGAGCTGCTAGCTGGTGAGCGAGCAGCACCGGCTGAGCGGACTGCAGATGGGTGCGTCCCGGTAGGATCGCGTCCGGGTGGGACTCAGCCTGATCGATAATTGCCTCGATCAGCGTTAAAATCTGTCGCTGAATAATGGCCGCGTGGTCGAGCATGTAGATGCGCACAAGCGTTGCGATCTGGTCGTTGCGGCTGCGGCCGGCGCGGAGTTTTCCGCCGAGCTGTGTGCCGGCGATCTCAACCAGGCCGCGCTCCAGCGCAGAGTGCACGTCCTCGTCGCTCGGCTGCGGCACAAAAGCACCGCTCGCAACGTTCCCGGAGAGTTTGTCGAGGGCGCTGTGCATCTCGGCGAGCTCACTGTCGCTGAGGTAGCCAGCGGCGTTGAGCGCGATTGCGTGCGCTTTCGAGCCGCGAATGTCATACTGCGCGAGCTGCCAGTCGAAGTGGGTTGAGACGCTTAACGCGGTCAGCTCCGGTGAGGGGCCGCTCGCAAACCGGCCACCCCAGAGCGCTCCCGCCTCACCGGCGCGCTGCTTTGGAAGGTTGGTGCCGTTTGCTGCAGTGTTTTCAGACAACTTGGAACTCCTTAAAACTCGTCAAATCCGTTATACCGCGGTTCACTCGCGCGGGCTAACCCGCCCGACCCAGTCACGAGCCCGCCCGCCAGTCCGGCCGCCCGGCCTACTCCGACTGTTTTGCCTGCCGCAGCAGCCAAACCATCAGCGCCTTTTGAGCGTGTACGCGGTTCTCCGCCTCATCCCAGACAACCGAGCGTGGCCCGTCAATAACCTCGGCGCTCACCTCAAAACCGCGGTAGGCGGGCAGACAGTGCAGGAAGATTGCGTCATCCTTCGCAAGCCCGAACAGCTCCTCATCAACACAGTAGCCATTGAAGTGCTGCAAGCGAGCAGCTTCTTCCGCCTCCTGGCCCATTGAGATCCAGGTGTCGGTTATCACAATATCGGCGCCGGTCACCGCCTCACGCGGGTCATTTGACACGGTGATTGTGGATCCGGTCTGCTCAGCAATCTGCTCAGCCTTCGCGAGAATATCCTCCCGCGGCAGGTACCCCTCGGGGCCAGCCAGCCGCAGGTTGATGCCGGCGGTTGCAAACCCGAGGAGGTATGAGTGCGCCATGTTGTTTGCCGCGTCACCAACATAGGCGGCGGTGAGCCCTTGAAGCTCGTCCTTGTGCTCACGGACGGTGAGCAGATCCGCCAACACCTGACACGGATGAAAGTCATCGGTGAGCGAATTAATCACCGGCACGCTCGCGTGCTTCGCCATCAGCTCAATGTTCTTGTGAGCGCCTGTGCGCCAAACAATCAGCTCTGTCATGCGGGAGAAAATAATCGCGGTATCGGAGATTGATTCTTTTTCACCCAGCTGCGCCTCACCGGGATTGACGATGAGGGCGGATCCACCAAGATCGCTGATGCCAACGGCGAAGCTCACGCGGGTGCGGGTTGAGGTTTTGTCAAACATCACCAGCGCGGTTTTGGGGCCCGCGAGCGGACGCTCAGCGAAGCGATCCTGCTTCAGCCGCAGAGCTAAATCGAGCACCTCGTGCTGCTCTTTGGGGGTCAGATCGTCATCACGCAGGAAATGTCTCATAATGAACAATTCTACCCGGTTAAAAGGGATCCGGGCGAGTTAGTTGGGCGGGAGCAGGTGTTACTATCGCCCGCGCTCTCGGGGTACAATGCAAGGGTAGATTATCCGAGAGGGTGCAAGAATGGCTTACGAGTTTAAACACACAGCGGCAACCCCAACACCTGAGAGTGAGCGACTAGAGAAGCTCAAAAACCCCGGGTTTGGCACCGCTTTTACCGACCACATGGTCTCGATTGTGTGGGAGAAGGAAACCGGTTGGCAGCAGCCGGAGGTGCTTCCTTACGCGCCGATCGCGATTGATCCGGCGTCAGCGGTTCTGCACTACGGCCAGGAGATTTTTGAGGGCCTGAAAGCCTACCGTCACCCGGACGGGCGGGTTGTCACCTTCCGGGCGGAGCGTAACGCGGCGCGGCTGAACCACAGCGCGAATCGCTTGGCGCTGCCGGAAATTCCGATCGAGCTGTTTATTGCGGCCTGCCACGAACTCGTGAAAACCGATATTGACTGGGTGCCAACCGGTGAGGATCAGTCCCTCTACCTGCGGCCGTTTATGATCGCCGACGAGGTGTTCCTCGGTGTTAGAAGCGCTCACCGTGCGCGCTTCTTCGTGATCGCAAGCCCCGCGGGCGCGTACTTCCCGAACGGTGTGAAACCGATCAGCCTGTGGCTCTCAGGCCACTACAACCGCGCTGGCAAGGGCGGCACCGGATCCGCCAAGTGCGGCGGCAACTACGCTGCATCCCTCAACCCAACCGATGAGGCGTTTGCGCAGGGCTGCCAGCAGGTGCTGTTCACCGACGCCAACGATTCTGACCGGATCGACGAGCTCGGCGGCATGAACCTGTTCCTGGTGCGTCACGACGGCACACTTATCACCCCGGAGTTGAACGGTAACATCCTCGAGGGTGTAACCCGCGCGAGCATTATCGAGCTCGCCCGCGCCAGGGGTCTGCGCGTTGAAGAACGCCCTGTCACAGTGTCCGAGTGGCAGCAGGGCGCGGCCGACGGCAGCATCCAGGAGGCATTCGCCTGCGGCACCGCGGCCGTTGTTGTACCAATCGCTGAGCTGCGCGGCGCTAACGATTTCGTGATCACACTGCCACAGCCGTCGGGTGAGGTGACAATGAGCCTGCGTGAGGAGCTGACCGGTATCCAGTTCGGAACCCGCCCAGATCCACACGGCTGGACAACCCCGGTTGAGGCAGCGTAATGCAGGTTGCGAGGTTTCGCACAAGCGACGCCATAACCTTCGGCATCGTCGATAAAGACCCAGACTCGGGAGCGGCTGAGCTGGTTGAGTTGGTGGCGGATCCGATGGTCGCCGGCTATGAAACAACCGGCAGACGCTTCCCATTTTCGGAGGTGACCCTGCTTTCCCCGGTGATTCCGCGCTCCAAGGTTGTCGGTGTTGGCAAAAACTATGCTGACCACCGCGAGGAGATGCGGGAGCTCACCGGCGGGGATGCGCCCGCGGATAATCCGGTGCTGTTCCTGAAACCAAACACCAGCGTGATCGGTCCAAACGACCCGATTGTGTTGCCCGAGCAGTCGGAGCGGGTTGAGTTTGAGGGTGAGCTCGCGGTTGTTATCGGCGCTGTTGCAAAAGCGGTGCCGGCCTCGCGCGCGCTGGAGGTTGTTTACGGGTTCACCTGCGCCAACGATGTCACCGCGCGTGACCTGCAGATCGCCGACAAACAGTGGACGAGGGCAAAAAGCTTCGACACTTTCTGCCCGATCGGGCCAGTAATTGAGACGGATCTTGACCTTGCCGCCGCAACGCTAACCACCGCCGTAAACGGTGAGGAGCGGCAGCGAGCCGCCGTTAGTGACATGCTGCACGGCGTCGCCGAGCTGGTTGCCTACGCCTCAGCCGCCTTCACGCTGCTGCCCGGCGATGTGATTCTGACCGGCACGCCCGCGGGTGTTGGTGTTTTAACCGCGGGGGATCGCGTTACGGTCGCCATCTCCGGCATCGGGGAGCTGAGCAACCCGGTTGCGGCCGCGCCCGCAGCCCGCTAACTCACGCAGCCCGCACCCGCAGTCCGCTAGCTGCCTGCGACGGCGGGAGACTAGAGCGGTTGCGGCGGGAGATTAGAGCGGTTGCCAGGTTGTGTCGAGGGCCTGGCGGATCCGCTCAAGCCGCGCCTCTTTAACCGGCACCGCCGCTACCCCGCCCAGCTGTGTGACTGGGCGAATCCCGTGCAGGGCGTTAACAACCCAGACCTCGTGCGCGGCAAGCGCTGCGGGCGTGACTGTGGCGCGCGCGGTTTTGTAGCCGAGCTCGCTAACACACTCGATAACAAGCTGCTCTGTCACCGAGGGAACCCGCCGGGAATTATCGACCCGGCAGAGCGTCTCGCCGCTCCACCAGAGCACCGCGGCGGTCGTTGTTTCAAGCACATCACCCTCGCTGTCAAGCAGCAGCACTTCGCCGCCCGCCTCCTCGGTCAGCTCCTTAAACAGTGCGATGTTCGGGCCTTTTGTGTGTGGATCGGCCCGGTACTCGCCCGCGGTTAACGCGCGTGTGGCAGTAATCGCCTGTGTGCCTTGCAGCGGGGGTAGCGGCCGCAGATTGCAGTTGAGGGAAAGCTTTGCCCGGACTGTTTTCCCCGGGGCAGTGGTTTCGCCAGGAGCTGCCTTGTCCTGTGCGGCCTCGCCCGGCTCTGCTTCGCTGTGCGAGGAGACGCTCTCAGCGGTTGTGAGTAGCAGCTCCAGCCGCGGCATTCCCTCGCCGTAACCGGAGATTGCGGCGGCAGACTCGGTGAGGAAACGCTCGATCCGCTCGGAGCTAAACTGTGCGGCATCGTTGGCCGGGACCGTGCCCGTGCGCGAAAGCTGACCAACCGTTTCTTTAACGGCGCTGCTGAATCGGGCGCGGTGCCTGTCCCATCCGCGCACGAGCGCGGGCTGCGCCTCCGTGGCGCGAACGCGGAAGGAATCTGCGACGAGCAGTTTTTCAGCCATGCCAAAAATCTTAGCGCCAGTCGCGGGTGGGCAGCTGAAAACCAGCAGCGACACTAAACTTATACCGATGACAGAGCAGACACCTGAGGCAGGAGCAGACACCGCGGACGCGACCGCGCACTCCGGCCTACCCGCTGGGAGGGCAGGCTCACCGGCGGAGCGGTTCGGCGGCGACCTCGCCGAGCGTTCTGGCGTTGATCTCGCGGAGATTCCCGGAGGCGATCTTGCCGCGCGGCTCGCCCGGCGGCTCGCCCGGCACTGCGCAGAGGGGCAAACCTCCTGGTTCTGGCTCGATTCCCCGGACGGAGACGGCAGCAGCTACCTCGGCTTTGGCGGAGAGGTGCTAACCACTGACGCGAGCGATCCGCGCCGGTTTTTAGAGCGGCTACAGCAAAAAATCAACCGGCAAAAACCCACCCACTCAAATTCAACCCAGCAAGATGCTGCCCAGCCAGACGCCCGCGAACCAGTCGGCGGCGGATCATGGCAGAGCGGCTGGCTGGTCTGCCTCAGCTACGAGTTTGGCACCGTGCTACAGCGTGAAAACCTCGGGCTTCCAAAAACCCCGCGCCCGCAACGCCACCCGAGTTTTGCGCTGCGCCCAGCTGCTCTGGTGGAGCTCGCTGGTGACGGCACCGTGGTCGTTTCAGGTGACGACCCCCGGGCGCGAGAACTGCTCACAGCGCTGCTCGCGGAGGCTCGGCAGTCTGCCGCAGCAGAACCCGCAACCGCCGCCGAAACCACCGAAACCGCAGTGGCTCCGGATCCGCTCGCCGCCCCCGAGTGGTCGCAGAGCGACGGTGAGTACCTCGAAAATATCCGGTCAGCGCAGCGCGCAATCGCGAACGGCGACGCCTATGTGCTCTGCCTCACCAACCAGGCGCGGGTGCGGGGGGAGTTTGATCCGCTGGGCTGCTTCTTGGCGCTCAGGCGGATCCGCGCCGCACACCGGGGAGCGGTGATTGTCACGCCGGAGCTCGCGCTCGTCAGCGCCAGCCCCGAGAGTTTTATTAGCGTGCGGGCAACCCCGGTCGGGCGGGTGATTGCGACGAAACCGATGAAGGGCACAGCGCCGCGCGATCCACACCCCGAAACCGATCGCCGTCACGCCCGCGAGCTCGCCCAAAACCCGAAGGAGCGCACCGAAAACACGATGATTGTGGACCTGCTGCGCAACGATATTGCGACCGTCTCTGTGCCGGGCAGCGTCACCGTCGCCGATTTTTTGCGCGTCGAAACCCACCCGCACGTGCACGCGATGGTGAGCACCGTCAGGGGTGTGCTGCGTCAGCAGGTTGGGCTTGCCGAGCTTATCGCGGCGGTTTTCCCGGGCGGATCCATGACCGGCGCCCCAAAATTGAGCGCCGTCGAAATCCTCGCCTCGCTTGAGGGGGTTCCACGCGGTATCTACTCGGGGTGCTTCGGGTGGATCGATGACCGCGGCTCATTGGAGCTCGCCATGACAATCCGCAGTGTTGTGCTGACCGGGGATATTAGTGAGCGCAGCGGCTCAGCTGGCAGGGCAGCCCGGGAGACACCCGGTGGGGAGGGCGGCGCACGCCCCTTCACCCTCGCCGAACTGGGGGCGGGCGGGGGTATCACCAGCGATTCGGTCCCCGAGAGGGAGCTCGCCGAGATGCACCTCAAAGCCGCACCGCTTTTGCGCGCCCTAAACGCCGCGTAAACGCTAAGGTAAGGTGACCCTTACGCAAGCTATAACGACTCGTTATGAGAGAATTAACGCAGTATGGATCCATCAAAGCTTAACCACGACACCCCCGGCGAACAAACCACCGTCAGACAGATTCCCGGCAAACTGCGTTTCACCGGCCCCGGCGATAAAAGCGGCGGGCGAGGCCAGGCGCGTGAGCGTGCCGGGCGGCCTGCAAGACCGCAGGTGCGCCCCAAAGCGGAGGGGTGGAAGCAGGCGCTTGGCCCTGACGGCAGGCCGACGCTGCAGTTTGCGCAGCCGCGAGTGAAACAGCCGCCGCAGCACCTCGCCGACCTCACACCCGAGGAGCTGACGCAGAAAGCTGTCGACGCGAACATTCCTAAGTTCCGCGCCAAACAGCTCGCAAAACACTACTACGGCCACTACACAAGCGACCCGGAGGCGATGACCGACCTCCCGAAAGCTAACCGCGCCGAGTTTGTCGCCGAGTTTTTGCCGCCGCTGCTCACCGAGGTGAAACGGCTGGTGACAGATGACGGCGCAACCATCAAGTTCCTCTGGCGCCTGTTTGACGGCGCGCTGGTTGAGTCGGTGCTGATGCGCTACCCGGGGCGGATCACGCTCTGTGTCTCAAGCCAGTGCGGTTGCGGCATGAACTGCCCATTCTGCGCAACCGGACAGTCCGGTCTGACACGCAACATGTCAACCGCGGAGATTATTGACCAGGTTGTGCAGGCAAACCGCGTTATCGCCGAGGGCGGGCTTGGCCGCGGCAGGCAGGCCGGTAACGGCGCAGAACCGGAGCGTGTCACCAACATTGTGTTTATGGGAATGGGTGAGCCGCTCGCAAACTATAAGCGGGTTATGAAGGCGGTGCACACGATGGTGCGGCCGCAGCCGGAGGGCCTCGGAATGAGTGCCCGCGGTATCACCGTTTCGACGGTAGGCCTTGCGCCCGCGATCCGCAAACTCGCTGACGAGCATGTGCCGTTCACCTTCGCGCTCAGCCTGCACGCCCCCGACGATGAGCTGCGTGACGACCTGATTCCGGTTAATGACCGGTGGAAAGTGGACGAGGTGCTCGACGCCGCGAGAGGATATTTTGAGGCAACGGGCAGACGTGTCTCAATTGAGTATGCTCTGATTAAAGACATGAACGACCACGCCTGGCGCGCCGACCTGCTCGCCGAGAAACTAAACGCGCGCGGCCGGGGATGGGTGCACGTTAACCCGATCCCGCTAAACCCAACCCCCGGATCCATCTGGACCAGCTCTGAACCGGAGGTTGCTGCCGAGTTTGTGCGCCGACTGAATGACGCGGGCATCCCAACAACGCTGCGTGACACCCGCGGTAAAGAGATTGACGGCGCCTGCGGGCAGCTGGTTGCAACCGAGAAGGATCGCGCCGAAGCAAACCGCCTGTTTGCCGAGACCAACGCCGCTGCTGATAGAGTGTCTGATAAAGCGGGAGAAAAAACCGCAAGAACGGCTGACACCTCCGCGCAGCTGGTTGCTGAGGCGGCGGGGCAGAGCATCACAGAGGGGGTATAAGTGCTCGGACAGGGTGGATCCGCTGACTGGCACTCGGTTGATACGGTCGAGCTGCGTATTCTGCACGCGCTCTCGGTTGGTGGATCCCTGACCAGCATCGCGGACGACCTCGAGATGAGCCAACCGGCGATCAGCCAGCGGATCAAACGCCTCGAATCACGCATTGAAGTGCCGGTGATTGAGCGCTCGGGGCGGGGGATCCGGCTCACCCCGGCCGGTAAGATCCTCGCCGCCCACGGAGCCAAGGTTGCCGCCGAGATTGACAGCGCGCTTGACAAAATTGATGCGCTGCGCGGGGAGCGCGGCGGGGAGCTGAGACTGGTCGGTTTCCCGTCAGCATCGGCGACGGTTGTGCCGGAGATGATGCGGCTGCTACGCAAGATCGCGCCCGGTGTTGTGCTGCAGTATCGCGAGGCGGAGCCTCCCGGCGCGCTAGAGATGCTGCGCGAGGGTGAGGTTGACTGCGCGATTATTTTTGACTACGCGGAGACAACGAAACTGCCCGCGGGAGCAGACTACACACCGCTGTGGCGTGAGCAGCTGCAGCTGGTTGTTTGCGAAGATGATCCGCGGCTTTTGCGATCCGGCACCGCTAACCTCGCTGATTTTAGTGACGACCACTGGATTGCAGGCTGCGAAAAATGCCGCGGCAACCTCTTGGCCGCCGCCGCAGAGCAGGGATTTACCCCCGATATTGTGCAGGAGACAGACAATATTCCGGCGATGGTGGCGATGGTCGCCGCCGGAGACGCGGTCGCTCTCGTGCCAGACCTGGCGCTCGCCCAGATGCGGGGACTGCCGGACGGGGCCCGCGCGGTGCAACTGTCCCCGAGCAGGGTACGCACCGTCGGATTTGCCGCCATGCGCACCGCGACCCAGAGCCCGCAGGTGAAGCTCGCAGAGAAGCTGCTTAGGCAGGTTCCCGCGGGCAAGTGGAATTTGGAACAGATCTGAGAGTTTCAAGCAGATTTAAGCGGTATCGTCTAAAATTTACGGTGATGACTGAAACAACCGTAGCTAAGTTCTCTGACGCAACCGGCAGCGATGTGCGGGTGCGTTTTTGTCCGTCTCCAACCGGTACCCCGCACGTTGGCATGGTGCGCACAGCCCTGTTCAACTGGGCTTACGCCAAGCACACGGGCGGAACTTTCGTTTTCAGAATCGAAGACACTGACGCAGAGCGCGACAGTGAAGAAAGCTACGGCCAAATCATCGACTCGCTGCGCTGGCTGGGGCTCGATTGGGACGAGGGTATTGACGTTGGCGGCCCGCACGGCCCATACCGCCAATCGCAGCGCGGTGAAATCTACCAGGAGGTAATCGACAAGCTGCTTGCTGCCGGCTACCTCTACGAGAGTTTCTCAACCAACGAAGAGATTGAGGCGCGCAACATCGCAAACGGCCGCCCCAAACAGCTCGGCTACGACAACTACGACCGCGACCTCACCCCGGAGCAGCGGCAGGCATTCCGCGACGAGGGCAGGCAGCCTGCCCTGCGTTTCCGGGTTCCCGATGTGGATCTGTCATTCACCGACCTGGTGCGTGGCGACATTAGCTTCCCGGCAGGATCCACCATCGACTTCGCGGTTGTACGACCGAACGGCGCGCCGCTCTACACCCTCGTTAACCCGGTTGATGACGCACTAATGGGAATCACCCACGTGCTGCGCGGTGAGGATCTGCTGTCCTCAACACCGCGACAGATCGCGCTCTATCACGCGCTGGTGGAGATCGGGGTTGCTGAAGCGATCCCGCAGTTTGGCCACCTGCCGTATGTTATGGGTGAGGGCAACAAGAAACTGTCGAAGCGGGATCCCCAATCGAACCTGCTGCACCACCGTGACCGTGGATTTATCCCCGAGGGGCTGATTAATTACCTGTCGCTGCTCGGCTGGTCACTCGCGCCAGACCGTGACGTGTTCACCCGCGACGAAATGGTTGCCGCGTTCGATGTTGTAAACGTTAACGCCAACCCGGCACGCTTCGATCAGAAGAAAGCGGACGCGATTAACGCCGACCACATTCGAATGCTAGAGCCAGCAGATTTTGAGGCGCGGATCAAGCCATACCTGGTGGCTTCGGGGGCATACCCATCAGAACCCACCGAGGAGCAGGCGCGTGTGCTGAGCGAGGCGGTGCCGCTTGTGCAGAGCCGCGTGACAGTGCTCGGCGAGGCCGTTGGGATGCTCGGGTTCCTGTTTGTTAGCGCTGATCAAATTGTTTACGAGGAGGACGCGAAGAAAGCGCTCGCCGATAACGCCGCAGAGGTTTTGGCGGCTAGCAGTGCAGCGCTGCGTGAGCTTAGTGACGAGCAGTGGCAGGCGGCAGAGATCCAGACGGCGCTGCAGCAGAAGCTGGTTGACGAGCTCGGTCTGAAACCACGCTTTGCATACACCCCGTTGCGCGTTGCTGTGTCGGGGCGTAGGGTTTCACCGCCGCTGTTTGAGTCGCTTGAGCTGCTCGGCAAAGAGGAATCGCTGACCCGTTTGCTGCAACTCGCAGACCAGCTTTAGGAGCGCCGTGTCGACGAGTGCTGCCACCGGTGCTGCTGTTGCCGCTAGCGGAGTGGAGGTTGTTGAGGACGTTGGTCCTCGTGCAGCCGTTGAGACTGGCGAGCGCAGCTTCGATGTTGCGGTGATTGGTGCCGGACCTGCGGGGCTCGCGTGTGCGTTAAACCTGGTGCGCGGGCACGCGCGCGTGCTGCTTGTCGACTCAAACCGGCCACGCCACGCAGCGACCTTAAAATCGCACGGCTTTATCACCCGCGATGGCGCCTCCCCACTGGAGCTACGAAAGCTAGGCCGCGAAGAATTCCTTCGCTACCCGGGCGCAAGCTACCAGCTCGCACGGGTGACAGCGGTGACCTCAGGCGTAGATGACGGTTTTCAGCTCAGCCTGCGAGCGGTGCGCGGCGGCGAGGTGAGCAGCGTCAACGCCAAACTAGTGGTTGTCGCAACCGGCCTCTCCGAGCAGCTGCCCGAGATCACCAACCTGCGAGCCTTCTATGGCACGGCGCTGCACAGCTGTGTTGTCTGTGACGGCTACGAAAAAACCGATAAACCTCTCGTTCTCATCACACACACTGAGACTGACCGGGAGGCAATGCGACGCACTGAAACCCTCGTTCGTCGTTTCAGCAGCGATTTGACCGTTATCGATGCAGGATCTGTTACTGAGATAGTGGGGGAGCGAGCCGAGATGCGGGGTGTCCGCTTGAAAAGCGGCGAGTTCATAGCGGCGAGCGCGGGCTTTGTTTTGCCCAAAAGCGAAGCCCAGCTTGATTTTTTAGCGCCGCTGGGGCTGACGGTGGCGAAGCTTCCAGGCGGTGCGCTTGCGGATTCACATCCCGCCCACTCGGGAGAAACCCCGATCAGAGGGCTTTATGCGGTGGGGGAGGTGGCCACGGGACGGCCCGAGCAGCTACTCGTTGCTGCTGGTAGCGGGGCAGCGATTGTGCCTCAGTTGCTGCTGTCGCTAAGCATTTAACCTCCTATGTGAAGCATTTTATTGTAGGCTTATCAAAGTTGAGGTTTTATCTCACTCCCCTAAAAAACTGGGCTTTGCCCCCCGTCTGATACGATATTATGTATGACACAACAAAAAACTAAACACTTCCGCGTTGGCGCTGCAGCGCTAACTGCATTGAGTGCTGGCTTAGCGCTGGCAGGCTTACAGGTGCCGATCGCGGCGCAAGCAACAGACACCGGCTCTGTAACCTCAGTTGCCTACACCCCCGGCAAAGCGCAGGGAACCGGTAAGTGGGGTCTTATCGGTGATGTCGAGACTTTCGGTGGTAATTCTACCTACCCCTACGGTGTCGGCGTTAACCCGCAGGATGGTAAACTTTGGGTGTCTGACAGCGGGAAAATGCTCAGTCGCTGGCAGCTCGGTAATCCGCGTGTATTTGTCTATGATCAGGGGCAGGTTCCTGAGAGTGAGGCAAGCAGCTACACCGGCAACGGCTCCTATGAGGATTGGAGTGCGGACAGCAACCAGGGCTTTGGCAAGTTCTATCAAGACACCGCCAATCGCAAGGTAATTGCTGAGCCATTTGACGGCGACGGTAAACAGCACGGGCCACGCGGAATCAGCTTTGACAGTTCAGGTAATAGCTGGATTGTTGACTCTGAGTTCTCTAACCAGGAGGGTGAACCAACAGAGCGCGTGAAGCGTTTTGCTCCAGATGCCACGAGGATCGGTGGCGTTGGCGTGTCAGGTAACTGGCAGAACCGAGATATTCCAGGAAATTACCGTGGAGGCTACTCCGTGTCTGTGACACGTGGGGCTGATGGCACAATGCTGTCCCCGGCTGAGGTCGCTGATATGCTCGTCAGATGGGATGACGCGGGAAATCCGCTTCCCAGCATTCCGCTCGACAATCCTGCAGTTGCACCTGATGCGGGCGGTGTTCACCGCTTCAAGCCAGTGCGAGGAAATATTTACACCGACCCTTACGGTGTTGCAGCTGACCCGGTTGATGGTTCACTCTATCTGTCACTGACTAACTTCCGTAACGATCAGAAACCCGTTACCCCATTCCTGGAGAAGCGTAGCGCCGACGGCAGAACCGTGACCAAGTTTATTGGCGAGGGTCGCTTCCCTAAGCAGGAGGTAATGTATGGTCCTTTCGTGAATCATATTGCTGGCTCACCGACTTACCGTCACGTTTTCGCCTGGTCGCAGTTCCAAAGTGCGGTGCAGGAGTTTGATGAGAACGGTGAATTTGTTAGACAGTGGACAAACGGAAACACCGCTGCGGCAAACGCGCAAGATGGAAATGACAAAACTGTTGCGGTTCCGGGACTCGTTGAGCCTCGCGGCATCTCCTTTGATGAGCGCGGCTACATGTATATTTCAGTCGGTGGGCAAACTGGCCGAGCCGCTGATCAACGAGTTTTGATCCTTGGACAAACCCCGCAGCCGGTCACCTCCGTCTGCGCGGATCGCAGCGCAGCCGGTGATGAGGTGAAGCTTAGCTGGGAGTGTGAACAGTCTCCTGCAGCACCAGGTGCCGTATCTGATGTGATTGATTACACGATCGAGATGTCAAGTGACGGTGGACAGAGTTGGCAGCTCGTACAGAAACCAAAGAGTGCTGAGAAAACCTACACCGTCACCGGTTTGGATCCGACAGTCGCCTACCAGTACCGGGTTGCTGCATGGAACGAGGCCGGAAACGGCGACTGGAAGAGTGTTAGTGTTGCCGCTCAGGATAAACTAACCGCTGACACCGCAACCATTGAACAGGTTGAGGGTAAGGTGAAAAAGCTGACAGTTAACGGCACCGATCAGCCGGTTGCTGACCCGAATGCTGTTAGCGTAACCGCTGCTGTGCTAGCAAACGATACAACAGCTGCAGGTGTAGCTATAACCGGTAAAAATGTTTATCTGGTGAGCACAGCACCGGACGGCACAAAGCAGTACGTAGACCAGCTAACCATTGCTGGCCAGGGTAAATACAGGGTTGTTAACAACGAGATCAAGTTTGATGCAGATCCCGGTTTCCTTGGCAGCAGCAAGGTGAACTATGTCGTTGCTGAGCCTGGAGGGGTGAAGCCCGCCTGCGTTGCGCCGCACGAGACAAGCTTTACTGTTGTTGTTAGCAACAAAACCAGTGACGCTTCGATAACCCTGCAGAAAACCGGTGAGCTTAACGCGCAAGGGACAGAGATTACCTGGACTATCACCGCAACCGCTCAGGGCAGTGACCCGCTGACAGACGTTGTTATTGTCGATCAGCTGCCGGGATTGAGCGCGATTAATTACACCTGGCCTGGTTCACCAAATCAGCTACAGCCAGGACAGCAACTGGTTGCGGTTGCAACCTCTCCGGTAACGCTGACCGATCAGCCCGGTGAGGTTGTTAACACCGCGGAGGTGACTGCAAAGACGCCAACAGACAAGGTTGTGAACGCTGCTGCAACCTTCACAGTGAAGCTTCCGGCAGCGCCGAAACCGCAGGATCCGAAACCGACCGTGCCGGTTAAACCTAATCAGACTACAGCACCTGCTGTGAGCGACGATACCGGCTCAGCAAAGCAGCAGACGCTAGCACGCACAGGTTCTGCATCTGAGGGTGCAGCACCGCTTGGAGCTGCGATCCTAGCTGTTGCCGCAGGACTGCTGTTGGCCGGAGCGATGAGGAAGAAGCAAACGAACTAATTCTTCCCGCCGTTTAAAGTGTGGGCCCGCCAGATTACTCTGGCGGGTCCACACTGGTTTATCTAGGGGGGGAAGGTAGGCTGGCTAACCCGCCCGCGCAATCACCTCCCGCGCGTACTCCCTGCCGTAGTAGCGGTGCAGCGTCTCCTCGCGGAGCTCCACAAAGGTGTCATTTAAGATCGACTCGCGAATCTCATCAACCAGCCGCACAACAAACCGCTCATTGTGGATCGTCGCGAGCGTTGACGCACTCATTTCCTTTGACTTGAACAGGTGGTGCAGGTAGGCGGCATCGTAGTTCTCACAGGTGTAACAATCGCACCCGATCTCCAACGGCTCAAATCTGGTTTTGTGGATCGCGTTCTTCGCGTTCACTCGTCCGTCGCGGCTGTACATGGTGCCGCCGCGCGCCTGCCGAGACGGGGCAACACAGTCGAAGGTGTCGGCACCCGCGGCGATCCCGAGGAACAGGTCGTCCGGTTCGGAGATGCCGAGCAGGTGCCGTGGCTTGTTGTCTGGCAGCTCGTCGGTCATCCAGCTGACAATCTCGCCGAGACGCTGCTTCTCAATTGCGCCCCCGAGCCCGAACCCGTCAAACTGTTGTTCCGGGTGTTCCTCGCCGCGCATCTGCGCGAGATCGGAGGCGGCGAAGCGGCGCAGATCCTCGTGCTGAGCACCCTGAATCACCCCGAACAGCGCCTGGTAGGGGCGATCCGCCCGCGCTATTGTCTGTCTTGCGTGCTCGTCGAGACAGCGTTTCGCCCAGCGAGCGGTGCGCTGCACGGACGCCTCCTGATACTCGCGAGAGTTCATCAGCGTTGTCAGCTCATCAAACGCGAAGATAATGTCAGCGCCGATTTCGTGCTGCACCCGCATCGAAACCTCGGGCGTGAAGCGGTGAGTGTCACCGTTCAGGAACGACTTAAACGTCACGCCGTCTTCATCGACTTTAGCGAGCCGCTCCTTCTTGGTGGCTATAACCTCCGCCTCCGAGTGCTTCGCCTCCGTCATCGACAGCGTCTTTTTGTGCCCAACGCCGAGCGACATAACCTGAAATCCGCCGGAGTCCGTGAACGTTGGTCCGTGCCAGTTCATAAACTTGGCGAGCCCGCCCGCGCGGTCAAGGATCTCGCTGCCCGGCTGCAGAAACAGGTGATAGGCGTTGGCGAGCACGGCCTGGCCACCAAGCTCCCGCACCTTCGCGGGCAGTAGACCCTTCACGACCGCTTTCGTGCCGACCGGAATAAACGCAGGAGTCCTAATCTCGCCGTGCGGGGTTGTAATAATCCCCATCCTGCCAAGGTTCCTGCCCGTGTTTTTGCCCCGGGTGGATCCGCTGCGCAAGCTCTGTTCGATCTCGAAGCCGAAGCTGCTCCCCGCCTGTGCTGTTGTTTCAGTCATGGTTTCTATTCAAGCAGGTGTTGTGTGTGCTGTTAGACCGTGCGGGCAGAAACCGCGTGATTCCGGTGCGACACGCCGTGTGGGTGTGTGGGATTTGCGTAACGCTTTGGAACTCGTGTAATGTTTTCATCTGTTGGCAGCGCGCCGATCGGACCAAGAATAAGGGTTCGGGATGGTGGGTTGTTGGCGGGGGTTTAAGACCAGATAGAAACTGTTTGGTTTTTTCAAGTTCTTATTCCTTCTAGTTTATTTCTTCTTTTCTTTCATGCAACGCATTGTTTGCTTGTTTGCTTTTGCTCTAGTGTTTGTGTTAGGGTTGTTGTTTGCAGGCGATATGGTTTTGTGTTGTTTGTGCTAGTGCTGTTCGGGTGCGGCGGGCCTTGTTTTTGGGTTTGTTGTTACGGGTGGTGTCTGGTCTTTGAGAACTCAATAGTGTGCACTTGATTGTCA
>NZ_RQYM01000014.1 GCF_003859945.1 Leucobacter sp. OH1287
TTGAGTCGCCGGAACTTTAACCCCTCTACAGGGCATGGAAACACTGGGAAGCAGCGGAAGAAATGCCACACAATCTGTCCACTTACCCCAAATGCGGTTATCCGCCGGTGTGGATCCCCGATATTCTGTGCCCACCACACTGTTTTTTCGAAAGTTTCAGAGTTTATGCTGCCGTTCAGAGGAATATATAGAAATTCATAGGAACGTTGGTAATTATTGTCATGTAAAGTAACGAGCGTGAACTATCTACGGAGAGAGCCCAGCAATGGAAAACACACCACTTAACCCCGCACCCGACGAGGCAGCACGTCCAGCCAACCAGCCCGCCGCAGAACCTGCTACACAGTCAGCTGCTCCGGCAGAGGCTGCACCAGCGGGGGCACAGTCTGAGGCAGGTGCGCAGGCTGCGCAGCCAGCTGCTTCAACGCAGCCTCCAGCGGGCTCTAACGCGGTGTATCAGGCACCTCAGGCACCTCAGGTGCCGCAGGCAGCTCAGGCGCCGCTCGCTGCACAGCCGCCACAGGCGCCGCAGCACTTCCGGGCAACACAGCACCAGCCAGCACAATCGCAGGCTCAAACACAGTCAACTCTGCAGCAGGTTGCAGCTCAACAGCCAACTCCGCAGCACGCGCAGCCACAGCACGCGCAGCCTCACCCGCAGCAGCCTCAGTCGCAGCGGCCTGCCTACCAAGCTCAGCAGCAAACAACGGCTCCGCACGCGGCCCCACAGCAGCCGGTTTACGCCGCGCAGCCAGCCTATGCGGCAGCGCAGCAGCGCACCGTTGCCACCCCGTTGCCACAGTACACCGGTGTAAAAAACGATGACGGCAGTAAACAGAACAAGAGCAAAAACGGCAAGTTCCTTGCCGCTGGTCTAGCGCTCGGTGTGCTGGTCGGTGGCGTCTCCGGTGGCGCGGTGGCGGCAAGCATCGCCGGTGGGGGCGGATCCGCAATCGCGCAGGCAGGTGGCACAATCACCGTTAAGAACGCGGAAACAGCGACCGAGGTGAGCGCTGTTGCGGCGGCAAAAACACAGAGCGTTGTCACACTGCAGGTCGTCGGTAGGAACGTTGCCGGCTCCGGCTCGGGCGTGATCTACAGCGAGGACGGCTACATCATCACGAACTACCACGTGATAACCCTCGGCTCGAACGAAGAAAACCCAACCATCAGGGCGAGACTCAGCGACGGCAGACTGCTTGACGCGAAACTTGTTGGGGCGGATCCATACGCGGACCTCGCAGTTATCAAGGTTGACGAGAAAAATCTCCCGGCGATTGAGCTCGCTGACTCAGACAAGCTGCAGGTTGGTGACCTGACCATCGCGATCGGGGCGCCGCTGAATCTGCCAAGCACCGTTACAAGCGGTGTGATTAGTGCGGTCAACCGCGGTATTTCGGTTGGCAGCGCGGGCGGTGAAGAAACCCCTGACAATTCACAGGACAACAACTCACAAACACCGCGCTTCCAGTTCCCGTGGGAGTACGACACGCCACAGCAACAGCAGCAGACACAACAGACCAGCAACGAGGTGACACTGCCGGTTGTGCAAACCGATGCGTCAATTAACCAGGGCAACTCGGGAGGCGCGCTGCTAAACGGTAAAGGCGAGCTGATCGGTATTAACGTGGCGATTGCCTCGGTTGGGCAGAGCGAGGAGACGGCTGGCAGCGTCGGGCTTGGATTCGCGATCCCAGCAAACCTGGTAAAACGTGTCGTAGACTCGATTATCGCCGGTGAGACACCAACCCACGGGTTGCTCGGTGCGAGCGTCGCTGACGCAGCAAACTCTGAGACAGCAACCCACGCCGGTGGGCTCATCTCGGAGGTGCAGGACGGATCCGCTGCCGCAGCTGCGGGTCTGAGAGCCGGTGACGTGATCACCGCAGTTGACGGTGTTGCAGCGGCCGACGGCACATCGGTTTCTGCGCTGATCAGGATGCACGAGGGCGGCAGCAAAATCAAAATCACCTACAGTCGCGGCGGTGAAGAAAAAACCACCGAGGTGACACTCGGAACCCTCGGAAGCTAGCTTTCAGAGCATCAGCAAGTAGGGTAGTAGGGTGGCAAAACGTTTCAACTTCCAGTCGGGCAACCTTAAGAAGCTGCTTGCAACCCCGCTCTACCTGCTGGGGCTGCTACTCAGCCTGGTTATTCCCCGCGACAGTAACCGTTGGGCTTTTGCCTCCCACGCCGGCCTCGGCGAGGGCGCCCTGCCGCTCGCACTAGCGCTAAAAGCGAGAGAACCAGAGGCAGAAATCTGGTGGATCCTTAAAACCGAGGAGGAAGTTAGCGCCGCTGAGGCTGCCGGGTTCAACGCCTGCCTGCGCGACAGCCTGCATGGCTTCTGGATGACAATAACCGCCGGTCAGATCGTTGTCACACACGGGCTCGGGGACGTTAACCGCTTCGGGGTTTTCCGCGCGAGAATAATCCAGCTGTGGCACGGCGCCCCGCTGAAACGACTCCACTTTGACACCCTGCAAACCACGCGGATTAACGCCCCCGGGCTACTACAAAAACTGCTGAAGAAGATGTACAGCTTCGGCGCCGCACAGGTTTCGCTCTACGTTGCCGGATCCGTCACCGCCGCCAGAAGACTGCGCTCCTGCTTCCGGGTCGCCCCCGGGCTGGTGCGGGTTCTCGGCGACCCCCGGCATGATCCGCTCATCGCATCTCTTACTGATAACAGCGCAATGGCCGCCCGTTGCGAGACGGTTTTGCAGGCGCTCGGGGTGGATCCCGCTGGTCGCCGCCTTGTCCTCTACGCACCAACCTGGCGCGACGGGGATGCGGATCCGGCCTGCCCGGATGAGGCAACCGCCGCGGCGATTAAACAGCACGCGAAAGAAAACAACTACCTGCTGGTAATTCGTCCGCACCCGCTCGGACACGGTGACTATAGTGCGGTGCTTGGCGAGCACGCGGCACTCTTAACGAGCGAACAGCTGCGTGACCTAACCCCGCACCTCGGGGTTTTTGACGCGCTAATCACCGACTATTCCTCGGCGGCGCTCGATTTTTCGATAACCGAGCGGCCGATTGTCTGGTTTGTTCCCGACGAAGAAAGCTACAGTGACAGCAGGGGACTCTACGAACCGATCGCGGTGACCGCGCAGGGGCAGGTGCAGAGCAACTGGTACACAGCGCTTACCAGACTGGCGGCTGTGCTGCCCGGCGGCAAAGCAGCGTCGCAGGCGAAACGGCACTCAAAAGAGCTCTCTGAACGGTTCTTTGCGCATCCCGAGGGCGGTGCTGCGGAACGGGTTTTGGACGCGGTGATTGAGCTTTTAACACCCGATGCGGAACTGGTTCCAGAAAACAGTGTGTTCTTTGAAAGCTTCTACGGCAGGCAGATCTCTGACCACCCGCTGGCGCTGTCGCGTGAGATCACGAGGCAAAACATTGAGGTGACACAGTTTTGGAGCACAGCCGATGAAACACAGCGGGTGCCGGACGGCGCAATCCCGGTGCTGGTAGGGTCGAAACGGTGGCACGCCGCCAGAAAACACTCGAAACTGCTGGTGATAAACGACTGGACCAGGCACGGATTTAAACGACGCAGCGGGCAGACTGTGCTGCAGACCTGGCACGGCACAATGCTGAAAAACCTGGCGCTTGACAGACCCAAACAGGGGCTCAGAACACGCATCGCCGTAATCAGAGAGAGCGCCAGATGGTCGCTTATGCTCTCACAAAACCCGCACTCGACCGCACACTTTAGAAGCGGCTACCGGTTTAGGGGAGAGATTCTAGAGCTCGGCTACCCGCGCACCGACGAACTCGCTGCGGCGGTTGTTGAAAAACCGCTCGGAGCTGCGGGGAGTGAAAGAAACGGGGCGATTAGCCCCCGGCACTGCCAAGAGATTAACCCGGTGCTGCGGGCGAGACTGAAACACGAGCTCGGCATCAACCCCGCCTCGCGCGTGGTCTCATACATCCCAACCTGGCGAGACAGCCTGAACGGCCAGGTAGATCTGGTTGACGCAAACGCACTAGCCAAACAGCTCGGCAGCGAGTGGACGGTGCTGCTGCGAGGCCACACCAGAACCCACGAGTTTGGTGGCTACCAGGTGCGGGCAGACAACCTGCTTGACGTTAGCAAACACGACAACATCAACGACGTTATCCTCGTCTCGGACGCGCTAATCACCGACTATTCCTCCGTTATGTTTGACGCCTCAGTGGCAAAAACCCCGCTGCTGTTCTTCGTGCCAGACATTAAAGACTACAGCGAGAAAGAGCGCGGCTTCAGCTTCGACTTTGCCGCGTCCGCTCCCGGGCCGCTGCTCACGAAACAGTCTGAGGTGTTTGGTGCGCTCCGCAGCCTCGACGACATCGCCGGTGAGTACGCGGAACGCTATGAAAACTGGCGTGAGCGGTTTAATCCGCGCGACGATGGCGGATCCGCCAAGCGCGTTATCGACCTGCTGCGGCAGCGAGGGATCCTCTAGCGGCTTAATCCGCCCACCCAGGGTGCGAGGAAGCTTGCGAGACAGTGGGATCACCAATCCAGGGTGCGAGGAAGCTCGCGCGACAGCTAGACCCGCCAGGCATCTAGACGCTGAGCCGTGACCGGTCAACCGTGTCGCCGGTGCCGAAGCAGAAACCGCGCAGGAACCCGAGACCCCAGGCGGTGTGCATGGTCAGGAACGAGAACGGCGCAAGCAGTCTCTCTCGCAGCGACAGGCCCGGGAGCCTGCAGGCGGTGAGGGTTAAAGCCGCAAAATACAGGAGGCAGATAAGCAGTGCCGGAACGCTCACCCACACCAGCACGGGGGTGAGCGCGGGGATCGCGGTTAGCGCGATAACAAGCGCGGTCAGCGCCAAAAACAGCACCAAAAGACCCGGCACAAAATACCTTAAGGGGTGCAGTTTCGGGTGCCGTTTCACCAGCATCGCGCGCCAGACACCGGTTGCGAAAAACTGTTTAGCAAGTGCCGCAAAACTGCTTCGCGGGCTGTAAAAAACCCGGAGGTCAGGGTTGAACCACACCGTTTTACCCGCGAGTCGAATCCTGAGGTTAAACTCCCAGTCCTCGCCGCGCCGCACCGTCTCATCAAAACCGCCAACCAGCTGCCAGGCATCTCGCCAAAACACGCCAAGGTAGGCGGAGTCTGCCGGGTGAGCCTTCTCAGCACCGTGGTAGGCGCCGCCGCCCAGCCCTGCAGGGGAGTTGTAGCACGCCGCAATCACACGCTGAACCGGGGTTTTTCCGCGCGCCTGCATTATCCCGCCGACGTTTGCCGCCCCCGAACTGAGTAGTGAGCGCACCGCCGTCTCCGTGTAGTTATCTGACAGCTCCGAGTGCGCATCAACCCGCACAATCACCGGGTGGATCGCCGCTGCGATCGCTGTGTTTAGGCCCGCGGAAATATCGCGCGCCGGATTTGCGACGATGCGGACTCGCGGATCCGCCGCCGCCAACGCCTCAGCAATCTCGGCGGTGCCGTCGGTTGAGTGGGCGAGAGCGAGAATCAGCTCGGTCGCCGCAGGATAGCGCTGCGCCAAAACCGCGTTAACCGCCGAGGCCAGATAGTCTGCCTCGTTCAGCACCGGCATCACATAGCTGACCGACGGGAGAGAAGAACTAGAAGATTGCTGCACACCAATATCTTCGCAGATTAGCTTGGGTATGGCGGTGAAGCGCAGCGCTAAAGACAGCACAAATCTGGTGCGCAATTGTTCGCAAACCGCGTCTCTCGCCAGGATTTCCTCAACTTGGCAGCGTAAAATTGGTGCTTTAGAGCACTTGGAGATAAAAATGACAAAGCTGGTTTCTGGTCTGCGAATGTGGGCTGCGAGGAATCTCTCTGAACAGCAAAAACGGCAGATCCTCGACCTCGCCTCGCTCTCGTTTTTACCCTACAAAAGCCGCCTGTTAAACGAGTACGCCAGACAGCATCCGGCAGAGCGTTTTGACGCCTTCGGCAATATTGCGGCGGATCTTGACACCCTCCGCGGTGTTTTGGGCGACGCCGGAATCGACTATGCGCAGCTGCCCACCAGGACGATTAGTCGACCGGTGCTGGTTATCGCTGAGGAGGATGTGACAAGACTGATCCCGCGCCTGCAGACACTCGCGGAGTCGGGCAGGTGGATTATCCGAGCCGAGTTGAAGGTCGGATTCCAGGTGAGCATCACAAACCCGCGCATTAAACCGCTTGAGATTAGGCGGATCCTCTGCCGCACCAACCATGTTGCTGCGAGCGGCCTGGAGCTATCGAGCGCGGCGGAACAGATTATTATCGAGCCTTGGGAGCGAATCGGGTACGGCGTTGAGCGAGTTGACGGCAGTGAGCACATTCCCGGAACCCTGCACCGCAAAGTGCTGAGACGAAACACCCTGCTGGAGTATTTAACACCGGCGGCGTGGGAGCGGGCGAAACAGCATCCGCAGCACCTGGTAAAAAGCGAGTTCGCGCACATTTACGAGGTGACAGAGCCGGTTGATATTGTCTACACCTGGGTTGACGGCGATGACCCGGAATGGCGCAAAAAACAGCAGCGTGCGCTCGCTGAGCTAACCGGCGGTGAGGTTAACGAGACAGCGGTTAGCCAGTCCCGCTACCAGTCACGAGACGAGCTGAAATACTCGCTGCGATCGGTTGAATACTATGCCAGCTGGGTTAACCACATCTATCTTGTAACCGACGGGCAGGTTCCGGAGTGGTTGAACACCGAGCACCCGAAGATCACGGTTGTTGACCACCGCGAGATTTTCTCAGACCCGGAGGTTTTGCCGGTTTTCAACTCGCACGCGATCGAGTCGCAGCTGCACCACATTACGGGTTTGAGTAACCAGTACCTCTACATGAACGACGATATCTTGTTTATGCGACCGGTTGAACCGAGCCTGTTTTACACCGGTAACGGGATGTCCAAGTTCTTCCCATCGAACGCGCCGCTCGATGTTGATGAGCCGAGCGCTCGCGACATGCCGGTGCTCTCCGCCGCGAAACGCAACCGCAGCCACATTGAGACGCAGTTTGATCGCACCGTCACCAACAAGTTCAAACACACTCCGCACCCGCAGTTGAAAGAGGTTATGGAGGAGTTTGAGGCGGAGCATCCGGAGCTGTTTTCTAAGGTTGCGGCATCGCGGTTTAGACACCCCGAGGACTACTCGATCCCGTCAGCGCTCTACCACTATGTTGCCTACGCGAAACGACGGGCGGTCGACAGTAACGCGATCCGCTATGCCTATTTGGATATTGCCAGCGAGGATGCCGAGCAGGTGCTTGCTGACCTGTTGAAGCGACGCAACCTCGATGTGCTGTGTGTGAACGATACGGCGACGGATCCTGAGCAGGTTGCCGTGGTTGACAAGCTGCTGCGTGACTTCCTGGAGACACGCTTCCCGGTGCCGAGCAGCTTCGAGAAGTAACAACCCCATGTATATTTAGATGAATGTTTATGGTTGTTTATTGGTCTTCGCTAGAATTAAATACAAAGCCGGTGAAAGAAATGAGTTGTGATGCCTGAACCCCTACAGCTTTCAGCTGATCGGGCGCGTGAGCGCGCGGAGGTCGCCAAACAGCGACCGATTGTTTTGGACGTGCAATCACTCACCAAGAGTTACGGGCAGGTTGTTGCCGCGAACGAGGTTAGTTTCCACGTTCACGAGGGCTCATTCACCGGTCTTGTTGGCCCTAACGGTGCCGGTAAAACAACAACGCTGTCGATGATCACGGGGCTTAACCGCCCAACCTCCGGCAAGGTGTTTGTGCGCGAGACTGACGTTTGGGGCGGTGACACAACCGCGAAGCGAGTGATTGGCACACTGCCAGATCGGCTGCGCCTGTTTGACCGGTTAACCGGTTCGCAGCTGCTCCACTACTCGGGTGTTTTGCACGGTCTTGATCGGCGGACCATCGCCACCCGCAGCCATGAACTCGCCGCCGCATTCGGTTTAGAATTAGCGCTTGACCGCCTGGTTTCTGACTACTCAAGCGGTATGCAGAAGAAGATTATGCTCGCTTGCGCGATGATCCACGCACCGCAGCTGCTCGTGCTTGACGAACCATACGAGGGTATCGACCCGGTTTCTGCCGCGAACGTCACCGAGATTCTCGAAAAGTATGTTGCTGGCGGCGGCAGCGTGCTGATGTCGAGCCACAGCCTCGAGTTTATTCAACGTGTTTGTGACCACGTGATTGTGATCGTCGGCGGTGACGTTGTTGCCGGTGGCACGGTTGCTGAGGTGAGCGCCGGCACAACCCTCGAAAAACGCTTCGCCGAGCTCGTCGATAAATCTGGAGGGGGTCTCGAGTGGTTGCACGGTCTCTCAGACTCCGTCTAATGCTGCTCGCAGCGCCCTTTGGTGGATCCAACAGGGCGGTGCTAAAAAACGCCCTCGTCGTAATCTTCGGCGTTTTGGTTGCGGTGTTCCTTGGCATCTTCCCGCGACTGGTTGCGGGGGAGGATGCCGCGCTGGCGCTACAGTATGACGCGCTAATCAGCTTCGCGGTGCTCTCTGCCGCGCTGTTGCTGCCGCTGTTTTTTGACACGGCGCAGCTCGAAGCCAGACAGTTCGCAATCTACCCTTACAGCCCTGCCCAGATCACAACCGGGATCCTTGTAACCGCGCTGTTTAGCTGGCGTTTCCTGCTGGTGCTTTTGTGGCTGGGCACCAGGTTTGCAACCCGCGCCGAGCTGCTCGGCCCCGGCTGGCCGCTGCTGGTGCTCGATTCGGCGCTGATTCTCGGAGCCGCCATCGCCTTCGCTCACGCCGCGGTTGCCGTGCAAAAGTGGCTGCTGAGGGGGACCGCGCTAACACTGCTGCGCCGGGTGCTCGGTATCTCGCTGCTTTTGCTGCTCGCGCCGCTAGGCTGTTTTGTGCTGTTTACGATCGTCACCAAAAATGACGCGCAACTACTCAGCGCCCTCAATGCTTCGCTGTGGCTGCCAACCGTTGCCCCGGTCGGTGCCACCCTGATGACGGTGACGGGGAAGGCATCGTTTGCGGCAACACTGTGGATCGTGTCGGCTGCTGCGCTGGTTGTCAGTGTCGCCGTCTGCTATTTCGCGTCCGCGAAAAGCATGGTGCTCTCGGATGCCGCGCCGGGCGACAGCCGCAACATAGACACGCTCGGACTGTTTGTCTACTTCAGCGCTAAACCCGCCGGGGTTATTGCCGCGCGCAGTCTCACCTATCTGCGCCGCGACCCGCGCTACCGGGTTTCGCTGCTCGCAATCCCCGCCGCCGCAGCCCTCGCTGTTTTTGCGCTGTGGATCGCGGGCGTGCCGCCGACCGTGCTGTCGCTTTTGCCGCTGCCGATTATGCTGTTCCTGCTCGGCTGGGCGCTGCACAACGATGTTGCGATGGACTCAACCGCGATCTGGTTGCACATTGCAAGCGGCATCAAAGGTTTCGACGACCGGCTCGGCAGGCTCGCGCCCGCAGCCGCTGTCGGCATTCCGATGCTGTTTATCGGCAGCAGTATCTCGGTTATTTTCTACGGCAACTGGCTGATCCTACCGGTCGTTTTCGGACTCAACTGCGCCGCCCTGCTAATTGGGATGGCGGTTTCAACGGTTGCCTCCGCGCTCACCCCGTACCCGTCAACCAGGCCGGGGGAGAGCCCGTTCCTGCAGCCGCAGTTCACCGAGTCCGGCGCACTGTCAGCACAGCTGGTGTCATTCCTCTGCGGAATCTTCCTGGCGATCCCGGTTATTGTCTTTAGTATCTCGGCGATTCTGCACGAGAACGAGACCGCGGCTCTCTGGCTGACCGCCCTCGCGAGCGTCGCTTTTGGCGCAATGCTGCTGTTTGCTTGCCTGAAACTCGGCGGCTGGATCTTCGAGCGTAAGGGTCCAGAGATTCTCGCCGCGGCAGAAATCTATGACTGATCTCTAAGGTTTAATCCAGAAAGGGCAATAGACTTTTATCATGGGTATTTTTGGCAGTGGTGGATCCGGTGGAACCGATGTGCTTGACAGGGAGCTCACCGAGCTGCTTGAGCAGGATCAGCTAGAAGACGGCGATCACGAGCGCTTTTCGCACTATGTTCCAAAGGACAAAATCGTTGAATCAGCGGTAACCGGCAAACCGGTTAGGGCTCTCTGCGGTAAAAAATGGGTGCCCTCCCGTGACCCTGAGCGTTTCCCCGTTTGCCCAGAGTGCAAAGCTGTTTACGAGCGGATGAAGCGGTAGCGCTGCGCTGCTTAAGATTTTGTACCGGGCGGTTGAAGTGTCTCCATCAACAAGCTCGGCACTTCCGAGCCGTGAGGGAACGCGACGAGGAAGGTTCTTCCTTGTGTATCGTGGATCCTGACCGCATTGTTCCCTCCTGCGGAGTAGAGGCGGCCGCTCGCCTGCTTCGCTGAGCCCTTGATACCCCAGCCGTTGTAGTCTCTGTACGAGTCAATCGTCTCTGTACTGATATCCAGGATGCTTTCTCGTGAGATTCGTGTCATCCACACCGGGAAGAATCCGACGGTGACGTGAGACTCTGAAACTTTGACGAACGCGGCTGACAGCAGGGATGCCAGGTTGAGAATCAGACACCCGATGCCCGTTATCAGCAGTGGAACTACTATACCCGCTCCTCGTGCTAATTCGACCGCTAGCACAGAGAATGAAATGGCGGCTGGAAGCAGGAAAAGTAGCCCGACCCCGATTCGTAAAGCGATAGGAGAACGGACAAGGAATATGGTTCGCACATGGGTGCCTCTTCCTCTGAAAACGTATCTTTTTTTATCTCAGGTAGTTCATTGGACTAACACGGTTGCAACCGCGGGCTCACCCCGCTGCAGGCTCATCGCAATCGGCGGCAGTTCCCGCACAGAGGTGCTGTGGCGCTGACGGGCTGCGGCGATCGCCTCGATGCCGGTGAATTGCGGATCCACCTCGCCAGCGGCCACAAAACGGTTGAGCAGGTTGCGGGCTTTAGCGTCGGACTCTGAAGCGTCGCTGTTTACCCAGCCTGCCGCAGCAAACTCAGCGGTGACAGGGTCGCTGTGCGGGTCGATAACGCTGAGCTTTTCAGCTGACACGAACCCGGACTCGTCATAGACACGGTATGCTGCTTTTTTGCCGCCGTAGGAGGTTTTTCCCTCAGCCTTTTTGGCGACTGACTGCCAGTTACCGTTGTCGTCGGTGCGGGCAACCAGTTTGTAGACCATGCTCATGTTGGGGGAGCCGGATCCGGTAACAACCGAGGTGCCGACACCGAAGGAGTCGACCGGGCTTGCGGCGAGCGCTGCGATTGTGAACTCGTCGAGGTCGTTTGTGACGGTTATTTTGGTGTTGTGGGCGCCGAGGCTGTCTAGCAGCTCACGCACCTGTTTAACAACAACCGGTAGGTCACCCGAGTCAATGCGCACAGCGCCCAGCTCGGTTCCGGCAACCGCGACCGCGTTTTTTACGCCTTGCACGATGTCATAGGTATCGACTAGCAGGGTTGTTGACTTGCCGAGCGTTGCCACCTGCGCTTCAAACGCGGCGATTTCTGAATCGTGCAGCAGTGTAAAGGCGTGAGCGGCGGTTCCCATGGTTGGGATCTGGTAGCTTCTTCCCGCCTCCAGGTTGCTGGTTGCCGCGAATCCTGCAATGTATGCGGCCCTTGCTGCGCCGACCGCGTTAATTTCGTTGGTGCGGCGGGAACCCATTTCGGCAAGGGGCCTGCCGAAGCTCGCGTTAACCATGCGCGATGCCGCTGTTGCGACCGCCGAGTCGGCGTTGAAGATGCTGAGCGCGAGCGTCTCCAGGATGACACCCTCCGCAAACCCTGACTCAACCGTCAAAATCGGCGAGTTCGGGAAGAACACCTCACCCTCGGCGTAGCCGTAAATATTGCCGGAGAACCGGTAGTCGGCTAGCCAGTCGAGGGTTTTGCTGCTTAAAAACTGTTCTGAGCGAAGCCACTCCAGCTCGCTGTCGGTGAAGCGGAAACGCGCAAGCGCCTCCAAAAATCTACCGGTGCCGGCGACAACACCGTATTTTCTCGCGCCGGGAAGGCGGCGGGTGAAAAGCTCAAAAATACTGTCTCGGCTAGCGGTGCCGGCGGCGAGGGCCGCGTCAACCATCGTCAGTTCGTAGCGGTCAGTGAGAAAGGCTGTTGAGCCTATTAGCGGGGTGGATCCGCTGCCCGCTCTTGTTGTTGGTGCGGAACTCGATGCTGGGGTGGATGCTGAAGTAGACACAGACTAATCATAGGGTATTTAACCGCTGAATTACTGAGATTTTAACCTGCTTTGCGCTCGGGTAAAGAGCTGGTTGCGGGCTGGGAGTGTTGCTGTTTTTGTGCTCTGGCGAACTGCTGTTTCTGGCCTATGGAAAACCCGTTTAGCGCTGAAGTTATCCACAGTTTTTGCTTTTTGGTGACCCTGACTGTTTTACGAGAGCAGACTTGATGCGGAGGAACCCGACCATGAAAACACCTAACCACATAACCGCCACCGCAGAGCCGCTGCCAGACTGCACACACCTTCCCGCCCACGGCCCCGCCCAAAAACGGCAGTGCGTCGCCAGAACCGGCGAGGACATTGTCGCCCACTATCTCACCGGCAGGGGTGTGCGGATCCTGGCACGCAACTGGCGCTCAGGCAGGCAGGGGGAGCTGGATATTATTGCGCAGGACGGCAGAACCCTGATCGCCGTAGAGGTGAAAACCAGAACCGGCGACAGCGGCGGGGATCCGCTTGAGGCAATAACCGAAAACAAGCTCTACCAGTTGCGAAAACTGTTCCGGCTCTGGCTGCGGGCGCAAAGCCCCGGCCAGCAGAGCCAGGGGGATCACGATGCTGGTTTGGGGTGTGTGGATCCGCCCCTGCCGCCCCGCGCCGCAGACATTCGAATCGACGCTGCCGCGGTTTTGGTGATGCCGGGAGAGCGGCTGCACCTGAGATACCTGGAGGGGGTCGGCTAGTGGTTGTGCAGACTAAAAGCATTGCGCTAACCGGTTTAACCGGAACCGCGCTGACGATTGAGGCCGCACTGTCAAACCAGCTGCCGGGGCTCGCAATTATCGGCCTGCCAGACACGGCAATTGCCGAGGCAAAGCAGCGGGTGCGGGTTGCCTGCGCAAACTCTGGCGTGCAGTTGCCGCCCGGGTTTATCACGGTGAACCTCGCACCGGCAGACCTGCGCAAACAGGGGTCCGCGTTTGATCTCGCAATCGCGGTCAGCTGTGTTGCCGTCTCAGGAATCCACCTGCGACCGGACTTTACGACAACCGTTCACCTCGGGGAGTTGAGTCTTGACGGGCGCCTGAAACGCCCGGCGGGTCTGCTATCCGCGGTTATCGCAGCCCAGCAAAACGGTTTTACACGGGTGGTTGTGCCAGCGGACTGCGCAGCTGAGGCGGCGCTCGTTCCCGGAATCGAGGTGGTTAGCGCCAGCAGCCTAAAAGACGTGATCCTGTTCTATCAACAAAAGCCCGGCAACTGGCGGGTTATTCAGCCGGGTGAGGGGCGATGGATCGCACAGCCCGCCGCCGGATCCAAGTCCGCTGCCGTACCCGGTGAGGGCTGCACAGCATCTACCGTATCTGAGACAGAGCATGAAACCACTGACGAGGCAGCCTATAACTCCGTTGATATAGCCGACATTGTTGGCCAGGAGGAAGCCGTCTCCGCGCTCGCAGTTGCCGCCGCAGGTGGCCACAATCTTGCGCTCAACGGTACACCCGGGGTTGGTAAAACCCTGCTCGCTAACGCCCTTGTTGGGGTTATGCCGGATCTTGACGACGCTGCCGCGCTTGAAGCGAGCAGCATAGTCTCACTCGGTGGCACAGCCCTAACCAAACTGGTTAGGCGCCCTCCGCTTATCGCACCCCACCACACGGCATCAACCGCCGCGATAATCGGAACCGGCCACAACGGTTTTGTTAGACCCGGCGCGATCACCCTGGCAAGCCACGGCATCCTGTTTATGGATGAGGCGCCGGAGTTTGCAGGCAGTGTGCTCGATTCGCTCCGGCAACCACTCGAGACCGGGTATATCGAGATCCATCGCGCCCGCGTCAGAGCGACACTGCCCGCCAAGTTTCAACTCGTGCTGGCAGCCAACCCGTGCCCGTGCGGGTACGCCGGAATTATTGGCGGAGTGAAACAGTGTGAGTGCGCACCCCAGCAGATTAGAAGATACAGCAACAAAATATCCGGTCCTCTACAAGACCGTATCGACCTGCGAGTGAAGGTGAACAGCGTCACCAACAGTTACCGTGCCAAACAGAGTCAAACCAGCGCGGAGATGCAGCAGCGGGTTAGTACAGCACAGGAGCGCGCCAGAAAACGGCTCAAGAATACCGGGTGGACAAAAAACGCCCAGGTGAGCGGAGCCTGGCTGCGGGCAACAAACTCAGTAATCCCCGCAAAGGATCGCGAAGCAATCGACAGCGCACTCACCAGCGGCTACATAACCATGCGCGGCTACGACAAAATACTGCGCATCGCCTGGACCATCGCCGACCTAAACAACCTGGAACAGCCAGACAAAACCTGCATAGCAGAAGCCCTGCACCTGAGAGGATACTAGTGAACACACAAACCTTCCTAACCCAGACCCCGATACTCGCCAGGCAGCTATCACTGCTGCTACAGAAAGCTGACGAGGCAACCCTGGAGCAAGCCCCGAGAAACAGTGATCGGCCAGACGATGCCACTGACGGGGTAACCGACACACACGCCACCAACGCTGCGGGGGATAGCGACGGTGACACAGCGCCGGTCCCGCTACCCAGAAAATACCCCGCCGAGATCCTAAACGACACCCTCGCGAGAATAATCTGGAGCCAACTCACCGAACCCGGGGACGCAATCGCCGGAATACTAATAAAACACCTCGGATCCGAAGCAGCACTCGACACGGTGCTGCCCTACATCCACGAAATCAGACACAACAGCATCACCCCACAAGCCTCAGCACCAACCGTATTAAACCAGCTGCTCTTCCAACAGCTAGAAGCACACCGGGTGTCACACAAACAGATCACGGCAGCTCTCGCCCGCTGGGAACCAAGATACGATCCGCTAAAAATCAACAAAACCATCCAGTTCGCCATCGCAAAACAGCTGAAACTTTTAACACCAACATCAAAATACTGGCCAAAACAGGTCGAAATACTCGAAATCCACAAACCCTACCTGCTGTGGGTGAGAGGAAACCCGAGCAGCCTAGCAGGCAGAAAAATCGCCATCGTCGGCGCAAGAGCAGCAAGCAACTACGGTGAAAGAGTAACAGCAGAAATCGTCGCCTCACTGACAGGTACCAACACGGCTGTCGTCTCAGGTGGCGCCTTCGGCATAGACGCAACAGCACACCGAGCAGCACTCCACAAAGGAACCAAAACCATAGCCGTCCTCGCGGGCGGAGTGGATCGCAACTACCCAATCGCCCACACCGAACTGTTCAACAAAATCATCGAAAACGGAGGCTGCGTCATCTCAGAACTACTCCCGGGCAGCATCCCAACCAGGTGGCGATTCCTGCAACGAAACCGAGTTATCGCAGCGCTCGCCGACGCGACCGTTGTAACAGAGGCCGGAATCAGGTCAGGATCACTAAACACCGCAGGACACACCTGCCAGATCGGCAGACCCCTCGGAGCTGTGCCGGGCCAGATAACAGCCGCATCATCGGTTGGCTGCCACAAACTGATCCGCGAATACGACGCAAAACTAATAACCTCCGGGCAAGACATAAAAGAACTGCTCGGCCTGGGGCAGGATACAACAGAGCCCACAGGCGAAACCGGCCAGCGTGAAACCTCAATCAACGTCCGAGTGTTAGACGCGCTACCAAAACGCGGCTATAAAACAGTCGCGGAGGTCGCGGCAGCAGCGGGTCTCAGCTACCAGGAGACACGGCAGGCGCTCGCAGAACTACTGCTGAGCGGTAAAGCAACAAAAGCAGAGTATGTAAACGACACAAAATGGCGGCTCGCCCAGTGAATACCTGAGGATAGAGCTAACTTACCTGGTCTAATTGAAACATATGTCATACAATCCAGGTATGCTGCAGACCTCAGAAGCGGTTGTTAAATACCTCAGGACTATAGAGTTTGAATACGGCTATAGTCCTGAAACCGTGCGCGCGTATCGCAGCGACCTCTACCTCTTCCTCGACTTCCTGTTGACAACCAAACAGGTGATGATCAGAGACCTCAACGCCGATATTATGCGGGGATGGCTGTGGCAGCAACAGGAAGAGGGCAACAGTTCAACAACTATCGCCAGGAAAATAGCAACCCTCAAATCCTTCGGCTCATGGCTGGAGGCGCAAGACCTGCTGCCGTTTAACCCGGCAGAAACACTGCAAACCCCGAAACGCACACAGAAACTCCCGCGAGTGCTCGCTGTCGAACAGGTGCGCCACATTCTAAACACCGCAAAACAGCGGGCAGAAACAGCGCGAGTAAACGGCGGCCCCGATGCTCGCGCGATCCGCGACTGGGTGATGCTGGAACTCATCTACGCGACCGGGATTCGGCTCTCCGAAACAACGCTGCTGCCACTCTCACACGTCAACCTGCGCGAGCGAACCATCCGCGTTATCGGAAAAGGCAACAAAGAACGGGTTATTCCATTCGGGAAACCAGCGGCCGAAGCGCTCGACAAGTATATTCGGGTGGCAAGACCGCTGCTTACAAACCCTGAAAAACCACACAGCGAACTGTTCCTCGGCAACCGCGGCGGTAAACTGCCAAACAGTCACCTCTACAGGCTCGTCACCAAATACATCGGCGACCTGCTCGGGGCAGAACCCGCTGGTCCACACACGCTACGACACTCGGTTGCAACCCACATGCTCGACTACGGGGCAGAGCTGCGGGTTGTGCAGGAGTTTTTAGGGCACGACAGTATCGCCAGCACCCAGGTCTACACCCACATCTCCAAACAGCGGCTAGCGCAGGGGTACCTGCTCGCACACCCGCGCGCCAAGAAACCAGGCAGTGATCCAGCCACGACTCGCACAAAAGAGCAGGCGGGCGCGGTGGATCCAACCAGCGACCCCGTCAGGTTCAAACCCAAGCCCGGGGAGCTCAAGAAATACAAAGACGCCGACGAGTAGCCCGCGGCCTGGCGGTCGCGAACCTCACCGGGAAGCGGGGCAGAGTCGCTACCAGGGGAGAAGCCTAGGGCGGCCGGCCAAAAAACGCAGCGGATTCGTGTACTCGCCATCCCCTCGCACCCCGAGGTGGATCTCGTGCGGCTGCGTGTGTCCAAACGCTGAAACCGTGCCGAGCATCTGCCCGGCAGAAACCACGTCACCCACCTGAAGCTGAGACTCAACCGGCTCAATCGAGTAGACAAGCGAGTCACTCACCCGCACCGAGATCACGTGCCGGTCAACCACCTTGCCAACAAAACTGACCGTGCCAGCTGCCGGCGCAACAACGGAGTCGCCGTTCGGGCCGATTAAGTCGATGCCGCGATGGCCGCTGCCGTATTTGTGAGAGGGCGGACGATAACCCCGCGTCACCGTGTAGGGTCTCCCGACAGGGCTTAGCCACCGGGGCTGCTCCTTAGTCGTTCGCAGCACAGTCAAGGGGTGGGTGGATCCGTCACCCGCGCTCACGGGCATCACGGCGGCTGTGCTCCAGCTCGCTGAGTATTCAGGGTCTGGTCGAGCGGGGGAGCTTGCGGCGGAGGAAATTAGCAGCGGGAGCGACAGCAGTGCGGTCAGGATGGCTTTTAGCGGATTCATAACAGCAGTATCGGTTAGGCGTACGTGGGGGGAGAGACGCGATCCGCAAACTGTTGAAAACTGACGAGAATTGGCACAGTTTTTTGGGCTGTTAACAGCGTTAGCGCCCGCAACACGCTTGGATGCACGGGCGCTAACTGTCCGGTGAAGCGTAGCCGCTACCAGCTACCTACTGCTCTCGGTTTGTTACTGTTTTTTACCGGTGGTAACGGCCATCTCAACAACCGGCTTGTCGAGCTTGAAGCGTTTTGTAACCTCGTAGCTGGTCAGGTCCACAACCACAAGCTCCTTGTTAACCGCGTCGGTGATGTAACCCCAGTCGCCAACAACCTTGAACACTGGGCCGGCTTCCTGCCAGTCATCTTTTTCCTGCCACTCGCCGATAACCGGTACCTTGTTGGTCACCTCGCCGGTGTTCTGGTCGATAACATTGAGGTTGCCGTCGTAGGTGAGGACGAGAGCCTCATCGGCTGGGCCGCGACCGAGTGAGCGGAACCAGTAGCTGGATCCGAGCTCAACGGTTGACAGGGTGCCGGAGACGGTGTCGATCAGTGCGACGCGGGTTGGACGCTCCAGGTCGGCCTCTTTATCAACCTTGTAGTCGCCGAGCACAATCGGTGATGAGTCGGTTCCGGCGAGGTTACCTGAGCGTGAGTACTCGTCAGCAACCGGCACCTTGTGGAACGCACCATCCTTGTAGATAACCGGGCCGTTGGTGCAGCCCATCACAACAACCTCGCCGCTCTCATTTGGTTTGGCGGCGGTTTCACCGTGGCTGCCTGGACAGTCGGTGGTCTCAGCCAAAACCTCGTCACCCTTGCGCACCTGGATGGTGTGACGGTCCTCCTCGGTTCCCTTGGTGACAAACAGTTCATCATTCTTTAACGGCACAGCAACGCCGTGGTGACCGGCGCCGGTTTCAAAGCGGGTGGTTTTTGCGTCTTTCTTAGCAATATCGTCTGTTGGGATCACGGTGAAAGAGCCGTCTCCGTCAGCAAACAGCGCGGTCTTCCCGTCGTGCACAACCACGTGACCCGCCTTCGGAGCCTTGTAACTGATGTCGGTCAGTGTTGGTTCGCTCTCGAAGTAGTGGTAGTGGTCGTCGTGTTTTTGAGCATCGAGGCCGCTGTCAAACACCTGGAACTTGTCGCCGTTGGTGACGAGCACGTGGCGTGAGTCACCGGCGTCGTTGAGGCGCAGGAAGCCCTTCAGCTCAGTCTCTTTGACAACCTCACCGGTTATCAGGTTGAGAGTAACCAGGTTGCCGCCCTCGGTTGCAAGAACAGCTCTTCTCTCCAGGTTGCTAACCTCTGTTGCACCCTCTGTGTGGGCGACATCGTGGTCGTGGGTGTGTGATTCCTCGCTTGCCGCGTTAGCGCAGCCGGCGAGCAGCAGCGCTGAAAAGCCAATGGCTAAATACTTGTTTACATTCTTCATAATGGAAATAATAGCAGCTATTGAAAATTATTATCAATAACCTTGCCTGTGAGTATGGCGAGAGTCGCGCATGTGGATCTGGCGGGAACGGCGTTTGCTGCTCTGGCGAGAATCGAAAAACCGTGACTTTCTGCCCCGAAAAGGCTGAGAGCGGGTGAAAACTCTGATAGTCTTGAACGGCACACTGTTTATCCAGTGTGACTTCGCGTGCCCACAAGTGAACTGAGCCAGCGGTCTTTGGTGATTAACACCGACGGTGTTAAACGCTGAAGCGGTGCAGTCGCCGGGCACCAGGATCCACCGCCTAAAAATCGGTGGTATGAACCGTAAATCGCCTGTCAGGCTGCATGAGACGCTCGCTTTTGCGAGCCGATTTTCAAGCGACGTGGCAGCACAACAGTAAAGGAGACGGCGATGGCCGTTGTAACAATTCGCCAGCTGCTCGACAGCGGTGTACACTTTGGTCACCAGACCGGACGTTGGAACCCGAAGATGAACCGCTTCATCTTCGGTGAGCGTTCAGGTATTCACATCATCGACCTGCAGCAGACCCTCGGATACATCGACGACGCATACGAGTTCGTAAAGAACACCGTAGCGCGCGGTGGTCAGATCCTGTTCGTTGGTACCAAGAAGCAGGCGCAGGAGGCAATCGCTGAGCAGGCTGCCCGCGTTAACCAGCCTTATGTAAACCAGCGCTGGCTCGGTGGTTTGCTCACCAACTTCCAGACCGTCACCAGCCGCCTCGACCGTATGAAGGAGCTTGAGGCACTCGACTACGAGAACGGCACCAGCGGATTCACTAAGAAAGAGCTGCTGCTGAAGCGTCGCGAGCTGGAGAAGCTGCAGAAGTCGCTCGGTGGTATCCGCCACATGTCAAAGACTCCGGCTGCTCTCTGGGTTGTTGACACCAAGCGTGAGCGCCTGGCAATCGACGAGGCTAAGAAGCTTAATATCCCGGTTATTGCGATCCTCGACACCAACTGTGATCCAGAGGACGTAACCTTCCCAATCCCGGGCAACGACGACTCAATCCGTTCAGTTGCGCTGCTGACCCGCGTTATCGCTGATGCAGCTGCGCAGGGCCTGATCGACCGCCACCAGAAGCCAGCCGCCGGTGATGAGGCTGCTGAGCCACTCGCTGAGTGGGAGGTTGAGCTTCTCAACAGTGAGTCTGCAGAGGCTGGCGCCGCTGCAGCAGACGCTGAGCCAGCAGCAGCTGAAAAGGCTGCGGGCGAATCAGCTGCCGAGTAATTCAGCAGCGGAGTAAAATCCCTAAATCTTATAAACTCTCGAATTTCTAGGAGTAATTATGGCCGCAGTAACTATGGCTGCTGTAAAAGAGCTGCGCGATCGTCTCGGCGCAGGCATGATGGACAGCAAGAAGGCTCTCGAAGAGGCTAACGGCGACATCGAAAAAGCAATTGAGATCCTGCGCCTGAAGGGTGCAAAGGGTGTTGCAAAGCGTGAGGGCCGCGCAGCAACCGAGGGTCTTGTGGCTGTTGCAGAGAACGCAGGTCGCACAACCATCATCGAGCTGTCATGTGAGACAGACTTCGTTGCTAAAAACGAGAAGTTTGTTGCCCTCGGCGACAAGGTGCTCGCAGCTGTTGCCGAGTCAGGCGCCGCTGATGTTGAGGCAGCAAACGCTGTGACCGTTGACGGTCAGAGCGTTGCTGACCTGATCAACGACGAGGCTGCGATTATCGGTGAGAAGCTGGAGCTTCGCCGTGTTGCACAGGTTGAGGGCGAGAAGTTCGCTGTCTACCTGCACCGCACCTCAAAGGACCTGCCACCGCAGGTTGGTGTTGTTGTTGCCTACACCGGCGACGACGCAGAGACCGCATACGCTGTTGCACAGCACATCTCATTTGCGGATCCGCTCTACCTCAGCCGCGAGGACGTTCCTGAGCAGGAGGTAAACAAGGAGCGCGAGATCGTTACCGAGATCGCTAAGAACGAGGGCAAGCCAGAGGCAGCTCTGCCAAAGATCATTGAGGGACGCCTGACCGGCTACTTCAAGAACGTGGCACTGCTCGACCAGCCATACGCGCGCGACAACAAGCTCAGCGTAGCTCAGGTTGTTGACCAGGCCGGCGTCACCGTCACCGGTTTCGTTCGCTTCAAGGTTGGTGCATAACCGACCAGGGCTCTAAAACAGCCGTCACAAACACCTCGGGTGGAAACACCCGGGGTGTTTTCTTTTGCTTTCGACTATGCCTTAGAGAGCGAAAACGGCTAATCTAGAGAGTGGCTATTTTAAAACGCAAAATAAGCGAGAGAGGAATGCGTGTCAACCGCTATGTCCGAAAAGCGTCGTGTGCTCTTAAAACTGTCAGGTGAGGCATTTGGCGGAGGTCAGCTGGGTGTAAACCCCGACATTGTCAGCCAGATCGCCAAAGAGATCGCTGCCGCAAGCCCGGAGGTGGAGATCGCCGTTGTGGTTGGCGGAGGCAACTTCTTCCGCGGAGCGCAGCTGTCACAGCGTGGGATGGAGCGCGGCCGTGCAGACTACATGGGAATGCTCGGCACCGTGATGAACTCACTGGCGCTGCAGGACTTCCTCGAACAGGCCGGTGTGTCCTCGCGCGTACAGTCGGCCATCACCATGACACAGGTTGCGGAAAGCTACGTGCCACTCAGGGCACTGCGCCACCTCGACAAGAACCGCGTGGTGATCTTCGGCGCGGGCGCGGGCCTGCCATACTTCTCAACCGACACCGTTGCAGCGCAGCGCGCACTCGAGATCAAAGCGGACGAGGTGCTCGTCGCTAAAAACGGCGTTGACGGGGTATATACGGCGGATCCCAACATTGATCCACAGGCGAAAAAAATCACCGAAATCAGCTTCGAGGACGCGCTTCGAGACGGCCTCAAGGTTGTTGACTCTACCGCTTTTAGCCTCTGCAAAGACAACGGTATGCCGATGCGCGTGTTCGGTATGGAACCGGCCGGCAACATCACAAAAGCGCTAGTGGGAGAGAGTCTCGGCACGCTGGTTCGCCCGTAGTCTGCGAGCCGTCAGCGAGCAAGCCAGTTGGGTAGCTAACCTATTAGAGGACAATCGAACGGAGAAAACATGATTGATGAAGTCTTTGCAGAGGCAAAGGATCGGATGGCTAAGGCAGTTGAGGCTGCTAAAGAGGGATTTGCAACCGTCAGAACCGGCCGCGCAAACCCTGCGCTGCTGCAGAACATTATGGTTGAGTACTACGGCACCCCAACCCCGCTGCCGCAGCTTGCCTCGGTGCAGAACCAGGATGCACGCAGCCTGCTGGTGACTCCGTACGACAAGAGCGCGCTGCAGGATATTGAGAAGGCGATCCGCGACAATCAGGCACTCGGCGTTAACCCAACCAACGACGGCAACGTTGTGCGCGTTAACCTGCCTGAGCTGACCGAGGAGCGCCGCAAGGACTACGTGAAGCTCGTAAAAACCCGCGCTGAGGACGGCCGCGTAGCTGTGCGCAACGCACGCCGTAAAGCGAAGGACGACCTGGAGGCACTGAAGAGCGAGGTTGGTGAGGACGAGGTTGGCCGTGCTGAAAAAGAGCTTGAGGCGCTGACCAAAACCCACATCGACCAGATTGATAAAGCACTCGCTGGTAAAGAAGCTGAGCTGCTAGAGGTATAACTAAAAACATGGATCGAAAGCGGCTGCGGGAGCAGGCACTTGCCAGAAAAACGAGGATTGAGGAGGCGAACGAGCGCGTTACAGCGCGTGCCGGGCGCAACCTAGTGTTCGCGTTCGGCTCGGGCATCGCTCTCGCGGCTGTTTTTTTGCTGGCGCTGTTTTGGGTGCGGGAGCTGTTCCCGCTTTTAGCGCTGGTGATTTCGTGTATCGCGGTCTATGAGCTCGCGACGGCGTTTCGTAATGCGGGTCGCAGGGTGCCGCGCGTCGGCGTCATCATCGGGTCGGTTATTGTCATCCTGCTGGCGTGGTTCCAGGCGGGCGAGGGGCTGCTGCTCGGCCTGTTAGCGGCGGGCGCGCTGCTCTCACTGTGGCGGCTCGTTGAGGGGCTGATGCCTCGTTTTGAGGCGCCCTGGCGAACCCTCATTGCCGATGTTGCTTCGGGATTCTTCACACTCGTCTATGTGCCGTTTCTGCTCGGCATGGTCGTGGTTGTGCACCACTATGCGGATCACGGTGACTGGTGGATCTTCTGCCTTATCCTCATCGTTGTCTGCGTCGATATTGGGGCCTACGCCTTCGGTGTGACACTCGGCAAACACAAAATGGCGCCGCGTATCAGCCCCGGTAAAACCTGGGAGGGCTTCGCGGGGGCCGCGCTTTTGGCGCTCGGCGCCGGTGTTTTCTCGGCGGTTGTTTTGCTCTCGCAGAGCATCCTGCTCGGGCTGCTGTTTGGTGCGGCTGTGCTGGTGACCGCGGTAGCCGGTGACCTCACCGAGTCGCTGATTAAACGCAGCCTCAACGTTAAAGACATGAGCGATTTTATTCCCGGTCACGGGGGTCTGCTTGACCGCCTCGACTCGATTCTGCCGTCTATTATTCCGATGTATATTGCTGTGATGTTTGTGGGAGCGCTGTAACAGAGATGAGCTATCTAACAGCGTGCACACTGCAAATGGGGGAGCGAAAGTGACAGAACAGGGAGCCATGTTCCCGCTCGCGGGGCGCAAAGAGATTGGCTACAACCAGGAGGATGTAGACGAGCTGGTGACGCGCGCCAGAAGCACCTACGAGAATCCCGGCGTGGACACACTGCCATCGGGCGAACCAGCCGTTAGCGCAGCCGAGATTCGGCGCGCTGGCCTGCGTGTTTCCCGCCGCGGCTATTCAGCAAGGCACGTGGATGCGGCTCTGGACCGTCTCGAAGAGGTTTTTTATGAGCGGGAACGACGCCGCTACCTCCGCGAGCAAGGCGGCGAAGCATGGCGCTACGAGATCACCGAGCTAACCCGCGAGGTTGTTGCCCGTGCCGGCCGCGCACCAGGTAAACGGTTTAGGCGGCGCGGTATTTTCGCCACCGGCTACCGCCGCTCACAGGTTGATGCCTTTGTAGATCGCATTGCCTCCGCGCTTGCCGGGAAAACCGATCTGACACCGACGCAGCTGCGCGAGAGTGTGTTTCACAGTTCCTGGCGCGGCTACGATGAGGCGCAGGTTGACGCCTACCTGGACGCGGTGATTGAGATTATGCTTTCTGAGAGGTAACCGCACTTTCCCAGTTGCTTTTTAGAAATCGTAACCGAAATGAGATAAAATCGTTACATTGTGGTTAAGAAGAGCGCAGTAAAAAGCAGTAAGTCATGGTTTAAGGTTGCGGTCGCAGCTGTTTCAGCGGCCGCTGTTGCGGGCGTTGTTGTGACGGCACCGCTCTCCGTTCCGCAGGCAGCTGCGGATCCAGAAGCCTACAAACAGCAGCCGTGGATCGACCAGGAGCTGCTGGCGGCAAACTCTGAAGGCTCAACCTTCGACCTTGAGTCACTCGAGGTTAACAAGATCGAGGTTGTCGAAGAGAAGAAGGCCGAGCCTGAGAAAACCACTGAGTCAGCAACAGGGCAGACAGCAACAACTGCGTCTGCTCCGCCGGTTGGGGAGCCAGATCCGGGAACCGCTCAGGCGGTTGCACGCGGCTATGTTACCGACGGTAACGAGTATGCCTGCCTGGTGATGCTCTGGAACCGCGAATCAAACTGGAACGTTTACGCACACAACGCTTCAAGCGGTGCTTACGGTATCCCGCAGTCTCTGCCCGGCAGCAAGATGGCATCCGAGGGTGCCGACTGGCAGACCAACCCAGACACCCAGATTCGCTGGGGTCTGAAATACATTGCTGGCCGTTACGGCACCCCGTGTAGCGCACTCGCTCACTCAGACAGCCGTGGCTGGTACTAAACTACTTGTCACCAGCCTAAACCCGGCTCTGTAAACAGTTAAAGCGGTGCAGATAGCGCGGATATGGGTCCGCGAGTTTTAAAGAAAAGCGGGGTGGGTTTAAAGTGGCACGCAAGAACAGGCGAGCTCCGATTCGTCAAACCTCAGACGTCAGCAGACTGTCATACGGCGGCGCAACACTGGAGGTGTGGCGTGGCGAAAGCTGGCTGGTTAGACAGATCAGTGCTGCAAGAGCGTTAAAAACCTATGTCTGCCCGGGCTGCAGTCAGCGGATCGCACCGGGCGTTGCCCACATTGTCGCCTGGCAGGAGGACGGCCTGTTTGGATCAGCGGTCGCGCTGGAGCAGCGACGTCACTGGCACAGCCGTTGCTGGCAGATTAAGTAGTCACTAAACTGGCACAGCCGGTGCTGGCAGATTAAATAGTCGCTAAAACAGCGTGTTAGGCGCTGCCTGGTTTTCCTCTCCAAAGCTGAGATCACGCTGCTGTTCCCGCAGCTTACGAACCTCGGCGGTTAGTTCGCTGACGCACGCCTCCAGCGCGGCTAGCCGCTCTGCAACGGACTGCTCGGCAGCGTCCGAAGTAGCCGGGGTGGCCGAGGAGTTGGAGGAGGCCGTGGCGGCCTGGCCAGCGGGGGCGGTGGAGCTCGCGGGCGCGGGGCACTCGGATCCACCCACCAAACCCTGGAAGCCTGGACCCGTTTTTGGTGCCTGACCGGTTTTGTAGGCGGTTGCGACGTCGCGGCAGAGCTGGTCGGCTCGCTCGTTCAGATCGTGACCGCTGTGCCCTTTAACCCAGCTAATCTCGTAGTTTCTGCCGCTGCTTACCCGGTCCAGCTCAACCACCAGGTCGAGGTTCATAACCTGACCGCCGTCGGCCTTTTTCCAGCCGCGGCGCTTCCACGCGGGCATCCACTTGGTGAGGCTGTTGACAACATATTGGCTGTCGCAGAGGATCTCGAGATACACGGGGGAGCCCGCGGTCGCCTTGAAAAGATTGATCAGCGCGAGCAGCTCAGCCTGGTTGTTGGTGCCGTTTGGGGCGCCGCCAGCCTGCCAGTTGCTGTCGTCGATAAACCACGCCCAACCCATCTCACCGGGGTTTCCGAGCGCGGATCCATCAACCGCGGCACGCAGCACCGGCCCTGTTGCAGCACCCACTGTTCCTACTCCTAACCCTGCTCGGCGGCTTTAGCGTTGAGCGCGGCGGGGTCGATAGCGGCTGTAACCTCGGAATCAACCGTGGCGGTTTCAGCCGGGGAGCCGTTGATTCTGGCGACGTCAATCTCGGCAGCGGCAACGTCGGCTGCGGTTTTCTGCTCGCTGTGGCTGGTGAGTCTTTGCGCGTTAGCGATAACATCGCCGAGACTCTCAAAGTAGCGAGCAACGGCTCCGCGCTCAACCTTCAGCTGGTTCATCCTGTCCTCGGCGGCGGCGAGCACCTTCTGTGCGCGGTTCTCTGCCGAGGTGTAGGTTGCGTGGGCGCGTTTTTCAGCCTCGGAGATAATCTGCGCGGCCTGGGTGTCGGCCATAACTCGAATCGAGCGGGCTTCCTCTTTCGCCTGCATTGTCACCTGCTGTAGTTTGGCGCGCTGCTCGCTGATCTCCTGCTGCAGTGTCTCCAGTTCCTGTTTTGCTGCCTTTACCGCGCTGTCGGTTTTCGCGGTTGCGGACTCGAAACGCTCCAGCAGTTCGGTTTCCAGGTTTTGGCGGCGCTCGGCAAGCTCGGACTCGAACTCTGAACGCTCAGTGTCGATGCTCTCGCGCAGCTGTTTAGCGTAGTCTTCCGCCTCAATCCGCAGCTGGGCGAGTGAGCTTTCCTCACTGTGTCTAAAATCGGCGAGCTCTGAAACAGTTGTTGTGCGAAGCGCAGCGGTTTCAGCCTCAACCGCAGCCCTGCTGGTTTCTGCTTCGGAGGTGAGCCGGTGCTGGTGGGCGGTGAGCTCCTCCTGCAGTTTCTTGCTCTGGGCGTCGGCGGCTGCCGCGATCCGCATATCGTGTTCAAGCTGCTTGTTTTCAAGCTGCTGTTCAAGGCTGACACGGCGGCGCTCCAGCTCCAGTTCCAGGTTTTCGCGGGCGGCGGCGATTTCAGCGGCTGCTGCATCTCGATCCAGCCGCAGTTTCTCGTTCTGCGCCGACAGTTCAGCGGCCAGCTTCTGTCGCTGCTCATCCAGCTCAGCCTGCAGCGTTGCCTCGTGGGCTGCGCGCTTGGCGGCGAGCTCGGTCTCAAGTTTCTCGTGCGCGGCGACGGCGGTGCGCTGCTGCTCCGCCAGCGCTTTAGCGATTTTGGCGTCGTGTGACTCTTTCAGTCTCGCAAGCTCGGTTGCCTGGGCTGTTGCGGCGGCGATCAGCGAGTTTTGGTGTGCGCCAAACTCGCTTGCGATCTTCGAGTTGTGCTCGTTCAGCTCCCGCTCGATACGCTCGGCGTGCGCGGTCTGCTCGGCCGCGAGCTTCTGCTCGTGCGCCTTTAGCTCCGCCTGCAGCCTGGTGTTGTGGGCGGTCAGCTCAGACTCCTGTGTCGCCTGGAAGTCACTGCGCTGGCGCTCAATCTCCTCTGTGACAGTCTGCATTTCCTGCGCAAGCAGTGTCTGCTGCTGCTCCTTCTCGGCGGCGAGCTTCAGGTTGTGCTCCTGCAGTTCGCTCTCTAGTCGCTTCTGGTGCGCCTCCAGTTCGTCCTGCAGTCGTGCGCTCTGTTTTGTTGCCTCACTGTCACGCTCAGCGGTTGCGGCGGCGAGTAGATCAGCGGCCTGCTGTTTAGCTACGGCGAGCAGCTCGGTTGTTTCAATGCTGACGGCATCACGCTGCGAAGCGATCTCCGCCGCGAGGGCACCGCGCTCCTGCTCGGCGATTTTCGCGGCAGCCTCAGAGTCTGCCTGCAGCCGCTGCTCAAGGGCGGCGGACTCGGCGGCGATTTTCGCCTCCAGCTCGGTTGTTTCGGCCTGGATCCGCTCGCGATGGGTTTTTAGTTCGGCGGCAAGCTTCGCCTCGTGGGCGCTGCGCTCCTGCTCAAGCTTCGCGGTGTGCTCGGCAAGCTCTGTGTCGATACGGTTCTGCAGCGAGGTTGCCTGATCGGTGAGCGCGAGAATCAGCGCGTCATGCTCAGCGTTCAGTCGCTGTGTTTTCTCGTCAAACTCGCGGGTCAGGTCGTTTAGCTGCTGGGTTTTGTTTGCCTCAAATTCGGTGCGGGCACGCTCAGACTCGGCGGCAACCCTTGCCTGCTCCCGCTCCAGGTCACGCTGCTGTGCCTCGCGCGTGCGCTCAAACTCGGCCGCCGCCTGGGTGGTTTCACCCCGCAGCCTGCTCGCCTCCTCGCGGGCACTCTCCAAAAGTTTTGTCGCCTCCGCCTGGGCGTTCGCGAGCAGAGTTTTTGCCTCCCTGTCAGCCTGTTCGCGCAGGGTCTGCGATTCCCGGTCGGCAGCGTTCCGAAGCAGCTCAGCGGATCTCGTTGCCTCCGCCAAAAGCTGTTCACGCTCAACATTCGCGGACGCGGTTAAATCAGCGACGTCGTTTCTGGCGCCGCCGATTAGCGCCTCAGCCTGCTCGGTTGCGGAGGTGACCAGCTCGTCCGCCCGCTGCTGTGCCTGGCTGAGCAGCCGAGAGGTTTCAGCCTCGGTTTCCTTGCGCAGTTTCTCCGCGTCAATATCGGCCTGGGTAATCAGGTTTTGGGCGGTGTCCTCAGCAACCTTCAGGCTCTTTTCAACCCGCAGGCCGAGCCCCGAATAACCGGTTGCGCCGAGCTCCGCAACCTGCGCCTGCAGGTCAGCGATCAACTGCTGCTGTTTCTCGCTGTCCCGCGTCGACTGGGCGTAGGCGGTCTGCAGTGACTGCAGGTGGTCGTGGAGCGTCTGAATCTGCGCACCAAGACCGGCGATGTGCTCATCAACCTGCGTCTTGTTGTAGCCTCGAACCGCTGACGCGAAAACTGTCATTACTGCCTCCCAAAAATAACTGCTTATTATTTTAAGCGAGAAACTTACTCAGCTAGCTGAAAGATCATTACGGTAGGCTTGATTCTTACTCATTAGGCACCTGCGCGTCAGGTGCTGTGTCGATTGCTGCGCGTTAGAGCGCGCCTGAAATGGAGAAGCTGTGCGATATATTTTGGCACTTACATCGCTTATACTGGGTGTTTTGCTGTTACTTGCTGGCCTTGTGCAGCGGGTTATGGTGAGCAGTATTACCGATGTTAGAGCGTCAACAGATTTAACCGTTGACGCGCCATACACTGTTATTAGCGCTGACGAACTTTCACGGTTAAAGGGCAACCCGAGGATTGATGCGGGTAACACCGCTGGCGTGATGACGCTCGGCAGAATGACTGACGTGATCGGCTGGGTTGAGCCATACGGCTACACACAGCTTCACCTGAACGCCGACGCAACAACCTTCACAAAAGAGAAGATTGATCCGGTCAAACCGAAAAACTTTGAGGTTGACACGAGCAACCCAACCTCTCCGGTTGGCTCAGATCTGTGGATCGCGGAGGTCACCAGCGACGGCAGTGAGCGGCTTGAAATCAACAGCAAGGTTGACAGCGGTGACGCGATCCTAATCACCGGAGTGGACGGCGAGAAGCTCGGCTCCGAGATCACCGTCGCCTGGGGTAAGGATCGCTACACCCCGTGGGCTGGCCCGTCACTGCTGCTCGGCGGCATTCTCACCGCGCTCGGTGCGCTGCTCTACATTGTTTTTGTGGATCGCGACAGGCGAGGCCTCGGCCCGCAGCGCGGCAACCGGGGTGCGCTGCTCGGTATTCGCAGTATTTTCAGCCGCAAAAAGAGCGTGGATCCGATCTACACCGGCGGGCAGAATGATCCTGTGAAGCGGGGTAAGCGCAGCTTCAACGCGGTAAAAACGAGGAGGCTTGCCCTCCCGGCGCTGCTGGTCACCGGTGGGCTGATGTTGAGCGGTTGTTCTGCTGACTACTGGGTGCAGCTGGATCGCAACAAACAGCAGGATATTGCTGTCCGACAGGGGCAGGATACGCTAAGCCAGTCGCAGATTCAGAAGATTATTAAACAGGTTGCCAAGGTTTCACAGCAGGCCGATATTGACCTGGACGAGAACGCACTGGCGGAGCGGTTTAATGGCAGCGCGCTGGAGCAGCGGGCGGCGAACTACAAGATCCGCACCCAGTACCCCGAGTACTCGGTTGTTCCGCCGTATATCCTTGACGAGCGTCTCGAATACGAGCTTGTGCAGTCAACCAAGACCTGGCCACGCACCATGTTTATTACGGTAGCCTCATCGAACACCCCGCCGGGCGCGGAGGGCGAGGTTAACACCGCCGCGTCACCGTCGCTTGCGCTGCTTTTGACGCAGGAAAACGCGCACAGCAACTACATGGTGAAGAACATTTTTGCACTGCGCGGTGGTATTAAGATGCCAGCTGCGGCGGCGGCTGAGGAGGGGACCGCGCTGCTGGATCCCGACATCTCAACCGTGAAACTGCAGCCACAGCAGGTTGCTGCCGAGTACAGCAAGATTCTGCTGGAGGGCGCCGAGAGTGCTGCCGCCACAAACTTCAACCTGACCGATGACGCGCTGATCACCAGCTCGGGTAAGTCGTGGATCGCAACCGAGCAGTCACGCGCGGCAGAGCAGGCGGGTAAGGCAACCTACACGGTGACAATCGACCAGTCTGAAACCCCGCCGGTTGCAATCTCAACCGGTGCGGGCGGCGCGCTCGTTGCCGCGACCATCTACGAGAACCGAATCACTGAGGCTGATAGCGGATCCGAACTCCCGGTCGGTAACGTGGTTGCGGCGATCTCCGGCATGGAGGGCAAAAAGAAGCGGATTGTGCAGCGTGTGTCACACCAGCTGCTGTTCTTCGTGCCCGCGCAGTCTGCTGACGCGCAGATTCAGCTGCTCGGTTCTTCCAGCGAGTTGATTGGAGCGAGTGAGTAATGAACCAGCCAATTCCTGAGCGTTTTATTGGCGGCGGGGTGGATCTCAGCCACCTGGTTAGATCTGGGGCTCAGCACGCTCCGCAACAGGGCCGTCCGGGTGTCGGTGGCGCTGTTGGTGGCGCCGGAATCGCGGGTGCTGGTGCCGGGGCTGCTGGCGGCGGCGCGGGCGGAGCTGCGGGCGGAGCCCAGGGAGCCGGCAACGTTGTTGACCTGCCAGCGGTTGTTTTCCAGCTGGATGATCAGAGCTTTAACAACGCAATGCAGATCTCCGGGATTGTGCCGGTTTTGATCGCGCTCTACGACCAGAGCAGTGAGCAGCGTGCTCCAATGCTTGACCTGCTCAGCGAGCTTGTGCGTAAAGCTCAGGGCAAACTGGTTTTGGGCACCGTTGACGTGGATGCAAACCCGCAGATTGCGCAGGCCTTCGCGCCGCAGCTGCTGCCAACGCTTGTGATGCTGGTTGGTGGCAGGCCGGAGGCGCTGTTCCAGGGGCAGCAGGATCCGGCAACCGTGCAGCAGCTGTTTGGTCAGATTGTTAGCCTGGCGGCGCAACAGGGCATGACCGGAACGGTTAACGCGCCCGACCTGATCGGCGGTGACGCGGCCGATGAGCCACCGGCTAACCCCGCGCACGCGGCAGCGCTTGAAGCAGCCGGGGCGGGCGACTACAAAACCGCGATAACCGAGTATGAGCGGGTGCTCGCAAAGAACCCGCGTGACAGTGAGGCGCACGCCGCCCTCGCGCAGGTGAAACTGCTTGACCGTCTCGACGGCAAGAGCGCGAACGAGATCCGTGAGGCCGCAGCCGCAAACCAGCAGGGTGTTACCGAGCAGCTCGCCGTTGCCGACCTGGATATTGCTGGCGGCCACGTTGAGGATGCCTTCCTGCGCCTGCTTGAGCTTTACGCAGCAGCGGCGCCGGATGACAAGCAGGCGATCCAGGCGAGACTGCTGGAGCTTTTCGAGGTTGTTGGTGTGCAGGATCCGCGGGTCTCTGCCGCCAGGCGCAAACTCGCTAGCCTGCTCTACTAGCGGGGTAACGGTGCGAGCCTATTTCGACCACGCCGCAACCAGCCCGATGCCCGAGGCGGTGCTGTTAAGCTACACGGCCGCACTAAAAACGGTCGGAAACCCGGCCTCCCAGCACAGTCACGGCCAGCAGGCGCGCGACGTTTTAGAGTCAGCGCGCGAGCAGATTGCGCGTGAACTCGGTGTGACCGCGGCCGAGGTGATTTTCACCTCCGGCGGCACAGAGTCGATAAACCTCGCCCTGAAGGGACTCTTCTGGCAGCGTAATCGGGCAGCTGAGACCGCTGCGCGTCCACGGCCCGTGATCCTCGCCGCGATGGGGGAGCACCACGCGACAGTGGACTCGCTTCATTGGCTCGCCGACAATCAGGGCGCGATTATTGAGTGGCTGCCGCTCAACAGTGACGGGGTGCTAACCGCTGAGGTGCTTGCGGAAGCAATCGACCGCGTCGGTGAGGATCGCATCGCACTCGCCACCGTTCTCTGGGCGAACAACGAGATCGGCACGGTGCAGCCGGTTGCTGAGCTCAACCGCCTCTGCGATGAGCGGCGCATCCCACTGCACGTTGACGCGGTTGCGGCGCTCGGCCAGCTTGAACTGCGGGGAGTTAGACCCGCGGCGGTGAGTTTTTCGGCGCACAAAATCGGTGGCCCGGTTTCAAGCGGTGTGCTGCTTTTACGGCGTGACCAGCAGCTGCAACCGCTGATTCACGGCGGATCACAGCAGCGGGCACGCTCCGGAACACAGGACGCGGCCGCCGCGGTTGCTTTCGCGACCGCCCTGCAGCTTGCGAGCCCAACCCCTGAAAAGCTTGCAAAACTGAGCGCGCTGCGTGACCGGATCCTCGCGGGGGTGATTGCGGCGGTGCCCGAGGCGATTTTGCGGGGGGCGGATCCACGCAAAACCAGCGACATTGTGAGGATCCCCGGCAACCTGCACTTCACATTCCCCGGCTGTCAGGGGGATTCGCTGCTGTTTCTGCTCGATCAGGCGGGGGTTTCGGTTTCGACCGGGTCGGCGTGTACGGCGGGTGTTGCGGAGGTTTCGCACGTGATGCTCGCGATCGGGTTGGACGAGGAGACTGCCGCGGGTGCGCTGCGGTTCACGTTTAACGAAAACACTTCCGAGGAAGAGGTGACAGCGCTGTTAACGGCGCTGCCCGGTGCCTATGCGCAGGCAAAAAAGGCCGGTTTGCTGTAGTTTTGCTGCATCTGGGAGCGGGGATATTTTGGTCTGGTGCGGGGGAGTTTAGCTCCGGCTGGACTGTTATAATTTGCAAGAAACAAACTGAAGGAACTGGCATAATTTGAAGGTTTTAGCAGCTATGAGCGGCGGCGTGGACAGCGCCGTTGCTGCGGCGCGCGCTGTTGCGGCGGGGCACGACGTTGTTGGTGTGCACCTCGCGCTCAGCCGGATGCCCGGCACTCTGCGAACAGGTTCGCGCGGCTGCTGCACCATTGAGGACGCGATGGATGCGAGGCGGGTTGCTAACCTGATCGGTATCCCGTTCTATGTTTGGGATTTTTCGGAGCGCTTCAAAGAGGCGGTTGTTGACGATTTCGTCGCCGAATACGCTGCAGGCCGCACCCCAAACCCGTGCCTGCGCTGCAACGAAAAGATTAAGTTCGAGGCGCTTTTAGACAAGGCGATCGCGCTCGGCTTTGACGCGGTTGCAACCGGCCACTACGCAAACATTATTGAGGGGCCCAACGGTAAAGAGCTGCACAGGGCGTCTGCGCAGGCGAAGGATCAGTCCTATGTGCTCGGCGTTTTAACCGAGCAGCAGCTTGCTCACTGCTATTTCCCGCTCGGTGACACCCCCTCGAAGGAGCTTGTGCGCGCTGAGGCGGCGGAGCGGGGGATCCAGATCGCCCAAAAACCCGACAGCTACGACATCTGTTTCATCCCCGACGGTGACACACGCGGTTGGTTAAACGAGCACATGCACCGTGAACCTGGAGATATTGTTGATCAGGCGGGTAACATCGTCGGCAAACACGACGGTGCCAACGGCTACACGGTAGGCCAGCGGCGTGGACTGCAGCTCGGCAGGCCAGCCCCGGACGGTAACCCGCGCTATGTGCTCTCGATTCGGCCCGTGTCTAACCAGGTTGTTGTCGGCCCGAGGGAGGCGCTTGCTGTCGCCCAGATCGCGGGCGGCAGAATGTCGTTCACCGGTGAACCCGGTTTTGATATTGCTGAACCGTTCCGCTGTGAGGTGCAGATTCGTGCCCACGGTGACACAGTGCCAGCAACCGCGCAGCTGGTTGAAATAACCCCCGAAACCCGCACAGAGCAGCACCGCGCCGACGCAACACACGAGCTGGTTGTCACCCCCGATGCGCCGCTTGAGGGTGTTGCGCCCGGTCAGTCCGCGGTTATCTACCTGGATACGCGCGTGCTCGGCCAGTTCACGATTGATCGCGCCATCTCGGTAACAGACGCAGCCGCGCTGGTTTAGTGGCAAAGCGGGAGCTTAAGCGGGAATCCGGATACCAAAATGGGAACCCGGGAGCCCGGGAGCCGAAGCGGGAGCTCGGGAACCCGGGAGCCAGAGCGACGATAAAAAAACAGGGCCGCGCCGGACTCGGTGCAGACCCTGTTTCGTTTAGCCGTTACTAGCCGTCGAGCGCGGCGAGCTAGGAGCGCTGGGTGCTGAGTTTCTCCTCCAGCTCCGCGGTGTTCTTGCCACCCTTCGCGATCTCGCTCTCCAGCTCGGCGATGGACGCCTCAAGCTGCCCGCGCAGACCCTCGCTACGAGCCTTGGTTTCTGGATCCGTCGCCCGCCAGTGATCCTCTTCCAGCTGCTTGACGTGGTTCTCGATGCTGCGCATCTCACCCTCAACGCGGGAAACAGCGTCGCGTGGCACACGGCCGATCTCATCCCAGCGCAACTGGTAGCCGGTTAGGGCCTTGCGCGCTGCGGCGTGATCTGTTTCGTTGAGCAGCTGTTTCGCCTCAGCGAGCAGCTCTTCCTTAGCTTTCAGGTTTGCGCCGAACTCCTCGTCCAGTTCCGCAAGCTCAGCCTTCCGGGCACCGTAGAGCACATCACCGGCAGCTTTGAAACGATCCCACAGCTGGTTGTCGATGCGTGAGGTAGACCTGCCGGTTTTCTTCCACTCTGAGAGCAGGCTGCGGTAGCTTGGAATGCCGGCAGCGCCCTGTTCCGCGAGCGCCTCAGCCTGGGCGATCAGTTTTTCTTTAGCGTTCCTGACGGTTTTGTTGCGCGAGTCAAGCTTTGCAAAATAGTGACGCCTGCCGATTTCAAACTTGTGCCGGGCTGCCCTGAAGCGTTTCCAGAGCGGATCCGCAACCGACTTAGGCAGCTGCGGCCCCTTGCGCTGGCTTGCCTGCCAGCTCTTAAACAGCTCATCAAAACGCACACCAGATTCTTTCCAGCGGATCTTGTCATCCGGCTGGCCTGCGATGCGCTCCGCCTCAGCGACGATCTCCTCACGCTCCGCGATCGCGGCAGCACGTGCCGCCTCACGCTCAGCCTTGTGCTGCTCAACAAACTCTGCGGCCTTCTTGTCGAGTTTTGCAACCCGCTCGCGCAGCGAGTCAATATCGCCCACAACAGCGGGCTCCTCCAGCTGCTTTTGCAGTTTTGCAACCGACTCGGTCACGTTCCCGCTTGCTGTTCCGCGAGCCACCCTTGCCTCTAGCAGAGTTACCTGACCGTTTAAGTCTTCAAACTTTCTAACAAAGTAGGCAAGCGCCTCTTCGGGAGTGCTGTCTGGGTAGGAACCAGCAGGGCGTTCTCCCGCGCTCTCACGGACGTAAACAGTGCCGTCGTCAGCGACACGTCCCCATTCGGTTTGATTTTGTGTTTCAGTCACTGTTCACCCTTTTCCCACTGTGAATTTCTCTCAATGTGAAGATCACCGTGAATAATCCAGCGGGCTTTAAATAGCACCCGCTGATATTTAATGTTCTATTAAACTATGCCATATTGCGGCTGTAGTTTCATATCATTTAGGCGAATATTGGCGTTTCGTTATGATCTGTTGCTCGGCGTCTGCGGCTGGTTCAGCGCAGAGTGTGTGCGGGCTGCCGAAGTTTAAAACCCGCGGCGATTTGGCTGAGACTCGGTTGTGATCCCATAGCTGACCTGGTTTCGCCGCTACAGCAGCGATTGTTTGCAGCATCTCACGCTAGCATTGAGCACATGGTTACTAACAATCAGCCGCTCGCGGTTCGGATGCGCCCCCGTTCGCTTGACGAGGTGGTGGGGCAGCAGCATCTGCTGTATCCGGGTTCGCCGCTCAGGCAGCTCGCTGAGTCCGCGTCCGGATCGGTTTCGGTTATCCTCTGGGGTCCGCCGGGCACCGGGAAAACCACGATCGCGCAGGCGCTGGCGAACGCCTCGGGTCTGGAGTTTGTAACCCTCAGCGCGGTCACCGCCGGGATTAAAGACGTTCGCACCGTCATGGATCGCGCCCTCAACAAGCGGGATCTCTACGGTGTTTCGACGGTGTTGTTTCTTGACGAGATTCACCGCTTTTCAAAGGCGCAGCAGGATGCGCTGCTGCCGGGAGTTGAAAACGGCTGGGTGACGCTGGTTGCAGCAACAACTGAAAACCCGTCATTCTCGGTTATTTCGCCACTGCTGTCGCGCTCTCTGCTGTTGACGCTGCAGCCGCTCAGCGACACCGATCTTGCGGAGCTTGTGCGGCGCGCAATCGCCGCCCCGCAGGGCCTCAACGGCACCGTTTCGATAACCCCTGACGGTTTGGAGACGCTTGTGCAGCTCGCCGCCGGCGATGCGAGGCGTGCGCTGACAACGTTGGAGGCTGCGGCCGGTAACGCAATCGCTGCGGCGGTGGCGGATCCCGCTGCTGGCGGCGCTGACGGCGCCGAGGGCGCTGACGGTGCTGCAGATGCTGAGGGTACCGCGGCCGCTGCTGAAGCCGAGGCCGCCGACGATGCTGCTGATGCCGTCGCCCCGACCGCGGTTATCACCGCCGAGATCGTCGCGAAAACCGTCGACCGTGCTGTTTTGCGCTACGACAAAAACGGCGATCAGCACTATGACGTGATCAGTGCCTTCATCAAGTCAATTCGCGGATCGGACCCTGATGCGGCCGTTCACTACCTCGCCCGAATGATCGCGGCGGGGGAGGATCCACGCTTTATCGCCCGCCGACTGATGGTGCACGCCGCCGAGGATATTGGGCTGGCGGATCCACAAGCCCTCGTTGTGGCAACCGCTGCGGCGCAGGCAACCCAGCTGATCGGGCTGCCCGAGGCGCGACTGCCGCTGGCGGAGGCGACAATCTATCTGGCGTGCGCACCCAAATCGAACGCGGTGATTAACGCGATCGACACCGCCGCCGCCGATATTAACGCTGGGCGTGCCGGGGTTGTGCCGCCGCACCTGCGTGACTCACACTATCCGGGAGCGAAACAGCTGGGGCACGGGGCAGGATACCAGTATCCGCACAGCGACCCGCGCGGTCTTGTGGCACAGCAGTATCTGCCGGACACACTGCAAAACAAGATCTACTATCGCCCCTCGGTGCACGGTAACGAGGCGGTGATTGGGGAGCGCTTGACGAAGATTCGCGGGGTGACGCGCGGATCCGCAAAATAACCGCCGCTGGGATGCTCACCTGCGAGCGCTGATTTTAGGCAGTTTTGTGTTAGAATAATCTTTGGCCTTAAATACGTGCTGTGCACGCAGTGGCAGGCTCCTTTTTCAGGGTTTCTGCAACTGGTCGTTCTCTTACCCCGAGCGGGTGCGCTTTGTCGCGAGCACACCGATAGTGTGTGCGGGCAAAGTCTGGCCGAGAGAGCAAATGCGCCTGAGACTGCTCAGGCTATCGCAGAAACTAACAAAATGAAAGGAGCTACGTTTGTCAAAAACAACTCGTAGCCGCGCTATGGTGCGCAAGTCACGCGCACTCGGCATTGCACTAACCCCGAAGGCAGCTCGCTTCCTTGAGAAGCGACCATACGCTCCTGGCCAGCACGGCCGCACCAAGCGGAAGAGCGACAGCGACTACGCAGTTCGGTTGCGTGAGAAGCAGCGTCTGCGCGCACAGTACGGCATCCGTGAGAAGCAGCTGCGGATCGTCTTCAACGAGGCGAAGCGTCAGGCTGGTCTGAGCGGTGAGAACCTGGTTGAGCTGCTGGAGATGCGCCTTGACGCGCTCGTGCTGCGTGCCGGTTTCGCTCGCACCATTGCACAGGCTCGCCAGATCGTTGTGCACCGTCACATCCTGGTCAACGGCAAGATCGTTGACCGCCCATCATACCGGGTGAAGCCAGGTCAGCTCGTGCACGTCAAGGAGCGCTCAGAGGCACTTGAGCCATTCCAGGTTGCTGCAGCTGGCGGCCACGCTGAGGTTCTGCCTCCGGTTCCTGGTTACCTTGAGGTTGAGCTTGACAAGCTGCAGGCTAAGCTGGTTCGCCGTCCAAAGCGTGCTGAGGTGCCTGTTATCTGCGAAGAGCAGCTGGTTGTTGAGTTCTACTCAGGTCGCTAATTAACAGCTTCAAAGTCCCCGTGTCTCGAACCTCGAGGCGCGGGGATTTTTTTTATTTGCTGAGCGGATCTAATTGCTCGCCGTTGCCAAATTGTTATGGCTGACTGTTACTCGTCCTCCGCTAGCTGTGGGGTAAGTGGACAGATTGTGTGGCATTTCTTCCGCTGCTTCCCAGTGTTTCCATGCCCTGTAGAGGGGTTAAAGTTCCGGCGACTCAA
>NZ_RQYM01000015.1 GCF_003859945.1 Leucobacter sp. OH1287
GTTATGTGGCATGAGCTGCATACCTCTGACCCGTACCGGCTTGATTGGGACTAGGCGAGAAATGCCACACATTTTGTCCACTTACCCCGCTTTTTCATAACATCGTCTGGAAGCCCCCGAACAGTTGGCTTCAACACTCTCGCTAACAGTTTGAGACGGGCTAGCGGAACAAACAGTGAACGCTGCAGCGCTAGCGGCAGGGGTTTAAAATGCGGCAGCAGCTGTTCAACGATTGGATCAACCAGCACCATTCCCATGAGATTCTGTACCGAGCTTCGGTTGTGCTTCACGTAGGTACGAACAACAGGTGCACCCCAGCTGTGCCCCACGAGCACCAGTTCCTCGTATGTCTGGGAGCTAACTATCTCCCCCAGGTCACTGGCAAGTCGAGTGAGATCACGACGGTTTTGATCGGGACTGCTAGATCCAATACCTGCGCGATCGTATGCAACAACCCGGCAGTGTTTTGCAAGCTGCTGCATCACTGGAACCCAGTAGAGTGCACTCATGCCCAAGCCAGCTTCGCAAACAACAAGTCGCGGGGAGTCTCCTAGCGTATAGTAGACCAATCGCCGGCCGTCAGCTGTTTTAATAGCGTGTTCAACCGGCGACAGGTCACTATGCAAGGCAGTCTCCCCTAAGATATTTCACTAGCTGGCCCGGAGGCGCTGCAGCTTTGCACCAACCAGCAGTACGGCAGCGAGCAGCAGCGCAGCGGCTGCTCCCCCGAGCGGCAGCAGCGGATCCGCACCACCAGTGACAACCAGGCGCTGCTTTGGCTGGTCACCCGGTTTAACGGGGTCGACCGGCTTAGCAGGCTCACCCGGTTTTGCTGGGTCGGTTGGTTTTGCGGGATCAACCGGGACTGTCGGATCCGCTGGGATCGCTTCGATGCCCTGGTCGATGCTGCGGATTTCAGCGCCCGGCTCTAGGGTTATCTCAACTGTTGCACCGGTTTGAGCGTCACCGTCTGAGTCCTTTTCACGGTCATCTCCGGCACCCTGCGCGACGAAACGGTGACCAGCTGGGAGGCCAGCTGGATCGAAGGTGACCGCGTATTTGCCGGGAACAACCCCGTCAAACAGGTATTCACCGTTCTCGTTGGTCTTTGTCTCACGTTCAACCTGGTTGCCATAGACATCGGTTCCGGTAAGCGCCACCTTGAAATCACTAACTGGTTTCTCGCCCTCGTCCTGCACGCCATTGCCGTTAGTGTCAAGCCAGACACGGTCACCGATCTCACCGAGTCGCAGGCGAACGCCCTGATCAATGTCGGTTCGACTCTGGCCAGCGATTATCTCAAACTCAGTGGTTTTACCGGTTAGTGGATCCCCGTCAGAATCTTTCTCACGATCGTCACCCACGCCGGCAGGCACAAACTCGTAGCCAGCAGGCAGTGTTGTTTTATCAAAGGTGACAACATATTTTCCGGGCACGAGGCCGTCGATCTCGTAGTTACCTTTCTCATCGGTTGTGGTCTCTGCCTCTACCTTGTTGCCGTAAACATCGGTTCCCGTGAGCTTCACCTTTACGCCCGCAACAGGTTTCTCATCGTCACCCTGCACACCGTCATAGTTGGCATCGTCCCAAATCTTATTGCCAACGCTGCCAAGCTGCAGCTGGATGCCCTGGTCAATGTCAGTTTTAGCTTCACCTGCGGCAAGCTCAAACTCAGGAGTTGCACCGGTTTCAGCGTCGCCGTCAGAGTCCTTCGCACGATCATCGCCACGGCCCGGAGCAACTAACTCGTAACCGGCTGGGAGTGTTGACCTATCGAAGGTGACAACGTACTTACCCGGCGCAACACCCGCAAACAAGTAGTTACCGTTTGTATCGGTCTCGGTCTCCCTGGTGACGGCGTTGCCGTAAACATCGGTTCCGGTCAGCATAACGCGCACCTTGGCTGCTGGCTCTTCGCCAGTATCCTGCACACCGTTATAGTTCTTGTCGATCCAAACCCGATCACCGATACTGCTGAGCAACAGCTGCAGACCCTGATCCACTCGCAGATAGTTCTGCTCTGGCGCGAGTGTGAACTTGGTGGTTACGCCCGTTGCCGGGTCACCGTCTGAGTCCGCATCGCGGTCATCGCCCTGGTGTTTCGGCGCGAAACGGTAACCAGCTGGGATACTTGCCGGGTCAAAGGCGACCTGATAGTTGCCCGGTGTGACGCCGCTAAACAGGTACTTACCGTCGTCACGGGTGGTTGTCTCAACGGCAACGTCCCGACCGTAGATATCGGTGCCAGTGAGGGTCACCTTGAAGTTGGGCACCGGATCCTCGCCTTTATCCTGTACCCCGTTGAGGTTCTTATCGAACCAAACGAAGTCACCCACGGTTGCTTTTCTCACCTTAATACCCATGTCCAGAGTAAGGTTTTCATCCCCAAATGAGAGGTGTACCTCAGCGGTTTTACCGGTTTGTGGATCCGCATCCGAATCAATTGCACCGTCGCCGCCGATCTGCTTCTCAACCGGGTCGTAGCCTGCTGGCAGTGTTGTTTTGTCGAAGGTTACGCTGTAAATACCCTCTCTCAGATCCTTAAACAGGTAGATGCCCTGGTCGTTGGTCTCGGTTTCCAGCTCAACCACCTCGGATGTTCTGTTAACTACTCCGCGCAGTTTTACCTTCACGCCCTCAACACCCGGCTCGCCATCGTCCTGCAAACCGTTCTCGTTAACGTCGACCCACACGCGGTCGCCGATGCTGCCGCGCTTGTCCGCAACACCTGCGTCAATTGTGTGGTTCTTCTCACCCGGGGCGAGGGTGAACTCGTCGGTCAGGCCGTTTTTTGGATCCGCATCGGAATCAACCCGTGGATTATCTCCGACGCCCTTAGCAACCATGTAGCTCTGTGGGTGGCTGCTGTAGTCAGGGAACTGCACCCGGTACTTGCCCGGCACCACGTTCGTGAACAGGTATTTACCAACGCCGTCAGTGTTGGTTGTCAGCTCAACCTGGTTGCCGTAGACGTCGACACCGATCAACTTGATCTCGCCGTTCGCCCGCACACCAAAATCAACGCCCTCATCATAGACGCCGTTGTAGTTCTCGTCGTTCCAGAACAGGTCTCCAACCTCGCCTCGCTTAACGCTCACACCCTGGTCAATCCCGAGCAACTGCGCACCCGCTGCGAGGGTGAGCTCAGTGGTTTTGCCGGTTTGTGGATCCGCATCGGAATCTGTCTCAGCGTTGTCGCCCTGCCCCTTCGCCACGAGCTCGTGACCGTCAGGCAGGGTGCTCTTGTCGAAGGTGACAACGTATTTGCCCGGCAGCAGACCATCAAACAGTTAACGGCCCTGATCGGAGGTTTTGGTTTCCTTCTGCACCTGGTTGCCGTAGTCGTCGGTGCCGGTGAGTATCACCCGAATGTTTGCCAGCGGTTCGTCGGTGTCGTTTTGCACACCGTCGAAGTTCTTGTCGAGCCAAACATAGTCACCGATCGAACCCGGGTTCGCGGCAATGCCCTGGTCGATGTTGTTGATTACCTGACCGGAGGCGAGGTCGAAGGCAGCGGTTTCACCGGTGGTTGGGTCACCGTCTGAGTCCTTGTCGCTGTTCTGGCCGTCACCCTTGGCAACAAAGCTGTGGCCTGCGGGCAGTGATGTCGGGTCGAAGGTTACCCGGTAGTTGCCAGGGACGAGCCCCTCGAAGCCGTATTTTCCACCATTTGCGGTTGTTGTTTCAAGCTCAACAGTCTCACCAAATATATCGGTTCCGGTGAGTTTAACCTTAAAGCCGTCAACTCCCTCTTCGCCGCTATCCTGCAGACCGTTGCCGTTCTTGTCGAGCCACACGGTGTCGCCGATGCGAGCGGTGTTGTAGGTTACACCCTGGTCAATATCGGTGCGTTTCTGCGCAACCCCGAGCACAATCGGGTCGGTTGCGCCGCTTGCCGGGTCACCATCTGAGTCGGCGGCGGTGTCACCAACCGCTTGTTTCGCGGTGAACGCCATCCCGGTTTTCAGACCGGCCGGGTCGAAGGTGACAGTGTAGGTGCCGGAGCGCAGACCGGCGAAGGAGTATTCGCCGTCCTTGTTGGTCTCGGTGTTTAGGCTCACCTGGTTACCCAGATCGTCGGTTCCGGTCAGTTTAATCGGGAACTTCGCGAGCGGTTTTTCACCACTGTCCTGCTGACCGTTACCGTTGGCGTCAACCCAGACTTTGTCGCCGAGGCTTGCCGCGTTGGCGAGCTCACGCGAGTCGACCGGACCAACGTTGAACATCAGTCCCGATGCGCGCGCCTCGGTACGGTTAACGTAGAGGTCACCGTCTTTGTTACCCTCGGCAACCATCGTAATCTTGGCGGAGATCTGATCCTGGTTGCCAAAGACTCCCGGGCGTGTAAAGCGTAGACCTGTTACCTCGGCAGCCGAGCTTGGGCAGGCGCCGGTTCCCTTCACCACGGTTCCGCCCGCGGGCGCACTACACCAGGCGATTCCGCTGTCCCCGTTGGAGGCGGCGGTCGGACTGCTCTCCACCTTGTCTGCCTTGGTGTAGAGAATTGTGACGTTGTCGCCAGCGAGCAGGTCAACCTTCTCAAAGCTCATGGTGCCCGCAAACTTCGAACCGTTAACACCGGTTTTTGTCGGCAGCACGTCAATCACGTCCGCCTCACTAACCGCGTTTGGCGCGTTCAGGTTAATAAAGTCGAGCTGCCAAACATTCCGCTGTTTCTGCTGGCTACCCTCCGGGTTCACCTGCACAACCGGTGTCAGCGCCTGCTTCTCCAGTTTGATTCCGGCGATCTGTGAGACGGTGATCTGCGCGGCTGCGGTGCGCTGGTCAACCGGTGACGGGTCTAGCGGATCCGTCTGGGTGACTACCGTGTTCCGGTAGGTGCCGGATCCAGCAACCGCCGAAACGTGGGTGTTAATCTCAATCGGCTCGATTGCCGCGTTCGGCTTCCGCTCCCCAAGGTTAAATCTCAGGTAGGTTCCGCTGCCACACTTAATCTCGAATCCGGCCGGCGCGGGCGCTGGCTGCGCAATCGCCGGGTTAACGCTCGCGCTGTCAAAGACTATGCCTGCTGGCAGGCAGTCCTCAACATAGACAGGCTGCTTGAGCACGTCCTCAGCAACAGCTGCCGATGACAGGATCGGGGAAACCTTCCAGGTGACTTTGTCGCCGGGGCTTGCAACTCCACTGCTGGCAAAGCCTCCGCCCTTCACAGAGACCTGTTTGCTCACGCGTATAAGGCTGGCGAGTAGAGCATCCGGTCGCCGTTGCTGCCGCTGTGGTTTTCGGGGTTGTAGTGCGAACCGGGATTGTTTAGCGCGAGCAGCTCATCCTTGGTCGGTTTAGCGTTGTAGCGATAGACCGCGCTCGCCCAGTTGGGCAGGATGTCTCCCGACTGCTGCCCCGGCTTAACCCGCAGTGCAATCGAGTAGAACTGGTAGACCAGGCTCTGCGCGGTAGCTGTTGGTTCCTCAATCGAGGTGTAGATGCGCACATGGCTAACACCGGTGTAGATACCCTGTTTTGCCAGCTCCGGGTCGTTGCCGGGAACCTTCGCCGGGTCATCGTACCAGGTTCCGTCTTTACAGGTGGATCCGGCTCCGCCACCCGCGGTGGTTGAGTCACCGGAGTATTCAACGGTGTAGGTCGGATCCTTATCAATGTAGGTGCTGCCGCTCAGCCACACAGCCTTACCGTTTGAAGGGAACTTCTGGCCCGAACGGCTGCCCTTACCCCAGTTGCCAGCGTGCAGGTTCAGCTTATTATTGTCCCAGGCATCACAGAGCAGCGCCTGACCGGGCGCGGAGTTGGCGATACCGGATCCAACCAGCAGCAGCACCGAGGTGACTGTCTGGCCTGGCCCAGCAACATTGTGACCGGAGCGCCGAATGGTTGAGCCGGGAGGGCCATCAACCTGCGAATCGCCAGGCATGAACTGGGCTGCTGGCACGTTACCCTCAGCACCGCCGACACCACCATAGAACTTGGTGAAGCCGCCCGGGGCGCTAACCACCGGGGTTGCCTCAAGATAGTTGTTTCCTAACGGATCCGCCCCGCCTGCTGCGGTGTGCCGTCGAGGCCATTACCCTGCAGGTTCGTAAACTCGTTGCGGATCTTCAGGCTTGTTGTTGTGTTGACCTTCACGCCAAGGTCGGTGATCGCGTCAACAGGCACTTCAACGTTGATTATGCTGGAGACCGCGTAGGCTGTGTTGTCCGGAATCACCGGTCGGGCTGCTGGCGCGGAGACCTTGTCCGGGTAGGTGTAGAGCGACCAGTCCGCGTTTGAGATGGTCACCTTTGCCGCTTTGCCGGGCTCTGGCTGCTCGCAGCTGACGGTGCCGCTGTTGCGCACCGACTCGGTGAGGTCGCCGGTGTTGTTGCCCGGTGACATGTGGAAGCGTGGGCGGGTTTCACAGCCAACGAGTCGCGGCGCGTACTTGTTAACCGCGTCAGCACCCGCTGCCTTCCAAGCGGCGCTGTTTACAACGTCCGCACCAAAGAATTTTTCGGGGGTGAGATCGTCCTGGAATGTCACATCACCGGTGAACGGCGCAAGGCCCTTACCGCCCGCGGCCGCGCCAACCAGGATGCTGTAGCTGCGGAGGTGACACTTTCGGCTCGTATCCCACGAGCAGGCGCGGAAGTTCTGGTAGGAGTAACCCTTGTTCTCCTCAATGCCGATGCCGTTCTTGCGGACATCCCACTTTGGTGCCGCGGAAACGGTCATTGACAGATTCTCGGTGCTTGACACCGGATTCGGCGCGGCCTGCGAATTAATTGTTGCAACCGCGGTTGGCACCGTTGTGCCGTTTGGCACCTCGGAGCGCTGCCACACCGGCACCGTCAAAACCTGGGTTACGTTGCTCGCCATATCGGGAATGTGGCAGGTGAGAGTCTGAGTTGGCAGGCTCTGCCAGCTGGTGTTGGTCAGCGGCACAGCCGGTGCTGGCAGCAGCGGGCTAGGTTTTGCGTCGGCGCCCGAGGCGTCATCACACCAGGCGGGTACATCTCGCACCTCCTGACCCTGGGGCAGTGTCAGCGTCACAACCGGTTTTTCGGCGGTGCCACCGTTGGCCACGACGCTGATGTTGTACTCGATGAGGTCGTTAGTGCGGATCACCAGGTCATCCGCCGAGGTGTCTTTGCCGGGTCCGCTGGTGCTGTCAAAGTCCGGGGTTCCGGTTTTGGCGGAGAGTGAGATGCCGAGGGTTTCGCCCACGTTCTGCACAGTCTAGGCCGCGAGGGGCGCGGATACTGGCGCACCGGCGATGACCAGGCCGATCGCAACCGTGCTCGCTATAGAGCCCTTTGCGAGGTGTCGGGTCACGCGAGAGTAGCGCGATTTTGAATGGTTCTCACTCATTGGATATGCCTTTTCAGTTTTTCTCAGTCGGCCGCGAAGAAATAAGTATAGGGGGAGCTGCAAAAAGGTGCTAAACACGTTTAAACAGGGAGATAGACTTTCTCACACTACCAGAAGCAAAAGACAGTTTGCACTTATAGATTCAACTGAATCTAGCAGCAAAAAGGTGTTGCCTACTGTTAACCAGTGCACGTTCCATTTTGACTAGCAAGCAACTTTAACCAGGCGGCTGCTCTAACTGTCTTAGCTGCTACTGCTGATTACTGCCAAAACAGGAAGTACAACAGTTGGGATCAGTAACCCGAGACTAGGGGTATCAAAAAAGAGCGAACAGGAGTAAAGTTAACCCTGTCATAGGATCATCAGACCAGACGCAACCTGAGACGGAGGCTCAGTATGGCATCAGAAACAGCGGGCACCGCGGGCACCGCAGAACCAACGGCTGGCAAGAACACCTCGGCCGCAGCGGGCAACACCGTGGGCGCCGAAACAGCACAGCCGATAACCATCAAAACGCTGATCGCGCCAGCAAAACCCGGCATGGTGTTGAGTGCGATCTTAACCTCCCTCGGGGCCCTGTGCTCCCTCGTCCCCTATATCGCGCTCGTGCAGATCGCGGTTATCTGGTTGGCTGGCGGATCCACCGGGGAGCTGCTGCCCTGGATCATTGTCGCGATTGTTGCCACCGTGCTGTACGTGCTGCTCTACGGTATGGGCCTGCAGGTTTCGCACCTGGTTGAGGCGAAACTGCGCTACACACTGCGCAAACAGATCGTTGATAAGCTTGGCAAAATCCCTCTCGGACGGGTAGAAAACACCTCCGCCGGGGCGCTGCGCAAAACCGTTGTGGACGAGACGAGCAGCATTCACACACTCGTCGCCCACGTCGCCGGTGATGCCGCTAACGCGGTTGTGTCACTGCTCGGCGGCCTCGCGGTGCTGTTCTGGGCTGACTGGAAGCTGGCTCTCGCAATGCTCGCTGTCTGGACAGTGTTTGGCGTGGTTGTCGGCTTCACCTCGTTCAGTGACTACGGCAAGCGGGTTGAGGAGTATCGCGACGCCCAAACCAGGCTCTCCAGCTCGGTTGTTGAAATGTTCGAGGGTATCAAAGAGATTAAAAACTTCCAGGCGGCTGACGCTGCCCGCACCGAGTTTGACAGCGCCCGCACCGATCTCGCCGATGTTTCCTACGAGTGGATGCGCGCAACCTCGAAGTCGATTGCGCTGATCTTCTCGTTCCTGAAACCCGGTGTTGTGATCGCTACACTGACCCCGCTGGCAGTGCTGTTCCTGGTTAACGGCTGGACCGATATCCCCCACGTTCTGCCGTTCTTTATGATCGGAATCGGCCTGCCCTCGGGGCTTGCGACGCTTGTGACACTGATGCAGCACATCTACGAGTCTGAGCAGGCGGCCGCCGCAACCGCGGCGCTGCTCTCCCAGCCCGACCTGGTTAACGGCAGCGAGTCGAGTGACCAGCCCGCGGCGATCAGTTTCGAGAACGTCAGCTTCGGCTACCAGCCCAACAACCCGGTGATCCACAACGCCAGCTTCACCGCCGAGGCGAACCAGGTAACCGCGCTGGTTGGCCCGAGCGGCGGCGGTAAGACCACGCTAGCGAGGTTGGCTGCGAGATTCTACGACGTGGACTCCGGCGTCGTCCGTGTCTGCGGCAAAGACGTGCGCGAGCTCGACCAGGAGTGGCTGCTGCAGCAGATCAGCATCGTCTTCCAGGACATTGCGCTGTCACACGACACCGTCGCAAACAACATCTCCGTCGGCGTCAAAAACGCCTCACAAGACGACATTGTTGCGGCCGCCAAAGCAGCCCAGATTCACGATCGAATCACCCGACTCCCAAACGGTTACGACACCGTGATCGGTGATAAAGACGGCTTCCTGTCCGGCGGTGAGATGCAGCGGATCACAATCGCCAGGGCCTATCTGCGCAACACCCCGATTCTCATCCTCGACGAAGCAACGGCGAGCACGGATCCGCAATCGGAGCACGATATTCACCGCGCACTAACCGGGTTGAGCAGGGGTCGCACGGTGTTTATTATCGCGCACCGCCTGGCGACCATCGCCTCAGCAAACAAAATCGTGGTGGTTGCCGACGGCACTGTCGCAGAGGCGGGGACGCACACAGAGCTGCTCGCGCTTGACGGTGTTTACGCGGGCATGTGGCGCAAACAGAACGGTGAGGTGAAATAGGATGCTACGCAAACTTGAGGCAATAACCGGCTCAAAACAGCTGCGCTGGCTGACCATTATGCTCAGCATTGTGGCACTGTTTGAGGGTGTGACGCTGGCGATGCTGCTGCCGTTCTTGCGCGCGTTTATGAGCCCGGAGGGGTCAGCCGAGCGTGAGAGCCTGCTGCCGCTGACCGTGCTGATCTGTGTTATGGGCCTGATAACCTTCGTGTTCTCCAGCTGGGTTTCAATGTTCGCCAACAAGGTGAGCGTTTACTCGGTGAGCGACAACATGATTCGGGAGGTTGCCGGTCACGCACTGAAACTGCCGCTCGGCTGGTTCACTGCCCGCCGCGAGGCGCTTTTGGCGACAATTATGTCGCGCGAGATTAACTCGCTCTCGCACGTCGCGCCGATTCTGCTGCCCGCGCTCACCAGCCAGTTTATTGTGCCGAGCGTGCTGATTATCTCGCTGCTGTTTGTCGACTGGCGACTCAGCCTGGTGATGGTTATCGCGGTGCCGCTGCTCTACCTCGGCTGGAAGTTTATGGCACGCAACAGCGTCGCCGCCGACCAGGTGGAGGCGAAAGCGGCAACAGCCTCGGCGGGAAAGCTGATCGAGTTTGCGAAACTGCAGCCGGTGCTGCGCGCGAGCGGTGTCACCCGCGCAGGTTGGGAGCCACTAAAGAACGCGCTGGCAGCCGAGAACCACGCGCTGCTCTCGAGTATGCGCGCAAAGGGTCGCCCGATTCTGCTCTACACCCTGATCGTTGACGTGATGCTCGCCGCAACCCTGATAACCGGCTACTGGCTGATCAACACCGGCCGCATCGACGTGCCGGTGTACCTCGCCGCGGCGGTTATCGCGATCCGCATCACACAGCCGCTGTCAAGCTCGGTTGTCTACTCTGACGAGCTGCACAAAGCAAACAACGCACTCGACCAGGTGCACGAGGTGCTGGACGCGGATCCGCTGCCGATCGCCGCAAACCCGGTCACCGAGATAACCGGCACCGCGATCAGCTTCAACAACATCAGCTTCGGCTATAACCCCGAGCGGCCGGTGCTTACAAACATTGACTTCGTTGCCGAGCCGGGCAAAATAACCGCGCTGGTGGGTGGATCCGGCACCGGAAAATCAACGCTGCTGCGGCTCGCAGCGCGTTTCTGGGATGTCGACAGCGGATCCGTCACAATCGGCGGCGCTGCTGGCCCGGGCGGCGGCGCGGGCACTGCCGCAGGCGCGGGCGGCGCGGCGATTGACGTGCGGGAGTTCGACCCGGAGGCGCTGATGGGTAAGATCGCAATGGTGTTCCAGGAGGTTTACCTGTTTGACACAACCATCCGCGAAAACGTGCGCATGGCGAAACCCGAGGCGACCGATGACGAGCTTGACCGGGCCGCGAGACTGTCGCGCCTCGACAGTGTGATCGAGAAGCTGCCCGACGGCTGGGACACCAAGGTTGGGCACGGCGGACTGAAACTGTCCGGCGGTGAACGGCAGAGGGTTGCGATCGCGCGCGCCTTCATTAAGGACGCACCGATCCTGCTGCTGGACGAGATCACCTCCGCGCTCGACAGCGAGAATGAGGCGGCTATCACCGAGGTTATGCAGGAGCTCAGCCGCGGCCGCACGGTTATCGTGGTTGCGCACCGGCTCAGCACAATCCGCGACGCGGACAAAATCGTGGTGCTGAAACCGGGCCTGAACGGTGCTCCGGCAACCGTCGGCGAGATCGGCACCTACGAGGAGCTGGTCTCCCGCCCCGGCATCTTCTCCGACTTTGTCGCGGCCAGCAAGAGCGCGAGCAGCTGGCAGGTTTAGCCGCGGCCAGCGGCAGCGGATTTTCCCGGCGTCGCAGGCTGCCCTACGAGGGCGGGCCCGCTGGCAAGTTTAACCTCGGGGCTGGCGGGATCCGTACAGCGCACACCCGAACGACGCGAGCGCGCAGGCGGCGAGACAGATCAGCATCGGCACCGCCGTGTGCTCACCGCCGAGTCCAACCAGCGGCGTTATAGAAGCACCGATCAGCAGCTGCAGCGACCCCATCAGCGCGGCACCGGATCCACGATTGTAGGGCTTTGTTTCGGCGAGCGCGAGCGCCGAAGCGTTCGAGCCGACGAAACTGTTTCCGAACACGAGCAGGAAAGCGTTGGCCACAAAACTAACCACGGACAGCACCCCGAGGGCGGTCTGCAGCACCAGCAGGGCGACCGCGGTTAGTGCGATGGCGGATCCAATCACCAGCATCTTAAATGGCCCGACGCGCGGCGCGATCCGCGAGTTGATAAGGTTGCCGATCAGGATGGCGGCGGCGCTGATCGCGAACCCGATCGCGTACTGCAGCTCGTTAGCCCTGAGCATGCTCTGCGCAACAAATGAGGATGCCGAAATGTAGCTCATCAGGCCGCCGAAACTGAGCGCGAAAACCAGAATAAACGCGGTGTAGCGCGGCTGTTTTAGCAGCTGCAAAAGTGGTTTGTAGGCGTTAAGAATCGGGCCGCGCTGGCGGTTTTCCGGCAGCAGGCTCTCGGGCAGCAGCAACAGCACGGCAACAAACATGGTCGCCGCAATCACGGTGAGGGCAACCAGGACGGCGCGCCAGTTGGCGACGGCGGCGATTGGTCCACCAATTAAAGGTGCGATCAGCGGGCCGAGCGAGCTAACCATCGCGAGCATGCTGAGTGATTTCACGGCGGTTTTCGGGTCGCTGATATCAACCACGATTGCGCGGCTAATCACCACGGCGGCTGCGGCAGAGAGTCCCTGTACGAGGCGCAAACCAATAAACAGTTCAATGTTTGGCACAAACACGATCGCGAGCGTTGAAACAAAGAACACCGCGAGAGCCGGCACAACAACCCGACGGCGACCCACCCGGTCAGAGACAACCCCGTGGAACAACTGCCCGATCCCGACGCCCGCCATAAACGCGGTCAGCGTCAGCTGCACACTCGACGGGTGCGCCGAAAGATCACTCGCGATATTGCCGAACGACGGCAGATACATGTCAACAGACAGCGCCCCCGCCATGCTGATAAATCCCAGCAGGCACAGCAGTAGCCCGGTCATTTGCGGTTTTTGCGGTTCGGGGTGGAGAGACTTTTGCATAGCACAAGCTAGCTTACTCCTCCCCGCGAGGGTTTGCAGAAGTTAGCTGCCGAGCAGCTGCGGCAGCTCGCTGTTGAAGAACTCCCTCAGCTGACGTGATTTCAGGAACACGATCTCGTCCCACTCCTGGTCGGTTGTGCTGCTGTCGGCAAAATCGCTCGGAATCTTAAACACGTAAAGCGGCACACCGTAAGCCTTGCACACCGCCGCGTAGGCGTAAATTTCCATGTCGACGAGGCTCGCCCCGAGGGCGGCAATCTCGATCCGCTGCTGATCACTCGTCACAAACTGGTCACCGGTTGCGATCGTCGCGGTTTTATCGAGCACGGCCGGCTCAATCGCGATCCGCGGCTTGCTGACGTTGATATCGTGCTGCACCGCGCCCGTGATCTGCACAACCGTGTCAAGGTCGTGATCGTCCGAGATAATGCCGGCGGTGCCGAGCACAACTACCCGCCTGATCGGCTGCCCCGCCTCCCTAGCATCGGCGAGCGCCTTGCCGAGCACCGTCGCCGCGTCCACCTTGCCAACCCCCGTAACCAGGTGCGGCACATCGGTGAAGGCGCTGGCCTCGTCACCGTGCGCAAACACCAGCAGCTGCCCGGCGGTGCCTAGCGGATCCGCTCCCCCCGCCTCACTCGGTGCGGCGTGGTTTGCTGGCTGGTCTGCGGCTAGGTCTGCGGCGTTTGTGCCCATGAGCGTCCTTTACGGTGGTTCGTTCTCCCCGCCCAACGGCGGCGCGGTCTAATGCTGTCCCCGCCCTTCGGTGGCGGGGTCTTAACAATCAGTAACAACCCTACCGGTTATTTGCGAGTTTATTAGACTAGAGTTATTGCTGCTGTGTTCCGTGGCGGCGGATCCAATAGCCACCGCACTGCGGAGCTTAGTGCCGCAACCGACTAAGGTTCGGTGCCTGCCGGATCCACACACAGCACCCCTTAACCAACAAGCAGTTTGGAGTTTATGATGGCCGATGTCGAGATTGCCGAGGTAGAGAGTTTCACGCTCGATCACACCGCCGTAAAAGCGCCGTATATTCGGCTGATCGGTACCGAAACCGGGCCGAAGGGTGACGTTATCTCAAACTTTGATGTGCGGCTTGTGCAGCCTAACGAGCAGGAGATTCCGACCGGTGGCCTGCACACAATCGAGCACACAATTGCGGGTCTGCTGCGCCCGCGACTTAACGGCGTGATCGACATTTCGCCGTTCGGTTGCCGCACCGGCTTCCACCTGATCGTGTGGGGTGAGCCGACCGTGCGCCAGGTTGCTGAGGCGATCCGCGACAGCCTGCGCGACATTGCCGAGAACATCACCTGGGATGCGGTTCCTGGGACCGACGCCTTCAGCTGCGGCAACTACCGTGACCACTCGCTGCACAGCGCGAAAGCGTGGAGCGCCGACATTGTGTCACGCGGTTTCTCGCTGGATCCGTTCAACCGCGACGAGGTTATCTAGCTCGCCGCGCGGCAACCTCACCTGTAACGGGCAATCACCATCCACGAGGTAATCTAGCTCGTAGCTAGCCTCTGCACCAACAGGAACGGGCAGGTTTCCGAGGCGATCACCCGGAACTGTCCGGCACCCTCAGGGGAGGCTTTGACCGGGTGTTTATCACCTGTTTCAAGTTCAAGGTCGGAGGTGATAACAACCCTACCGCTCTCGTTAATCAGAGACAGATCAACGTGTTTCTGCAGCTCGGGCAAGAAGTGCCGCTCAACCGTCTCAAGCAGCACGTCCAGACAGGCAACGCCCATAAACTCGTCCGCGATAAACAGCGGTTTTGAGAGCGTCAGCGTTATCTCGTTTGAGCACAGATAGTCAACGAACGGTCCGGCAATATGGCTGTTACCTGTTTGTGCGGGAACCCGATACCACTCCAGGCGTCTAATATCCACCTCAACCTGCCCTGGCCCGAACGCGGAACTTGCCAGTTGTGTCTTGTTTTCGCCCTGCCACCATGCAAGCGGGTTGCCCGCCGCAACAAGCGCTTCGCTGCCGCAGTAACCGGCGCCGTAAATATCAACCTCGGTGTCACTGAGCAGCTGGGTTGCTCGCTCCTTCACCAGTGACGCCAACTGGTTTCCGCTCAGTTTTTGGCCGTTCTGCACGCTCTCCTGAAAAGCCGCAGACAGGTCAGGGAGCCAAAACTCAAGCTTGTTAAATCCGCCCTCAAAGAACGATTCAATCGAACCCAGCAACCGCTTCAGCTCAGCCGTCAACTGTTTCTCGTCTGCTGCGTTAGCGTTCATTTTAAGATCCCAACCCCTATGTTCAATCCCTGCGGTGATAAGCGCCCTTAATCTCCCGTCTAGCATATGCCAAAGTGGCCAGAGCGCAAAAGTTACTTCGCTGGCGGATCCGTGCTAGCCCCCGTTTTTTAGCAGACTCTGCTGTTCAAGCAACCACCGCATAGTCTGTTTACTGTCAGTGTGGACAACATCCGCAACGGCCGACTCGTCTCCCCCGCGGATCGCCTCTAGTTTCTTGACCAGATTCGCCCGCGTCTGTTCTCGGCGGTCTTGATCGGAGTCCTGCAGGCTAAAGAACGGCAGGCACTCGGTGTGCACGTTAATGTGCTCATTGGTTAGGCGAACAGACTGGCTTAGCGCGGCGATTTCCAACTGCACATCGGTTATTTGCCTCCGCCAAACCTGCGGGTCGGAGCTGTTGATTGACTCAAGCACCTGCAGCACAGTGTCAATCTCGGTCGTGGTCGCTCGCCGGCAGGCATAAACACCGCAGGCAGTTGTGATGACATCGTAGTGAATACCGAGATCAGACAGGGCGATGCGGGGCGTGTCCTTAAGCGCTGCGGCGTTGAGCTCCAGGATCCGCTGATAACTGGGCTTAACAAAGCTGCCGCCCACGCGACCCCGCTTTGTTTCGATGTAGCCGCGCTGACGAAGGTGAGACAGCGCCCCGCGGACAGTGATAATTGCGACACCTAAAAGCTCCGCGAGTTCCTGTTCGGCGGGGAGTCTCTCGCCCTGAGCGAAAGCACCGGTTGTGATGGTTTGGATAAGCCTGCTAGCAACCAGCTCTACCCGCCCCTCTTCACCGAGCGGCGCTAGCGCAGCGTGACGGAGCCGAGTCGCCGCGGGTGTTTCCAAGTGCTGCTGCATCCCAGTCCTGAGGTCAGAGTGGCCAGTTAATTGTTTCATCAGCTAGTTTACCCGTCATTACAGTGTGTTTTTGGTGAGACTAGAACGATTTTGAGATTAGACTTGCGAATTAATCATTTTAGATAGTATGTTATATGTTTAAGATAGACAGGTCGTTATCCGACAAGGACGTTGCGTATTTAAGGAGCTATCATGGCAAGACCCGACAGCAAAGACGAAATGAGTGGTCTGGGCTACGAAACCCACCGAGACCGCAAGCAAACCGCCCACACCTCACTGCTTAAAACAGCCGCTAACGCTGTTGAGCTTAAGGGTGTGACCAAGAGCTTTGGTGATTTCACCGCCGTCGACAACCTGGATCTAACCATCAGGCAGGGCGAGTTCTTCTCAATGCTCGGACCCTCTGGATCCGGCAAAACCACGGTGCTGAGAATGATCGCCGGATTTGAACCCACGACATCCGGCAGCATCTTCCTCGACGGCCAGGACGTCACCTCACTGCCCCCGTTTGACCGCGAGGTGAACACCGTATTCCAGGATTACGCGCTGTTCCCGCACATGACCATCTTCGAGAACGTCGAGTACGGCCTCAAAGTGCACCGTGTGCCAAAGGCCGAACGGCAGCGGCTCGTCACTGAGGCACTGGAGCAGGTTAGACTCGACCACCTCGCCGAGCGGCGCCCATCACAGCTGTCAGGCGGTCAACGGCAGCGGATCGCGCTGGCTCGCGCGCTGATTCTTCGTCCCAAGGTGCTACTGCTTGATGAACCACTTGGCGCACTGGACAAACAGCTGCGCGAACAGATGCAGGTTGAGCTGAAACAGATCCAGCGCGAGGTTGGAATCACCTTCGTGTTCGTCACCCACGACCAGGAGGAGGCACTAACCCTGTCCGACCGCATCGCGGTGTTTAAGGACGGCGAAATTGAGCAGATCGGTACACCGCGCGAGGTTTACGAAAAGCCAACAACCAGCTTCGTCGCAAAGTTCCTCGGCATCACCAACCTGCTCGACGACACTCTCTCCAACCAGCTGCTCGGGAGGCAGGGCACACACAGCCTGCGACCCGAGCGGATCCGGATCCACACACAAAACCCCGCTGGTGCCGCCACCGCACGAACCGCGGCCGTGACCAATAACACGATCACACTGCCCGCAACGGTTCGAGAGGTTGTTTATGCGGGCCCCGCAACCCGGTATCTGCTCGACACCGTCGATGACCATCGCCTAATCGCCGAGGTGCAAAACACGCAGCTGATAACCGACAGCAGCAAAACCCCGCAGCGCGGAGACCGCGTTACCGCCGAGTTCGAGGCGGATCACGCAACCGCCATCCCCGGCTAGATTCCAATAATTCAACCAATAAAAACACTAAACAAAGGAGTAAAGAAGTGAAAATTTCAAAGAAGCAAATGCTGCCGGCCGTAGCGCTGGCAGCGGCCGCTGCCCTGGTGCTCTCGGGATGCTCGGGCGGATCCGACAGCTCCTCCGGTGAGCTTAAAATCGAGGTGCCTGATATCCCGATGATTGAAAAAATCGGGGACAACGAAAAAGAGGTAAACATTGTTGCCTGGTCTGGTTTTGTTGAGCCAGCTTGGACAGACAAGTTTGAGGCGGAGACCGGCTGCACGGTTAACCGTAAAATCGCTGGCACCTCGGACGAGATGGTGCAGCTGATGCGCACCGGAAACTACGACCTTGTGTCCGCCTCGGGTGACGCGAGCCTCCGCCTGATCGTGGGCGGTGATGTGCAGCCGCTGAACATGGATCTGATCCCAAACTTCGGCGACGACATTGTTGAGGGCATGAAGGGTCAGGTGTATGACACCCTCAACGGCAAGTCCTACGGTGTGCCAATCGGGCGCGGCGCAAACATTCTGCAGTACAACACGGATGCGGTGACGGAGGCGCCGACCAGCTGGGATGTTGTGTGGGAGAGCGACTCACCCTACGCAGGCAAGATCCTCGCCTATGACGCACCGATCTACATCGCAGATGCCGCGGTGTACCTGATGCACCACCAGCCAGACCTCGGCATTAAGAACCCGTACGCGCTTGACGAGACACAGCTCGCCGCCGCAATTGATCTGCTGAAACAGCAGAACCAGATTATCGGCGACTACTGGAGTGACCCAACCGCGCAGATCACCGCGTTTAACGGCGGGGACGCGGTTGTTGGCACCTCCTGGGAGATTTTGAAGAAGCTCTCTGCCAACGACAAACTGCAGGGCGTCCTACCGGAGGAGGGCGCAACCGGCTGGTCTGACGCCTGGATGCTGGCAACCAAAACCAAGAACCCCAACTGCGCCTACGCCTGGATGAACTACACCTCCAGCCCGGATGTGAACGGTCAGATTGCGATGAACTTCGGTATGGCTCCCGCAAACGCCGCCTTCTGTGAACTGAACGACGAGGCGAGAGCACACTGCGAAGAGTTTAAAGCAACCGATGAGGAATACTTCAAAAAGGTGTGGTTCTGGACAACCCCGATTGAGCAGTGCATTGACGGCCGCAAGGACGTTAAGTGCACCAACTTCCAGCAGTGGACAAGCGCCTGGCTAACGGTGAAAAACTAGCGGCTAACCGCTGAATTGCCGTACGGGGGTGGGATGTAATCCACACTCACCCCCGCACCGCGGCACTCATAATCTTGATCAGACAAGGACAGTCCCCAATGACAAACCAGATGAAAGCAACTAAGCCGTTCTCGACTGCCTTATATCGTCACCCTCGCGGTCGGCTACTGTCGCTGCTCAGCCTGCCAATGACCTGGCTGATTGTGATCTACATTATTTCCATTGTGCTGTTGCTGCTCACGGCGTTCTGGCACACAGACCCCTTCACATCAAAGGTTAAACCGGGTTTCACGCTCAACAACTTCCTAGATATTGTGCAGGTGCCGTCGTATCTGGCGGCAACCCTCAGAACAATCGGCATCGCGGCAGCCGTCACAGTTATTTGCATAGCCTTCGCGATCCCGCTGGCGATCTACATGGCAAAACTCGCGCCGGTGTGGCAACGCTCCCTGCTGGTTGTGCTGATAACACTGCCGCTCTGGGCTGGCTATCTGGTGAAAATCCTGTCCATCAGAATCGTCTTTTCCGAGAGTGGATTCATCAACTCGACGTTCGGGTGGCTCGGCATCAACTCCCCCGGCTACGGGGTTTTTGCAACCGTTGTCGCACTCGTCTATCTCTGGTTCCCGTACATGATCATCCCGGTCTACACCGCAACAGCCCAGATCCCAGACAACCTGTTCGATGCGTCAAGCGACCTCGGCGCGAAGGGTCTAAAAACCATCGGCGCAGTTGTGCTCCCGCTATTAAAACCGGCGATTATTGCCGGATCCATTTTCACCTTCTCACTGAGCCTCGGTGACTATCTGGCCGCGAAGTTTGTGGGCGGATCCACCCAGCTCATTGGCACGATTATTGCCTCAAACATAAACCTCAACCCGCCTGTTGCTGCTGCTTTCGCGGTTGTGCCTATCGTTATTGTTTTGACGTTCCTGTTGACGGTGCGTAAGACCGGCGCGATTGAAAACATCTAGGAGGACTAAAAGTGTTGTATCTCAGTCGCAGTCTCAAAATCACTATCTCAACAATCGCGATTCTGTTGCTGATCGCGATCTATATCCCGCTGCTGGTGATTATCGTCAACTCGTTTAACGCTAACAAGGTCGCAGGCTGGCCGGTAGTTAACTTCAGTATGGAATGGTGGCAGAAGGCACTAACAAACGAGGCGATGTTGCAGTCCCTTGTGCACTCGCTGGTGGTTGCCGCGGCCGCAACGGCTATCGCCCTGCTGCTTGGCACACTTGCCGCTTTCGCGCTGCAGCGTTTCAAATTCTTCGGGCGCGAAACCGTGAACCTGATGATTATTCTGCCGATCACCCTGCCCGGTGTTGTCACCGGTGTCGCGCTCTCAAACACCTTCTATCAGGTGCTGGATCCGGCGGGCATCAAGGTTGGGTACGCTGGCCTGATTATCGCCCACGCAACATTCTGCATTGTGATGGTTTTCAACAATGTGATTGCCAGGCTCCGTCGCATGAACCCCAACCTGGAGGAGGCGTCGATGGATCTCGGTGCGGGCATCGGTAAAACATTCAGCCTTGTCACCTTCCCACAGTTCAGGGGCGCCTTCATCGCGGGTGGTTTACTCGCTTTCGCTCTATCGTTTGACGAGGTCTATGTCACGGTGTTCACCGCACCCCCGGGAGTGGACACACTGCCGATCTGGATTATGAACCAGATGGCAAGACCGAACGAAGCAAACCAGGTGAATGTGGTGGCGACGATTATCATCCTGCTGTCGCTGATCCCGGTTTATGTTTCACAGCGGATGACAGAGCGGGCAGCAAAACTCCAAAAGTAACTGCCCGAAAACTCCCCAGAGAACGGCAAATACCCCGCGGGTTTCCCGCGGGGTATTTCCTGTTTAAGCTACGACCTAGAGCGTCTCGCCGAGCTTAAAGCCCTTCTCGGTGTCACCCTCGCGGGTGTATGAGAAGCCGTCGGCGCCGATGGTTACCGCCATCTCGCTGCTGTCAGTGCGGGCGACAACCGGCTGTGGGTTGCCGTCGAGGTCGAGCACGAGTGAAGCGTCGGTGTACCATGATGGCACAACCGGGTTGCCCCACCAGTCGCGGCGCTGGTTGTCGTGCACATCCCAGGTGACTACCGGGTTGTCTGGGTCGCCCGTGTAGTAGTCCTGGGTGTAGATTTCCACGCGGTGACCGTCGGGATCCCGCAGGTAGAGATAGAAGGCGTTTGAGACGCCGTGCCTGCCTGGTCCACGCTCGATCATGTCGCTCATGCGCAGCGCGCCGAGCTTGTCGCAGATCGCGAGAATGTTGTGTTTCTCGTGTGTTGCGAAGGCGACGTGGTGCATGCGCGGGCCGTCGCCGCCGGTTGCGGCGGTGTCGTGCACGGTTGGCTTGCGACGCAGCCACGCAGCATAGACGGTGCCCTCTTTATCCTGAATGTCCTCGGTTACGCGGAAACCAAGATCCTGGTAGTGGCGGACCGCGCGCGGCACGTCCGGGGTGACCTGGTTGAAGTGGTCAAGCCTGACCAGCTCACCGGGAATGTGCTTCTCGTAGTGCCAAGACATTCTCTCAACGTGCTCGGTCTGGTAGAAGAACTCGTACGGGAAGCCGAGCGGATCCACAACCCGCACCGAATCGCCGATGCCCTTCACAAAACCGTTCTCGTTGCGACGCACATCACAGCCCAGCTCGGTGTAGAACGCAACCGCTTTGTCGAGATCCTCGGGGGTTCTCACCCGGTAGGAGAACGCAGCAACGGCCGCGACTGGTCCCTGCCTGAGCACCAGGTTGTGGTGGATGAACTCCTCGGTTGAGCGCAGGTAAACGGTGCTGTCGTCCTCCTCGGTGACGTACAGTCCGAGCACGTCAACGTAGAAGTTGCGGGATTTTTTTAGATCCGTGACAACCAGTTCCATGTACGCACACCGCAGGATATCGGGCGCGGGCGCGCTCGGGGTTTTCACCGGGTTTGCCGCCTCGATCGGTGCTTCTTTTGTCACCCAGAAACCGGATGATGTTTTATCTGCCTCGTTTAGTTTCGACATGTTCTCTTCCTTAGAGTCTTGTTTGCCAAATTACTGTTTTTGAGCTGCACCAAAACGCGGTGAGTGCGACTCGTTAAGGGTAATGTGCACCGCCTGCTGGTCGGTGTAGAAATCGATTGAGCGGTAGCCACCCTCGTGGCCGAGACCGGACGCTTTCACGCCGCCGAACGGTGTGCGCAGGTCACGCACATTGTTCGAGTTCAGCCAAACCATTCCCGCCTCAACAGCCTGCGCGAAGTTGTGTGCGCGCTTCAGGTTCGAGGTCCAAATGTAGGCCGCGAGACCGTATTTGGTGTTGTTGGCGAGCTCCAGAGCTTCCTCATCGGTGTCAAACGGGGTGATCGCAACAACCGGTCCGAAGATTTCCTCCTGGAAGATTCGAGCGTCCGGTGACACGTCAGCGAACGCGGTCGGCGCAACAAAGTTACCCTCCGGGAACTCCTCTGGCCTGCCGCCGCCGGCGATCAAACGCCCCTCGGTTTTGCCGAGCTCAACATAGCTCATAACCTTCTCGAAGTGCTCCGGGTGCACAAGCGCACCAACCTCTGTTTTCGGATCGCTCGGCAAACCAACCACGATGTTCTTGGCGCGCTCCGCATAGCGCTCAACAAACTCGTCGTAGATGTCACGCTGCACCAGGATACGGGATCCGGCTGTGCAGCGTTCACCGTTCAAGCTGTAAACACCGAACACGGTTGCGTCGAGCGCCTGCTCCAGGTCGGCGTCCGCGAACACAATCGCCGGGCTTTTACCGCCGAGCTCCATCGACAGGCCCTTTAGGTGAGGGGCCGCGTTGCCGAAGATAATCTGCCCGGTTTTGCTCTCACCGGTGAACGAGATAAGCGGCACATCCGGGTGTTTCACGAGTGCGTCACCGGCTGTTTCACCGAAGCCGTTTACCAGGTTGAAAACACCGTCTGGCACACCGGCCTCACGGAATATCTCCGCCCACAGTGACGCAGACAGCGGGGTAAACTCCGCGGGTTTTAACACCACGGTGTTTCCGGTTGCGAGCGCCGGCGCCAGCTTCCATGACTCCAGCATGAACGGGGTGTTCCACGGGGTGATCAGACCGGCAACGCCGATCGGTTTCCGGTTAACATAGTTGATCTGCCTGCCCGGCACCTTAAAGGTGTCATCGTGCTGTGACACAATTAGATCCGCAAAGAATCTGAAGTTCTCGGCGGCACGCTGCGCTTGCCCTTTCGCTTGGGTGATTGGCAGACCGGAATCCCAGCTCTCCATCGCCGCAAGCTGCTCGTCACGCGATTCAACAATGTCAGCGATTTTGTGCAGCACACGCGCCCGCTGCCGCGGCAGCAGTTTCGGCCACGGCCCCTCTTTGAAGGCGCGGGTTGCGGCGGCAACGGCGAGGTCAACGTCTGCTTTTTTGCCTGACGCAGCCTTAATGTACGGCTGATTGGTTACCGGATCGATAACGTCAAACTCGTCACCGTCCACCGAGTCAACAAACTCGCCGTCAATAAAGTGACGGATCTTGTCCGGCAGCCCTGCTGGTTTTTCGTGGTTCATGATAGCTCTCCTTAGGTCTTAAAAATCTGCTCTGTTTCTGGGGTGCGCCCGTGGGTGCGGCGCCGCTGTTGGTTCCGGTTAAGCTGCTTTTGTGGATCCATCATCCCCCTTTTTCTCTGTCTCGGCCTCGTATCTTGCGCGCCACTGGGCGTTCATCGGGAACAGGCCATCAACCGCGGCGCCAGCGTTAACCTGTTCGGCAATCCAGGCATCCTCTCGCTCCTGCTTGGCGGCCGCGTGCGCGACCTCCTCGAGAAGCGCCGCCGGAATCACAATCACGCCGTCATCATCGCCCATAATAATGTCGCCCGGGATCACCGCGGCACCGCCGCAGCTGATCGCAACGTCTGTCTCCCAAGGCACGTGCACTCGCCCGAGCACGCTGGGGTGGGATCCCTTCGCAAACACCGGAATATCAATCTCTGCAACCGCGCCGCTGTCGCGCACGCAGCCGTCGGTGACAACGCCGGCCGCGCCACGGTATTTGGCGCGCAGTGCGAGCACATCGCCGACCGTTCCCGAGGCTTCTCTGCCACGCGCCTCAATCACCAGCACCTCGCCCGCGCCGACACTGTCGAACGCCCGCTTCTGCGCGTTAAACCCGCCGCCGTACTGTTTAAACAGGTCTGGCCTGAAGGGAATAAACCGCAGAGTTTTCGCAACCCCGAGGGTTTTCACGCCGGGCTTTGTCGGTTTCACACCGTCAAGGAAGATATCGACGTAGCCGCGTTTACGCAGCTCCGCCGAGACGGTTGCGACAGCCACCTCGCTGAGTAGCTCCCGCAGCTGCGGGGTGAGCGGATCCACCCCCGCCGCGCCAGCCACGCCAGCGCCGTTTACCCCAGCGCCATTTGCCCCAGCGCCAGCGCCAGCAGCGCCGTTAGCACCGCCGTTGCCGCCGCCCGCCGCGCTGTCGAGCGGGCTCGCCTTACCAGCGGCAACCGCCGCCGCGTGGGTCTCGGCATCACCCCATGCTTCCAACCGTTTACTGTCGTCAACCCGCGGTTTTGCGCCGTAGTCGCCTACCGGGCGGGACGACTCCACAACCGTGGTGACCAGCCGGCCGGTGCTCTGCGGGTTGCGGCTGCCGGGGGTGTCCACCTCAACGGCAACTGTGTCGCCCGGCACAATCACGGTTGATCCTGCGGGGGTGCCGGTGAGGATCAGATCGCCGGGGTAGAGAGTCAGGTGCTGTGAAAGATCCGCAACAATCTGCCCGAAACTGAACATCAGGGTGTCGCTTGTGTCCTCCTGCACGAGCTTGTCGTTAACCCAGGTACGCACCCGGAACTCGCCCGGTTTTCTGCCAGCGGTCGCGATCACGCCGGGGCCAACCGGTGTGTAACCGTCGCCGCCCTTGTTTCGCAGGTTGGATCCCTTATCCACGTCGCGCAGATCGTAGAGCCCGAGGTCATTAACCGCGGTCACGCCGGAAACATACTCCCAGCCGGTTTCGGGTGTTACCCACCTGGCGGTCTGCCCGATAATCAGCGCAATCTCACCCTCAAACGCGAGCAGTTCCGTGCCGGCGGGGCGTTCAACCGTGCCGCCGGTTTGCGCGAGCGATGAAACCGGTTTAATAAAGTAGGACGGGTGCTCCGGGCTGCGACCGCGCTGCTCCATCCGCGACGGATAGTTCAGGTGCAGCGCAATAATCTTGCCCGGCACCTTACCCTGCAAGGCAATCCCCAGTTCAGCGGTGGTTTTTGTCATCCTAGTATCCCCCAGATTCCGTAGCAACAGACTCGTTTCCTAATCCCCCGTCGGGCGCGCCAGCGGCTCCAGCGGCACCGGGCTCACGATACTTCGCGATCAACTGCTCGGTCTGCCTCGCGAGAATCGCAACATCCGCCCCGACCGCAACAAAGTTTGCACCCGCGGCCAGATAGCGCCGCGCGTCAGCCTCAGCAAAGGCGTTAACCCCGACAGGTTTCTTGGCGCTGTTCGCCAGCTCAATCACCCGCAAAACCCGGGAAACAACCTCCGGGTGGCTAGGCTGCCCGATCAGGCCGAGCGAGGCAGCGAGATCCGCCGGTCCAACAAACACCGCGTCAACACCGTCGGTGTTAATAATCTCCTCGGCGTTATTAACCGCCTCCGCGCTCTCAATCTGCACGGTCAAACTGACGGTGCTTCGCGCATTGGCGAGATAGTTCGGCACACGATTCCAGCGTGACGATCTCGCGAGCGCCGAACCAACCCCGCGCACTCCGCCCGCAGCGGATCCGTCCGGGTAGCTGACCGCGCGAGCGATCTCGCGAGCCTGCTCACCGGTGTCCACCATCGGGATCAGCAGGTTCTGCACGCCCAGGTCAAGGAACTGTTTCAGCGTCACCGTGTCACCAAACGGAGGCCGCACAACCGGTGTTACCGGGTAACCCGACAGCGCGTAAAGCTGCGCGAGAATCGACTCCAGTCCGTTCGGCGAGTGCTCGGCGTCCACAAGCACCCAGTCACAGCCGCTGCCCGCGACAATCTCAGCGTTGATCGCGCTGCCAGAGCAGCACCACAGCCCAAACAGCGGCTCGTCGGATTCAGCGAGACGCTCCGTCAGGGTTTTTGGGAGGTTTACTCGAACCGGCAACTCACAACCCCCAGTTCGTGATAGTCAGCGTGCACGGTGTCGCCGCGCTCAATCCACATCGGTTTGGTGAAGGATCCGGCGAGGATAATCTCACCGGCGGCGAGAGTCTGCCCGTGCTGGGCGAGCTTGTTTGCCAGCCAGGCAACACCGCGCGCCGGGTGGCCAAGCACCGCACCGGCAACACCGGAATCCTCAATGCTCTCGTTCCGGTAGAGCAGCGCCTTCGCCCACGGCAGATCAACCTGATCGACGCGGACCGGGGATCCGCCCACAACCATCGCACCCATTGCGGCGTTGTCGCTGATCGTGTCAACGATTGTGCGGCCCTCAAGCTCGAGGTGGGAGTTGAGCACCTCCAGCGCCGGCACAACATAGGCGGTTGCGTCCAGCACATCAAACACGGTGACGTTCGGACCTGCGAGCGGTTTATTGAGCACAAACGCGAGCTCAACCTCGATTCTGACGTTCGAGAACCGGTCAAACTCCAGCACCGACCCTGATTCAAACACCATATCGTCGTGGATCACGCCGTAGTCCGGCTCGGTGATACCGGTCGCCACCTGCATAACTTTACTGGTGAGCCCAATCTTGCGCCCGACAAGCCGCGCACCCCGCTCGATTCTGGTGTCTGACCAGCGCTTTTGGATCGCATACGAGTCGTTAACGGTCATCTCCGGGAACCGCTGTGTCAGCCGCGGCAGCACCGCCCGATCCCGGTCGGCCTGCTCCAGCTCGTCAGCGATTTTCGCGATCTGTGTTTCTGTTAGCACTTTCTACCTCTTTAAACGCTCCTGTTTTGGTGGCTGCCGCTAGTGGCCGCCGCCCGCGTACGGCCCCAGCACGCTGAGGCGCTGCATGTGAGATGCGAGGGCGAATCGCGGATCCACCCCGTCGGTTGAACCACTAACCAGCTGCGCAGCCCACTCGCCCAGCTGCGGCGAGAATTTAAACCCGTGACCTGAGAGGCCAGCGATTGTCACAATTCTGCCGTCATCGCTGAGGTCAACAACCGGCAGACGGTCTGGTGTGTAGGCGCAGTGGTGGACGCTCTCCCGCACCGGTTCCGGGTTGATGTCCGTGAAAATCTCGGCGGCGCGCTGTCCGATCTTAATCAGCTCGTCGCGAGTGTGGTGGGTTGGCACCTCGGAGACGTCACGGAAAACCGGCCACTCCGGGTTGGTGCAGGCTTTAAACGAGTAACCGTCGAAGCTTGGGGCACCAAAGAAGTGTACCTCGCCGATGTCTCGCAGGAACGCCGGGAATTTGCGCGGCACAAACTGTTTCGGGTGGCGCGGCATAAACCAGGTGAGCCCCAGCACCTGCAGGCGCAGCAGCTCGTTCAGCTGCGGGAACAGCCGCGTCGACCAGGATCCGGAGGCAACAACCACCTGGTTTGCGAGCCAGGTGCCGGCGGTTGTGCGCACAAGCACCCCGTTCTGCTGCCGCTCAACCCCGATAACCCGGGTGTTGAAGTGCAGTTCGGCGCCGTTCTTCTCTGCAACGTCGAGGGCGCTCATAATCGCCACCTCCGGCCGCAGTCCGCCGCCGTGCTCGTCAAGCAGTCCGATATCGCCGTCGAAGATGCGGTGCTGCGGGTATTCTTTGCGCAGCTCCTCGGTGGTTAAAACCCGGTGCGGAATCTCAAAGTCCCTAACCGTGCCGAGCGCTGTCTCCAGGTCGGGGAAGCCCTCGGGCGCGATGCTCAGGCAGCCAACCTCCTGATAGATCTGCTGCTTCGATTCTTTTTCGAGCTGCCGCCACAGGTCGCGGGAGCGCTGAATCATCCGCACATAGGTGCCGCCCTCGTGCACGGCGGTGCGGAAAACCCGCGACTCGCCGGCGTAGGAGCCGTGCGAGTGGACGCGACCGTACTGCTCAATCCCGACAACCCGCAGTTTGCTGTTCTTGCTGAGCTGCCACAGCGCCATCGCACCAACTGTGCCGGCGCCGATCACAACAACATCCGCGCGGTGCTGGTCCATATTCACTCCTTTAACCTGCTGTGTTTAACCTGTTTGTGTTGTCAGCCAACCCGCCCGCTATGACAGCGCGGGCTCCTCCCAGAGGGTCAGCTTAGTGCCGATTCCGTCGCGGATCGCGTTGCGATAGACCTTGGTTGCCCAGGCAACATCCTCAACCGGCATCCCGCCAACCGAGTAGACGAAAATCTCGTCTTCGCTCTGACGCCCCGGTTTGTCACCGGCGATAATCTCCCCAATGTCCTCGAACTGGTCAGCATCCATGCGGCCGTCGCGGACCCTGTCAACCAGGTGCATTCCCCAGATTCCGACCGTCTCGTGGGCGGGGCTCGGGAGCTCCTCAGCCCACGCCTGATAGATCTTCCGGGCGTCAGCGACGTGGCGGGAACGCTGAATCAGTTCTTCGTCAAGTCTGAGGTGCGCAGAACAGCAGATAAAGGCGCCGGGTTTCACCCAGTCAGATGCCACAAACGGATAGTTTTCTGACCCGGAAGGGCTCGGCACGGCGATGCTGACAATGTCGCTGCCGCGTGTTGCCTCCTCGGCGTCTCGCACCTGCTCGAAGGTGATCTCCGGGAACTTGCTCTGCCCCCAGCTGATGAACCGGTCAACGCCGTCCTGGCTTCTGCCCGCCACCTTCACGTGTTTGATTCCCGGGCGGACCGCAACAAACGACTCAAGCGAGGTGCGGTTCATCGGCCCCGGGCCGATAATGCCGACGGTGCTGGCGTCCTGCAGCGCCAGGTATTTGGCGCCAACCCCGGGGATTGCGCCGGTGCGGTAGGCGCTCAAAAGGTTCGCTGACATGTGCGCGAGCGGAGCACCAGTATCTTTGTCGTTGAGCGTGAACATTAGGATGGAGCGCGGCAAACCGTGCTGCTTGTTTTCGACGTTGGATCCATACCATTTGCAGCCTGCCATCTGGTATTCGCCGCCCAAATACGCCGGCATCGCCATGAAGCGGCGGTCTGGACCGTCGAGCGGCATTCCCGCAAACGGGGAGGTTTCGGGGAAGAAGAGCATCGCGCCGTGGGAGTTGTTTTCCGCTCCAGCCATACGATAGTCACCGGCGGCAAACAGCTGCAACATATCGCTCATGGTTTCAACGCACTCTGCCATATTGGTCACTCCCGCGCGAATCATATCCGGTTCGTTCAGATACAGAAACTCGATTTTTGTGTTAGACATTTTTATCCTCCACTCCTACAACATCAATAACCTGTGTGCCGTAGGCACCCGGTTCGGTGCCGTGCCCGATCTGCCTGTAGATTTCGGGTTTGACGCTGCTTAGCACGAGCCCCCAGAGGATCCCGAACAGCAGCGCGAACAGCACAATACCGGGCAGCACAAAGGTTGTCACATCAGGTTTTTCTTGGCCGAGCATCAACGGGAAGTTGGCCAAAATCATCACAAACACACCGAGCAGCGCAATGCCTGAAACGGCCGGGGCAACGGTTGTCACCCAGGGGTTTAGGCCTCGATTGTTTTGCTTAAAGAAGCCGATAACACTCAGCGCCGAAATCGCCATCAGCAGGACTAGACCGGCAGCGCCGGTGTTGGTGAGCCAGTTAAACATGGTCAGCACCGGGTAGAGGACCGCGAGATCCCCAAACAAATCCTCGGCAGCACCGAGGGCGTCACCGGCGATCGCGAACCCGGCAACAACAACCAGCGCCAGCACTGTCTGGGTGACGGATCCCACCCACGGCGCCCCGGCGGCGGTTGTTTTCGACAGCTGGTTCGGCAGCACGCCCTCGCGTCCGAGCGAGTAGAAGTAGCGTGCGACGGCGTTGTGGAACGCCTGCAGCGCCGCAAACAGGCTCGTAATAAACAGCACGGTCATAATGTCCGCGATTATCACGCTGGTGTTTGCGCCCATGAAGATGAACATCAGGTCGGGGCCTGACTGCTGTGCCTCGCCAACAATCGCTGACGGCCCGATACCGACCGAGAACGCCCAGGCGCTAACCGCGTAGAACACCCCGATGATTACGACCGCGAGGTAGGTTGCCCGTGGCACGGTCCGTTTTGGATCCTTCGCCTCCTCGCCGTAGATTGCTCCCGACTCGAATCCCATAAACGCCGCAACACCAAACACCAGCACAATGCCGAAAGCCGAGCCTAGCAGGTGGCCGGGGTTGAGGGTTTCAGCGGTAACACCCTCGGGTGCGACCGTCAGTGAAACAACGTCAAAGACCAGCACCGCAACGAACTCGAGCGCAACCAAAACACCGAGCACTTTCGCGGACAGGTCAACGCTTCTCACCCCGAGGAATCCCACCAGCGCGATGCAGACGACAACCCACAGCCACCACGGGGTTTCCACCCCGGTTTTTGCCTGGATCATGCTTGAGAGCTGGAATCCAAACAGGCCGTAGATGCCGATCTGCATCACGTTGTATGAGACGAGGGCGACGAGGGATCCGCCCACACCAAACGGTCTGCTTAAGCCCTGCGCAATGTATGCGTAGAAGGCGCCAGCGTTGGTGACGTAGCGGCTCATGGCGGTGTAACCGACCGCGAAAACCGTGAGGATTAACGCGATCAGCAGGTAACCGAGGGGAACCCCGAGGGACTCGGTGACAGCGAAGGAGGTTGTGACGCCGCCGGCAACCACCGTCAGCGGCGCGGACGCCGCAATAATCATCATAGTGATCGCGGGCACCCCGAGCACTCTCCTGCTCAGACCCGCCGGGTTGCCGTCTGCTCCGGTTGTTACGGCGGTTTGGGTTTGCCGCTTATCTGTGTCCATGGTGTTCTCCTTTTCCCTAGCCTCGTTGCCTGTTTCTAGAGAGTTAGCGTCCGCTGATTACGTGTGGCTCGGCGACGGCTTTGAGGCCCTCCACGCCGAACTCGCGTCCGTAACCGGACTGTTTTGCACCGCCGAACGGCACCATCGGGTGCAGTCCGCCGTGTGAGTTAATCCAGGTTGTGCCTGCCTGCAGTCGTGACGCAACCGCCATCGCCTGCTCGCGGTCGCTTGTCCAAACCGATGAACCGAGACCGAACTCGAGCTCGTTGGCGAGCTTAATCGCCTCGTCGAGGTCGCTGTAGCGGATAATCGGCAGCACCGGACCGAACTGCTCCTTCAGCACGAGCTCGTGCTGTGGATCAATGTCGGCGATGATGGTGGTTGGGTAGAAGTGACCCGGTGCGTCCCGGTCTGGTTCGCCACCCAAAACAACCCGCGCGCCAGCGGCCTTGGCTGACTCGACGAGCCGGTCAACGATCTCGAACTGGCCCTGGTTTTGTAGCGGACCGAGCAGGCTCTGCTCCTCAAGGCCGTTACCCATTGGCACGTTCTTTGCAAACTTTGCCACCTCGTCAACAACCGCGTCGTAGATTGAGTCGTGAACGTAGAGGCGTTTCAGCGCAGCACAGGTCTGGCCGGTGTTGATGAACGCGCCCCAGAACAGTCCCTCGGCGATTGCTGCTGGATCCGCATCGGGCAGCACAATACCCGCGTCATTGCCACCCAGCTCGAGGGTGAGACGCGCAACGTTCTGCGCCGATGCCGCAATAATCTGCTTGCCAACCTCGGTTGAGCCGGTGAACATCAGTTTGCCGATACGCGGATCGCGGCTGAGCGCGTCTCCGATGGTGCGGCCGGAACCGGTGACGATGTTCAGAACACCCTCCGGCAGCACATCGTTCAGTACTTTCACGAGCGCGAGCACTGACAGCTCGGTTGTGCCGGCCGGTTTAATCACGACGGTGTTGCCCATGCGCAGTGACGGCGCGATCTGCCAGATGGAGATCATCATCGGCCAGTTCCACGGCGAGATAGCGCCAACCACACCGATTGGGCGGTAGTGCATTTCGGCGTAACCTGACTCATCGTCAATGATTACCTCACTCGGCAGCGGGGTGTCTGCGGCGGCACGCAGCCAAGCGGCACAGCCGCCGACCTCGAATCGGGCGTTCGGGCCGTTGAGCGGTTTGCCCTGCTCGCGTGAGAGCAGTTCGGCGAGCGCCTCAGCGGATGCTTCAACGGCGTCGGCCGCTTTGTGCAGGTAGGCGCTGCGTTCCTCGTCACTCAGTGCTGCCCAGGCAGGCTGGGCGGCGGCTGCGGTGGCGATCAGCTCGTCAAGCTCGGCAACGGTTTGCACCGGTGAGTTACCGATAACCTCGCCGGTTGCCGGATCCACCGCGGCCTTGCCGTCTGCTACTGAAACAGCTGCGAGTAGTTCGTCGTATGTGTAGTTGGACATAGTGTCTCCTCTTTGAGTTGTTGCGGATGTGGTTAGCTGCCAGCAACCGGGTTGGTTGCTGTGTCGTTGGACTGCTGTGGTTGCATAAAGGCTGCAAAATAGTCGGCCGCCGCTGCAGGGTTGTTGAGCGGCAGAACCGCTGCAACATACTGGTCTGGGCGGACGATGACAACCGCGCCGTCTCGGCTGATTCCCCGCTCCTCGAAAATGTCGACGCTGTCGTGTGTTGCGTAGATTTTCTCGTAGTCGGTGAGACCGAATGGCCCGGTTGCGGGCAAAAACAGTGGTGACTGCTGGCTAATGTGGACGTCTTGGTGCTGCTGTTGGAAAACAGCTTTAATGTCGAGCACCGCGTCGAGGTCTGCGCCGTCTCGGCGGTAGCGTTGAACCGGTGATGCTGGATCCGTCAGAAACCAGTCTGCCCAGCTCGCGAGCTGCTCACCCGTCGCGTCCGCGAAGGCATAGAGACGGTATCTACCGTCGGCGCGGTGGTGGTGACCGAGGTGCACATCCACTGCGTCGGCGACGCGCTTGGTGAGAACTGATTTGAAGCGTTTGCCGATTGGAAATCCGGCCGCGAGCTGCTGCTGTTCAGCGTCCCCGGTGATTACGGACTGCTCGTAGCAGGTCATAAACCCGGCGGGGAACTCGGCGGTCTGCACGTAGAACGCCTCCAGTTCGCCGCGGTTTGCAAACTCTTCTGGTTTTTTCGCCATCAGGCTTGACCACTCCAGGTCAAAGTCGATGAGGTTTTTCGCGGTTACCTGCCGCTCGTCCGAGTAGGTTTTCAGCAGCTGCTCAGAGGCTAGCCCGCTCAGCACATAGCCGAGTTTCCAGCCGATGTTCCAGCCGTCCTGGATAGAAACGTTCATTCCCTGGCCGGCTTTTGCGCTGTGGGTGTGGCAGGCGTCGCCCGCGAGGAACACCCGCGGTTTCCCGTCTGGTGAGGTGGTTGCGTCGTCGAAACGGTCGGTTAGCCGGTGGGCAACCTCGTAAACACTGTGCCACGGGACGTTGCGCACGTCGAGGCTGTAGGGGTGAAGAATCTGGTTGGCGCGGTCGATAATCTCGGTTAGCGGGGTTTTACGTACTCTGCCGCCGTCGTCCCCGGCAACGTCGCCAAGGTCGACGTAGATGCGACAGAGATAGTTGCCCTCGCGAGGGATGTGCAGGATTGACCCCGCCTGCGAGTGGATAATACACTTTTTGCGAATGTCCGGGAAGTCTGTGACCGCGAGCACGTCCATAACCCCCCAGGCGTGCAGCGATGCAGAGCCCTTCAGGGATCCACCGATGACGCTTCTAACCTGCGACCTAGCGCCGTCTGCACCGAGCAGGTATTTTGCGCGGATCACCCGTTCAGCACCGGTTTTTACGTTGTTTGCGGCGGTGTTAATACCGGCGCCGCTGTAGCCGGTGACCTCGCGGATCCGCACCTCAAGCGGGTATTCACCGTCGCCGTAGCTAACGTCGACGAACTCCCAGCCGTAGTCGATGTCGCCGCGCGCTGGCGCGTTGCGAGCGTAGTCGGCGAAGTAGTCGATGACTCGCGCCTGGTTGACGATCAGGTGCGGGAACTCACTGATTCCGACCGGGTCGTCTGGGGTGACAGAGGTGCGCTCGATGTTTGCGGGGTTATCTGCCGCCGGTGACCAGAACGCTGTTTCGGTGATCTGGTATGCCTCTTTTGTGATCTCCTCGGCGAAACCAAAAGCCTGGAATGTTTCGACGCTGCGGGCTTGGATGCCGTCAGCCTGCCCGAGCTCTAGCCGTGAGTCGCGCCGCTCGATGATGCGGGTGACAACACCGGGAAAGTGGGCGAGCTGCGCTGCCGCCGTGATCCCTGCGGGTCCCGAACCAACAATCAGAACATCAACCTCAGCTGGGATTTCAGCTGGACGATTTAATCCGACTCCGGCGGCGGGAAGAACGCGTGGATCAGTTGTAACGTAACCGTGATGGTGGAACTGCATTGATTCTCCTCGGGTACTAGCCAAACCAACATCTTTTCACTATTTGAAAGAGAGTTTTAATTAATGTAAAATGATAGTATTGCAGCGAACCTGAAAAAGCAATCCAAAACTTGAAAATCTGATCAGAATGGCAGCATCAAAGAACCTAAACGGCACTATCTCGCAGACCGTTGACACCGCACTCCACGCACTTGAGGTGCTAGCCGAATTGCCGTCCCCACCGACTGTTTCTGAGTTCGCTGAGGCCCTGCAGGTGAACAGCGCGAAGGCGTATCGAACGCTGCGAACACTCGAACAGAGAAGATTTGTAATTCGTGATGGATCCGGGCGCATCTCTCTCGGCCCGAAACTGCTCCGACTGGCTCAGGGCGTTTCGCCGTCACTGCACACCGCCGCGATGCCCGCCCTGCGCGAGCTCGCCTACAAACTGAAGATGACCGCGTTTATCACCGTGCTTGACGGTGAGCGGGTTGTGACGCTCGCCGCTATCGAGCCGACCGATGTCACAGCAACTATCGCCCGCGAGGCTGGCGCGAGTCACCACATCTCTCACGGCGCACCAGGGCACGCGATTGAATCGACTCTCACACCGCACGAGCTTGCCAGCTACACCGGCGCAACCAAGCTCAGTGACGCAGCCAAGAGCGTTAGGGAGAGCGGCTACTCGGTCACCCGCTCTGAGGTTTTGGACGGCGTCAACGCGCTCGCTGTGCCGCTGCGCCTGCACAACCAGGTGCCCGCTGCTGTCGCCGTTGTGCACTTCAACTTCCCCTCCGACCTCTCCCCGATCGTTGACGCGGTGAACGCCGCCGCAGCGCAGATCAAGCGCCAGTTTTAACCGCTTATCTCGCGGGTGGATCCCGTTTCGCCCGCGCTACCGGTGTTTTAGGTTTCTTGCTGGTTTGGCTTGCGGGCTTTAGGGAGTGATGATGGTTTTGGTGACAATCCATACAGTTGTTTCAACTATTGTTGAAACAGGAAGAGGGTTAACATGCCAAAATCATCATCCCTCCCCTACACCGAGCAGGTAACCACCGAGTAATTGTTCTAAACGCAAGGGCCATTGCAATCAGGACTTGTGCCTGCGACCCTGTAAGAGCGTAACTGCCATGAGGATGACTAGGCCTGCTCCGCTCAGAACCAACCCGTAAAGTGCGCTAAACCCAAGCACGCCTGGCCACGCGGGGTCAGCGCCTTCAAAGCTATCCCACTCAGTTGCACCGAAGGTGATAACAGCAACTAGCAGCAAAACCAACAGGCACACCACATGTACAGCAGACGTTATGTAAAGAGCAATCTTCATAACCGATTCCATTTGCTACTTAATACGATTACAACGGTCCCAGGGGTTTGCAATCTGATTCCAGTGTAGTGCAGGCTGCCAAGACTCCATGTTATAGGTTCCGCTTGGAAACCAAGCCCCAACCACATGACAGAGGAATTGGCGCTCGATCCCCCAGTTCCAATACTTTTTAACGTTGTAAGTACCAAGCACTGCTTTGGCATGCTGCACATGATATTTGTGGACGTTGAAGGCGTTCTGCTGACGGCCCAAAGCAGTGGGATTGACGTTCACGATGTAGTTGGGCTTTGTCGTAACCCATCCGCTCGTGTACCATACTGTTCCAGCATATGTAGTGACATTTGCAGGATACACGATCTGGCCAGATTCGCTGGAGAGCACTTGCTGAAGGGTATTCCCATCCGTAACGTAAGATACTTTAAGCGGAGAACCGGTGGCATCAGTGGCTTCAGCAGTCGCGACACCTCCGAGGAAAATACCTGACTCTGAGGTAAGTAACACTGAGTCGTTACCCTCTGTCAGTGACGGTCGAAAAGTAGCCCACTAGCGCCGCTCGAAAAGTAGCCCAATTCATCTAAAAATGAAAGGGTGATTTCTTTGGATAA
>NZ_RQYM01000016.1 GCF_003859945.1 Leucobacter sp. OH1287
GGTTATCTCACTCCGAGAGAGTTTGCTCAACAGCAGGTGGCGGGTTGAAAAACTCTAATAACGCCTGGACCTAAAAACGGGCCCCCTCAACCCCAACCTTGTATTCAAGCATTAGCTTGGTTAGGCGGATACCGTCAATCAAGATGATGGTTTTGTAGACCTCTGCTTCACGCTTTGCTTCTTCGGAGAAACGAGAGGTTGTGATGAAAACACCGCGGTCTGCACCACGGCTCGAGAGAGAGCCGAAAAACTGCTGGATTGCCGGGCGGCCAACATGGTTACTGTCAGCGTAGCGCTTGGCTTGAATATAAACCTTATTCAGACCAAGCGCATCCTGCCGGATGACACCGTCGATACCACCGTCACCAGATTTTCCAAGATGTTCACGTTCACCGTGCGGGCCTCCGTATCCCATTGCCCAGAGCAGATCCACCACTGCCTTTTCGAAGAAAGCGGGCGTCCCTTCTTGCAGTTTGCCGCGCAGCTCGGTTTCGATAGATGCATTGTGGATCCGAGTCAGCTCTATCGCTTGCTCAGTCGGGTCAAAATCAGCCTCCACAGAAACAGAGTCTGGTTGCCTGCTTTCGGCAGATTTCCGCTCTGCGATCTCGTCTTGATATTCCCGCCAGCGCTGCCACTCAAGCATATCTTTCTCACTGTATGCGGTGAGGCCCCTGGCATCAACCGCCAGGCCGTCTTCAGTGATGCGGTACATCCCACGTTTTGGACGTTCCAGCAAACCAGATTTCACCAATCCAGAGCAAGCCCAGTTCATACGGTTGTGGTATCGCGGTTGGCCACTGGGCACCCTCTCTTCCATTGCCGTTTCGCTCAGCTGTAGGTGCTTTGCCGCGGCAGCGCACAACTGACTAAAGCTACGCACCTCCCCATCAGCCAGCACCCGAAGTGTTACCGGTCTGAACTCATCAATTGTAGGGACCCGATCAATCATTACAACGCCTTCATCACTCTCGAATTGCACGGCACATTGCTTATGCTCCAACAGTTTCAAGAATAGTCTTTACACCCAAACGACACAGAACAAAACCCAGGAAGATTCACTTTTTGACCGTCACCGTGGGCTACTTTTTGACCGTCACCGTGGGCTACTTTTCGACCGTCACCGACAGTGGCTCACTTTTACTGCGGTTTTGGCTCAATTCCAGATGCGGTTACACAGGCAAGATATCCGAAAGTTGCTGGATGAAATCACCGAAAGTTGCTGGATGAAATCTCCGAAAGTTGCTGGATGAAATCATCGAAAGTTGCTGGATCATCGAAAGTTGCTGGATGAAATCATCGAAAGTTGCTGGATGAGGTAGAATTTATACATGACATCAAAGGAAAGCACTTATCGTTCGCGCGTGATAGATCAAGAGCTTCAGGACTTACTTGCCGCTGTCGGCGCGATAGTTATTGAAGGCCCGAAGGCTTGTGGAAAGACAGCTACAGCTTCTCGGTATGCGCGCACTGTGGTGAACCTGGATCGTGACGTTAATGCTCAACTCATGGCAAGCGTATCTCCAAGCGAACTGTTGAAGGGGGAAACTCCAGTTCTGTTGGATGAATGGCAAATAGCACCCCAAATGTGGAATGAAGTGCGTCATCAAGTTGATGAGCGATCACCCCATAAAGGTCAATTCATTTTGACCGGTAGCTCCACCCCTGACGATGACGCGCGTCGTCATTCTGGCGCAGGGCGTTTTGCACGTCTCCAGATGCGCCCAATGAGCATTCTCGAACTCGGATTCTCATCAGCACAGGTTTCTTTTTCAGCGCTAATGGCAGGTGAGAAGTGTGACGGCCAAGGGGATCCTTTACCTGTAGCTGATTTAGCACGGATCATTGTACGAGGTGGGTGGCCAGGCTCTCTTGAACTTGACGATGCAGCAGCTGCATTAGTTAACCTTGGATACATTGATCAGATTATCGAGGTAGATATACCGCGCCTAGCTGAACGTCGCCGTGATTCGGTGAAACTCAGACGATTAATGCAGTCCCTCGCCAGAAGCGTAGGTAATCAGATTTCCGTCTCCAAGTTGGCGAACGAGACCGCGGGAGACTCTGCCACGCTGGATCGCGCAACTGTCGACATTTACCTTGATGAGCTGACCCGACTGAACATCATCGAGGATCTACCAGCATGGAACACCCATCTACGATCTCGCGCCTCGCTGACAAAGGTTCCGAAACGCATGTTCATGGATCCCTCTTTAGCTGTTGCCGCTTTAGGCACAGGCACCAATGCTATCTTGAACGATCTAGAGTACATGGGCTTCTTGTTCGAAAACATGGTTGTGCGTGATTTACGAGTATTGGCCCAGCCTCTCGGCGGTAAAGTATTCTATGCCCGAACACACGACGGAAAAGAAGTTGATGCGGTAGTAGAGCTACGCGACGGCACCTGGGCGGCATTCGAAGTGAAGTTAGGTGCATCGTGGATTGAATCAGGCGCTCAGAGCCTTTTGAAATTCGCAAGTAACGTCGATAAATCGAAAGCCGGGGATCCACGTGCACTGGTTGTCATCGTTCCAGATGGCTACGCTTACCAGCGCCCGGACGGAGTAACAGTTTTGCCGTTGTCTGCGTTGGGCGTATGACGGTAAGCTGTCTTCACACACCATTGAGATGAGCTCAACAGGCTTATCTTTCCCCATTTACTCAACCGGAACAAAACCCTGGACACCTAAACTTGTACCCTTACAAGCCCTGCTGGCGATACAATTGATTCTGGTTTGTTCTGTTTCTATAAAGCTGCATGGAGGTGTGTTGATGCATCGGTTGACGAAGGAGGAGGCCAAGGATCACGCATTTCCCCGAAGGAGCGCCGGTGACCATTAATCAGCAAAATCTGAGAGAGGCACTTAGATCCCTTGGATTCGAGGATGATGATCATTTGTGCGTGGGTAAATTCGGTGACGGATTTAGCGACCACATTATGGTTGATTTCCGTGATCGTCGAATCATTTACCCTCATGCTCTAAAGGTCAATGAGAACCAGACGACGAACTTTTCCGATAACGAGAACTTTGTTGTTCTAGAATGCGTCTATCGGCTGCTTAGGAAGGGCTACCGCCCGGAGCATCTAGAGCTGGAGAAGCGTTGGCCGCTTGGTCACACAGCTAAGGGTGGTCGAGCTGACATATGCGTATATGACCCTAGCGGGCAGCGCGTTATCACAATTATTGAGTGTAAGACAGCGGGTGCGGAGTACAAGAAAGCTCACCGGCAGTTGATTCTTGATGGCGGCCAGCTCTTCACCTACCGCCAACAAGAAGGTTCGGCTCAGTGGTTGTCACTGTATGCCTCTGATTTTCGTGACGGTGAAGTTATTTACGAGACGGAAGTAATCTCGGCTTTCGATGATCCGCAGAAAGAGAAGCAGGCAGAAAAAGACGGTACGATCACTTTGTATCGTGATTCTACATCTGTGGCGACCCTTTTTGCAGTGTGGAAGGAAACCTATGGACAGCAGTTCCAAGGAGATTTGATTTTCAGTCCAGACTCTAGCGCCTATGACGTCAAAGTGCTGCCGCTGCGCAAGAAGGACCTTAAAGAGTTCTCCCCTGAAGACAATATTGTTAACCGTTTCGAGGAGATCCTTCGCCACAACAACGTCTCCGATAAAGAGAACGCTTTTAACAGACTGATTGCCTTGTTTATCTGCAAGCTCGTTGACGAATACGAGAAAACTGAAAATGACATAGTCGATTTTCAATATCGCCAAGGTAGCGACACATACGAGTCACTACAAGACCGACTGCAACGCCTGCATCAAGAAGGCATGCAGAAGTTCATGAAGGAAGAAATCTTCTATATTCCAGCCGATTACCCTGAGCGCTTGTTCAGGAACTACACTAGCGCGAAGCGCAAGAAAGCGATTGAGGATCTTGACCGCACCATCAAAATCCTGAAGTTCTATTCGAACAACGATTTTGCTTTCAAAGATGTGCACAACGAGGAGCTATTCTTCCAAAATGGCAAGGTACTCATCGAGGTGGTTCAACTGTTCGAACGCTACCGCATCGTCTACACTAAGAAGCATCAATTCCTTGGCGACCTGTTCGAACAACTCCTCAACAAAGGGTTCAAGCAAAACGAAGGCCAATTCTTCACTCCCACGCCAATCACCCGCTTCATATGGGACTGCCTGCCCATGCAAAAGATTGCAGGTAGTGAGGCAGAATCTAAATACCCGCGCGTCATAGACTACGCTTGTGGCGCCGGGCACTTCCTTACCGAAGCTGTGGAAGCAATCAACGCTTTTCACAACTCGTACGTAGACAACTCGTGGGTGCGCGATCACATCTTCGGCATCGAGAAAGACTACCGCCTTGCCCGCGTTTCCAAGATTTCACTATTCATGAATGGCGCTGGAGAGGGTATCATTGTTTTCGGTGATGGCCTTGACAACAAGCCTGACCAAGGCATCACTCCGGGCAGCTTCGACGTGCTCGTGGCTAATCCACCATACTCGGTAAAAGCCTTCAAACAGCACCTAGATTTGAAAGATAATCAGTTTGAGCTGCTCGATGCTATTGGTGAGCAGGGCGGCGAAATTGAAGTGCTCTTCGTAGAAAGAATCGCCCAATTACTGAAACCTAAAGGAATTGCTGCGGTTATCTTGCCATCCTCGATTCTCAGCAACAACTCCGCCAGCTATAGCGGCGCTCGTCAAGTATTACTGCAAAACTTCCTCATCCGCGCCATTGTCCAGTTCGGATCAAAAACCTTCGGCGCGACCGGAACAAACACGATCGTGCTGTTTCTAGAAAAGTACGACGAACCACCGAAACGCGCCGCTCTTATAGCAGATTCAGTAGAAGCGATTCTGAATGGCACAGATTCTCAGGACTGGGAAGATGCGGCGATCTTTACCGAATACTTGCGTAGTATAGCGGTCAATGATGACGTCTATCGAACTGCTGTGATTCAACGACAAACATCCTTGAGCGACTTGGCTGATATAGAGTATTTCAAACCTTATCTGAATGATTTCAATAAGAGCGAAGAACCAAAGCTAACGAAGCAGCGATCGTTCAAGGCCCTGTCGGCATCCAATCAGGAACAAAGGCTTAAGGCAGTGTTCTACAATTACATCCGCCCAATTGAAGCAGAAAAGCTCCGTTATTTTGCACTCACCCGGAAGCAGCATACGCTAGTCATCACTGCTCCTAACGACAACAAAGAGCAGGAAGAGTTCCTCGGATACAAATGGTCAAACCGCAAAGGCAGCGAAGGTATCAAAATCCAGCGCCCCGGCGGCAAACTCTATAACGAAGCTAACCGTGAAGCCCCAGACACGCTCGCAGCAGCAGTGCGTGAATCATTCATTACAGTTCCTGCAATCACCGAAGACAACCAAGCATATGCTTCAGTACTCAGCACTGCAGATATGCTCGACTTTTCGCGGTCAACGTTTAATTCAGCTATAAAAACTGTCGCAGATAAGTACATTTCGTTCTCTACAAAGTACAGAACGGTCTTTCTTAGTGAACTCCCTAACCTAACCATCAAGAAAGGTCAAGCGATAACTGCTGATAAAGCTGGAACGGGAACAGTTAAGGTCGTAGCAGGAGGTAAAACATACGCATACCTCACTAGCGAAGCGAATCGTGCCGAGAACGTAATTACTGTTAGTGCCTCTGGAGCTAATGCTGGCTACATTAATTACTGGGACGAGCCTATCTTTGCCTCTGACTGCACTACTATCCAAGCTAATAATGCCACCACTACTCTCTGGCTTTTCTATTTCTTGAAGTCTATTGAGAATCAAATAATTGATGTCTACCAAAAAGGTGCTGCCCAACCACACGTATACCCTTCTGATATCGAGAAAATTCCAGTGCCAGATATTGATTTCAAAACGCAGGAGAAGGTCGTTGCCGCCTGTTCTGCGGTAGATACAGAGTATGAATCCACACGTATGACTATCGAGATTTACCGCAAGAAGATTCAGAATCTGTTTGCTGAATTAGACGTGCTTGCCACGGGGGGGGGGACAGCGCCTAAAGCTAGGTGACCCAAACTACTTCAGTATCCGCTTAGGTAAGCGCGTGCTCGACAAAGACCTTGCGCCTAGCGGTAGCGTACCGGTCTATAGTGCGAACGTTACGGAACCTTTCGGCTATCTCGATAAGACGCTCTTCGAAGACTTCTCTATGCCGTCTGTCCTTTGGGGAATTGATGGCGACTGGATGGTGAACTACCTACCAGCCGATATACCTTTCTACCCCACAGATCATTGCGGGGTTTTGCGCAGCAACTCCGATCTAGTCAATCCGCGCTATTTGGCGCATGTGCTCGAAGTCGCAGGAAGTCAGGCACGATTCTCTCGAACCTATCGGGCATCTACTGATCGCATTGCTGGACTTACTATTCAAATTCCACCTGCCAATGAGCAAAACAAAGCGATTGCTCAGGTTATCGAACTTGAGAAACAGATATCCGAACTTGAGAATCATCTTGAAGAGCTTTCAACAAAACGAAGCAAGATCATCCAGGAGTTTCTCGGCTAGTTAAGGCGAGGTTAGCTAGATTTAATGCGTTCCGGGTTCAATCCCCGGCGCAGTGTCTAAACAAAAAAATTGGTGGGCCCCAGCGCCGTTGGGATCCCACCAATTTGTGGAGCCGCCGGGAATTGAACCCGGGTCCACGTCAACGATTCCATGCCTTCTACGAGTGTAGTTCGTTAAGCGTTTTGCTCGATCCCGGCTATTGTTACGAACACCTTAGCCGACAGACCCAGCCTCAGTTGAAAGTCCCACTGCGCCCTGAGACGCTACGCAGCAGCAAGTCTTCTAGGATGACGCCAGCCGTGGGGCGAAGACGAACCCACGGGTGACGGACTTTTTAACCGCCCTGCTTAAGCAGCAAGTGCGAAGTCGGCGCGTTTAGAGTTTGCACCTATTGTTTGCAAGAGCGTTAACGAGATAACTTGCGTCCTCGACCCGCTTCTCACGGTCTCAAATTGACGTGTCGAAACCGATCGGCCCCTTATCGGGTTGTGGTTTCTTCACATTACTGTGAAATTTTCAAACAACCAACCGCCAAAACTTAGGCGGTTAACCAGCATAACACAGCAGCAGCTAAAACAGCAAGCCTTATTTTCCGGCGCCACTCCCCAACCAGGCAGCGGGCTGCAACCCCGTTTGTTAGGGGCTAGTGGATCCGCCCCATCGACACCGCCTCGTCGCCCTCGTTGTTAACAACCGCCGCAAGCATGGCGGTTAGGCCTCGAACGATATCGGGCAGCGGCAGTGACGGTTTATCGCTATCGGCTGGCACTTGTTCGGGGACGAAGGGAACGTGCACAAACCCGGCGCGCACAAACCCACCCGGGGCAGCAGCACCAGCACCACCAGCTACATCAGCGACACCAGCACCACCATCAGCCCCATCAGCCCCACCAGCACCGCCAATCTCACCGGTCGCGAGATAGTGCAGAACGCTGTACATCAGATAGTTGCAGACGTAGCTGCCCGCGGAATATGACAGACTGGCGGGAACACCCTGCTCTTTCGCGGCGTTAACCATCGCCTTCACCGGCAGCGTCGCAAAGTACGCCGCCGGGCCGTCAGCGGCAACCGGTTCATCAACCGGTTGCTGGCCGGCGTTGTCGGCGATTACGGCGTCGATGAGGTTGATCGCGACTCGCTCGGGTGTGAGGCACTCGGATCCACCCGCCTGCCCGACACAGACGACCGCGTCGGGTTGCTGCTCTGCGATGATAGCAGCAACCCTCGCGCCCGCCTCACCAAACACGGTTGGCACCTCGGCGGTGATAATCTCGGCGCCGGCAATAACCGGCGGCAGCTGCTTCACAGCCAACAGCGCCGGATTAACCGTCTCGCCACCGAACGGGTCAAAACCCGTCACCAGGATTTTCACGCAAGCGCCCGCCTGAGGCTGTCAAGCCCCATAGTGCCGAGCTTCAGCGCCTCAGTGTGGAACTCCTTGAGGGATTTACCTGACGCGAGCGCCTCGTCACGCAGCTGTTCCCAGACGCGCTGACCAACCTTGTAGCTTGGCGCCTGCCCCGGCCAGCCGAGGTAGCGGTGGAACTCGAACTGCAGGTTACCCTCTTCAATGTCGAGGTTCTGTTTCAAGAACTCGTAGCCAGCGTCAGCCGTCCACACTCCCGAGTGCCCGATCTTTTCGGCCCAGTTCTCTGGGATTTCAAAGCCGCAGTGCACGCCAATGTCAAAAACAACGCGGGCGGCACGCATCCGCTGCGCGTCCAACATACCCATGCGGTCGCCCGGATCGTTCAGGAACCCGAACTCTTCCATCAGGCGCTCAGCATACAGCGCCCAGCCCTCACCGTGACCGGAAACCCAAACACCCTCAGAGCGGTAAAGGTTGAGCGAGTCAGCCATCACAGTTGCGGTCGCAATCTGCAGGTGGTGGCCAGGAACACCCTCGTGGTAAACGGTTGAGGTTTCAGCCCAGGTGGTGAACTCGGTAACCCCCGGAGGAACCGACCACCACATCCGGCCTGGACGTTTAAAGTCGCTTGACGGACCAGTGTAGTAGATGCCGCCGTCCTGGGTTGGCGCGATCATACACTCAAGCTCCTGCATCGGCCCGGCGATCACAAAGTGTTCACCTGCGAGAGCCTTCACGGCCTCGTCGCTGAGACGCTGCATCCAGTCGCGCAGCGCGTCAGTGCCGTGCAGTTTCCGTGCCGGGTCAGAGTTCAGAACCTCTTTCGCCTCAGCGATTGAGGCACCCTCTTTAATCTCGCCCGCAACACGCTCCTGCTCGGCGATAATCCTGTCGAGCTCGGCAACACCCCAGCGGTATGTTTCGGCGAGATCCACGTCAGCGCCGAGGAAGCTGCGCAGGTGCAGACGGTAGCGGTCCTCCCCAACCGCGTCCCCCTCCGGCGCAATCGGCAGCAGCCGCTCTTGCAGGTAGTTTGCGAGGTCGGTGAATGCACGCTTTGCGCTGGTTGCGGCGGCGGTTGCGCGATCCGCAAGCCCCTCATCGGCAGCAATTGCCGCCTTGGCGAGATCGTCGAAGAAGCCACCGTCTTTGCCATAGTCGTTGAACTGCTCAACCAGCAGACGCACCTGGCGGGCGGCCGCAACACTGCCCGCCTTAGCGTAGTGTTCAAGCGTCTCGGTAAAACTCGCGAGCGCCCCCGCCACGTTTTCGAGCCTGCCGACGATGTTGCTGTGGTCGGCCGCGCTCTCCTGCGGCATCAGGTCAAACACCATTCGCACCTCGTGCGGGATGGTTGCGAGCGGATTCAGCTCCCAGAAGCCGAGACCAGCCTCGTCCTGTTCAACAATCAGGCCGAGGCGCTCCTGCATCACATCAATGGTGATCTCGTCCTGGCGGTCTGCCGGGGTTGCCTCCGCGAGCTCCGCGAGGGTTTCACGCGCCGCATCAACATACTGTTTCAGGCCGGCTGGGCTGTAGTCTGCGTACTCGGTTTCACGACCAGTGCGACCAACGGTGGTGGCAAATGCGGGATCCAGCTCCAGGATCCGCTCGTGATAGCGGTTGGCGATCTCGTCAACCTTGGTTTTGTCTCGAACGATTTTCAGCTGCTCTGGCAGCTCAAAAGACAGAGTCATCTTTGTTCCTATTCTTTCTTCAGCTTTACGATTAACCCGCCGCGGCATCCGCACCGCGCGGCAGTCGCTCCGGCGATACCCGCCGACGCGGTGCCTCCGTAACAGAGGTCGGGTGCCCATCTAATCGACAAGCACCCGACCCTATCTGTTCTACTGCAGCCCGGTCACCCCGAGAATCCGGTTGCGCTCTTCACGCTTGGAGCGCTGTTCATCTGGATCCGGAACCGGCGCCGCCGCCAGCAGACGCTTCGTGTAGTCCGCCTGCGGGTTGTGCAGCACATCGGCTGTTTTTCCGCTCTCAACTTCACGGCCGTCCTTCAACACCAGCACCTTGTGCGCCAGCATATCAACAACCGCCAGGTCGTGTGACACGAACAGACACGCAAAACCATACTGGCTCTGCAGCTCCGCAAACATGTCAAGCACCGCCGCCTGCACAGACACGTCCAACGCGCTGGTTGGCTCGTCAGCGATCAGCACGTCCGGGTCGAGGGTCAGCGCACGCGCAATCGAGATACGCTGCCGCTGTCCACCGGAGAGCTCGTGCGGGTAACGGTTGACGGTTGAGCGAGGCAGTCGAACCGCATCAAGCAGCTCATAAACCCGCTCCAGCCTAGACTTTTTATCGCCAACCTTGTGGATCACCATCGGCTCGGCAATGACGTCACCGATCGGGAAGCGCGGATCCAGCGAGGCTGCCGGATCCTGGAAGACCACGCCGATCTGCTTACGCATCGCGCGGGTCTCCGCCTTGCTGAGGCTTGTCAGCTCCCTGCCGTACAGCTTCATGCTGCCCTGGGTGATCGGCAAAAGCCCGAGCACGCTCTTCGCGATTGTCGACTTACCGGAGCCCGACTCGCCCACCAGGCCGAGAATCTCACCCGGCGCAACCGTGAACGACACGTCATGCACAACCACGTTCTTCTTGCCGCGGTGCTCATAGGCGATGGAGATGCTCTTCGCTGCAACCGCGTACTCAGCGCCGGCCTTAACCGCGTTGGTTACCGGTTCCGGCACTGCAACCTCCAGGCTCTCGCCCAGTTTTGGCACGGATCCGAGCAGTCGCTGTGTGTACGGGTGCTGCGGGTTCTGCATCACCTGGTGCACGTCGCCGCTCTCAACCAGCTCGCCGCGCAGCATCACACAAACACGATCCGCCATGTCCGCTACAACACCCATGTTGTGGGTGATCAGCAGAATACCGGTGTTGAGTTTGTCTTTCAGGCTGCGCAGCAGCTCCAGGATCTCGGCCTGCACTGTCACGTCAAGCGCGGTGGTTGGCTCGTCCGCAATAATCACCTCCGGTGAGCAGCTGAGCGCCATCGCGATCACAATACGCTGCCGCTGACCGCCAGAGAACTGGTGCGGATACTGCTTCAGACGGTTAACCGCGTCGGGGATACCCACCATCTCCAGCAGCTCAACCGCGCGGCGCTTTGCCTCGTTTCCGAAAGCAACACCGTGCACGTTGAGCGACTCCATCAGCTGATCGCCGACGGTGAGAACCGGGTTGAGAGCGGTCATCGGCTCCTGGAACACCATTGCAACGCGGCTGCCGCGGATCCGCCGCAGCTGCCCCGGTGACATCTTCAGGACATCGTCATCACCGAGCAAAACTTTGCCGGTAATGTTGGCGTTGTAGGGTAGAAGACCCATCGCTGTTGAGCTTGTAACTGACTTACCTGAGCCAGACTCACCGACCAGCGCAACGACCTCGCCCGGGTGCACATCGAAGCTGACACCCTTCACCGCATCAACAACACCGAACTCGGTGTCGAAGCTAACCGCCACGTGCTGGAAAGACAGAATAGGCTTACCACCCCGATCATCGTGGCGATAAACCACGTTGGTTGAGGTTGTTACAGCCGGCATGTCACGTTTTTTAGCGCACATCAGAACCTCCTGCTGAGCTTGCCTTAGCAGGCTCGGTGTCTACCGTCTTTTTCTTGGCGGCAGTGTCTTTAGCGTAGGCATCAAGCGCTTCTTTCCGGCCAAACAGGCCAAGCAGCCGACGCTTCTTAAGCTTGCCGGACTGGCGTGGGTCAAACGCATCACGCAGACCATCACCGATGAAGTTAACCGACAGGGTGACCGCAAGGATCATCAAGCCTGGCCACCAGAACAGCCACGGCCGGTTGGTGAACGCCGCCTCGTTCTGGCTAATCAGAAGGCCGAGCGAGGTATCCGGCGCCTTCACACCGAAGCCGAGGTATGACAGCGAGGTCTCAAGCAGAATCGCCGCTGAGATAGCGAAGGTTGCGTTAACCACAATCACACCGATGGTGTTTGGCAGCAGGTGTTTGAAGATCACGCGAGACGGTTTTGCACCCATCGAAATGGCTGCCGCAACAAACTCTTTCTCACGCAGCGACAATACCTCACCGCGAATCAGACGGGCAAGCGACGTCCAGGTGACAAGACCGAGCATAACCGCTAGCGGCAGAATACCGCCTTTGGTGAAAACAGATGACAGTTTACCGAGCACAGCTGCGATAGCCAGCAGCGGGATCACAATCACCAGATCGGTCATACGCATCAGCACTGCGTCAACCCAGCCACGGAAGTATCCGGATATAGCGCCGATAATCGCACCGATCGCGGTTGAGGTGAGCCCCACCACGAAAGCAATAATCAGAGACTGCTGGGTTCCACGCATAACCATCGCGAAGTAGTCACGTCCAAGGTGGTCCTGACCCATCGGGTGTCCGGCAGCGATGCTTGGCACACCGCCATTGATTACCGAGCCTGTTGACTTATAGTTCTTGTCCCACCAGCCCGGAATGTTGTCACCCAGGCCAATCGATGTGAAAGCGAGAATGATCACGATAATAAGCACAACCGATGAAATCATCGCGGCCTTGTGACTGCGGAAACGCCGCCACACCATCTGACCCTGGCTGTATGACTTGTCAGTATTCTTACGCAGTTTTGCATCCTCAACCTCAGCAAGGTTGTTAATGTCAATACTGCTCGTGTTTGGAGTGTTATTTTGTGTAGACATGGCACTCACACTCGAATCCTTGGGTCAAGCACGGCATACAGGATGTCTGCCAGCAGGTTGAACAAAATTGCTGTGAAGCCGGTAATCACAAAGAACGCCATAACCGGGTGTGGATCTACGTGGGTCAGCGCACTGCTGAACAGGTCACCCATTCCCTTCCAGCCGAACACCTTCTCTGTGATAACCGCGCCACCGATCAAACCGGCGAAATCGAACGCCATAATGGTTGTGATCGGGATTAGCGAGTTACGGAAAGCGTGCTTCAGAATAACCTGTCGCTCGTTCAAGCCCTTCGCGCGTGCGGTGCGGATATAATCCTGACGTGCAACCTCAAGCATTGAAGAGCGAGTGTAGCGAGAGTAACTAGCGATCGACACGAGTGTTAGCAGAATCGTTGGCAACAGCAGCTGCGTGCCCTTGTCAATGAAGTCCTCCCAGAATGTGCCCACGAAATTCGGGGTTTCTGAGCCAATTGTGCCGATCGGGCGTGGGATCCGCTCAAGATAGAGTGGCCAGTACGCCATCACCTTGTCAGCGAGGATTGCAATGCCAGTAATCACTGCGGTGATTGCACCAACCGTTGAGGCGACCTTCTTGGAATAGCCACCCACCAGCTGGCCGACAATAATGCCGACAACAACCGCTGTCACCGCGAGGGTAAAGATAATGAACCAGTTCGGATCATTCAGCAGGCTGAATGTTGCGAAGTATGCAACCACACCGATTGCCGCGGTGATCGCGCCACTGAGCAGCACCTTACGGTTGTTTAGGCCAGCGAGCAGCACCGTTAGCAGCACCGCCGCACCAAAACCAATGACAATGATGCCGAATGTTCCCAGGCGCGGTGCACGTGCAAAGTTTGTGAGATCAAACAGCACCATGCTAATAGCCACAAACCCAGCAGTAACACCGGCTGTTAGCAGGCGTCGTTTGGCGGATCCACCAAGCGCTGCCTGCAGCACAACCGCCGCTAATATTGCAACCAGTGCTATCGCTATCGGACTATAACTGGGGTCCGTGATCCAGTTATTGAAACCGATTGCGAGATACTCTTTTAGCAGCACAGCTGCCCAGAATACTGGCAAAGAGAAGAACAGGAAGGTAAGCAGTGTTACAGCGTAATCAAGGCCAGAGTATTGCCTGATTGCGGTGATAATTCCGACTGCAACGCCGATAATAATAGCCAACAGAGTGGCGATAATTACCAGACGCAGTGTTGATGATGCAGCCAGTGCGAGAACCTCGTTAACGCTCTGACCGGAACGGTTCTTACCGAAATCACACTGTCCGATAAAGCAGCGTGAAACACCGGTAAGCCACGTCCAGTAGCGTTCATACCATGGCAGGTCAAGACCCATAGCTCGGGTGCGCTGCTGCATGAGGTGCTCACGGTTCTCTGCCGTGCTCTCGCGTAGATCAGCGAGCGGATCGCCCGCGTTGATCACGAGCACAAACATCAGCAGGGATGCACCCAACATCACCAGCAGCGAACTGCCGAGTCTGCGCAAAATATATTTCAACATAGTGGTTAACTTTCTGTGCGGTTACTGGCCGTTTAGCAGTAACTCTTGCATGCTAAACAAATGGCAGGCTCGGGAGTTATGGTTGCCCGAGCCTGCCACTTGTCATAGCTGACCGCTAACAGATACTATTCAGCCTTGTTAACGAACGCCCACTGGTGCTGATTCCAAACCAGACCTGTCTGGGTTGAGTTTGCTCGGACGTTAGCCAGATCAGACGCGTTAGCCGCGATGCCTGGGTGTGCGTAGATTGGGAGGCTGAAGAGATCCTCCCACAGCAGCTTCTCAACCTCTTTCCGACCATCAACCTGCTTGTCACGGTCAACAGACGAGGCAACCTTCTTCCACGCAGCGTCTACCTCTGCGTTAGAGTACTTACCGTAGTTCTGTGGCTGATCGGTGCTTGAAATGTTCTGACCGCTCACAACCTGACCTGAACCAGCCCATGCGAACAGTGCAATGTCGTAGTTACCGGCTGACAGGTCACCGTCTGGGCCGAAGAAGTTTTCTGCGCCCTGGTCAACAATCTCAAAGCCAGCCTGGTCACATGACTCTTTGATCAGCGCAACAGTGTCGCTGCGGCGAGGGTTTGGCTTGTTGTAACCAATGCGAACCTTTGGCTTGCTAACGCCTGACTTCTCAACGAGAGACTTAGCCTTCTTAATGTCAACCTCATCGTACTTGCCATCGTAAATGTCACTTACGTAGTCTTTGTACTCTTTCTGGAAGTTGAAGAACTCGCCGCGTGAGTTAAGCACCTCAGCGTCTGGGTTAAGAGGCTTAATCAGGTTGTCAACAATCTGCTGACGTGGAACACAGTAGGCGAATGCCTCGCGCAGTTCTTTGCTCTCTGCAAAGACACCGCCGCCGAAGTTGAAGTCAAGGTGCTCATAGGTCATGGTTGGGTACTGGTGAATAATCACTGAATCGCCCATGCCCTGCAGCTGGTTCAGGGTGTCAACTGTTGCCTGTGGCTCAATCGCGGTCAGATCGCGGTTCTGGAGAGCCTGTGCGTGGGTTGATGGATCGGCGATACGGATTGTGATGTTCTTGGTTGCTGGCGGTGTACCCCAGAACTTTTCGTTAGCCTCAAGGGTAACTGACTGGTTAGGTGAGAACGACTTGAGCTTGTATGGGCCGTATGACGGGTAGAGTGCCATATCGCCAAGCTTGGTGGTGACATCCCAACCGGTGTTCCAGAACTCAGCGGCTGCTTTGAGAGCCTCGCCGTCTTTGTTCTGTGCAGCGGTCAGCAGATCTTCTTTGCTCATACCCGCCTGCTCAGCTACGATGTGTGACGGCATGATACCACCCATCAGCAGCTCCCAGTCAGCGTATGGCTCGTTGAAGGTGATGGAGAACTCTTTAGAGTCAAAGTTCTCAAACTCAAGACCTCCGGTAACCTGCTCTCCGAGTGAGGTTGAAACCGGGTTGAATACGGTGTTGCCTGCTGCGTCCTTAGTCTCTGGGTTCTCAACAGCCCATTTGAAGACGTAGTCAGCAACGGTGATTGGGGTGCCGTCAGACCAGGTAGCATCCTTGTGAATTGTGTACTTCACCTTGAAAGGATCATCAGAAACTTTCTCGTAGCTTCCCATGTCCTTATTCTGGTAGATGGTGCCGTCGGTGCCGTAGTAGAAAAATGCGAGACCCGTCAGGTCGGTTACGTAACTGTTGTAGGTGCTGTAGTTGTCAGCGTGCAGGTTGTTGTATGAGGTGAAGTTGTCACCGCTGCCCCAGCGGATCTCACCGTCGGCGGTTTTGATGTCGCCGAGATCTGCGTAGCCGCTGTCTGTTGGCTCAACAGTGTACTGCTGGCCAGCAGCGACACCAACATCTTTGCCGCCAGAGGTTGCAGGTCCCTCTGGAGAACATGCTGAGAGTACCAGGGCAGATGCTGCGCCTACAGCCAGTACACCTGTTATCTTTCTTGCTTTTGTCATTATGTGACTCCTTAGTCGAGTAGTAGCTTCGTTGCCCGTATAGCGTGACAAACAAAACACCAGGGGTTGCTACTAATTTACCCAATAATCCCAGCTAAAACATAACTATTCTCAAAAAGCACAGCTGATTGTTATCGAGCCGTTACATTTCTATGCGATCAAATGGAATAACCCGCAGAAAGACGGGCTACTCGCCAAGGCGGTTGCGGTTGCGCATTGCGCGTTCCGCTTCGATCTTGTCTTGCTTCTCTCGGAGTGTCTGCCGCTTGTCGTACTCGCGTTTACCCTTCGCGAGCCCGATTTCAACCTTGACGCGGCCGTCCAAGAAGTAGAGCTTCAGCGGCACAATGGTGATACCGCCGTCACGGGTTTTGCTAAACAGCTTGTCAATCTCCTGCCGGTGCAGCAGCAGCTTGCGCTTCCTACGCGGTGCGTGATTGGTCCACGAACCGTTAAGGTACTCGGGAATGTAGGCGTGCTCAAGCCACGCCTCGCCCGCCTCGATGAAGATAAAAGCCTCATTGAGGGACGCTCTGCCCATCCGCAGCGATTTCACCTCACTGCCCGTTAACACCAGCCCGGCCTCGTAGGTGTCGAGGATATGGTAGTCGTGGCGAGCGCGTTTGTTTGATGCGATTAGCTTTTCGCCCGGTTCGTGTTTCGCCATGATCCACCCCCTAAAAGATATGTCTGTCTGGCGCAAACATCAATCTTATAGCCCGCTGGGCTAAACCACAAACGGGCATTTGCGCCGAAAGCAGCCCCAAGCAGTTAGACGCGGAGGTAGCGGGTGATCGCAACCTTTGCGGCGGCGCCCGAGAGGAGCACGCCGAGCGCGATCAGAATCGGCGGCACTATCAGCGACTGCTCAACCGTAATGTAGCTCGTGAACGGAATCTGTTTCACCAGGAAGTCCTGCACAAAGAACTTGACGATCGCAACGGACGCAACTCCCGCGAGAACCGCACCGATCAGCGCCGCAATCACACCCTCCAGGATGAACGGCGTTTGAATGAATCGGTTTGATGCCCCGACAAGGCGCATAATTCCGATCTCTCGGCGACGCGAGAACGCGGACAGTCTGATCGTTGTTGAGATCAGGAGCACCGCGGCGACCAGCATCAGCGCCGCAATCACAATCGCGGTGTAGCTGGCGATACCGAGGAAGAGGAAGATTCTGTCGAGCAGGCTCCGCTGGTCGGTGACGCTCTGCACACCGGCGATCCCCGTGAAGGTCTCCTGCACAACCTGCGAGTTTGACGGATCCGTCAGTTTCACCCAGAAGGTTTCATTGAGCTGGTCAGCGGTTGTGATGTCGAGGATCGGGTTGCCGCGGAACTGCTCCTGGAACTGCGCAAGCGCTTCCTCCTGGTTGAGGAAGAAATAGTCCTCAACGTAAGGTGCCAGGTTTTCGGACTCGAGCGCCATCTTTACCGCGGCGAGCTGCTCCTCATTGGCTTTGCTGCCCGCACAGGTGGCGCTCTGGTCGTAGTCGGTGCACATGTAGATCGCGACCTGCGCGCGGTCATACCAGTAGGTTTTCATCTGCTGCACCTGCAGCTGCATCAGGAACGCGGCACCCACGAATGTCAGAGACACGAAGGTCACCAGAATAACCGAGATAACAACGGAGAGGTTGCGGCGCAGACCGTTAAAAACCTCGCTCAGCACAAATCCAAGTCTCATCGCACAGGCCCCACATCTGACGCGTCATCGTCTTTGTTTTCAAGCCCGAGCTTGTCAGCAAGCCCGGTTCCCTCGGCGATCTGGTGTTCGGCCCAGCGGACCGGATCCACCGTCTCATCGAGCGATTTCTGCTCGGCAACCGGCGCACCAAAGCCACTGTCGATGTGGTCGGCTGAGGCAGCGGTGAACTGCTCGGCCTCCCCCGGAGCCGGTTTGGTCAGCAGGTCTCCGGGAAGTTCCGCGTCGAAGGGCTCAGGAACGTGCAGCGCGGCAAGCCCGGCGGCCTCAGCCTTGGCGTTCTCCTCAATCTGCTCGGGCGCGAGTGTCTCTGCGATCACCGCGGTGGTTGTGCGCAGCGGCGCACGCAGGCCAGCCTTGCGCAGATCGTCGATCGGGATCGAGGCGGTTTCGCCGTAGCCACCGCCCTGTTCGTCGCGAACAACCTGCCCCTCGGAGAGCTCAATAACGCGCTGTTCCATAATGTCCACGAAGGTTGCCTCGTGGGTTGCCATCACAACCGTTGTGCCTGCTGCGTTAATCGCCTGCAGCAGCTGCATAATTCCGAGGCTGGTTGCCGGATCCAGGTTACCGGTTGGCTCGTCAGCCAGCAGAATCGCTGGTTTGTTGACGATCGCGCGCGCGATTGCAACGCGCTGCTGCTCACCGCCTGAAAGCTCGTGCGGGAAGCGACGCTCTTTACCGCCGAGCCCGACCATCTCCAGCGCGTCAGGAACAGCCTCCTGAATAAAACCGCGTGATTTGCCGATCACCTGCAGCGTGAAGGCCACATTGTCGTAGACCGTTTTGTTTTGCAGCAGCCGAAAGTCTTGGAAAACAGTTCCGAGATTGCGCCGAAAGAACGGCACCTTGCGGGTTGAGATCTTGCCGAGATCCTGCCCCAGCACGTGCACTTTACCGCTTGTTGCCTGCTCCTCGCGCAGCATCAGCTGCAGACAGCTTGACTTGCCGGAGCCTGACGCGCCAACAATAAACACGAACTCGCCGCGTTCAACACTCAGCGTGACACTGTCAAGCGCTGGACGCTTGGTGCCGCGATACCGTTTGGTGACGTTCTCAAAACTAATCATTGCCTGTCTGACTTTACGCGCATAATCCGCTGCTGTGTCAGCAACACACCAATCTCGCTGGCATTTCTCAGGTTAATCACCCCGCAGGCTGCTATCCTAGCGGATCCGGCAATCCCCGTTCCGGGCAGCCCACGCCCCAGCAGCCCGTGCCCGCAGGTTACTGCATTGAGCGCCAGCGGATCCCCGCCGCAATGAACCCGTCAAGGTCACCGTCGAACACGCTCTGTGGGTTGTTAACCTCATACTCGGTGCGCAGGTCTTTCACCATCTGGTAGGGGGCGAGCACATAGCTGCGCATCTGATCGCCCCAGCTGGCGGTGATATTGCCGGCGAGCTCTTTCTTCTTTGCCGCCTCAGCCTCCCGCTGCAGAATCAGCAGCCGTGACTGCAGCACCCGCATCGCCGCGGCACGGTTTTGCAGCTGGCTCTTTTCGTTCTGCATCGAAACGACGATACCGGTCGGGAGGTGGGTGATCCGCACCGCCGAATCGGTTGTGTTAACCGACTGCCCGCCGGGACCGCTGGAGCGGAACACGTCAACCTTAATGTCACTCTCGGGGATTTCAACCTCTGACGCCTCAGGCAGCAGCGGGATCACCTCAACGGCCGCGAAACTGGTTTGGCGTTTACCCGCCGAGTTGAAAGGGCTCATTCGCACCAGCCGGTGTGTGCCCGACTCGACCGACAGCGAGCCGAAGGCGTAGGGCGCGTCGAACTGCATGGTGGTTGATTTGATGCCCGCTTCTTCAGCGTAGCTGGTGTCGAGCACGGTCACCTGATAGTCGTGCCTTTCACCGTAGCGGATGTACATACGCTGCAGCATCTCGGCAAAGTCAGCGGCGTCAACTCCGCCCGCGCCCGACCGGATGGTTAGCACCGCGGGATACTCGTCATACTCGCCCGACAGCAGTGTCTGCACCTCAAGCTCGCTAATTGCCGCTTCGATCGCCGAGAGTTCGGCAACCGCCTCGGCGGCGCTGTCGCTGTCGTTGTGTTCCTCGGCGAGCTCGATTAGCACGTCCAGATCATCTAGGCGGTTTGCGATGCCGGTGAGCTTTTGCAGCTGCGTTTTCTTATGACTGAGCGCGCTGGTCACCTGCTGCGCCGCCTGCTGATCGTCCCACAGTCCAGGAGCTGCCGCTTGGGTTTCCAGTTCGGCAACGCTCGCTTTAATGCCCTCGATGTCAGACACCTGGGCAATATCGGAGTAGGTTGAGCGCGCGGTTTTGATTCGCGCCGAAAGATCTAGGTCAAGCATGATGTGTTTAAGTCTATCGGCTTCGCCGTGTTTTGACGGCGGTGGATCCCGGATCCGCCCGAGATAATAATGATTCCGCAAAAAGCACCATCTAAAATTGCGAAATCCGAAGCAAATACCGAGTTATTCGCACAATTATGCAGGTGTTATGCAGACTTTGATACTGATTCCTTTGCAAAATTCAGTTTTGTGTGTCAGAATCGTAGCGTGAGTAGCAACCGCGCTAACCAGCCAATCGATGCGATTTCGAAGCAGATTGTTGAGCAACTTCAGCTTGACGGTCGGAAAAGCTACGCGGAGATCGCAAAGGTTGTTGGTCTCTCCGAGGCCGCTGTTAGGCAGCGGGTGCAGAAGCTCACAGAATCCGGGATTGCGCAGATAGTTGCTGTCACAGACCCTCTAAGTCTGGGATTTAACCGTCTCGCGATGATCGGAGTCCGAGTTTCGGGCGACATCCGAAAGGTTGCCGACGAGCTCGCCGAGATGCCTGAGGTGTCTTATTTGATTATGACGGCCGGATCCTTCGATCTGATGTTTGAGGTTGTTTGCGAAGACGACGAAGCACTGATCGAGATGCTCAATTCAAGGATTAGAGCGGTTTCCGGGGTGATATCGACTGAGACCTTTATGTATCTCAACATTCAAAAACAGAAATACGACTGGGGAACAAGATAACCATGTCATTTACCTCTGACATTCAAACCAAGGCCTCAAAGCATCTGTGGCCGCACTTTACCAACGCGAAGGTGCTCAATGACGGCATCCCTGTCATCACTCGCGCTGAGGGTCACCACATCTACGATGCTGAGGGCAACAAGTACATTGACGGACTGGCAGGTCTGTTCGTAGTTAACGCAGGTCACGGCCGTGAGCGGATCGTGCAGGCTGCTGCAAAGCAGATGCAGGAACTGCCGTTCATGCCACTGTGGTCATACGCACACCCTGCTGCTGTTGAGTTGGCTGAGCGCCTCTCAAGCTACGCTCCTGGTGAGATGAACAAAGTTTTCTTCACCACCGGCGGTGGCGAAGCTGTTGAGTCTGCGTTCAAGCTGGCTAAGCACTACTGGAAGCTGCGCGGCAAGCCAATGAAGCACAAGGTGATTTCACGCTCTGTTGCCTACCACGGCACCCCACAGGGCGCGCTCGCTATCACCGGTATTCCTGACATGAAGAAGTTCTACGAGCCACTGACCCCGGGCGGTCACCGTGTGCCAAACACGAACTTCTACCGTGCGGCTGAAATGGGTGCTCCTGCTGACGATATCGAAGCATTCGGTCAGTGGGCTGCAAACCGTATCGCTGAAGCAATCGAGTTCGAGGGTCCTGACACAGTAGCTGCTGTGTTCCTGGAGCCAGTGCAGAACTCTGGTGGATGTTTCCCACCTCCTCCGGGTTACTTCAAGCGTGTACGCGAAATCTGTGACCAGTACGATGTGCTGCTGGTGAGCGACGAAGTTATCTGTGCTTACGGACGCATCGGCGACTTCTTCGCTTCTAAGGCACTCGGTTACGAGCCAGACATCATCACCTCTGCAAAGGGTATTACCTCTGGTTACGTGCCACTGGGCGCAATGATCGTGTCTGACAAGGTTTCAGAGCCGTTCAACAGCACCGAGAACACCTTCTACCACGGCTACACCTTCGCTGGTCACCCAGCAGCAGCCGCGGCAGCACTCGAAAACTTCGATATTTTCGAGGAAGAGAAGCTCAACGAGCGCGTACGCGAGAACAGCCCACTGTTCCGCGCCGAGCTCGAGAAGCTGCTCGACATTGACATTGTTGGCGACGTGCGCGGTGAGGGCTACTTCTTCGGTATTGAGCTTGTGAAAGACAAGACAACCAAGGAGACCTTCAACGAGGAGGAGTCAAACCGACTGCTCCGCGACTACCTCAGCCCTGCGCTGTGGGAGGCAGGTCTGTACTGCCGCGCCGATGACCGAGGAGACCCTGTTATCCAGCTTGCTCCACCGCTGACCATCGGTCAGCCAGAGTTTGAGGAGATCGGCGGTATCCTCCGTTCAGTCCTGAAGGACGCTTCTTCAAAACTCTAACCTAATGGTTGGGTTATAGATGAGCACTCGTTGCCCGGTTGCGTTTCGCGGCCGGGCAACGAGTGTTTTATTTTAGAGTTAAATAGGAAAGCTGTGACAGACAATAAAAACACCGCTCAGCAGGCAAAACAGAGCCATTCGGTGATTGACAGATTTTTTGAGATTAGCGCCCGCGGATCCAGCATCGGCCGTGAGATTCGGGGTGGCTTCGTAACCTTCTTCGCAATGGCATACATTGTGATTTTGAACCCGCTGATTCTCGGCGGTGAAGTAAACAGCGACGTCGCTGGTAACTTCCTCGACCCGGCACAGGTTGGCGCCGTCACCAGCCTCTCCGCTGGCCTGATGAGCATCCTCTTCGGCATTGTCGCGAGGCTGCCGTTCGCCTTCGCGGCCGGGCTCGGCATGAACTCCTTCCTCGCCGTCACCGTCGTCGGTCAGGTGACCTGGCAGGAGGCGATGGGCATTGTGATTATCAACGGCATAATCATCTGCCTACTGGGGGCGAGCGGGATCCGCCTGGCGATCTTCCGCGCTGTCCCTGCGGCGCTGAAGTCCGCAATCACCGTGGGTATCGGCTTCTTTATCGCGTTCATCGGTTTTGTTAACGCCGGGTTCGTGACCGCAACCGAGGCGGGGCCTCCTGTGCAGCTGGGGTCGGGCGGATCCATCGCCTCCGTTCCAACGCTGCTCTTCTTGATAACCCTGCTGGTGATCGGTGTGCTGGTGTCGCGCCGCGTCTCTGGCGCGATCCTCATCGGTATCGCAGTGGCGACGGTTGCCGCGATTATTGTGCAGGCGGTGCTTAACCTCGGGCCTGCGGCCACCTCTGAGGGCGGCTGGCACATGACCGTGCCGGAACTGCCAGCAACCCCGGTAACACTCCCCGATTTCTCTCTGATCGGGCAGTTTGATATGTTTGGCGCGTTCGGCAGAATCGGCATCATCTCAACACTGATGATGGTTTTCACGCTGCTGTTCACGAACTTCTTTGACGCGATGGGCACCATGAACGGGCTGGCGAAGAACGCTGGACTGTCTGACCGTGACGGCGAGTTCCCGCGGATCCGCGGCGCCTTCATCGTCGAGGGCTTCGGCGCGATCACCGGCGGTGCCACCTCAAGCTCATCAACCACCGTGTTTGTGGAGAGCGCCTCCGGTATCGCCGAGGGTGCGCGCACCGGTCTGGCGGCAACCGTCACCGGTCTTTTGCTGCTGCTGTCGGCGTTCTTTACCCCGCTGACCGCTGCGGTGCCGATTGAGGTTGGATCCGCTGCCCTCGTGATTGTTGGCGCGATGATGATGGCGCAGGTGTGCGAGATCGACTTTGGTGATTTCTATCTGGCGCTGCCGGCGTTCCTGACGATCGCCGCGATGCCGCTCACCTACTCAATCGCGAACGGTGTCGGTGTCGGCTTTGTTGCGTACGCGCTGCTGCACCTGCTGGGAGGCAGAGCGAAACAGGTGCACTGGCTGATGTGGGTTGTTGCGGCCGGGTTCCTGATCTACTTCACGCGCGGCCCGATCGAGCAACTGCTGCACTAGCGCCTGCGTGGCGGTTGGCTATGATACCAACCGCCACGCGCAGTACCCGGCGAGCACGATCCACACCCCCGCAACCAGCGCGGTGTCGCGCGGCCGCCAGGTGTCCTCAACGAGCTCGGTTTTGGTTTTATAGGCGCCGAAACCGCGCGTGTCCAGTGTCATCGCAACCCGCTCACCGTGCTGCACCCCGACGATCAGCAGCGGCACAATCGAACTCAGCCAGCGCACAACCGGCGCGAAAACACCCCAGCGCGCACCCTGCTTCCGAACCGCCCGTGCCTGCCTTAGCACCCGAAAAGTACCGATGAAACGGCGCACAAAGGCGAGCGCGGCGGTTCCCGCCGAGGTCAGCCGATAAGACACAGGAGTGGACGTTGACAGTGCCCGCAAAAGCGCCTCCGGGCTGCTGGAATACCCCGTGCACAGCACAACACCGACCAGCGCGGCGAGCAGCGTCGCGGTTTTCGCCGCGAGTTCCCAGTGGGTGCCAGCCGCAACCAGCGCGGGGTGCGAGTTAACCGCTAAAACCCAGGTGACAAAGCCCGCGACCAGCCAGATGGCGAGCGCCGCGATCCACCGGCTGCGGGGTTTGCCGAGCACAACAACCGCCACGCTGGACAGCGCCATCCACAGCAGGTTTCCTGGTGTGTTTGAGAACACCAAAAGCCCAACCATAACTGGCAGCGCCGCAATCGACACGGTTAGCGGGTGCAGGCTGAAGCGCGCCCGCGAAACCGGGGGTTTGGGCACAGGCGCAGGCTCACTATTGTCCGATGTGGCGGGGCGTGGATCCGGCAGCGCAATCACCGCGGTTGCGTGCTCCGCAACAAACTCCATGTCGTGGCTGGCGAAAACAACGGTTTTGCCGGTGTCCCGCAGCTGCTGCAGGAAGTCCGCAATCGCCTCGGTGTTGCGCCAGTCCTGCCCGAAGGTTGGCTCGTCAAGCAGAACCAGTTGCTGCTCTGCTGCGGCGGCGACCGTCGCAACCGAGAGGCGGCGTGCCTGCCCACCGGAGAGTGTGAGCGGGTGCCTTTCTGCCTGCGCGGTCAGCTCAAAGTCGGCGAGAACCTCGGCGCTGCGCTCCGCAGGCAGCTGCAGTTCATCACAAACGCGGGAGGCTATGAACTGCTGTTCGGGGTTTTGGAACACATAGCTGGCATCGCCGCAACGCATCTCCTGATCGTGCAGGGTGACGGATCCGGCGCTGCGCTTTGCCGGGGTTATCGCCGCCAGCCGCTGTAAGAGCGACGATTTACCGCTGCCGTTTTGCCCGACCAGCGCAACGATTTCTCCCGAACCAAGGCTAAAGGCGAGCGGTGGGAACCTGCCTGCCGGGTCGGTTACGCTCACTCGCAGCACCTCTCCCCCGGCTAGTTCGGGAACCTCTCGCCAGACGGCGCTGTCTGACTGAGTTGGGTGTTTGCGGTAAAAACGTGGCTGCTCCCCGCTCGGGAAAGCAGTGCCAGCCGCAGCAGCGCCAGCGGCTCCGGCGCCGGCAGCATCAGCGGCTTCGACACCGGCGCGAGCGGCAACGGCACCAGCGGTCCCGGCCCCGGCAGCGTGACCTGTCAGCATTCCGTCTCGGAAGCGGCGCGGGATCCAAATCCCGAGCTCCCGCAGTTCCCGTCCGTGCTCAGTAAACACCTCATCGGGCGCACCAAAATAGAGCTGCTGCCCTGTGGTGCTCAGCACCAGCACCCTATCGAGAGCGTCATACACCGGGTCAATATCGTGCTCAACCAGCAGCACGGCGGTGTTGTCGTGCTGCCGCAGCTGCCGGATCCGCTGATAGAAAGCTGCTTTGCTGTGCGGATCAAGCATCGAGGTTGGTTCGTCGAGCACCAAAAGCTCCGGCTGCATACCCAGCGCGGCCGCGAGTGCTAGGCGCTGTCTTTGCCCGCCCGATAGTTCCCACGGGCTTGTGTGGGTGTACTCGCTCAGCTGAAACTCGCGCAGCAGCTCCGCAACCCGGGCAGTGATCTCGGGAACCGGCAGCCGCATATTCTGCAGCGGGAATGCGAGCTCGGCCGCAACCTCGCGGGTCACAACCGCAGCGTCCGGGTTCTGGCCAACATAGCCGATGTGCGATACCAGGTCTGCAACCGAGGCGTCGGCGATCTGGGTCCCGGCGATCTGGGCGGATCCGCTATAGCGCGCCGGCAGGGTGTGCGGGATTAGACCGCAAACGGTCTGCAGCAGCGTTGATTTGCCGCAGCCGGAGGGGCCAACGACCGCGATAAACTCGCCACGCTGCAGCTCGAAGTTGATGCCGCGCAGAACCCAGTCGACTGCGCCGTTGAACTTTACACCAAGGTCGCTCACCTTGGCGATCACAGTTATTTAGCCCCTATTCCGGCGCGGTGCAGGGCGCGAGCCAACAGTAGCGTGACAAACACTCCGATCTGACCGGAAATCACCGATAGCAGCACGATTAGGAACTGTTCCTGCGCGGTTACCTGCACCTGCTGCACAACCGCGTAGAGGCTGCCATTAAAAAGCGAGAACACCAGGCCGGAGATGCTGAACGCCCACCACTTCCACTTGCGGTAGAGCATCACCATCAGCGGGATCTCAATCAGCGCTGCCCCGAGCAGGTTGCCGAAAACCGCAGTGTAGCTTTGCGGTGTCGTAAACATGCCAATCACACCAATGATTAGAGCCGCGACATAGGAGGCTCCCGGACGCCGCAGCAGCGCGAGCGGCAGCATATAGGGAATAACCCAAACACCCATCAGACAGGCGGACCAGATGAGCCCGTCCGGGGTGACGGTTAGCACAAGCCCGAGATAGGTGAGCGGCACAACAATGATTGCGCCTGCGACAGCGAGCGCCGCAATAATCATCAGATTGCGCGTTCCCAGCACCGAGTTTGCGAGCTTAGAGCGGCCGGATTCACGAAGTTCACTGGACGTGTTCATACTGTCTCCTTTGGGGGTTAGACAAGCTAATCCTACTCCCGCGAAACAATACTGACAAGGGTTTTCATTAAGAAATTTTTTGTCACCCCGAACAAAGCAAAAGGGCTGCAATCCGTGTGGATCACAGCCCTTTCGGTGCTGGGTTTTCCAGCAGCAAACTTATCGACGCAGACCGAGACGCTCGATCAGGCTACGGTAACGCTCAATATCAATGTTCTGCAGGTAGCCGAGCAGACGACGACGCTGACCAACGAGCAGCAGCAGGCCGCGACGTGAGTGGTGGTCGTGCTTGTGGGTCTTCAGGTGCTCGGTGAGATCCTTGATACGGCGTGACAGAATAGCAACCTGCACCTCAGGAGAACCGGTGTCACCTGGCTTGGTCGCGTACTCTTCAATAATCTGCTGTTTTACTTTGGCGTCAAGTGCCATCCTAGCTTCCTTTCGTGAGGTCGTTGCGCGGCGCTGGTCACCCACTGTGCCAGCTCTCTTAATCCGCGGTCGCTATACGACAACCTTTTAAGAATAGCTGTTGAGAGCCGTAAAAGCAAATAGCTGTGGCGCGCTCTAAGAGCACGACACAGCTATCGGCGACAACAACTCACCTGCGCGACAACCCGAGCGGTATCGCGCTGGCGGGATGCGATCGTTTATTTAACGTCGAGCAGGTCGATCACGAAGATCAGCGTTTTACCCGAGAGCGGATGCCCTGGCGCGGTGCCGTAGGCGAGCAGCGGTGGCACGGTTAGCTTGCGCCGGCCGCCGACGCGCATTCCCGGGATGCCGATCTTCCAACCCTCAATCAGCTGGCTGAGCGGGAAGCGGATTGACTCTCCCCTGCTCCATGATGAATCGAACTCCTCACCGGACTCGAACTCAACACCGAGATAGTGCACATCGACGTGTGAGCTGGCTTCAGCCTCTGCTCCCTCGCCGATCACAAGATCCTCAATAACCAGCTCAGTTGGTGCTGGACCCTCAGGAAAACCGATTTCTGGACGCTCTAAATTAGTCATAAACTTATTCTCTCGCACTCGGCCGCTCTGAACCGTAACGTTCGCTGTTAAGAAACACAAAATATTTCAGCACAATCTCAAGCTGCTCGGGTAGAGTTGCTTTGTGAAATTTGCGCATCTGACCTCCAAAACTTCAATAGATCCACAATTAGCAGTCGTTTTAGACGATCGCGCGGTGTTTGTTAACGATCTTGGGATATCAGCGCAGAATCTGCAGCAGCTTATTGAACAGGGACCGGAAGCGCTGGCAAAAATCGCCACAGAGGTGAAAAAGTTTGAGAGCTACGCAGCCCAGCCGCTCAGTGAGCTCAGTTACGCGCCCGCGATTATTGATCCGCCCATAACCCTCGCGGTGGGGCTGAACTATGATGAGCACGCGAGCGAGCTCTCCCTCGATAATGATTCAGGGCCGGTGCTTTTCTCACTCTTCCCGAACTCGCTTAGCGCCCACAAGGCAACCGTTGAGCTGCCGGTGGAGATCACGCGCGAGGTTGATTATGAGGGTGAGCTGGGCGTGATTATTGGCAAACCCGCGAAGAATGTCACCCTTGAAACCGCGCTCGATTACGTGTTCGGTTACACGATCGTTAACGATTTAACCGCCCGCAATCTGCAGTTTATTGAGCCACAGTGGTCACGCTGTAAGTCTTTTGACGGGTTCACCCCGGTTGGCCCGATCGTTGTGACGGCCGATGAGATCCCGGATCCACAAAACCTGAAAATCACAACCGATTACAATGACCTGCGCGTGCAAGACAGCAACACGTCTTTTATGATTCGGTCTGTTGCGCAGCTGATTGTGGCGCTCTCGCAGTCGCTGACACTGCAGCCTGGCACGCTGATTTCGACGGGCTCCCCGGGCGGTGCTGGCCGCAGCCGCAAACCGCCTCTCTACATGCGCGAGGGCGTTGTTTCAACCGTCACAATCGAGCGGATCGGTTCACTCACCAGCTATTTCGTTGAGGTCTAACCCCCAACCGGCGGGCAAACACAAAGGGTGGATCCGATGCGGATCCACCCTTTACTGTTGACCTCCAGCCGGCCGAGCCGGCGACCTCCAGCCGGCCCGGCTGGGTCGACTGTGTGTGCTAACCCTCGCCCATCACGCTGGTTGCGTCAACTTCTTCGCGACCGGTTACTTTGTGGGCTTCGCGGGTTGCCTGGGTGTCTGGGGTGAGACCTGCGAGCTTGGCTGGCTGCAGGATCTCGTCAAGCTCAGCCTCACCGAGCAGGCCACGATCGAGCACCATCTGCCGCACATTGCCGTTGGTTGCGAGCGCCTCTTTCGCGAGCTTAGCTGCCTCAGCGTAGCCGATAACCGGCGCGAGCGCGGTGATCACGGTGACGGAGCGAGCAACTGTCTCAGCGAGTTTGTCTTCGTTGGCGGTGATACCGTCCACACAGTTGACGCGCAGTGTCTGGCAGGCGCGCTCCAGCCAGGTGATTGACTGGAACAGTGAGTGGGCGATGATCGGCTCGAATGCGTTAAGCTGCAGCTGGCCGCCCTCAACCGCCATTGAGACGGTGACGTCTGCGCCGGCAACAGCGTAGGCAACCTGTGAAACAGCCTCCGGGATTACCGGGTTTACCTTGCCCGGCATAATCGAGGAACCAGCCTGGCGGGCAGGGAGGTTGATCTCGCCGAGACCGGCCTGCGGACCTGATGACAGCAGTCGCAGGTCGTTCGAGATTTTGGACAGCTTCAGGCCGGTGCGCTTGAGCGCGCCGGAGAAGCTAACGAACACACCGGTGTCGCTGGTTGACTCAATCAGGTCACCGGAGGTTTCGAGTGGGATGCCGGTGATCTCGCGCAGGTGCCTAATCACTGCTTCTTTGTAACCGGCTGCGGCATTAATGCCGGTGCCGATCGCGGTTGCTCCCATGTTTACTTCGTAGAGCAGGGAAACAGCCTCTTTCAGGCGGTCTACATCCTCACGCACGGTTGTTGCGAAAGCGTTGAACTCCTGGCCGAGCGTCATCGGCACAGCGTCCTGCAGCTGGGTGCGGCCAACCTTCAGAATATTAGAGAACTCTTTACCCTTCGCCTCAAAGCTGTCTGCCAGCAGGCGCAGCTCCTCAAGCAGTGACTCGATGAAGAAGGCGAGCGCAATCTTGATCGCGGTTGGGTAGGTGTCGTTGGTTGACTGGCTACGGTTGGTGTGATCGTTCGGGTTGATGAACGCGTAGTCACCCTTCTCACGACCGGCAAGCTCGAGCGCCCGGTTGGTAATAACCTCGTTGGCGTTCATGTTGGTTGAGGTGCCGGCACCGCCCTGCACAACACCGACCGTGAACTGGTCGAGCAGCATCCCGGTTTTCACCTCTTCACAGGCGCGGTCGATCAGCGTCGCACGCTGCTCATCGAGGGCACCGATCTCAAGGTTTGCACGCGCGGCAGCCTGCTTAACGCACGCAAAAGCACGCACAAAATCAGGGTAAACAGAGATTGGTCTGCGCGAGATTGGGAAGTTCTCGTGCGCACGCGCGGTGTGCACGCCCCAGTAAACCGACGCAGGTACCTCTACACTACCCAATGAATCTGTCTCGGTTCTGGTCCGAGATGCGTAGAAATCACTCACCTTATTCTCTCCTGATTAAACGCAAAACCCGGCTGCTATGCCGGATACCTGCTCTCTATTCTAGCTGACAGACACAAACAACACACCCAAAATTTTTAGAACCTTTTGGTTTAGAACTTATCGGCGCTGTTCAGGATCCGATTGATCCGATCCGGAATCGGCGGATGTGTTGCAAACAGGCGTTTCATCAGACCCTGCCTAATTGGATCCGCGATCCACATGTGAGCCATGCTCGACTGCTGTTTTTGCAGCGGCCGGCCGTAGGTTTCGAGCTTGTGGAGCGCGCTGGCAAGCCCCTCCGGGTGGCGGGTTGTGAGCACCCCGGTCGCGTCCGCGAGATACTCCCGCTGGCGTGAAATAGCCAACTGCACAAGCGTTGCCGTGAGCGGCGCAACAAGCATCGCAACCAGCCCAAACACGAGCATAATCGGGTTGCTGTTGTTGCGGCTGCCACCAAAGAACGCCATCCGCATCAGGAAGTCGGAGATCATTCCGACCGCGACAACCAGACCGTAGACGATCATGTTGACGCGAATATCGTAGTTGCGGACGTGCCCGAGCTCGTGAGCCATAACACCCTCGAGCTCTGCGTCGTTCATAATCTCCAACAGCCCGGTTGTTGCCGCAACCTTCGCGTCTTTCGGCCCGCGACCGGTCGCAAAAGCGTTCGGCGCGGGGTCGTTGACGATATAAACCTCCGGCATCGGGGTGCCGGTTGTCATCGCCAGGTTTGCAACGGTGCGGTAGAGGCGTGGATTGTCTGCCTCGCTAATCTGCTGTGCCCCGCTCATCATAATCGCCTGTTTGCCTGCCATAAAGTACTGGAAAACAGCGTAGGCGGTGGCGAACACCAGAACACCAATCACGATTGCGGTGTTCTGGTAGATGGCGGCGGCAAGCCAACCGAGCAAACCAATGATCACAACAAAGCTCAGCATGATCAAAACCGTGTTGAGCTTGTTTTTTATAACAGCGCGATACACCCTAATACCCCCCCGTGACTGCGCGGTAAACACTGTGAGTGCGGCAGCGAAAACCGTGACTGTGCTACGGAAACAGCTGCCTAGCCTGCGAGCTTAACCGAAGTCGATCTTTGGCGGCGCAGAGATCGCAGCCATGTCTTGCACCTCAAAGAACTCACGCTCTTTAAACCCGACACCGCGCACATAGAGCGTGTTCGGGAACACCTGAATCTTCGTGTTGTACTCGCGAACGCCGCCGTTGTAGAAACGACGAGCAGCCTGAATTTTGTTCTCGCTGTCCACCAGCGACTCCTGCAGCTGTAAGAAGTTTTGACTAGCCTGCAGGTCAGGATATGACTCGGCAACCGCGAAAATACCGCGCAGCGCCTGCTGCATTCCGCTCTCAGCCTGTGACGCCTCGGCGGGGGTTTGAGCAGAGATCGTTGCGGATCGGGCACTGGTCACCCGATCCAGCACCTCACGCTCGTGGGAGGCATAGCCCTTCACCGTCTCTACCAGCTGCGGGATCAGATCCGCCCGCCGCTTCAACTGCACGGTGATATCGCTCCACGCCTCATCTACCCGGGTGCGGAGCTTAACCAGGCCGTTGTAGGTAACCCACAAGTAAATGCCGATTATCAGCACCAGGCCGATGCCGACGAACAAGCTGATCATTCCGATATCCATAGCAACAATTTTATGCCCTTTTTCCTGCGGCAATGCTGAAGAAGCACACAAACCAAGAAGCTACCGGTGGTGGCTTGATCCACCCCAAAAAACGGTGAAAACAACGCCTGCAAGCCACAGCAAGCATGCCCAGACTCAGGCAAGTAGATTATCAGCGTTGCTGTAGACAAATCCGGGGAGCCAGCCGATCGGCCAGGCGTTGGTGTCGAACACAGCGCCCAGCACGCTGCCGGGGATTGCGAACAGCCCGGCGAGGCGCGCGTTGAAGTAGCAGCTTGCCAGCATTGTCAAACCAAACAGCCCCAGGAATCCTCTGATCGGCGCGTATTCTCCAACCGTTATTTCATGTATTTCATGGAGCTGTGCGCCTATCAGCTTTGAGAGCAGCAACACGGCAACCGCTAGGGCGGTGAGGATCAGGCCATTCGCCAGTTTATACAGGCGAAGGTCGCGGGCCCCACCGCTTCAAACTCGGTAAGGCTGCTGTGGAGTGACAGTGTCACCGCGAAAACAAGCAGGAACAGCAGCGGCAGCGACAGAGGAAAGGCGATGTGGTTTTGCGTGTGAGTGATATGAAACACCCGCTGCGTCACAGTGAACAGAACAGCGACAACACTAAGGAGCAGGAGCGTCCGTTGATAGCCGCGTGCGGAAAAGAAGCCAAGCATTTTAGGGCTCCAAGAGGAGCAGGTTGCACGCTTTAAAGTCTGCGTAGTGTGCTGTAAACCAGTTCCGCGACTGCTCCAAATCCATGTCTAACATGTTTTGATATGCATTTAGGTATTGTGTGTCAAGTGAAAAACCGTAGAGTTTATCGACGGGCTGCCCAGCCAGCCAGGCGATAATCAACGGATTGGAGATTGCGTCACCGACTTGGCAGCTAGAAAACTCTAAAGCAAGAAAGGACTGCGCAACAGATCGGTATGCATAGTCATCACCGTAGGAGCTCTCGTGAAAGACTGACAATCTCTCGGCTGGTTCAATTTCAGCGTTAAGCTGTTTTAATTGGCTAAACCGCAGCTCCGTGTCGGAGACGATATAGGCAACCCTGTCCCAGACGCGCAGCAATTCTTCCTGAGCAGGTGCAATATCAGGGTTAGCCCAAATTGTCACCTGCTCACCTTGGAATGCTTTTAAACGGGAAGCAATATCAGTTTTATGCTCTCCCCAGAGACCCCTCCCTGCTTCTGCATCAGCTGCGCCCCTCCAACGACTAAACCGATTGAGGCTAGTGCAGCCAGGGATTTAACAACCAATTTTCCGGGGTCTGTAAGCACATACAGAGCAGCTATTAAAAGCCCGCAACCTGCGTACGTCATAGCTTGAATCAAGAAGAACTCTGGAACACTGTCTAAGAAAAATATACCGCTGCGTTTACCGTACGGAATCAGTCCCATCAGCGGCGCGTTACCACCGAGTGGCCTGACCCCTGTTTTTAGATCCGGCTGTTTTTAGAGTCCAGAATGTAGACTGCCAGCATTAACTGGCATCACTTGAAAGGACAACA
>NZ_RQYM01000017.1 GCF_003859945.1 Leucobacter sp. OH1287
TATGTGGCATGAGCTGCATACCTCTGACCCGTACCGGCTTGATTGGGACTAGGCGAGAAATGCCACACATTTTGTCCACTTACCCTAGCTGTGCTAGGCTTAGACCACCTTAAAAATAGGTGTGCGTTTACCAGGTCCCCTGCCGGGTAGCGTAGTTCCCCCCGCAAAAAATTGGAGGATCAATGAAGAAACAGTTAACAGCAACGGCAGCGTTGGTCGGTGCCTCAGCTCTGGTGCTGAGCGGCTGCGCAGGAGGCGGAGCAAACGGCGGCGGTGGCGGTGCCGGCGGCGCAATTACGGTGGGAACAACAGAGGTTGTGACCTCGCTCGATCCGGCTGGTGCCTACGATAACGGCTCCTTTGCGGTCTCAACAAACGTCTATCCCTTCCTGATGAACAACCAGGTTGGGGAGCCGGGTGTGTCCCCGGATATTGCCGAGTCTGCTGAGTTCACAAGCCCAACCGAGTACACAGTTAAGCTGAAGTCCGGTCTGAAGTTTGCGAACGGTAACGATCTGACCGCATCAGACGTCAAGCACAGCTTCGACCGCATGGTTGGTATCGACGACGCAAACGGCCCACAGAGCCTGCTCGAAAACATGGAATCTGTTGAGGCACCGGATGACACCACGGTTGTTTTCAAGCTCGCAGCCGAATACGATCAGACCTGGCCGCAGATTCTTTCCAGCCCAGCCGCTGCGATCCTTGATGAGGACGTGTTCCCGGCAGATAAACTGCTTGATGATGCCGCGGTCGTGAAAGAGCAGCCGTTTGCGGGTCAGTACAAGCTGACCAAGTTCGACAAGGGTAACCTTGCTGCCTTCACCGCAAACGACGCCTACCAGGGCATGTGGGGCAAGGCTAAAACCGAGAGCATTAACGTTAAATACTACGCAAACGAGTCAAACCTCAGCCAGGCGATTGAAACCAAGGCTGTTGATGTGGCGTTCCGTTCACTGTCAGCAACCGATATTGAGAAGTTTGAGGGCACCGACGGCCTGCAGGTGATTCACGGCCCGGGCGGCGAGATCCGCTACATCGTGTTCAACTTCGACACCATGCCATACGGCGCTAAAACCCCTGAGGCTGACCCGGCTAAAGCAACCGCTGTGCGTCAGGCAGCAGCAGACCTGATCGACCGCAACAAGATCTCAGAGCAGGTATTTAAGGGCACCTACACGCCGCTGTACGGTCACGTGCCTGACGGACTTGACGGATCAGCTGAGGCGCTGAAGGGTCTCTACGGTGACAAACAGGGCGGCCCTGACGCAGCGGCTGCTAAGGCTCGCCTGGAGGCAGCCGGTGTAGAAACCCCGGTTAAGCTTGACCTGCAGTACGTGTCTGAGCGCTACGGCGCAGCCTCCGCTGAGGAGTACGCACAGATTAAGGCGATGCTCGAAACCGACGGACTGTTCAGCGTTAACCTGCAGTCAACCGAGTGGGGCCAGTACACCAAGGACTACTCAGCCGATGTTTACCCAGCGTTCCAGCTCGGCTGGTTCCCTGACTACTCAGACGCCGACAACTACCTGACAACCTTCTTCCTGGAGGGCGGCTTCCTGTCTAACCACTACAACAATGAAGCGGTTAACAGTCTGCTGCGCGAGCAGGTGGCAACAGAGGACAAAGCAAAGCGTATTGAACTGCTGGAGCAGGTTCAGGAGCTTTTGGCTAACGACCTCTCAACCATCCCACTGCAGCAGGGAGCTCAGGTTGCTGTTGCGGTTGACGGAATCGACGGTGTCACCCTCGATCCATCATTCAAGTTCCGTTTTGGAACCCTGACCCGCAAGTAACCTAAGCAGGTGATATGAGATAACGGCGGGTTGTTCGGGAAGTCTCGGGCAGCCCGCCGCTTCTCGTCTAGTTGAAAAGGCAAATATGAGTTCCTTAGCTGCGGCAGAAACCCCCCAGCAGTCTGTGGCTGCGAAAAAGAAGTCCGGAGGTGGGCTGGGACGCTATATTATCTGGCGTGCCCTGCTGATTATTCCGACTGTTTTTATTCTCGTCACCATGGTGTTTGTGCTGATGCGCACAATCGGCGACCCCATCACCTCAGCGGTTGGCGGCAAACTGCCCGCCGACCAGTTGGCGGAGAGAATCTCGAAGGCGGGCTATGACCGCCCGCTCTACGAGCAGTATTTCGAGTATCTAGGGCAGGTTTTCACGGGTAACTTCGGTGAAACAATCACCGATAATCGGCCGGTAACAGAGGTGCTGGTGAACTTTGGTTCAGCAACCCTGGAGCTCGCCATCTACACCCTGATCGTCGCGTTTATCGTCGGTATTCCGCTCGGAATGCTCGCCGCCTACTACCGTGACAAGGGCCCGGATGCTGCGCTGCGTATATTCGCGATTTTCACCTACGCAACGCCGGTGTTCTTCTCCGGTTTACTGATGAAGCTGATCTTCGGTGTCTGGCTTGGGTGGCTACCCGTTTCGGGGCGAGCATCGGTTAACACTGAGCTTGCGATCCAGATTGCGGTGCCAAACCCAACGGGCATCTACCTGATAGATGCGATCCAGACGGGGGATCCGGCGAACGTTGCCGATGTGCTGCAGCACGCGATCCTCCCGGCGCTAACCCTCGGCATGATGACGGCCGGTGTGTTCTTGCGGCTGGTGCGCACCAACATGATCGGCACAATCGGCCGCGAGTATGTTGAATCCGGCAGGTCACGCGGTGTTTCAGAGTTCCGCCTCGTCACCAAACACGCCTACCGGCCGGCGCTGATTCCGGTTATCACGGTTATCGGCATGCAGATCGCGCTGCTGCTTGGCGGCGCGGTGCTAACCGAAACGACCTTCGAGTGGAAGGGACTCGGCTTCCAGCTCGCCTACTATCTCTCGGCGCGTGACTTTGTTGCGGTGCAGGGAATTGTGGCGATGCTCGCCGTGATCGTTGCGATCTCGAACTTTATCGTCGATATTCTCGCCGCGCTAATTGACCCCCGAGTGAGGTACTAACCATGACTGAAAGAAGATGGCATAACCTGCCGCTGCTGAAACAGTACCGGATGTCGGTTGGTTGGCAGCGCGTGATGCTCAGCATCGGTTTAACCCTGGTCGGGCTGTTTGTGATCGTCGCGGTTTTCGCGCCCTGGCTCGCACCCCACTCATACAGTGACCTCGCCAGTGAGGCGGGAGAGTTCGGATCCCTAAGCGCGCCCTCTGCGGCACACCCGCTCGGCACCACAATCGCCGGCTACGATGTGCTCTCCCGGGTGATTTGGGGAGCCCGCACAGCGCTGCTCGTGATTATTATTGCGGTGCTCGCGTCAATTATTCTCGGGTCGCTGCTCGGTCTGCTGTCCGGTTACCTCGGCGGTGTTATCGACCGGGTGCTGGTGATGATCGCCGATGCAATCTACGCCTTCCCATCACTGCTGCTCGCGATTGTGCTGTCGATTGTGATCTCGGGCGGCCAGTCGAGCATGTGGGGCGGTATTTTCGCCGCCGGACTGTCGATGACGGTTGTGTTTATTCCACAGTATTTCCGGGTTGTGCGCTCGGAGGTTGTGCGGATCAAAGCCGAAGCCTTCGTCGAATCGGCGCGGGTTATCGGGGCAAGCCACAGGCGTGTTATGTTCCGGCACATCTTCCGCAACTCAACCCGTTCACTGCCGCTCGTGTTCACGCTCAACGCCTCCGAGGCGATTCTGACGCTCGCGGGTCTCGGCTTCCTCGGCTTCGGTATTGAACCGAACTCCGCCGCCGAGTGGGGTTACGACCTCAACAAGTCGCTCTCAGATGTGTCAAACGGTATCTGGTGGACGAGCCTTTTCCCTGGCATCGCAATTGTGCTGGTTGTTCTCGGTCTCACCCTCACCGGTGAGTCCCTCAACGACCTGGCGGATCCGCGACTGCGCTCTCGTCGTCGCGCGAGCGCCGGATCCGGCACCGTGGCAGACACCTCTATGGTGACCCTGCCGGATCCTGCAGCCGTTGCCGCAGCAAGCACAGCAGAGCAAACCGTGCCAGCCTCAAACGCGACAGCAGCGAGCCTCGCAGAGGGTGCCGGGGCAAGCCCAGAAAGGGAATCAAAGTGAAACAGGTACTGTCGATTAAAGACCTCGAGGTTAGTTTTGCAACCGACCGGGGCAGTGTCAAAGCCGTTGACGGGGTTTCCTTAAATGTTGCTCCCGGCAAGGTGCTCGCGGTTGTTGGCGAGTCCGGTTCCGGTAAAACCGTGTCAGCGCGCACAGTGCTCGGGCTGCTGCCCGAAACCGCTGCAACAAACGGTGCTGTGCTGCTGCAAAACACCGTCTCCGGTGAACCACAGAACGTTATCGGGCTGAGCCGTGAACAGCTGCAGAAGCTGCGCGGGCGTGATGTTGCGATGGTGTTCCAGGAGCCGGCAACAGCGCTCAACCCGGTGTTCCCGATCTGGTGGCAGATCGCGGAGGGACTGCGTGCGCACGGCAAATACTCGCGCAAGCAGTTGCGAGAAAAAGCGGAGGAGATGCTGAAACTGGTTGGCATCCCAAACCCGAAAGAGCGTCTCGACTACTACCCACACCAGCTGTCGGGCGGTCAGAAGCAGCGCGTGATGATCGCGATGGCGCTGGCACTGCGGCCAGGCCTGATCGTCGCGGACGAGCCGACCACCGCGCTTGACGTCACCGTGCAGGCAGAGATTCTTGACCTGCTGCGCAAACTGCGAGACGAGTTTGGCACCGCGATCCTGTTAATCACCCACAACATGGGTGTTGTTGCGGATCTCGCAGACGACGTCGCGGTGATGTACCAGGGCCGAGTGGTTGAGGAGGGCAGCGCGAGCGACATCTTCTACAACCCCCAGCACGATTACACGAAGAAACTCTTGAGTGCTGTGCTGAAACTAGGTGACGGGTCGATCCGGGCACGGCACGCGGCGCAGGCGGGGGCGGCCGCACAGGCGGCGTCGGCCGCTGAGTCGACGGAGCCGCTGGTTGTTGCCCGCGGCCTGGAGATTCAGTACCCGGGCAGGCTCGGCAAGCCAGGCTTTAAGGCGGTTCGCGGAGTCGACTTTGAGATTCGCGCCGGCGAGGTTTATGGCCTGGTGGGGGAGTCCGGTTCCGGTAAGTCCACAATCGGTCGTGCAATCGCAGGTTTAACGGACGCAACCGGCGGCTCACTGAAGGTGTTCGGGCACGAGATGGTCGGGTTTAAGGAGCGGCAGTTTAAACCACTGCGCAAAGACATCGGCTTTGTGTTCCAGGATCCAGCAGCGAGCTTCAACCCGCTTTTGACGATCGCCGAGAACGTTGCTGAGCCGCTGATTGTGCACGGTCTTGCGCGTGACGCTGCCGCCGCAAAAACGCGGGTTGCCGAACTGTTAGAGGCGGTGCAGTTGCCGCGCAGCTACGGTGACCGCTTCCCGCACGAGCTCTCGGGTGGTCAGCGGCAGCGAGCCTCGCTCGCGCGCGGGCTCGCGCTCGACCCGAAACTGCTGATCGCTGACGAACCAACCAGCGCGCTAGACGTTAGTGTGCAGGCGCGCGTGCTTGAACTGTTTGTTGAACTGCAGGCAGAGCTCGGTTTTGCGTCACTGTTTATCACACACGATCTCGCGGTTGTTGACGCGCTTGCCGACTATGTTGGTGTGCTGTTTGCGGGCGAACTGGTTGAGGCGGGTCCCGCCAACCAGGTGCTGCAGCACCCACAGCAGGAGTACACGCAGCGGCTGCTCGCCTCGCTGCCGGTTGCCGATCCGACCCAGCAGACCGAGCGACGCGAACTGGCGAGAAAACTGCGGGAGGCAGCGGGCATTAGCTAGCCACCGCGGTCGTGGTGGGCAGACCCTCTCGCCAGAGTCCAAATACAGTTGCAGGCTCGATCCGGTTAGGGGTCGAGCCTGCAGCGTTTTATCGGGTGAGAGAAGCCGACTTAACCCGTCGAACAAGTCTGGTTAAGCCTGGCGAGACGCCTTAGCTGTCGATGCCAGTGTGCGTGTCGATGTAGTTGCGCAGCACCGCACTGTCAGCGGGAATCTCGGTTGTCCGCTGTGGCAGCAGCAGCATCTCCTGCATTGCCTCGGTCAGCTCTGCGGGTTTGCCGAGTGCCTCGGTGACTGTGTCCGCAAACTTCTGCGGCTTAGCGGTCTCCAGCACCAACATAATCTCGCCGGGGGTGCGCTGCTCCTCAGCAACCTTCACACCGTCGGCCGTGTGCGGATCAATAATCACACCGTACTCGGCAAAACAGCGGCTAATCTGCTGAACCCGGTCAGCGTGTGTTGAGGATCCGCTGCTGATACCGAACTCGCTCTTGAAACGCTCCAGGTGCTCTGACAGGTCAACGCTGCCGGTCTGATCGAGAGCTGTGAACAGCTCACGCAGCGCTGTCGGATCCGCCAACAGATCATAGATGAAACGCTCCAGGTTGGAGGCCTTAGAAATATCCATTGACGGGCTTGAGGTGATGAAGGTTTCGGCGCCGGAGCGTGGCTTGTAAACGCCGGTGCGGAAGAACTCGTCAAGTACGTTGTTTTCGTTGGTTGCAACAATCAGACGGTTAATCGGCACACCAAGTCGCTTGGCGATAAAACCGGAGTAGAGGTTTCCGAAGTTGCCGCTCGGAACGGTGACAGAGATTTGGTTGCCGGCGCGATCCGCCTCTGGCAGACCGTCGGTTGCTCGCAGCCACGCCCAGAAATAGTAGACAGACTGTGCGGCAAGCCGGCCAAAGTTGATCGAGTTGACAACGCCGAGGCTGCGTGACGCCTTGTATGCGAGGTCGCCGTTTAGCTGCTTCATCAGGGTCTGACAGTCGTCAAAAACGCCGTCAACGACCAGGTTGTGAATGTTCTCGTCGGTTAGCGAGTACATCTGGGCACGCTGGAAGTCGCTCATCCGCCCCTTCGGTGAGAGCATAAACACGTTAACGCCGGGCTTAGACCGGAAGGCATACTCCGCGGCGGATCCGGTATCACCGGAGGTTGCGCCGATCAGGTTGAGCTTGCGAGCCCGCTGCCGAAGCACATAGGGGATAGCCTCGCCGAGGAACTGCATCGCCATGTCTTTGAAAGCGAGGGTTGGACCCTCTGACAGGCCGAGCAGCGCAAAATCAGGGGTTAACGGGGTGTATCTGACCGCGTTTTGAACCTCGAACTGGTCACCGTAGGCGGCGGTTGTCAGGCGCAGCAGCTCCTCGGGTGCGATATCGTCCCAGTAGACGCCGATAACCTTCGCGGCGAGCTCCGGGTAGCTGAGTTCACGCATCGCCTCAAGCTCCGCGGCGGTAAACCGCGGCAGTGTTTCGGGAACGGTGAGGCCGCCGTCAGGAGCCAGACCCTCAATTAAAACATCACTAAAACTTGCTGGCTCCATGCCGCCACGGGTTGATACAAAACGCATAACGACATTTTCCCATATTTTCCTAGAAAGAAACCGGTAGGCTAGATAGGGTATTTTTTGCAGCTAGGAAAGGACAACAAATGATTAGAAGGCTTGGCACTCTGGTGTTCGGAATTTTCCTTGGGTTTGTTGCAGCGCACTTTGTTAACCAGAGCCACGCGGGTCGCCGCTTCTTCGACCGTATCAACCAGGCAACACAGGAGCTGGTTGACGCGGTGGTAAACGGTTATAAAGACGCAGAATAAACGAGGCATAATTAAAGGATGAAAACAGCAGAAATTCGGCAGCGCTACCTAGATTTCTTCGCGGAGCGCGGGCACACGGTTGTGCCCTCAACATCTCTTGTGAGCGACAACCCAACCCTGATGTTCACAGTCGCCGGGATGGTGCCGTTCGTGCCATACCTGTCAGGGCTTGTGCCCGCGCCATACCCGTCAGCGACGAGTGTGCAGAAGTGTATCCGCACCAACGACATTGAAGAGGTCGGCCGCACACCACGGCACGGCACCTTCTTCCAGATGTGCGGCAACTTCTCGTTCGGTGACTATTTTAAAGAGGGAGCAATCCGCTACGCCTGGGAGTTTCTGACAACCCCGGAGGATCAGGGCGGCCTCGGTTTCAGCCCCGACGACCTGTGGGTTACCGTCTACAAAGAGGACGATGAGGCGGCGAGCCTGTGGCGGGAGATCTCGGGACTGCCGGAGGAGCGGATCCAGCGCCTCGATAAAGACACAAACTACTGGTCAACCGGTCAGCCAGGACCGGCGGGGCCGTGCTCTGAAATCTTCTTCGACCGTGGCCCCGACTATGGCGTCGATGGCGGCCCGGCAACCGATGACGACCGCTACGTTGAAATCTGGAACCTCGTGTTCATGCAGTACGAGATTACGGACGTTAAATCGAAAACCGACTTCACTGTCGTCGGTGAGCTGCCGAAGAAGAACATCGACACCGGTATGGGGCTTGAGCGGATCGCGTTCATCAAGCAGGGTGTCGAGAACATGTACGAGATCGACCAGGTGCGCCCCGTGCTCGATAAAGCGGCGGAGATTGCGGGCATCAAATACGGTCAGTCTGAGCAGGATGATGTGCGTCTGCGGGTTATCGCCGACCATGTGCGCTCCGGTCTGATGCTGATCTGTGACGGTGTAACACCGTCAAACAACGGCCGCGGCTATATTCTTAGGCGTTTGTTGCGGCGCGTGGTTTTGGCGATGCGCCTAATGGGTGTTGAAAAGCCGGTTTTCCCGGAGCTGTTTGCGGTGTCCCGTGACGCCATGTCGGCGGCTTACCCGGAGGTGGCAGAAAAGTTTGACTTTATTGTCAGGACCGCAAACGCTGAGGAACAGACCTTCCTGCGCACACTCAGCGGCGGTATGCAGATCCTTGACAGGGCTATATCGGAGGCAAAAACTGAGAAGCAGCCGGTTGCCGGAGATGCGGCGTTTCTGCTGCATGATACCCACGGTTTCCCGATCGAGCTGACGCTTGAGCTGGCGGACGAGGCGGGGATCACGGTTGATGAGGCAAAGTTTGCGGAGCTTTTGCAGGAGCAGCGTGAGCGCGCGAAAGCTGACGCAAAATCGAAGAAGGGTCAGAAGGCGGATCTGTCCGTCTACCAGGATCTGCGCAAGCTCGGTGAAACCAGCTTCCTCGGCTATGACGAGTTTATTACCGAGGGGCGTGTGCTCGGCATTATCGCCGACGGTAAACCAGCGAAAAGCCTCAGCGAGGGTGAAACCGGTGAGCTGATCCTCTCCGAGACAACGCTGTGGGCTGAGGGCGGCGGTCAGGACAGCGACCAGGGTGAGATCCGCGGTGACGGATTCAGCGCCGAGGTGCTTGACGTACAAAAGCCCGTTCAGGGTCTGATCTCACACACCGTGCGGGTTAACGTCGGTGAGGTTGCGGTCGATGACACCGTGCAAACCCACGTGGATGCGGCATACCGTTACGGCGCGCAGCAGGCCCACTCGGCGACCCACGTTGTGCACGCGGCGCTGCGGCAGATCCTTGGCGAGCAGGCGCAGCAGGCCGGATCATACAACCGCGCCGGATACCTGCGTTTCGACTTCGCCTGGCCAGAGTCGCTGAGCCGGGAAACCCGCAGTGAGATTGAGGACGTGTCAAACCTCGCGATTCACGCAAACCACGAGGTTATCACCCGTGAGATGCCGCTTGACGAGGCTAAGGCGCTCGGTGCGATGATGCTGTTCACCGAAAAATACGGTGACACAGTGCGGATGGTGGAGATCGGCGGCCCGTGGTCGCGTGAGCTCTGCGCCGGCACCCACGTCGCCAAGAGCTCGGAGATCGGGCTCATCAACCTGGTTTCGGAGTCGTCGATTGGATCCGCTAACAGGCGCCTTGAAAGCCTCGTCGGTTTTGACGCCTTTAAGAGCTTCGCCGCTGAGCGTGTGCTGGTGAGCGAGCTGACCAGCGGCCTGAACGTGAAAAAATCTGACCTGTCGCAGCGCGTGCAGGAGCTTTCGCAGCAGCTGAAAGAGGCAGAGAAGCAGCTCAGCAGGCTTAACGCCCAGAAACTGCAGCAGCAGATCCCGCAGCTGCTCGCGGGTGCCGCGAAGGCAGGCAGTGTTACCGCCGCGGTTGCGAGCATCGGCGAGGTTAGCGGGGCGGACGATATCCGCCAGCTGACTCAGCAGCTGCTGAAACAGCTGCCCGCTGACGGCGTTGCCGTGCTGTTCGGTGTTGTTAACGGCAAACCGCTTGTGGTTGCGGCAACCTCTGAGGAGGCTCGCAAGGCGGGAGTGCAGGCGGGCGCGCTGGTGCGTGAGGCCGCGAAAACCCTCGGCGGCGGTGGCGGCGGTAAGCCGGATATTGCCCAGGGCGGTGGCCAGGATCCAGCTGCGATCGACCGCGCGATTGCGGCTGTTTGGGAGCAGCTGCGGTGATCGGTGTTAGCCTCGGCGTTGACGTTGGCAACGTCAGAATCGGCGTTGCCCGCTGTGACGCGCTGCGAACCCTCGCGACTCCGCTTGAGACAGTTGCGCGGGACACCGAGGGTAACAGCGATATTGCCAGGCTTTTAGAGCTGATCGCCGAGTATCAGGCGATTGATGTTGTGGTTGGGTTGCCGCTTAATCTGCGCGGCGAAAAAACCCCGTCAACGGCCGCGGCGGAGGGTTTCGCGGCCGAGCTTGCCGGGGCGCTGGCGCGTGAGAGCAGAGACGTGACAGTGCGGCTGGTCGATGAGCGTCTGTCCACTGTGACAGCGCAACAGCAGCTGCATGCCACCGGTAAAAACAGCAAGAAGTCGCGCGGCGTAATTGATCAGGCTGCGGCTGTTGTGATCCTGCAGCACGCGCTTGACAGCGACAGCGTCCGCGGTGAACTAACGGGACAGATGATTCTACCGGAGAGTTTAGATGAACACTAATAGCCAGTTTGACCCCGCAAAGGATAGGCACCCGCTGCCAGGTCACGAGCCCGTCGCTGTGGAACGTGGCACGGGCAAAAAGCGGTCAGCCAGGCGGGCAGCTAAACACAGCGCCGCGCAGGGTGCAGGGGTGGATCCGCGAGTCCAAGAATCAGGGCAGCGGAAGCAGCAGCGCAAACGGCGCACACGGGCGATTATTATTGCCGTGCTCGCGGTTTTGCTCGCGCTCGGCGGCGCTGGCGCGGTGCTGTTTAGTTCATACGGCAGCATTATCGCGGAGCGGCTAGGCTTTGGTGAACCCAAGAACTATGCCCCGGGCGAGCAAACCGGTGAGGCGACCGTGACCGTCAGGTCGGGGGACACCGGCACCGTGATCGCGGCGGCGCTGGAGGCCGCCAACATTGTGAAAACCGCTGACGGTTTCGTAGAGTATCTGCTGCAGGAGCAGCCCGATGCAACCTTCAACATCGGTACCTATAAGATGCAGCAGAAAATGACCCCTGAGGCGGCGTTTGAGGCGATCCAAAACCCCGAAAACAAGGTTGATTTGCGCGTCACAATCCCGGAGGGATTTGTTGTGAAAACAGCGCTGGATCGGCTCGCAACGGCGACGAGTATTCCGCTCAGTGAGTTTGAAGAAGCCGCAAAAGACTATGTTGCTCTCGGCGTTCCCGCTGACTTCCCGAGTATTGAGGGCTTCCTCTTCCCGGCAACCTACGAGTTCCAGCCCGACGATGACGCGCGCACAATTCTGAAAACGCTTGTGGATCGCATGTGGCAAGCTCTCTCGGAGCACGGCGTCCCAGCTGAGGACGCGCTCGAGGTGCTGACCAAGGCTTCGCTTGTGCAGCGTGAGGCGGGCCCGAACCTGGATGATTTCCCGAAGATCGCGAGGGTTTTCCAAAACCGTCTCGACCAGGGAATGAACCTGCAGTCAGACGCCTCGGTTGCCTACGGAACCGGTAACCTGCACACGGTTTGGACAACCGATAAAGAACGCGCAGACGCGGGCAATAAGTACAACACCTATGCAAACCCGGGGCTGCCTATCGGCCCGATCGGACTGCCGAGCGACGCCGCAATCGCTGCCGCGCTAAACCCAACCCCAGGCCCGTGGCTCTACTTTATGCCGATCAACCTGGAGACGGGAGAGACCCGATTCTCGAACACAATCGTGGAGCACGAGGAGAACGTGAAACTGCTCGGCCAGTGGTGCACCGCGCACCGGGCGGAGGGCGGTAAACTCTGTGACTAAAAAGTTTGCTGTTTTGGGCTCACCGATTAGTCACTCAAAGTCTCCGCAGATCCACCTCGCTGCCTACCGTTTTTTAGGGCTTGACTGGGAGTATCACCGGATCGAGCTGGAGGCGGGGCAGCTGGGGCGCGTAACCGGCAAAGATTACGCGGGCTTTTCGGTGACAATGCCGCTGAAACATGACGCCTTCGAGCTGGCGACGAAGCGCGACGAACTATCGCAGGGCACCCGGGTTGCCAACACGCTGCTGCGACTGGACAGCGGCGAGTTTGCGTGCTGGAACACCGACGTTAAAGGCCTTGCGAACGCGCTCGTTAGCGCTGTGAAAAACCCCGCGCGGGTGTGTGTTCTGGGTGCCGGGGCAACAGCCACGTCGGCGGTTTTGGCGGCGGAGCTGATCGGTGCAAAAGCGGTGACGGTTGTTGCCAGGCGGATCGAACAGGCGAGCACACTCGCGGAAAAGCTCGTAACCCCGCAGCTGCAAATTGTGCCGCAAACCCCAGAAGAGCTAAAGCAGGCGAGTGATTTCGACCTGGTGATCAGCACCCTGCCCGCGGGGTTGGATCCGTCAGCCCTCGAGCAGTTTCTCACCCCCGCTGTGATCACTGCGCCGCTGTTTGATGTCGCCTACAAGCCGTGGCCGTCGCCGCTTGCTGAGCGGTGGATCGCGGCGGGTAGCAGCGTCCACAGCGGGATTGAGATGCTGCTGCACCAGGCGATTTTGCAGATCCGGGTGTTTCACAGCGGCGATATTTTCAAAGAACTGCCGGACGAAGCGGCGCTTTTAGCTGTAATGCGTGCCGCGAGCTAATAAGATAGAAGACATGCTGCGTTGGCTTACATCTGGAGAATCACACGGTCCTGAACTGGTTGCTATCTTGGAGGGCTTGCCCGCTGGCGTCCCCCTGACACTGCAACCACTGCGTGACGATTTGGCGCGCCGTAAACTCGGTTACGGGCGCGGGTCACGAATGAAGTTCGAGCAGGACGAACTGCATTTTTCTGGCGGTGTTGTGCAGGGGCAGACAATCGGCAGCCCCATCGCAATCCGCATCGGCAACACCGAGTGGCCGAAATGGCAGGAGGTGATGAGCGCTGAACCGCAGGAGCTGTCTGAGCGTTCCCGCGGTCGCGGTGCGCCGCTCACCAGGCCACGGCCGGGTCACGCAGACCTCGCCGGTATGCAAAAATACGGTTTTGATCAGGCGCGGCCGGTGCTTGAGCGGGCGAGTGCCCGTGAAACAGCCGCGCGTGTTGCGCTGGGCGCGGTTGCGAAGGCGTTCCTCGCCGAGCTTGACATTTACCTTGTCAGCCACACCGTCGCAATCGGGCCGGTTAGTGTCCCCGCGGGGGCGACGCTGCCGGGGCCAGAGTCTGTTGCGGACCTGGACGCGGATCCGGTCAGGTGCTTTGACGCTGAAACCAGCGCCGCAATGGTCGCCGAGATCGACGACACTAAAAAGAGCGGTGACACCGTTGGCGGCGTTGTTGAGGTGCTCGTCTACGGGATGCCTCCAGGCGTTGGCAGCTACGTCCACTGGGATCGCAGGCTCGACTCCAGGCTCGCTGGCGCACTGATGGGTATCCAGGCGATTAAGGGCGTTGAGGTCGGTGACGGGTTTGCAACGACCGAGCGGCGCGGATCCGTCGCCCACGACCCGCTAGAGATACTTGACGGCAAGATCTTCCGCGAAACCGGTCGCGCGGGCGGCATTGAGGGCGGTATGACAACCGGTCAGGTTGTGCGCGTGCGCGCCGGTATGAAACCGATCGCGACAGTGCCGCGGGCGCTGCCAACCGTTGACGTTGCAACCGGTGAGCAGGCGAAAGCGCACCACCAGCGCAGTGACGTCTGCGCGGTGCCGGCGGCGGGTGTTGTCGCGGAGGCGATGGTTGCGCTGGTTATTGCGGATGCCGTGGTTGAGAAGTTCGGTGGTGACAGCGTCGCCGAGGTGAACCGGAACATTGAAGGTTACCTCGCAGCGATCCCGGTGACGCTCAGCACCGAGATCGAGCGTTAAGGTGGGCAGACGTGTCACCCGGCCAGCCGGGCCACCGCCGACACGGCCGATCCCGATGCCGCCGAAACAGGCACCCACAGCCGGATTGCCACAACGGGCGGTGGTTTTTGTGGGCCCGATGGCGGCTGGCAAAACCAGCGTTGGCAAGCGGGTTGCAAAAGAGCTTGGGATCCCGTTTATTGACACCGATGCTCGGATTGTGCAGCGGCACGGTGCTATCACCGAGATCTTCGACAAGCGCGGCGAGGCAGAGTTTCGCCGAATCGAGGCGGAGGTTATTGCCCGCGAGGTGAACGAGCCGGGGGCGCGGATCGTGTCACTCGGCGGCGGTGCGTTGCTCACCGAGAGCACCAGGGAGCTGCTGAAAAACCACCCGGTGATCCTGCTGATGACAACCGAGGAGGCTGTGATGCGCACGGTCAACCTTGCGAAGCGGCCGCTGCTGCGGGACGATCCAGGCGCGTGGAGCCGGATCCTGGAGGAGCGCAGACACCTCTACGAGGGCGCCGCGGATGTTACCTTTAGAACCGATAGAACCACAAAAGAGTCGCTGACCAGGCTGGTTGTTGCCTGGCTGTACGAGTACGGCAGCGACCCGTCCGCAGTCAGGTTCGCTGAGGAGCAGCCTGCAAAACCACAGCGGCGTAGGCGCAGACGCGGCGGTCGACGAAGAAGAAACAGGGGGAGTAAGCAGTGAGCCACACAACCATCAGCGTAACCGGTGAAGCAGCATCACAGATTCTTGTCGGGAACGGGCTGTTTGAACTGATCCCTGAGCGGCTCGGGGGCGGCGTTAAAAAGGTTTTGATTGTTCACACCGGAACCCTCGGAAAGGTTGCGGAGGAGCTGCGGCAGCTGCTTAGTGATGCCGGGATTCAGGCGTTGCTCGCGGAGGTGCCCGATGCGGAGTCTGCGAAGCGTGTTGAGGTTGCCGCTTTCTGCTGGCAGATTCTCGGCCAGGCTGATTTCACCCGCAGTGACGCGATTATTGGGCTCGGCGGCGGCGCTGTTACTGACCTTGCCGGGTTTGTTGCCGCAACCTGGCTGCGGGGAGTGCAGCTGTTGCAGATTCCGACGAGCGTGCTCGCGATGGTTGATGCAGCGGTCGGCGGGAAGACCGGCATTAACACAGCTGAGGGCAAGAACCTGGTTGGATCCTTCTACGCCCCAAAAACCGTGATCGCAGACCTTAACACGCTGCAAACCCTGCCGCGCAACGAGATCCTCACCGGGTTTGCAGAGGTCGTAAAGTGCGGGTTTATTGCCGAGCCGGAGATTCTGCGGCTGCTTAAGGACGATACTGAGCGGGCGACGGATCCGCAAACCCCCGAGTTTCGGAGGGCTGTTGAGCTGGCAATCGGCGTTAAAGCGCAGGTTGTTAGCAGCGATTTTAAAGAGTCGGGGCTTCGCGAGATCCTAAACTACGGCCACACGCTCGGGCACGCGATTGAGCACGCCGAACGCTACCAGTGGCGGCACGGTGTTGCGATCGCGATCGGCATGGTTTACGCGGCTGAGCTTGGCAGGCTCGCAGGCAACCTCTCTGATTCCGTTGTGGATCTCCACCGCGAGGTGCTGGGGCTGTTGCAGCTCCCGGTTAGTTACCCCCGCGACCGCTGGCAGGGGCTGCTCGCAACCATGCAGCGCGATAAAAAGGCGCGGGCCGGGATGCTGCGCTTTATTGTGCTCGACGATATCGCGAAACCGCGGGTGCTCGCCGGGGTTGACGACTCGCTACTGCGTTTTGCCTACGAGGAGATCGCGAACTAGCGCCACGCTAGTCGTGCCAGACGCTCGGCGCCGCAGAGCGGGTGCTCGGCAGCCGCAGCGTGCTCGCGAAGTGCTGCAGATCATCCGGCAGCGGGAAGTCAGCCGGATCAATACCGATCGCCTCGGCAACCTCCGACATTGGCAGGGTGCCGCCGCCGCGCTTTAGGAACCTGCCTGCGACATAGGCGCGGGCGTAAATCTCACCGTTTCGCACGAAGCGCTGCTCAATATAGCAGGCCCTCTCGTCAACGCCGAGCAGCTTCGTCTCAACCGTGAACTTTTGAAACAGCTGCAGTGACTTCCTGTAGGTTATCGCCTGCGACCCAACAACCGTGTACCAGCCACGCTGCCGCATCGTCTGCAGCAGCCCAGCCCGCGCGATCCACTCAAAGCGGGCAATGTCGAGCAGCGACAGGTACTTGCCGTTGTTCATGTGCATGAGCACGTCAAGATCAGTTGGCATAACCCGGAACGTGGTCTTAGAAACACCGTGGAGCGCGGTTTTACCCTTCGCTTTCGCTTTAACGTTCAGGTGGAGGAGAGTTCGTGGAAGCATGTGCATAACTTTGAGCATACTTCAATGACGCTTTTTCTTCACGGATTAGCGCGCTCTGTTGGGCAAGAAACCGGTCGAAGCGGTAGACTATTGCAGTATTTAAGTAACGAAAGTGTTTAAGGATTTAAAGAGTGGCAACATCAAACGACATTAAAAACGGCACAGTAATCTTGGAGAACGGTCAGCTCTGGAGCGTTGTTGAGTTCCAGCACGTTAAGCCTGGCAAGGGCGGCGCTTTTGTGCGCACCAAGCAGAAGAACGTTGTGACCGGCAAGATCGTCGACAAGACCTACAACGCTGGCGCAAAGATTGAGACAGCGAGTGTTGACCGCAGCGACTACCAGTACCTCTATCAGGACGGCGCTGATTTCGTTTTCATGAACCTCTCTGACTACGACCAGATCACCGTCAGCGGCACAATCGTTGGTGACGCCAGCAAGTACATGCTCGAAAACCAGCAGGTGACAATCGCGATGCACGACGGTTCTCCGCTCTACATTGAGCTGCCAGCCTCTGTTGTGCTCGAGGTTACCTACACCGAGCCTGGCCTGCAGGGTGACCGCTCAAACGCCGGTTCTAAGCCAGCAACCGTGGAGACCGGTGCGGAGATTCAGGTGCCACTGTTCCTGGAGACCGGCACAAAGGTGAAGGTTGACACACGCACCGGTGAGTATCTCGGACGCGTTAACGATTAATGAGCGCGCGGACTAAAGCTCGGAAGCGAGCCATCGATATTCTGTTTCAGGCGGATGTGCGCGGCACCGCAATCACTGAGGTGCTCGCCGTCGAGGCAGAGCGTGCACTGCTTGAACCAGACCGTCGCGCCTCCTGGGAGTACGCTTCCGAGATCGTTGAGGGTGTTAACGAGCAGCTGAGCGTGATCGACGAGAAGATCGCCGGCACCGCTGAGGGGTGGACGCTTGATAGGATGCCGAACTATGATCGGGCGGCGCTGCGCGTTGCCACCTGGGAGATCCTGTTCAACAGTGAGGTGCCGTCAGCGGTTGCGATTAATGAGGTTTTGAACCTGGTTAACGACTACTCAACCGCTGACTCTGGTCGCTTCGTTAACGGTGTTTTGGGGCGGATCGCGGAGCTCAACGAGCTCTAAACACCGCGCCTTCGCGTGGTAGAATTATTAACAGCACTTCTTTAAGATCGTCCAGTGAGGCGAAGAAGGGGGCAGTTTTGCGTAGGGTGCTTGAAGGTGCCGAAATGGCACGCGCGCTAACTCGAATAGCGCACGAGATTATCGAGTCAAACAAGGGCTCAAAGGATCTAATCATTGTTGGGATCCCAACCCGTGGCGCTGTGCTCGCTGAGCGAATTGCCTCCTCAATCAACCGGATTGAGCAGACAACCGTTCCTGTCGGTGTGCTCGATGTCACAATGTACCGCGACGATCTCGGTTCGCAGCCGACGCTCGCCCCGAAACCAACCGCGATGCCCGATGTTTCACTCGACGGTAAAACGGTTGTGCTCGTTGACGATGTGCTGTTTTCTGGCCGCACTGTCCGTGCCGCGCTTGATGCGCTGGGGGATCACGGCAGACCCGCGGCGGTGAGGCTTGCGGCGCTGGTTGATCGCGGCCACCGGGAGTTACCGATCCGCGCAGATTTTATTGGAAAGAACCTGCCGAGTGCGAAGCACGAGCGGATCCAGGTGCGCCTCGCCGAAACCGACGGGGTTGACGAGGTGACAATCGACGGTGACTCGCAGGGCGCTGACGGGCGAGGGGCTTAACGATGAGACACCTGCTGAGCACAAAAACCATTAGCCGTGATGACGCGATTCTGATTCTCGACACCGCCGAGGATATGGCGGAGACGCAGAAGCGCGAGATTAAGAAACTGCCGACGTTGCGCGGTAAAACCGTGGTTAACCTGTTCTTTGAGGACAGCACCCGCACTCGTATCTCATTCGAGGCGGCGGCGAAACGGCTCTCCGCCGACGTTATCAACTTCAGCGCTAAGGGCTCCTCGGTTTCCAAGGGTGAGTCGCTGAAAGACACCGCGCAGACGCTGCAGGCGATTGGGGCGGACGGGGTTGTGATCCGCCACCCCGCATCTGGTGCGCCGCAGCGACTCGCTGACAGCGGCTGGATTGACGCGGGTGTGCTAAACGCCGGTGACGGCACCCACGAGCACCCAACCCAGGCGCTGCTTGACGCCTTCACAATGCGTAAACGGATCCACGGCGATGCCAGCCGCGGCAAGGATTTGAACGGTGTTAGCGTTGTTATCGTCGGCGATATTAAACACTCCCGGGTTGCTCGCTCGAACCTCTGGCTGTTGAACACGCTCGGCGCTGAGGTCACCTTTGTGGCACCAGAAACACTTGTGCCATACGGCGCGCGCAGCTGGCCTGTAACCGTGGAAACATCGTTTGATCGGGCGCTTGCAGCTAAACCCGACGTTGTGATGATGCTCAGGATCCAGGCGGAGCGGATGAACGACGCTTACTTCCCGAACGCCAGAGAGTACTCACGGCAGTGGGGTCTTGACGATAGCCGCTTTGCGCAGTTGCACGAGGGCGCGCTGGTTATGCACCCCGGCCCGATGAACCGCGGGCTGGAGATCGCCTCACTGCCTGCGGATTCAGCGAAATCTACTGTGCTTGAACAGGTTGCTAACGGTGTTTCGGTGCGGATGGCAGCTCTCTACCTACTGCTCGCTGGAAAGGACGCATAGTGTCAAATATTTTGATTAAAAACGTGAGTATTGCAGCCGACCTCACCGACAAGGGTGCTGTGCCGGGCACCGGCGGGGTTGATTTGCGGATCGCGGACGGCAAGATCGTCGAGCGCGCAGGCGAGCTCACACCCGCCGCCGATGAGCGTGTGATTGAAGCGACCGGTTTGATCGCTTTCACCGGCTTTGTTGACCTGCACACGCACCTTAGGGAGCCTGGTATGGAACAGGCGGAAACGGTTTACACCGGCACCCGGGCTGCGGCAGCGGGCGGTTTCACAACCGTGTTTGCGATGGCGAACACCCAACCGGTTGCTGACACCGCGGGCGTTGTTGAGCAGGTGCAGGCGCTCGGCGACTCAGCGGGTTACGCAACTGTGCGACCGATTGGTGCGGTCACCGAGGATCTCGCGGGGGAGAAGCTGAGCGAGATCGGCGCGATGGCTCACTCTCGCGCCCAGGTTAGGGTTTTCAGCGATGACGGCAAGTGTGTTCACGACTCACTGCTAATGCGGCGCGCCCTCGAGTATGTGCGCACCTTCGACGGCGTTATTGCCCAGCACGCGCAGGATCCGAAACTCACCGACGGCGCCCAGATGAACGAGGGTGAGCTCTCCAGCGAGCTTGGACTCGCGGGCTGGCCAGCGGTTGCTGAGGAGTCCATTATCGCGAGGGATGCGCTGCTCGCACAGCACCTTGACGCGAGACTGCACGTCTGCCACCTGTCAACCGCGGGCTCGGTTGAGGTTGTGCGGCAGGCAAAAGCGCGCGGTGTGAAGATCACCGCGGAGGTTACCCCGCACCACCTGATCCTCACCGACGAGCTGGTCCGCAGCTACGACCCGCGCTACAAGGTTAACCCGCCGCTGCGCAGCAGCAACGACGTTCAGGCGCTGCGGCAGGCGGTCGCCGAGGGTGTTATCGACATTATTGCAACGGATCACGCCCCGCACCCCGCGGAGGCGAAAGAGGGCGAGTGGGACACCGCCGCCTTTGGTATGGTTGGGCTTGAGTCTGCCTTCTCTATCTCACAGCTGTCCCTCGTTGAACCCGGGCACATCAGCTGGGCGGAGCTGGAGCAGCTGCTGAGCCAGCGACCAGCTAAGATCGGACGCTACGATTCGCACCCTGAGGCGCTTGTTCCAGGTGCTGTTGCAGACCTGGTGTTGGTGGATCCACGCGGCACCCGTGTCTTTGACGAAACAGACCTGCGCGGCAGAAGCATCAACTCCCCATACCTCGGAATGGAACTGCCGGGTCGAGTACACACAACCATCAGGCACGGAGTTGTCACCTGCGATAACGGTCAGGTTGTTGAACTGTGAGAACAGACTATCTAATCGGCGGTATCGTTTGCACGGTGCTGGCCGCTCTGGCATTCTGGGGAATGTGGTCCGCCTGGCGCAAACGCAGCCGCAGAGCAAACGGCATCGGCGAGCTCGCAAACACCCCGGTTGGGGAGCTTGTGCAGAGTTTTGAGCGGGTGCTCTACACCGCAACCAACCCGCTCGGGCGGCCGCTGGAGAGGGTTAACTTTCACGGGCTAGCGTATCGCGGCTACGCAACGGTCGCGGTCTACAGTGGAGGTCTGCTGGTTTCCGTCGCGGGGGAATCAGCTGTGTTTTTACCGGTCAATGATGTTTACACAACCAACGTTCGGGCTGGGAAAGCGGTTGAGTCAGGCGGCTTGACGATCGCCGTCTGGGAGCTTGCCGGCGAAAAGTTCGAGAGCGGTTTCAGGTTTGTTGAGGCAGCTGAACAGCAAGATTTTATTAGAGTGATTGAGGCACAAACGTTACGAGAGGGACGGGTTAATGCTTGAAACCTTTGCGCCGCCAGCGGCGGCAACACCGCACGGTGATGCGGTTTTGGTGCTGGAGGACGGCACCAGATTCGACGGCCAAGCGTACGGAGCAACCGGTCAAACACTCGGTGAACTGGTTTTCGCAACCGGCATGACCGGCTACCAGGAAACACTCACCGACCCGTCCTACGCCGGTCAGATTGTGCTGATGACAGCACCGCACATCGGCAACACCGGAGCCAACGACACCGATATGGAGTCGGCGCAGATCTGGGTTAGCGGCTTTGTTGTGCGCGATCCGGCACGCCGTGTCTCAAACTTCCGAGCAACCCGCTCACTCGACGAGGATCTAACCAATGGTGGCGTGGTCGGCATCTCCGGTGTTGACACTCGTGCAATCACCCGGCACATTCGCTCAGCCGGTGCCATGAAGGCTGGTATTTTCTCCGGTGACGACTACTCGCTGGCAAGCGAGACACAGCTGGAGCTGGTGCGATCCCAGCAGCCGATGGCCGGTAAGTCGCTCTCCGAGGTTGTTTCCACGAAGGAGCGCTACGACATCCCGCACACACCGGGCAGCGAGCGGGTTGGATCCATCGCCGTGCTCGATCTGGGTGTGAAGCGCGCAACCCTGCAGTATCTCGCCGACCACGGGTTTGATCTGATTGTGCTGCCGGCCAACACAACCGTTGAGGAGCTGCGTCAGATCAATCCTGACTCACTGTTCTACTCAAACGGCCCGGGCGACCCGGCGGCGAGCGACCGCCAGGTGGAGCTGCTGCGTGAGATGCTGCGCGACGGTGTGCCATACTTCGGCATCTGTTTCGGCAACCAACTGCTCGGTCGGGCGCTCGGTTTTGACACCTACAAGCTGCCATTCGGTCACCGCGGCATCAACCAGCCGGTGCTCGACACCAAAACAGGCAAGGTTGAGATTACCGCACAAAACCACGGGTTCGCGGTGGATCTCGACCACAAGCAGACTCACAGCTCACCGTCCGGGTTTGGCGAGGTGCGGGTAAGCCACGTTAGTCTCAACGACAGCGTTGTTGAGGGTCTGGAGTGCCTCGACATTCCGGCGTTCAGTGTGCAGTATCACCCGGAGGCAGCCGCTGGACCGCACGATGCGTTCTACCTGTTCCAGCGCTTCCAGGAGCTTGTTAAATCTCGCAGCCAGGCTGCTCAGCAAGAAGGCGGTAACAACTAATGCCAAAACGCAGTGATATTAACTCGGTGCTGGTTATCGGCTCCGGCCCGATTGTTATCGGTCAGGCCTGTGAGTTCGACTACTCTGGCACACAGGCATGTCGGGTGCTGCGCAGCGAGGGTGTGCGGGTTATCCTGATTAACTCCAACCCGGCAACGATTATGACCGACCCGGATTTTGCTGACGCAACCTACGTTGAGCCGATCACCCCGGAGGTGATTGAGGCGATTATCGTGAAGGAGAAGCCGGACGCGATCCTGCCAACCCTTGGTGGTCAGACCGCGCTCAACGCCGCTATTGAACTGCACGAGCAGGGCATCCTCGAAAAGCACGGTGTGGAGCTGATCGGTGCAAACGTTGAGGCGATCCAGAAGGGTGAGGATCGCCAGCTGTTTAAGGACCTGGTGATCGCCGCGGGCGCTGACGTTGCAAAGTCACGGATTGTGCACACCCTGGACGAGGCAAAAGCGGCCGCTGCGGAGCTCGGCTACCCGCTGGTTGTGCGCCCGTCGTTCACAATGGGTGGTCTCGGATCCGGTTTCGCCTACGATGAGGCAGACCTGCTGCGCATCGCCGGTGACGGCCTGCACTACAGCCCAACCAGTGAGGTGCTGCTTGAGGAGTCGATCCTCGGTTGGAAAGAGTACGAGCTGGAGCTGATGCGGGACACCGCAGATAACACGGTTGTCGTCTGTTCGATTGAGAACGTTGACGCGGTTGGTGTGCACACCGGTGATTCAATCACTGTTGCGCCTGCTCTGACGCTGACCGACCGTGAGTTCCAGAAACTCCGTGACATCGGTATTGACATTATCCGCCGCGTCGGTGTTGACACCGGTGGCTGCAATATTCAGTTCGCGGTGGATCCGCAAACCGGCCGTATTATCGTGATCGAGATGAACCCGCGTGTTTCCCGCTCGAGTGCGCTTGCCTCGAAGGCGACCGGCTTCCCGATCGCGAAAATCGCCGCAAAGCTCGCAATCGGTTACCGCCTCGATGAGATCCCGAACGATATCACCCAGAAAACCCCGGCGAGCTTTGAGCCAACCATCGACTATGTGGTTGTGAAGGCTCCGCGTTTCGCGTTCGAGAAGTTCCCGGCAGCAGACGACACGCTGACAACCACCATGAAGTCTGTTGGTGAGGCGATGGCGATCGGCCGTAACTTTACTACGGCGCTGCAGAAGTCACTGCGCTCGCTCGAAAAGCGCGGCACCTCGTTCCACTGGGGTGAGCAGGAGAAAACCGTTGCTGAGCTGCTGGAGTCGATGAAACGCCCAACCGACGGCAGAATCGTTGATGTGCAACAGGCGCTTTTGCACGGTGCCAGCATTGAAGAGGTTTACCGGGCGAGCGCGATTGATCCGTGGTTCCTCGACCAGATTCAGTTGATTAACGAGGTTGCGTTGCGGGTTAAAGCCGCTGAGCGTCTAGACGAGAAGCTTTTGCGCGAGGCAAAGAACCACGGTTTCAGTGACGCCCAGCTCGGTCAGCTGCGCGGCATCAGCGCCTCTGAGGTGCGCGGGCTGCGGCACGGGCTCGGTGTGCGTCCGGTTTACAAAACCGTTGACACCTGCGCGGGCGAGTTCCCGGCGCTAACCCCGTACCACTACAGCTCTTACGATCTGGAAACCGAGGTGCAGCCGAGCGACCGCACCAAGGTGATTATTCTCGGCTCCGGCCCGAACCGTATCGGCCAGGGTGTAGAGTTTGACTACAGCTGTGTTCACGCCTCCTTCGCGCTGGCGGAGGCCGGGTATGAAACGGTTATGATCAACTGCAACCCGGAGACCGTTTCAACCGACTACGACACCTCTGACCGGTTGTATTTCGAGCCGCTAACGCTCGAGGACGTGCTTGAGGTGATCCACGCGGAACAGAAATCGGGCACCGTGCTCGGCGTTGTTGTGCAGCTCGGCGGGCAGACCGCTCTCGGCCTCGCGCAGCCGCTGAAGGACGCCGGTATTCCGATCCTCGGAACCACCCCGGAGGCGATTGATCTCGCTGAGGAGCGTGGCGCATTCGGCGCTATCCTCTCCGAGTCGGGGCTTTTGGCTCCGCGCCACGGCACCGCAACAACCGAGGGCGGTGCTATCAAAATCGCCGAGGAGATCGGCTTCCCGGTGCTGGTGCGTCCGTCGTTTGTGCTCGGTGGTCGCGGAATGGAGATTATCTACAGCGTTGCCGGCCTGCAAGATTACTTTGCGCGGATCAAGGATCACGCGCTCGTTGGACCTGGCAATCCGCTGCTGGTTGACCACTTCCTGGACGACGCAACCGAGATCGACGTTGACGCACTGTTTGACGGTGAGCAGCTCTATCTCGGCGGCGTTATGGAGCACATTGAGGAGGCGGGGATCCACTCCGGTGACTCCAGCTGCACGCTGCCGCCGGTAACCCTCGGCCACGCCCAGATTCAGCAGGTGCGTGAGGCAACCGAGGCGATCGCCCGCGGAATTGGTGTGCGCGGCCTGTTGAACGTGCAGTTCGCGATCGCGCAGGGCCAGCTGTTTGTTATTGAGGCGAACCCGCGAGCAAGCCGCACTGTGCCGTTTGTTTCAAAGGCGCTCGGGATCCCGCTCGCCAAGGCAGCATCGCTGATTATGGCCGGTCGCACAATCGCCGAGCTTATCGAGTCAGGCTATCTGCCGGCCCGTGACGGTGGCAGGCCACCGCTTGACGCTCCGGTTGCTGTGAAAGAGGCGGTGCTACCGTTTAAGCGCTTTAGGACCGCGGAGGGCAAGTCGGTTGACTCGCTGCTCGGCCCTGAGATGCGCTCAACCGGTGAGGTTATGGGCATGGATCGTGACTTCCCACGCGCCTTCGCAAAGAGCCAGGCCGCCGCTGGTAGCGCCCTGCCAGAGAGCGGAACCGTCTTTATTTCGGTTGCTGACCGGGATAAACGCGAGATTGTGCTGCCCGCACGCAGGCTCGTGGAGATGGGTTACAAGATCCTTGCAACCCAGGGAACCCAGGTGGTTTTGGCGAGAAACGGCATCGAGTCGAAAACCGTCCGCAAGTATTCACAGCGTGACCTGCCGGAGCCGTCGATTGTTGATCTGATCGCCTCCGGTGAGGTTGACATGGTGATTAACACGCCGGACGGTCAGTCAGAGCGCCAGGACGGTTACGAGATTCGAGCGGCAACTGTGACCGCCGACAAGCCAATCTTCACAACCGCCTCAGAGCTCGCTGCGGCTGTTGCGGCGCTGTCTGTGAAGGATCAGCCGTTCGAGGTGAAATCGCTGCAGCAGTACGAGCTGGAGCGTCGCGCAAAGGAACAGCAGTGATGGGCGCAGCTGAGCAGCAGCGGCCGCTCACCTTCGGGGAACGTCTAGCGGCCGGTAAAGCCGAGGGTAGACACCTCTGTGTCGGCATTGACCCGCACGCTCACCTTTTGAGCGAGTGGGGTCTGCCAGACAGCGCTGCCGGGGCAGAGGAGTTTGGTCTCGCAATTGTTGAGGCCGCTGCCGGGCGCGTCCTCGCCGTGAAACCGCAGATCGCCTTCTTTGAGCGCTTTGGTGCCGCGGGCTATGTGGCGCTTGAGCAGGTGCTGATTGAGGCGCGGGAGCAGGGTGTGCTGGTGATCGCCGATGTGAAACGCGGGGATATCGGATCCACCATGGAGGGCTACGCGGGAGCCTGGTTGACGCCGGGAAGCCCGCTGGAGGCGGACGCGATGACCGCTGTGGCCTACCAGGGATTCGGGTCGCTGCGCGCCGCTTTCGAGCTGGCTGAGGAGCACGGTAAGGGCGTTTTTGTGCTCGCCGCAACCAGCAACCCGGAGGCGAAACTGCTGCAGCAGTCGCGCCTGGCTGACGGCCGCACCGTCGCCCAGAGCGTTGTTGATGAAGCGAATTACTACAATCAAACGCACAGAAATCCTGCGAACAACGCTGCGTTCGGTAGCGTTGGCGTTGTGCTCGGTGCTACACTCGTCCTTAACGACTTCGATATTTCAACAGGTTTGAAGGCCGAAACCGTCCTACCAATTTTGGCTCCCGGGTTTGGTGTCCAGGGTGCTAAGCTCTCCGAGGCGAAAACACTCTTCGGGGAGCTGCGCCACGGTTTGATTCCCAACGAATCGCGTAGCGTGTTAAGCGGTGGGGCCAGAGGGCTTGTTGAGCGTATTGAGGATCGTGCTATGGCTGTTGAGGCAGCTTTGACAGCATAGTTTTTCTAACCTTGGCTGATGAGCATTAAGGACCCCCAATGAAATTTCCAGAACAAAACAGAGCAATCGGACTCGACGCGGCAGTTGCTGCAAGACGAGAAAGAGCAGAGCTGAAATCGAAACTCAGAAGCGGGGAGTTGACTCCGCTGCGGGTTATCGAGATGGCGAAGGTTAAGAAGTCAGCGGCCGCAACCCTGCGGATCACCGACTTTTTGACAACGCTGCCAGCGATCGGTCCGGTGAAAATGCGCCGAATCCTTGAGGGGTTGGCGATATCCGATAAGAAACGACTGGGAGGCTTGGGCGTGATTCAACAGACACGTCTGATTAACTGGGTTACTGAGCACACAACCGGTTCAGGGGCGCCGGTTCTCACCGTGCTCGCAGGCCCCACCGCTGTTGGTAAGGGCACCGTTGTTAAGCAGCTGTTAGCGGATCACCCAGAAATCCAGCTGTCTGTTTCTGCAACGACCAGGGAGCCACGGCCGGGTGAGGTTGACGGCAAAGACTACTTCTTTGTCTCCGACGAAGAGTTCGACAGGATGCTCGCCCAGAACGAGATGCTTGAGTGGGCGACCGTGCACGGTAAGCACCGTTACGGCACACCGCGTAAACCAGTGAACGAGGCAGCCGCCGCAGGCAAGCTTGTGTTGCTTGAGATTGACCTGCAGGGGGCAAGGCAGGTACGCAAGAGCGACCCTAACGCACAGCTGGTGTTCCTCGCGCCGCCGTCATGGGAGGAGCTGGAGCGCCGACTCAGCACTCGCGGCACAGAGTCAGCGACAGAAAAGAAGCGACGCCTCAACACCGCAAAGGTTGAGCTTGCCGCGCAAGACGAGTTCGATCACGTTATCGTTAACGACACCGTTGAAGCCGCTGCGGAGCAACTTTTTAAGCTGATGAACGGTAATAAACAGGTCTGATACCGGTAAAATAGAACTCGTGACTGTGTTGCTATTCTCAAGTGTTATTACTCTCTCAGGGTTTTTAGCGAACACAGTAGACGTTTTCGAGCTGGAACCAAAACAGTTCCTGGGGATCCCGATTGCGCTAGCCGGCGCGATCCTGATGTCCTTCGGCACCCAGTATCAGTCACGTGGGCTGAACAAGGTTGAGGTTATCACCAAAAAGAGCGCGGGTTCCGGCCTCAGCCTCAGCCACGTGTTCCACTTGCTCGCCAGACCCTCGTGGGTTATTGGCACGGTGATGCTCGGTCTCGCCGTTGTTTTGCAGCTCGGCGCGTTGAGTTTTTCACCGCTTATTGTTGTGCAGCCGCTCGGTGTTGTGGCGCTGGTTATCACCTCAATCCTGAACGCCAGAATCAGCGGCATCGAAATGTCCGGCGCGCTAAAAACAGCGATTACGCTGTGTGTGACAGGCATTGTTGTGTTCGTTTCTGTTGCCGCGTTCACAACCAAGGACTCGCCGGTGCGCGACATCCACATCGTTGTTATCCTGGTGATCTTTGCCGCGGTAACCGCGGTGCTGATGTTCGCGTACATCACGCTGCGCTACCGTGCCTACGCGATCTTCTACATACTCGGTGCCGGTGTCCTTTACGCCTTTGTTGCAACCTTCGCAAAAACCATCATCGCTAAGGTGCAGCAGGGGGAGTGGGATCCGCTAATGTGGCTGGCGCTGGTTGCGCTGGTGCTCGGTGCGGTGCTCGGTATGCTGTTTGTGCAGAACGCGCACTCGTCCGGCCCACCCGACCTGGTTATCGCCGGTTTGACGGTTGTGGATCCGTTGGTTGCGGTGCTGATCGGTATTCTCGTGCTGGGTGAGGCACAGCACGCGCCGCTCTGGGCTATCTTCGTTTTTATCGGCGCAGCGATGGTTGCCTGTTTGGGGGTTTTGGGGCTTGCGAAGTTCCATCCGCAGGTTGGCAAAAGCGCGCTAGCGGAGGATGACGCGGATTAGCCCCCTGTCGCCGCTGTCGCTGGTGTTGTCGCCGGGGGGGATTATGCCCGGCTGAGTCCGCGCCGTGTGATGAAGATCCCGCGTTTCTTGAACGCGGGTGGTGAGTCGATTAGTGCTTCCCGCCTGTCTAGCTCAACCAGGCCGGGGAACCAGCAGAGCACTGTGCGTGCCGGATCGTTCACCCAGGGTTCTGGATCCCAACCGTCTCGGGTTGCAAACCAGTCTGCAAGGGCAGCCAGTGCGGTGTCGATTGCTGTGTAGCCTGTTGCCGGTGGCTCCTTAGTGAAAACCTGTTTGGCAAGATCCGCGTCGCCTCGCCGGTAGGTTGATTCGTAATCGTCGAGTGTTTGCAGAACGATAAACCGCCAGGCGAGAGCTAGCACTTCACGTTCACCGTGGAAGTCCTCGATAAGCAGGGAATTGTCGGCAGTGGTGTGTACGAGTCCCATCTTTGACTCGTAGACGCTGTTGTCGGCTTTTGCGGCCTTGATCAGCTCCGCGATTATTTTCCCGGTGTCACTCATGTTTCATCACCTTACATTCCGCAGTGTTTAATTCTAGTGCTCTCGGGTAACAATTCTTCTCATCAAAGGATTATGAGTTTGGGTCCCGAGTAGCGCCGAGGCGGCGCTGTGCCCTGTATAATGTTTATCTGTTGGGGGCGTTAGCTCAGCTGGTTAGAGCAGAGGACTCATAATCCTTTGGTCGCGGGTTCAAGTCCCGCACGCCCTACAAAATCCATGCTTTCTTTATGAGTTAATGGCTGATTATTTAGCGTTATTACTTTTGATCGTGCATAGTATCTTTGTAATAGACATGGCTTCGCTGTGTTTGATACAGTGATTATTGCGCTGTATCGTGCATTGGCGCGGCATTGCTACTGCTAACCGCGGATATGCCAGCCGCTGCTGTCGCCGCTAGTCTGGCTGCTGCTGCGCTTGCTGTGATAGCTTGTCAGTGACGGTCGAAAAGTAGCCCACTAGCGCCGCTCGAAAAGTAGCCCAATTCATCTAAAAATGAAAGGGTGATTTCTTTGGATAA
>NZ_RQYM01000018.1 GCF_003859945.1 Leucobacter sp. OH1287
TGTTGTCCTTTCAAGTGATGCCAGTTAATGCTGGCAGTCTACATTCTGGACTCTAAAAACAGCCGGATCTAAAAACAGGGGTCAGGCCAGGCTTTGCATCGAAAACAACGGAAGATATTACAGCGGTTGGCGCGCGCAGAGAGCTAGTGCTAACAGCTTACCATTTCATTGTGTGGTCAGAGATTCAGGCTTGAATCTCTGACCACACAGGTTTAGAGATAGTATATATTTCCCGATAGTAGATCGCTTAAACTGGTTCATCAAGACCAAAAATTGTCTGATCTGCCAGCTAGGATAAGCTAGAAATCCCGCTTTATATATTTTTCTCGTTAGCGTAATGGCTTTATCTGTGTACCTATAATTAAGCTCCCACGAAATTAGTAATACAGCTAGCTACTAGGGTCTGAGGTGCTCGGCGATTCTGCCCAGTAGGTGAACCTCGGTGCCGGCAAGCCCAACGGAGAGGTATACTCGTCTGCCCTGGCGTGGATTGCGTGGAGTGGCCACCGTCGGAGCGGCAGCGTTCCCAGCGATGGAGACTGGCCCGGTGTTGGAGTTCCGATCGGCGGCGGTTTGCGCGGCGGCGGGAGATTGCACGGCGAGCAGGTCGGATAGCTGTTTGACGTGATCCGCTAAACCAGCATCGGCAACCAGCGACGGCGGATCGTAGGCTCGCAGCTGAGCCAGCGAATCCGTCACAACCAAATCTGCGCCGGTAACCAGATCGAGTTTGAATTCTGCACGCCCAACCTGTTTCGGCCCCATCGTGGTCACCATCACATCGCCTTTCAACCAGGCAGAGTCGATCACGGCGGTTGCCGAGTTAGTCGCCAAAACCACCGCGTCCGCACCTGTGACCGCGTCTTTTGCTGACTCGGCCGGGGCAGCGTTGATGCCGAGCTCGGTTCTCGCGCGCTCACAAAACACCCTGCGAGCATCGGGATTGCGGCTAAACACGCGAGCCACAGTGATGTTCAGCGTCGCCGACAGCGCCCACAGCTGCCGCCAGGCTTGCTCCCCGGTGCCTATCATCGCGAGCTCGCAAGGCCCAACCGGGCCGATTAAAGACGCAGCAACACCGCCCAGTGCGCCCGTGCGCATTGCTCCCAGGTCGTTTCCGATGTGGATCGCGGCAACCCTGCCGGTATCACGCTCATGCACGACAGTCACCTGCTCACCCGCGGTGGTTGGTAGCGTGTCGTAGCTGCGGAAACCGAACAAGCGCGGATCCGCCCCCGCAGTGAACGTGAGCTTACCCTGTGCGAGCTTTGCCGAGACGCGGGCCGGGCTCTCAAGCGCGCCGGAGCCGTGCAGTTTAACTGCCTCACGGATCCACCCGACCGTCTTGGCAGGGGAGATGGCGGTGATGTCTTGATCGGTTAGCAACTGCATTGTGGATCCTTTCAACCGAGAGCGGGTTGTGGTTAGATCATAACCCACCTGTGGGGCGAAGAACATGGTTAGAAGCTGAACCTGCCGCCATTTCTCGGGCACTGGGGGAGAGCAGAACCCCGTGCTAAGGTGTTTTTATGCTTGAATCAGGGAACGAGAAAGCTGCGGTTTCACTGCGACACTGGAGTTTGGCGGACGCGGAGCGGCTGCTTGAACTGTATCGGGCGCACGATGATCTTGGCAGGCAGCTGCCCGCGCTGAGCTCGCTCTCGGACGCACAGGCGGCGGTTGAGCCTTTTCTGCCCGGGAGTGAAGAGCGGGCGATCTTCTGCCTGGAGGTTAACGGTCAGGCTGCCGGACTGATCGGTTTATCTTTCGAAGATAAAGACCCTGCCACCGGTAAATATGATCGAGCCTGGGTGTGGTACTGGAGCGCGGGAGAGCTGCGCGGCAAGGGTCAAATGAAGTCCGCAGTCAGGTTGGTCACCGACTGGGCGATGGACCGTCTCGATCATCAGGCTCTGCCTGGTGGGTTTGAGCTGCTTAAAACAGCTGCCTCACCGGGTATAAGACGTCTCGAACTGGGTTATCGTCTTAACAATCCTGCGTCCGCGAGGGTTGCCGAGTATGCCGGTTTCACGGTTGAGGGTGTTGAGAGGGCGAAGTTTAAAATCGGTGACCAGCTGATTGACGCGGCGATCGCGGCGCGGTTGTAGCGGATCCGCTAGCCAGCTGAGTAGTTTGGGAAATGCCAGATTGATAGGGGTATTGAGGTGAGGGTTCGTCCCGCTGAGGTCACAGACGCTGAGGCGATTGCGGAAGTACATGTGCGGGGTTGGCAGTCAGCCTACCGCGGATTGGTTCCGCAGGCTCACTTGGACTCGCTTTCGGTAGCGGACAGGGTTCTTTCTTGGAGAGCTGCGATTGCCCAGAAGCGCACCGATCCGCTGGAGAGGGTTTGGATCGCAGCGGATCAGAGCGATACTGTTGTTGGCTGGCTCACGCTCGGCGCAGGTCGAGACGAAAATACTGATGATAGTGAGGGCGAGCTGGAGGGAGTATATATTCACCCGCAATGGCAGGGCGAAGGGTTCGGCAGGCTGCTGCTTAGGCACGCTCACTCGGAGTTGCAGACGCACGGATTCAAATCTGCTTACCTGTGGGTTTTGGACGGTAATAGCTCCGCTATCGCTTTTTACGAGTACCAGGGGTGGATCGCTGACAACGAGGCGAAAACGAAACAACTGAGCATAGGCGGACAGGCGGTTACTGTGCGGCGGTACCGCATAGTTTTTTAGAGTCCTTTATCGCCGCTACTGCCTCTCCCGCCGCTGCCCGCGCTTCGCTGTTATCCCGAGTGCTGCGCCAAGCCCGCTGAGCGCTAACGCCAGAGCAGACAGCTCCGCCGCAGAGCGTTCGCTGCCGCCCGTTTTTGCGAGGGCGGATCCAGCTGGCCGCGTCTCAGAGGCAACGGGCTGCGCAGGCGCAACGGGGTCAGCAGGCACAACTTGCTGGCCAGAATCAGCTGGCTGCGGTGCTGAACCAGCTGGCCGCGGCGAGGCTGGTTTAGGCGCTGGGGTAACGGGATCCACCGCCGCAAGATCGTAGGCGGGAAGCGGGTCAATGGTTGGGAAGTTGCGCGGAATCGCGGTGATTCGCAGCTGTGACAGGTCATAAACCGGCAGGTCGCTCGCGGTTGGCGCGGTGCGCGGCACACAGGCGTGTTTTTGCGGCTGAGGGGTTGCGGCCGCGGCGGTTTCGAGGCGCTGCAGTTCGAGCGTCGCCTGCAGCACAGCCGCCTGTGCGCGGGATTTTGCGGCGGCGAGTGAGGTCACAGCCTCCTCGCTGACGCGCAGCTGTTCGCGAGCCTGGTCGCGGGTGGTGACAGCATCGCTCAGCAGCGTGATCCGCCTGTGAACCTCGGCGAGAGCCTCCGCAATTGCCGGCACCGCGGCGAGCGCGGAGCCGTTTAGCTGCGCGAGATTCTCAGCGGTAAACGGTGCTGCGGCTGTAAGCTCCTGCAGCTGCTGCTGTTCTGTTTCAAGCTGCGAAACCGTTGCGGTAAGCCGAGCCACACGAGAAGCCGCGGTTGATGCGGTGTTTTGCGCCCGGGCTACTCGCTCGCGTGCCGCTCCGGCGTTGTCCTCGGCGGAGTCGCTGAGCGCCTGCACGGCATCAAACACCTGCAACAGGTCACGCAGCGTCACAAGCCGTGCGGCTTCGGGAAGCAGTGCCTCGCGCTGGGATGCTGCCTGGTTGGCGCGATCCACAAGCGCGTTTAGCGCGGTAACCGACTCGGTGAGGAGCTGGCGTGCGCGGGTGAGCTGCTGCTCGGAGGCGGTAACCGCTGTTGCTGTGGTGCGGATCCGCTGCTCAGCCGCCTCGTTTGCTGCGGCCTGTTCTGCCGCGCGCTCACGCAGCTGCTCTACCGTGTCGCGCTGTGCTTCGGCTCGTTGCCGTAGCTCGGCAAGGTGAGTGCTGCCCTCGGCGAGTTCGCTGCTCAGAGCGGCAACACGGCTGTTTAGTGTCTGCAGCTCCGCCTGTTTTGCTGCGGCGGTGAGCTGGTGCTGTTCGCGGGTTTCGCGGATCCGCCCCACCGCTGCCTCGGCGGCCGCAAGGCGCTGGCGGGTCGCTGCGAGCACGGTTGCTCGCTGCTGCTGTGAGGTGAGGAGCGCACTGCGTTCTGCCTGGCGGGCTGCGAGGTTGGCAGTGGCCTCCCGCTGGGCAGGGGTTTCAGACGCAGGGGTCTCGGTCTCGGGAGCCACAGCCTCGGGAGCTTCGGCACCGTTAGTATCGGCGCCAGGATTTTCAGGGGCGGGAGCCTCTGGCGCAGGGGTTACAGGCGCAGGTGGTTCAGGCGCCGGGGATGCGGGATCTTGAGCCTGCTGCCCGGTGATTTCTAGCTCTGGGGTGGCGCGCTGCGGCAGCTGCTGAGGCGGTGTCGCTGCTGGCTTGGGGGCGACTGTCCACGGCACCAGCTGGTCCTTGCCGTCTGTGAACAGCGAGGTTTTAAACTCATCGGTCTGCCGCATTAGCGCGCTAAACAGCGCACCCTTGAACGTGTACGCTTTAGAGTTGCGGTTGCCCTGGCGGTTCTTGGTCACATCGTCGGCGAGCAGTTCCTTAAAAGGGTCAACTATCTGCTGATAGTTGGTGAAGGTTTCTGCCCGCCCGTCGAAGTTCACCGTCAGCGGTTGCAGGTGGGTTGCCGCGCGCGCACGAACCTCCGCGTAGGCGTGTTTGCGGTAGTCTTTGAGCGTCGAGTAGGGGTCGCCGGCAAAAATAATCGGCATTAGCACCGAGTCTGGAATGTCGCCGCGCCCCGCAGCTCGTGCCGCGTCAGCGAGCCGGTTGGAGGTGTAGGAGATGAAACCGTCCTCGTAACCCTTCGCCGCCAAAAGCTCCAGGGCATTGCGGCGAAACGCTGATTCACCGGTGATTCCGGTCGTAGATTCGCCGGTGCCGTAGAGCGGGTCAAGCACTGTCACGTTCGGGTAGCCGTTACGGATCAGCGGCCCGTTAGATGGCTGGTTTGCGCGGCGGATCATCAGCGAGTTCTCGATCAGGTCGTTAATGGATCCAAGCCCCATCTGCCTAATCTGCTCGGCGGTTAGCGCGTCATAGGAGTTAACCGTCGCCCCGCCCTGCACGTGATTACCGAGACGCATCAGCATCGCCGACAATGCTTCAGGGGTTTGCGCGAGCATTGCCTCAGCTTCGGCGTTATCCAGCAGGTAGAGCGCGTTAAAGTAGCCCTTGAAATACTGGTTGAGGTCTGTCACCGTCTGGAAACGGTCTGGGCGATGATTGTGCAGGTAGAGACCCTGCTCGTTTTCGAAGTATGCGGACTGGTTAAACCCGAGCGCCTCGCTTGACCGGTTTGTTGGGTTTTGCAGCAGCGAAACCGGGTACATCTCGGGCAGCGCGCCAGCCCTGCGATCGTATCCGCTGAGGAACACGCGATAGTCGAGGTTGTGCACCATCTCGTGAGTGTAGAGCGCAATCCCGTAGGGGCTGAGGGAGCTCGCCTGTACCATAAAGGTTGCGTCACCGTTTGAGTAGGCGCCGTATGGTGCGTTCGGGTACCAGTTACCGGTCGGGCCAAAGAACTCGGCAACGGATCGCATTGCACCCGGCCCGTATTGGGCGGACCAGCCTGCCTCACTGCCGTATCCGTCGAGCACGGGGATACTCGCCAGCAGTTTTGGTTTCACGCTGTCTTTTGAAATCCGATACCACATATCGTAGTAGTCACGGTATTTTTCGGCGTAGGATCCCAGGCGTTCCTTAATCTCGGCTACTCGCTGTTTAACCAGCTCCGGTGTGGTTGCTCGCCTGGCATCGTAGTAGCGTTCAAACGATCCCATTGTGATGCTGGTCATGTGCACCATCACAAAAACTGTGTTTTCACTAACCGTCAAAAGCGGCAGCATAAACGTCTTATACCTGGTTTGCCTAAAACGCTCGGAGGCGGTGACATCGTGGCCTGGCACCTCTTTCGACGGGGTCTCTACCAGGTGCGCTTTTGTGGTCTGTTTAAACCACTCATCGAAACTGTTTGTTGCTGTGAACTGTTTCCGCGTCGATTCGAGCAGGTCTAAAATATCGACGTGCCGGGCATACTGCGAAGCATATTTGGCGTAAGCTTCGGTGTTCTTTTGTGGATCCAGGTGGTAATAGTCTTTACCGAGCGCGATCAGCCAGTCAACGGGGCTCTGTTTTGAACCGTAAAAGTCTTGGCGGAACACCAGCAGGTCGCGCAGATTCGCCTCACCAAAGTCAATGTTGTACCACTTATTGACGTAGGCGAGAGCGAGCAGGAAAGCTTCTTTATTCTCCAGGATTTTCCGCTGCAGCGCTGCCTGGCTACCCGGGGCGGTTGCGCTCGTGCGCTCCTGGCTGACAAGCTTCTGCAAAACCTCTGCGAGCTGTTCACGCTGCTGCGCAAAGACTGTGTCGAGGTAGAGCAAACCGCGAAGCTCAGCTGCCGCAGCCCGCTGTTTTTCTTCGTCGCTGCCGGTTTTTTGTTTCTGCAGGGTCTCCTGCCACTTCTGCGGCGTAACCAGCGCGGCAATATTCACACCGTCAAATTGGACGGCGCCCAGTTCCCGCGCAAGCTCGTCAATAAACCGCTTGTCCGGGGTTGCTAGCTGCGCTGGCGTGTAGGGGAGTCCGTCAGTGAATCGGTAAGCTGTGGTGGCGCCCGCCGCGCCAGTCTGTGTTGCAGTGGATCCGCCCTGGCTGCCCGTCGCGGCAGCGGGTTTAACCGCCCGCCGTTGCACACTACTGTCAGCAAAGTGCAGGAACACCCCGTCAACGCGCTGATCTGCGCCGAGCGGAGTAAAGTTCACTCTGCCGTTAACGATCGGCAGTGCAGATCGCAGCACCTTGGTCACCAGCGGGTCACTGTCCGCCAGCAGGTTACCGGCGCGCACAATCGCCTCCGCCGTCTCCAGCGGGGTGAGCAGCGCATAGTTCTTGTATGCCTGCTGGCGGTCAGCGCGAGCCTCCGCTACCCCTGCGAAACGGTCCGATCCGGTGGCGGTTTTGCCGCCCGGCCGCACCCGGTAGTTAAGCTGCAGCGCGTCATATGCTGCCTCCGCAGCGTCCGCCTCAACCTGGGTGCCCGCGGCGTGGGCGTCTGCGGTGCCGCTCGCCTCGCCCGCAAGATAGCGGATGTCTGTCATCAGGGCGTTGACCGAGGTGTCGCCGTGACCGATCCGTCCGCCCTGCACAGCAACCGCCGAAACAACGTTGCTGACCGTTCCGGGCTGGCCGGTTGTTTGTTTCACGGATCCGACGATACCGCCCGCGTTGCCTCGGGTGCGGCCGTTGGTTATGGATCCACCCACATAGGAGCGGGTGATGGCTGCGCCGTCGGTGAGGTGGCCAACCAGGCCACCAACCGTGTTGTTTTGCTGGCGGTAGGCAGTTTCGAGGGTTGCCTGCGATCCTGAGTCGGTGATGGATCCGCCCGCCAGCTTGCCGACGAGCCCGCCCAGGTTAGCCCCCTCTCGCCGCCAGTTGGAGTACAGGCGTCCCTCAAAGAACACCTCTTCAAAGCGAGTATTTTGAGCCTCTGAGATGATTCCGGCGGCGCTTTTATCGCCCTCGATGCGGCCCTTAACACGAACGTTAGTGACGTGTGTGTTGGTGCCGGTCGCCTGCTGAGCGAGGGCGCCGGTGTTGGCCTCGTTCGAGGTTATGTTTACGTCCGTGAGTGCGAGATTTTGAACGCGGGCGCCGGCGCTGAGCTCGCTAAACAGCGGCTTTGTCAGCCTACTAATCGAGAAGCCCTGACCGTCGAGCGTGCCAGTGAAAGGGCTTGTGAGATAGGCGGATCCCGCCGCGGTGTCGTTTGTCTCCACCTGCAGGTTAGCGCCTAGGCGGAAAGTACCGGTCGGGTCGGCTTTAATCGCCTCGATCAGGGAGGCAAAGGTGCGGTAGACGCTTGTGGTCTGCGGGTTTAGGCGAGGGAGGGTCAGGGTTACTGACGGGAGGTGTGCAATGTTGCCGGGGACGGTTGCGTGCACGGTGAAGGATTCGGATTGTGAACCGTCAGTAGCTCCGCCCTCGGCGGTGGGGTTAGCGGTGGGGTTAGCGGTGGGGTTAGCGGCGGCGGTTATCGCGGTTACCGGCAGGGTGAGCTCGCGGCCGTCTGGCAGGCTAGCGCGGAGGAAATAGCCGGTGAGGTCGGCCGGAACATCGCTGAGCTCGGCGATCCGCTCGGGCCCCTGCTCACTGTCACGGAACATGGCGAGGTTCTCGGTTAACACCTCGCGGCTAATCAGCTCCTCCGGCCGGAAGGCAGCGTTCTGCTCGGCCGCGTTCAGCTCCGCCGCTTTGCTGTCTGCCTCGGCCTGGGCTGCTTGCAGCTCGGCGGTTAGCCGCTCAAGCTCCGTGTTGAGTTCACTAAGCTGCTGGTTGAGTGAGGCAACGCTCGCCTCTGCTCGGTCACGCTCCGCGGTCGCGGCGGTGAGCTTATCAGTTAGCTGCTGCTCCTGCGCGGATCCGTCCCTGACCTGCCCCTCAACCCTCGCGAGCTCACTGGTTGCCGCGTTGAGCACCTGTTCTGCCGCGGTTAGCTCCGCCGCGGTTTGTTGCTGCCTGGCCTCAGCGTCCGTGAAAGCGGTCTGCGCGCTGTTGAGTGCGGTGGCGGCGGCTTCGGCCTGTTCACGCAGTGTCGCCTGCTGTTCCTCAAGCTGTTGGCGGCTGGCGGCCGCGTCGGTGACTGTGCGCTGCAGCTGAGCAATTTCGTCGTTTAGTGACGTGATCCGCTGGTTTATAGTTTCAAGGCGCGGTGAGCTATCTGACCCCGGCTCTATATCGGCGGGTGTTATCGCCGCTGCGGTGGCCTCTCGCTGCTCTTCAAGCTGCTGTCTGATCGCGTTGTTTTGCTGTTCCGCCAGCTCCGCCTGCTGCTCGGCTGTGGCGAGCTTGCTGAGCGCCGCGGTGTGCGAAGCCTGCTCCGTGCTCAGCTGCTGCCTAGCCGTTTCGACTGCGTCCGCCGCGGACTGTTGCTGTTTTGTGACGCGCGTGTTCAGTTCCCCGAAAGCGCTCTGCTGCTCGGTGCTTGCCTGCTGGACTGCCGCCTCGCTCAGTTCTACCGCGGCGCGGTTCTCCGCAAGCCGGGTTTCTGCCGAGTCAAGCTCCGCGCTTTTCGCCCCCAAGCTCCTCTTCAGTGCGCGCGAGCGACTGCCTCGCTGCCTCGGCTGCCTCGGCTGCTTCGTTGCCCGCGGATCCACCAGCGGGCACACTGACGCACTTGATGTTGTCGCTGCTAGGGGTTGCCTGCCCGGTGTCATCGGCGTGGGCAACAGAAACAATCTGTGTTGATAGCGCGGATCCAGCCAGGGCGATGCTGGCGATTTTGGTTGCGGGCGAGCTGCTGCTCTGAGAAGACATACCGGATTCCTTCGTCACTACAGGGGGAGCTTCCATAGACAACGAGCGCGGCGAAACCGCGCAGATATGATTTTTCCGTCCTCTATTTTTTCACTTTCAACACGGTTAAACCAAATTGTGCAAAGCACCTGAGATTCTTATATTTATGCGAATATGTGCTATTGGGCCGCTGAAGCCAGTCACTCAGGGAAAACAAGCGGCCCCTCCAGCACCGATTGCGATGCCAGAGGGGCCGTAAGCCCGATGCGGGGAGGGGCGGCGACCCGCCAGGGAAGACGCGATCCGCTCAGGGAGGGTGCTAGCTAACCAGCGCGGCGACCCGTCTACTTGCGGGGCTCCCATCTGAAGCTGCGTTTTGCGATCCAGAAGCTGACAATCACCCACAGTAGGCTGAACCCGACCATGCGCAGCACGTCATCGACCTCCGCAAACTCCCAACCCTTTATGAGCAGGTCGGTTGCGGCGCCGCCGGGCAGTGCCCAGTTGAGGAGGGTGTTTCCCTCGGTGTCAATAACCGCAACCCAGAAGGCAACACCCATGCCGAGCAGCAGAATCGGCAGCGTTGTCACCTGCGCGTGCTCGGGTGAGTTGCTGAACGCGCTGGTGACGAGGGCGAGCGCAACATACATCAGTTCCAGGCTGAGGACGGCGATAACAACCCAGTGCGGGTTCTCGGGCATTTTGCCGATGACCGCGAGCACAACCAGCACAATCGCGATCTGAATAACGTTGATCAGCACAATCGGCAGTGTCAGCCCTGCAATAATGCTGTTGTCTGACAGGGTTGTTGTGCGCATCTTCTTCAAAAACAGGCTCTGGCGGCGAGCAGCGAGGGTGGTTGTCGCGGTGACATAAACACCCATTGCAACCATCATCACCGTGATCAGGGCGGCGGTGATGGAGGATCCACCAAAACGGTCTTGGCTGTAAATAAACACCGCGGCTATCGTCAGCGGCACAACAATCGAGCTGATGGCGACGAGCTTGTTGCGCAGCAGCATTTTGAACTCGGCGAGTGCGACATTAAACATGATTCTTCCTTAAAGCTTGTGAGTGGTTTTATGGGGGGGGGTGGATCCGGGGTCTACGCTGCCTGCGGATCCGGTTTACGCTGTCTGCGGGTTAGGGCCTATGCAGCGGTGGATCCGGCGACCGGGGCGTTGCCTGCTGGTGCGCTGCCGTTTGCGACGGCGCGGAACACATCCGCGAGCGATGATGACTGTGCTCGCAGGTTTTCTAGGTGCAGCCGGTGGTTATCCGCCCAGGTGAGCAGTTGCAGCAGGTCCTGCTGCAGGTTTTGGGTTGCCAGCACGAGACTGTTGCCCTCGAGTGTGAAGCGCTCGCTGTTTGGTAGTGCGGCGGCGACCTCCCGGGTGCTGGTGAACGAGATCAGCGCCGGGTATGACCTGACCAGCTCGTCGATTGTGCCCTCCAGCGCCATAGCGCCGTTGTGCATCAGGCCGATGCGGTGGGCGTGACGCTCCGCCTCCTCAAGGTAGTGGGTTGTAAGCACGATGGTGGATCCGGCGTTGTTGAGCTCGCGGACCAGACCCCACATGGCGTCGCGGGATTCTGGATCGAGCGCGTTGGTTGGTTCGTCGAGGAACACCAGCTCGGGGCTGCCGTAGATCGCGGTGGCGAAGTCGAGGCGCCGCTTCTCGCCGCCAGAAAGCTGTGTGACCCGAGTTTTTGCGCGGTGGCTGAGCTGTACCGCGTCGAGCAGCTGTGCAACACTGTCTTTACGGCCGGAGACGCTGCCGAACAGTTCCACGCTTTCCTTTACGGTCAGGTCACCCGCGAAACCGCTCTCCTGCAGCATAATGCCGGTGCGACTGCGGGTTTTTGCCTTAACCGCTGTTTCGCCAAAGAGTTTCACGGTGCCGCTGCTGGCTGTGCGGTGACCCTCAACGGTTTCGAGGGTTGTGGTTTTGCCGGCGCCGTTGGTGCCGAGCAGGGCGTAGATTTCGCCCGGTTTCACGCTGAATGACAGGTCGGAGACGGCGTGAAACGCGCCGTACCGGCAGTTCAGGTTTTTCACCTCGACGATCGGCTGAGTGTCTGTGTGGTTCATCGTTCTTCTTCTCTGCTTAGCCTTAGCACCCGCGGGGCGGGGCCGCTTTTTGTCGAGCGACCGCGGCCAATTTGCCTAGTAAAGTTCGCTTTACACGTAAAGCATATTTGACACCATGGAGGTTTGTCAAGCTCACTTTACATGTAAAGTGTTTTTGACAGGGGTGAGGCAGGATCGTGACAGTGAAGGATTAGCTCAAAAGTGGTCGTTTTGGGCATGGTAGTAAAATGAAGTTTAAGACTCTGTAGAGGGGAACGCGATGACTACCACCGAGTTCAATATTGAGGAGCGCTGGCCGGAATTATTCGAGCAACTCGATGATACCCAGCGTCGTGCTGTGGTGCACTCGCTCGCGGCGGCTTGGCACGAGGGGTGGGAGCCGAACCGCGAGGATGTTGAGAATCTGACCGACGAGGCCCGCGGTGCGATTGATGCCGCAGAGTACCGTCGGCGCGCCCACGCTGCCGTACGTCGACGGACTTTCGCAGGCGCGCGCTAATGTCGTTCGATACCTGGGAGGAGTACTTCTACCCGCCGCCTGACGAGGGTACGCTACGCAATCTATTCGATGAGCGTGACCCGGTGATGCTCGCCGGGTTGGAGTATGTTGAGACCGTGCGCAGGCATCGCGAGCTGCTGTCAGGTCAGGTTGTCATCCCCAAGACTTATGACTCCGATCATGTGAGGGCGATCCACCGGCACCTGTTTCAGGATGTCTACGAGTGGGCAGGTCAGTACCGGAGCGTGAACATATCGAAGAACTTATTCTCCTTCGCTGACGTTCACACTGGGGAGATTGACCGGTACTTGACTGACGTGAAGCGTCTTGTTGATGGGACCAGCTGGACGATGTTGGATCGTGATGGTTTCGCGAGAGCAAGTGCTGAGGTATTTGCCTACTTGAATCAGGCACACCCGTTCAGGGAGGGCAACAGACGCACTTCCAAGGTATTTATGGAGCATGTAGCTTTGCTATCGAGATTCGCTCTCGAGTTCGACCGGGTTTCCCCGGACGTGTGGAACCAGGCAAGTATGCTGTCAAGGCCCGACCTTGGGAACTATGAACCCGTGCCCGATTCGCTCTTGCCCGTGTTCAAGCACGCGGCAGTGCGGGTGTGCCCTGAGCGGCAGATTGGCAAATGAAAAACTCCTCGCGCACCCGCAAGAGCCGAGTTACCCTTGCTGCATTTCTGCCCTGGGGGAGTTCACCCGGATTGCGCCACGCGAGGAGCCATCGACAATCTTAGCGCACAAGCCTGAGAGCCGCCAAGCTCGCGGCACCGTTGCTACTGCTCGGCACCGCTGCTGGTCGATTCCGCGTCGGCAGCCCCGGCAGCCCCTTGCTCAGCATCGGCGGCCGGATCCGCACCATTGGCGCTCTCACTCGCGGCCTTAAACTGCGAGTTGTAGAGGTCAGCGTAGGCGCCATGCCTGGCGAGCAGTCCCTCGTGCGTTCCCTGCTCAACGATCTGGCCGTCGCGCATCATCAGGATCAGGTCGGCGTCACGAATCGTCGACAGCCGGTGCGCGATCACAAACGCGGTGCGCCCCTGCTGCAGCTTCGCCATCGCGTGCTGCACCTGCACCTCGGTACGGGTGTCAACGGAGGATGTCGCCTCGTCCAGAATCAGCAGCTTCGGGTGCGCAATAAAGGCGCGCGCAATGGTCAAAAGCTGTTTCTCGCCGCTTGACAGGGCGCTACCATTCTCGGAGATTACGGTGTCGTAGCCGTCTGGTAGCTGGCGGACGAAGCGATCCACCATCGTCGCCTCAGCAGCGCTAACCACTTCCTCATCGGTGGCTTCAAGCCTGCCGTAGCGGATATTTTCGCGGATTGTGCCATCGAACAGGAATGCATCCTGTAGCACCATCCCAACCCTTGAGCGCAGCTCGGCGCGGGTCATCTCACTAATATCGACACCGTCGAGGGTGATTTTTCCGCCCTGCAGATCGTAGAATCGCATCAGCAGATTAACCAGGGTTGTTTTTCCGGCACCGGTTGGCCCAACAATCGCAACCGTGTGACCGGGTTCAACGCTGAGCGACAGGTTCTGGATCAGCGGTTTATCGCTGTCGTAGCTAAAATCAACGTTTTTGAACTCAACCCGACCACACTCCGCACGGGCAGGAACGGCGGCGGTGTGATCCGCCCCAGATGCGGCAGCTGCTGGATCCGCCCCCGCTGCCTCGGGCTTGTGATCCGCTGTTTCTTCCTCCGCTTCGAGGAGCTCAAAGATGCGCTCGGCGGATGCGACACCGGACTGTAGCTGGTTAACGACACCGGCGAACTCGCCGACAGGTCGGCTAAACTCGCTGGAGTACTGAATAAACGAAGTGACGGTGCCGAGTGTGATCTGCCCTGAGGCAACCTTTAGCGCACCCGCAACAGCGATCAGCACATAGACAATGTAGTTAACAAACTGTGCGGCTGGCATCATCGTGCCCGCGAGGAACTGTGCCTTTGAAGCAGCGCCGTACAGCTGCTGGTTGCGCTCATCAAAAACGCGAGCGAACTCTTCCTGCCGGTTGAAGATCCGCGCAACCTCTCTGCCGCTGAAGCTCTCCTCAATATGCCCTGTCAGAGAACCGGTTGCCGCCCACTGCTGTTTAAACAGTTTCTGTGTGCGGACACCGATTACGCCGATGATAATACCGGTCAGCGGCAGTGCCACAAGCGCAAGCAACGCCAACTCCCACGACAGCACAAACATGATAACGCCGATTCCGATGACGGTCAGCCCCATCTGCAAAAGCGAAGAGAACACCTGCTGCACAATTACCTGCACGTTATCGACGTCGTTTGTGACGCGAGAAATAATATCGCCGCGCTGCCTAGAGTCGTAATAACCGAGGGGGATCCGGTTCAGCTTCGCCTCAATATCACGGCGCAGCTTATAGACCACCGCCATTGAGAGACGGTTCAGAATTAACCCGGCAACATACATCAGCAGGTTGGCTACTAAATAGATCAGCACAACCCAGATCAACAGCTGGGTAAGCACCACAAAGTCAATTCCCTTACCGGGTTCAATGACACCGGTCAATAGCATTTCTGCGAGGTTATCTTGCCCGTTTGCGCGGAGCTGTTCGGCGAGTTCTGTGGCGCTTGAGCCCGCAGGCAGGTGTTTACCAATAACACCGCGGAATATTTCGTCCATCGCGAAACCGAGCACGCGCGGTCCCAGGACGCTCAGCGAAACCGATGCGATAACAATCAACGTCACAACGATCATGCCGAGTCGGTGTGGCCGTAGCAGCTTCATCAGTTTCTGCAGCGTTGGAAAGAACGCCTTCGCGCTCTCACCGTTACCGCCGTCCATCCAATCATCGCGGCCGTTGGTTGTGTGGACGGATTCCTCAAACAGCTCCTCGTGCTGAACGGATTCAGCCTGTTCAGCGTTCTTCGCAGCTTGACGCTCTTGCTTGGTCACTGCTGCACCTCCTCAGCGGTTAGCTGTGAGCTAACAATCTCCTGGTAAACCTCATTCTCAGCGAGCAATTCCGCGTGGGTTCCAATCCCCACGACCTTGCCCGCGTCAAGCACAACAATCTGATCGGCGTTGCGGATCGTGCTAACCCGCTGTGCAACAACGATCATGGTTGCATCGGCGGTGTGCTCCCCGAGCGCCGCCCGCAGTTTCGCGTCGGTGACAACGTCCAGCGCCGAGAACGAGTCATCAAACAGATAAACCAGCGGTTTAGCAACCAGACTGCGTGCGATCGACAGCCGCTGCCGTTGACCGCCTGAAACACTGGTTCCACCCTGTGAAACGGGAGACGCCAGCTGTTTCGGTTTTGCCCTCACAAAGTCTGTCGCCTGCGCGATCTCTAGTGCCTCCCACAGTTCCTCATCGCTTGCGTCCTGTTTACCCAGTCTGAGATTAGACTCGATTGTTCCCTTAAACAGGTACGGTTTTTGCGGAACCAGGCTGATCGTGCTGGCAATCTGCTCGCGGGTGAGCTTGGAAACCTCAACGCCGTCAACCGTCACCCTGCCGGACTCCGGCGCATACAGGTAGAGCAGAATATTCAGCAGCGTTGACTTTCCTGAGCCGGTGGATCCAATAATCGCGGTGGTTTTCCCGGGATCCGCCCGGAAACTCACATGCTGCAGCACCGGCCGTTCAGCTCCTGCGAAGCGGAAGGTGACATCTGCAAACTCGACAGAGCCGCGTGTCGGTGTTGGAGCAAGCTGGGTGCCGGGTGATGCGAGATCCACCTCGGTGTTTAGCACCTCGGAGACGCGATCGGCGCAGACGGCGGCGCGCGGAACCATCATCATCACAAACACCGCCATCATCACGCTCATTAGAATTTGTAGCAGATACTGGTTGAAGGCGATTAGGGAGCCAACCTCCATCTCACCCGAGTCAACACGGTTAGCACCAACCGCGAGGACCGCGGCTGAGGCGAAATAGGTTATCAGGTTGATTGCCGGGAACATCAGCACAAAATAGTTGCCGATCTTAACTGAGACATCGGTAATCTGCTTGTTAGCGCCGTCAAAACGCTCGGCCTCAAAATCCTCTCGCACAAACGCTCGCAGCACTCTGACACCCATGATCTGTTCACGCAAAACCGAGTTGATCGCGTCTAATCGCACCTGCATCTGCGCAAACAGTGGCAGCATTTTCGATGCGATCAACCCTAAAACGATCACTAAAAATAGGATCGCGAGCACCACGAGCCAGACCATTCCCGCGTCCTCACGGACAACCATGATGATGCCTCCGATGCACATAATCGGAGCGGCAACCATGAAATTGTAGAACAGCAGTGTGACCATTTGAATCTGCTGCACATCATTTGTTGCACGGGTTGTTAGTGTGGCCGCGCCGAAGCGGGTTGCTTGCGCGGTGCTCAGACTCTCTGCCCGGTTGTAGACGGCTGCACGGAGATCACGACCCGCTCCGATCGCTGCTTTTGCTCCGAAGTAAACGGATGCGGCGGCGGCGATTAGCTGCAGCAGGCAGATCAGCAGCATCTGCTTGCCAATGTCCCAAATAACATCGGTGTTGCCGTGAGCAACCCCGTCATTAATAATTCCGGCGTTTAGGTGCGGCAGCCACAGCGCCGCAATCGTTGCGACCAGCTGTAAAAGCGCCACCAGCAGCACGTAATACCAGTATTTTCTAACCCCGCTAGAGACAATTTTTAACAGGTTCATCGGTACATCTTTTCTATCTTCGCTTGGCCATCAAAAAGGATTATACTGTCCGGGGTAAATCGTAGGCTGGGGGGGGGATAACCGTAAATCTGCCGCACCCACGGATCCGCTCTAGGGTCAACAACTGTGTTTATTTGCCAGTAAAGTTCGCTTTAGAAGAAAAGCATATTTGACAGATTGTTGTTTGTCAATACCGTCATGCATGTAAAGCGTGTTTGACAGGAATGCGCTACTGAAATATTCTAGAAACATGCAAAGTCGAGTCAGAGAGTTACGCCTGGAGCTTGGCGTCTCACAAGACAAACTCGGGCAGGCGGTCGGCGTCTCACGGCAAACCATTAACTCGCTGGAGGCCGGCCGCTACGACCCCTCACTTCGTCTCGCCGTGTCGCTCGCCAGATACTTTAACACCTCAGTGGAGGAGCTATTCGATGTTGATGCCTAAGCGAATCATGTCCGTTGCCAACTGGGCAGGTGTGGTTATCTTCCTAACCGCCGCAATAGTCTTCGCGGTGCAAGAGCGGTGGGGGCTAGCGGTCACAATGTTGCTGGGTGTGGTCTTCAGTATCGGCTTAATCTGGCGAATCAACCGCGGAAAAGCTGGCGCACTAACCCGGATTATAAGCCTTGAACCGGCCGACGAGCGAGACCGCAATATCCTCGCAAACTCCCTGGTTGTGATGGCGTACTTTGACATTTTCATTAGCCTCCTGGGTTCACTAATCATCGTCATGTTCTTCCCCAGCAACGAGACGCTGGAAATTATTGCGCAGCTGATTATGCTGCTGCTCGGGCTAAAATTGCTGGCGTTTCTTATCGCGGTCTGGATCTACAACCGTCTGATGTAGCGGCAGCGGTTCGCCGTTATCTGCTGATCCCGGGGTCCGCCCTCCGGTGTCGGGGATTTCACTTGCGGTGTGGGCGGTTGTTTGCGGTGCCGGGGCGGTGCTCGCGCTCCTGACTTTTGGTGGATCCGTGATCCGCAGCCGCAGCCGCTGCTAGCTGATAAATAGAAACTGTTTAGCGTTCAATTAGCCCGCTCACAGAATAAATTCACATGAATTATTCGGGGTAATTGCTGCTAGCATTAAGGCTGACCTTACTATCAACCTATCTGGCAGGAATGGAATGTCACATAAATCAATTAGAGCAACTATTGTTGCTGCGTCGCTGTGCGGCGCACTGCTTGTGCCGCTCGGTGCATCCGCGGCAGCAGCGCAGGGGAACGACGATGCAAAGGGAAGCCTGGAGTGGGGGATCCGCGCCAGCTTCAACAACTACACCGGTGGTGCCACGGTTATCTCTGATGGCGCGACTAAAACCGCTAACGGCTTCAGTTTCGAACTGGTTGAACAGAGCTACAGTGCTGCGGGCAACCGCACTGAGGCGCAGTTTAACGGCACCGTTATCTACCGCAAATACTGCTCTATTCCCGAAAAACCGCTTGAGGGCACCTGCCAGCTTGACCTGACGTTCAACGACCCGAAGGTTGTTATCTCGGACGAGGGCTCCTACCTGGAAGCAACCGTTTCTTCTAAACAGTACGGAAAAAACGAGACATTTGTCCCTGAAACCCCGGTTAGGGTTGCAAATCTGTTCACCTCGTCTGCAACCTTCAGCAGCGAAAACGGCCGCGTAAACTGGAGCAACATCACAACCAGCCTCACCGAGGACGGTAACAAGATGTTCTCTGGCTTCTACAACGTCGGCGAGGGACTGGATCCGCTCTCGTTCAACTACCAGGGAGAGGGTAGCCGCCCCGCCTCTGACAGCGGTGAGCCGACCCTGACCGATGCAATTTGGGACAGTAAGAAGGAGTACACTGACGGCCCACACACGCTGATTGACGCGGATCCGCACATCATCGTCGGAGAAACAGGCGGCAACATTGTGCTGCTCGACGCGGATCTGAAAGAGCTTGGCCGCAGCAGCGTCCGCCTCACCTCAGACAGTACAATCGCCTACGATAAGGCAAACAAAACCGTCTACTTTGTTAGCGCAGCCAACCGGAAAGAGCTTGGCGCGATAAGTGTCGCAGACGGTGTGCTCGGCGAGCCAACCGTCGCCTTCACCGCACCAAACGACATTGTCTCGGTCGGCGTAAACAACCGTGGACATGTTGCCGCTATCTCCCTTACCTCAGACAAGAACACCGCGACACTTATTACCAACGCGGGTGGATCCTTCGCAGAGCTGCCTCTGCCAAGCTCTCAGGAGCTGGTTGGGTCTGCGCTAACCGGCGGCAGTATCTGGGGTGACTTCAACTTTGGTGGCGATAACATTGAGCTGCTACCGATGAACGATGGCACATTTGTGTTTAATGCAACCGGCGCGCCTTACCTTGACGGCGCAGCAGGTAGCAGCAAGGGACTTTTGATCTCGATTGATCCTGCCGGTGCAACACCGGAGGAACGCGCCAAGTATATGCCCGGCTCAAACACCGGAGACACTAAAACCTATGTGCGCAGCCTCGCGACCGACGGCACCACAATCTATCGTCTCGGTGTACAGAAATACGGCAGCTCAACCGCAACCCAGGTGCTGAAGTACGCTAACCGTGACGTCACCCAGGTAACCCCTCTTGAGCAGGGGCCAGCAGCGCTCGCAGCTGTTGCTTTTGCGCCCGATGGCACACCGATTCTGCAGAACGGCATGTCAGGTAGCCTGCAGTATTTGACACCGGATACTTTCACCGTGACAAAAGAAGTGCCACTGCCAAATGGTAAAGACACTCACAAGTCAGAAAACAACACCTTTATTGTGCGCGCTGACGCAATCTATGTGCCAACACTCGATGCCACCAGGGGTGACTACCTCGACCACTACGCACTGCGGAAACTCTCAGTGCCGGTTAAAGCCGACGTGATTAGCACCTCAGACGAGGATCGTCTCGCCGAGATAGCAGCAAGGGCTAAGGCCGTAGCAACCGAGGCCGAGCGCGCAGAGGTTGAGAAGGCGAAGGCCGAGCTCGCTGCCGCAAGCGACGCTGATAAGGCTGTTGCTGAGGCTAAGCTTGCCGTCGCAGAGGCGAAACTCGCTGAGGCTGCTGCGAAGTTCGACCGTGACGCAGCAACTGAGAAGAGTGTTACCAACCCGAACGATACAGCAGCACAGGAGGCTGCCGCAGCAGCTAAGGCAGTATACGGTAAGGCTCAGGAGCAGACAAAGGCCGCAGAGGCGGCGCTCGCTGCCTTGCTCAACCCGGTGACGCCAGCTGATCCAGCGCCTAATAAACCCGCTGATCCAGCTCCTAGTGCCCCAGCAGGCCCTGCAAATCCAGCTAACCCGGCAGACCCTACAGTGCAGAGCACACCCGCTTCTCCGACAAAGCCCGGCGGCCCAGCCGTGCCTGTGCCGGATCCATCCAAGGATAACGGAGCAGCACAAAAGCCCGGGTTTACCCAGCAGTCAATAATTAAACACTCTGGTGCTGCTGGTAACGCGGCTGCCGGCACGGTAAACGGTGCTGACAGCAAAGCAACTCAGCATAACGCACTAGCTGTGACAGGCGGACAGCCTGTCTGGTTGCTTGTGATGGCGGCTCTCGCGGGAGTTGTTGCCGGTGGCCTTAGCTTTAAGCGGGCACGCCGAAACAGCTAGCCTGCGAGCAAGGCCGTTCACGGCCGACTAATTCGACTAAACTCCCCGGTGCGTAAAACCAGATTGCGTGCCGGGGAGTTTTGTTTGTTTAGAACTGTGACGAAAAACACAGCAAAGCCTTTATTGTCATCCTGACTCTGCCATATAATTGCTCTTATGCTCACCAGAACACAGCGGTTAGAGTCCCTCCCCGTTACAAAGAAACATCGTAATCTGCTTTACAGCGCGGGCATCGGCTGGGCGCTTGATGCCATGGATGTCGGGCTTATTGCGTTCGTCATTGCGGCGCTCAAGGTGCACTGGGAACTCAGTATTCAAGAGAGTTCGTGGATCGCGACAGCCGGCTTCATCGGGATGGCGCTCGGTGCGTCACTCGGCGGCCTGCTGGCGGATCGCATCGGTCGTAAACAGGTTTTCGCGCTCACACTGCTGGTTTATGGGCTGGCAACGGGTGCCTCCGCGCTCGCAACCAGCGTGATTGTGCTGATCGTGCTGCGTTTTATTGTCGGGCTCGGGCTCGGCGCTGAACTGCCGGTCGCTTCAACCCTGATGGCGGAGTTCTCGCCACGCAAGGTGCGAGGGCGACTGATTGTGCTGCTGGAGGCGTTCTGGGCAGCGGGGTGGATCCTCGCGGCGATAATCGGTGCAACAGTTGTTACACAGGGAGCTGACGGTTGGCGCTGGGCGCTGCTGCTCGGTATGGTGCCCGCGCTCTACTCCTTTGTTATCCGGCGTGGTATGCCGGAGTCGGTGGCGTTCTTAGAGTCGCAGGGGAAGTTTGCTGAGGCTGAGCTGGTCGTTTCCCAGTTCGAGGCATCGCCGACCCTCTCCGGCTCGCGAAACAAGCAGGCCGCGGTCGCCAGTAGTGCGGGTGCTGGTGCAGTTGCCGCTGGTACTAGTGTTGCGGCCGATGCCGCTGGCGAGGCCGATGCAGTGGCAGCGGGCTCGGCGGCCCCGTCCCAGCGCGATGTCGCAGCGGCGTCCGCAACCTCGATCTGGGATCGTGCACTGCGCGGCCGCACAATCGCGCTCTGGACGATCTGGTTCTGCATTAACTTCAGTTACTACGGTGCATTTATCTGGATTCCTTCGCTGCTGGTTGAGGGCGGTTTTGACCTTGTTAAATCCTTCCAGTTCACCCTGATTATCACGCTCGCACAGCTTCCCGGCTACTTCACCGCCGCCTGGCTGATCGAGCGGATCGGCCGTCGCGGCACACTAACATTGTTCCTCATCGGCAGCGCGCTCGGTGCTGCGGGTTATGCCGCCGCAAACACTGACCTGTTGATTTTTATTGCTGGCTGTGTGCTGTCATTCTTCAACCTCGGTGCCTGGGGTGCGCTCTACGCAATCGGGCCTGACCTGTATCCAACTCAGTTGCGCGGTGCGGGCACCGGTTCCGCAGCAGGTTTTGGGCGGATCGCCTCAATCATTGCCCCGCTCTGGGTCGGCTTGGTGCTTGGTATCGGTGGCACGCTGATGCTGTTCATCGTGTTCGCCACGGCGTTCGCGATCGCCGCCGCCGCATCCTGGCTATTGCCTGAACAGCGGGGAACCGCGCTGCTCACCGCGCCACTAAAAGGCAGTGCAGCAGATAAAACCGAGACAGTCGATAACGTCGCCGGCTAGCCCCGCAAGCGCGGCGGTCTGGCCCCGCAGGTGCCGGCGGGATGGGGGAACAAACGGCGCGCCTAACGAGGGTGCTTAGCTGGCGGATCCGCCCGCAGCCAAGCGCATCAGGTCACTGTCGAGGTTGATCTCTGCCGCGCTGTTTGCACCGGCCGCGCTGCTACCGGCGCTGCCGAAACTGTGCTGGTAGCTGTGCCAGGATGTGCCGCGCACTCGCTCACGGAACCCGCCCGCGACGAGGGCGGCGAGCTCAACGGCGGCGCGATCGATCCGCTTGTTCAGGTCAGCACCCCAGTCCTCGGGCGCGGCAAACAGGGCAGTGGGCGCTGTAACAGCACGCATATATGAGAACAGGGAGCGCAGTTGCTCGTCGATGACGAGCGCGTGACGGCTGCTGCCCGCGGTCGCCGCGAGCAAAACCGGGGTGCCAATCAGCACATCATTGTCGAGCGTCTGAAAGAACGAGGTGAACAGTCCGCTCGGACCCGCCTTATACACCGGGGTTGTGACGATCAGCGCCGCAGCATCACGCACCAGGTCGAGCGCCTTTTGCAGTTCGGGCGAAACAAAGCGGGTGACTATTGCTTCGGCAATATCGCGCGCGAGCGGACCCAGATCCACCAGCTGCACCGTCACCTGCTGCCCCTCTGCGGCGGCGAGCTCGCTAAAACGCGCAGCCGCACGGGTTCCGAGCATTGTGCTGCTTGACGGTGAACTGGTGCCAGCAGAAACAACCACCGCGGTCAGCTCACCGTTCGGTGCTGCTGCGGGGGGTGCTGACGCTGCGCTTGCTGTCATGCCGTTTTACTCCCTTATCTGGTCTAAAGAGATTCTAGCGCAACCCGAAAGCGGCGCCACCCGCCTCTGGGCTGTCGAGGTAGGGGGATCCGCCCGTCACATTATCGCCCCGGTTAGCGCGTGGGCGTGGTTGGCGGGGTTCGTCATCACCGTATTTCGCGGTGACCAGCTCTGCGTGGGTTGGTGCGGTTTTTGGCACCTCGGGATCGCGTTTCGCTGCCAGTTCTTTGCGCAGCACCGGAATCACCTCGCTGCCCAGCAGCTCAATCTGTTCAAGCACCGTGTGCTGGGGCAGTCCGGCATGGTCGATGAGGAACATCTGTCGCTGGTAGTCGCCGAAGGTTTCACGGAAGGTGAGGGTTTTGTCGATGATCTGCTGCGGGCTGCCAACACTCAACGGTGTCATGTCCATGAAGTCTTCCATGCTCGGCCCGTTACCGTACACCGGAGCCGAATCGAAGTATGGGCGGAAGTGGTTAATCGCGTCCTGCGAGTTCTTTGCAACAAACGCTTGACCCCCAAGCCCAACAATCGCCTGTTTTGCACTGCCGTGGCCGTAGTGTTCATAGCGCTCGCGGTAGAAGTTGATCAACCGCAGCGAGTGCTTAGATGGCGCGAAGATGTGGTTGGCGAAGAAGCCGTCACCGTAGTATGCTGCCTGCTCAGCAATCTCGGGCGTGCGGATCGAACCGTGCCAGACAAACGGCGGCACATCGTCGAGTGGGCGCGGGGTTGAAGTGAATCCATGCAGCGGGGTGCGGAAGCGACCCTCAAAATCAACGACATCCTCACGCCACAGCCGGTGCAGCAGATTATAGTTCTCGAGCGCGAGCGGCAGCGCGGCACGGATATCCTGCCCAAACCAGGGATAAACGGGGGCGGTGTTGCCGCGGCCGAGCATCAGATCCATGCGCCCCTTGGCGAGGTGCTGCAAAAGCGCGTACTCTTCCGCGATCCGCACTGGGTCGTTGGTTGTGATCAGCGTTGTTGAGGTGCTGAGCTTTAGGGTTGTGGTTTTTGCCGCAACATAGGCGAGGAAGGTTGTTGGCGATGACGAGAAGAACGGTGGATTGTGGTGCTCACCGATCGCAAACACGTCAAAACCGTTTGCCTCCGCCGCGAGCGCAATCTCGACGGTTGCGTCAATACGCTCCGCCTCGCTTGGGGTTTTATCGGTTGTGGGGTCGCGGGTGATGTCGCTCACCGTGAAAACGCCGAATTCCATGATGTCCTTTGCTGCTGTGGTGCGCGCCATACTGTTCTCTTTTTAAGGGGGAGTGCGCGCGGTAACCGTTATCTCTCTATCTGTAACACGCGGGGCTGTGATTTATTCCTGGCAGGCTATTTTTGTTTAGGTCTGGGAGCTTTTGCCCTCGCTTGGTTTTTACGCCTGCGGAGATTTCGGTCTCTGCGTGGTAGTGCTCCCATGATATTACCGGTTAAACTCGCCGTTGATGAGCAGCGGGTAGGCTGTCTCCCAGCCTCCCAGCTGTCTTGCTCGCTTGCCTGCGCAAACGATGAGGCCGTGCAGTTCGGCGAGTTCGGCGACCGTGAAATCTGCGGCGGTAACCAGCGGATCCACCCGCTGTTTAGCGCTTTGATAGGTTTTGAAGTCACCAAATCCGGCTGCTTTTAGTAGTCTTCTGGCATACAGGTCGTAGATGAAAACACCCCGGTCGTAGGCGTAAAGCAGAATATCGTCGGCGGTTTCTGCGCCGATTCCTCGCACCGCGAGCAGTGATTCTCGCAGTTCTGGGGTTGTGTACTGTGCTGCATCGGTGTCGTTTTTGTTGTACCAGTGGCAGGCGTTGTGTAGGTAGACGGTTTTGCTGTTGTAGTATCCGGCGGGGCGGATCAGTTCAGCTACTGTATCTGGTGGTGCGGCGCTGAGTTTCTCCGCGGTCATTAGTGATGCGGTTTTCAGGTTTGCGATTGCGATTTCGACGTTGTTCCAGGAGGTGTTTTGAGTGAGGATCGCGCCAACCAGGATCTCGAAGCGGGTTTCTGCCGGCCACCACACGCCGGGGTCTAGCTGTGAGCGTAGCAGTTCGAGGAGGCTGCGTAACCCGACTGTTTGTTCTGTCATGGTGGTTTTAATCTTAGTGGCGAAAACTTAATCGGGTTAGGGGTATAAACAGTTGTGGGGTGAGGCCGTGTGTGACCTCACCCCACAGTCTGTGGTTAGCAGTTTAGGTTAAGTGTTTTAGCTTGCCTTGCGACGGCGGACTGCGATTGTTGCAGCGCCGAGGCCGAGCAGAGCTGCGGCAGTGCCGATAGCGAGTGTGCTGTCAGCTGCTCCGGTTTTTGCCAGGTTGCCGCTCTTACCACTTGGCTGCGGTGCAGGGGTGGTTGGAGCTGCAGGCTGCTGCGGTACTGGCACAGCAGGTCCTGGCTGGCCTGTGCCCGGCTGTGTTTCGCACTTCAGACCTGTTGGGTCAACCAGGGTGACGGTTTTAGCCTCGCCGAGTTTGATGAACCGGTCTGACTTGCCTGCGGCGAGTTTCAAAACAGTATCGTAGCTTGCTGGGTCGTTAACCTTTTCCGCATCGAACCAGTATGGCTGAACTGTGATGGTTTCACCGTATGGAACCTTGAAGCCCGGGTATGCTG
>NZ_RQYM01000019.1 GCF_003859945.1 Leucobacter sp. OH1287
GGTTATCTCACTCCGAGAGAGTTTGCTCAACAGCAGGTGGCGGGTTGAAAAACTCTAATAACGCCTGGACCTAAAAACGGGGCCCCCTCACAAACACTGCAAGAAGGCAAAACTAAAACCCGGAACCGCTTCACACGATTCCGGGTTTTAAGGAGTTTTAAGATTAACGCAGTGTCTAGCGTTCGCCGTTCATTCGCTGCTCCCAGCGCTCACTCAAGCGCTGTTCGAAGGATCCATTCTTGTTGCCACGGCCACCGCTACCCTGCCCCGATTGCTTGGGTGCACGAGCCGCAGGAGCGTCAGGATCAGCCTTACCGGGGGTGCTACCAAACACGATGCCCGCGACCATCACAACAAAACCTAAAATACCCAGCCAGACAAGACTGTTTGCCTGACCAGCGATCAAAAGGCCAACACCAGACAGGGCGATAACAGCTCCAATCACGATGTTGCGGTAACTGAGTGGCGCACGCTTCGTGGCGGTGTTTACAACATCCGCCTCGCTCTGATAAAAGTTGCGCTCCATCTCGGCGAGCAACTGCTTTTCACGCTCTGAGAGTGCCATTGTCAACTGCCTTTCAAAGATATCTAGTGTTTTTTAGTTTACTCGCCTTAAACCCGGCTAAGCTAGTTGATATGCAGGATTATAAGCGACTCGCAGAGCTTGTTCAGGAACGCATAGACGGCTTCCTAGCTCACAAACAGAGTGAACTTCAACCACTTGGCAGCGAAATCTCGGAGCTGCTAACCGCTTCACGCAACTTCTTAAGCGGAGGCAAACGCTTCCGTGCGCTGTGTGTAGCGCTCGGCTTTAGAGCCGTGAAACCCATCAGCTTTGATCTGCCGCTCAGCAGATCCGCTCACTCAGTAATCCTCGCGGCAACCTCCCTGGAGTTCTTCCACGCCGCCGCGCTCGTCCACGACGACGTAATCGACAACTCAGACACCAGGCGCGGTCTGCCAGCCGTGCATCGCAGCTTCGAGGGCCTGCACCGGCAACAGCGGTGGCGCGGATCCGCCGAAGAATTCGGGCTCGCAGCGGCAATGCTAATCGGCGACCTGTTGCAATCCTGGTCAGACGAGATTATGCAGCAGGCGCTACACATCGCCCCTACAGAGATCACGAAACGTGCGCGAGAACACTACAACCGGATGCGCACCGAGGTTGCTCTCGGACAGTACCTTGACGTGCTTGAGGAGCAGTATCAGGGCTTTGCCGATCATGACACGCAAATGGACCGATCCACCCGCGTGCTGCTCTACAAGTCAGCGAAATACAGTGTAGAGCAGCCGCTGCTAATCGGCGCAGCACTGGCCGGTGCGAGCCTAGAGGCGGAAAAAACCCTCAGCCGTTACGGCATCCCCGCGGGTGTTGCGTTCCAGCTGCGAGACGACGTACTGGGCGTGTTTGGCGACACTGAAGTGACCGGCAAACCAAGCGGCGATGATCTGATCCAGGGCAAGCGGACAGTGCTCGCAACCATCGCGCGCGAGAAACTACAGGGGCCACACCGCAGACTGTTTGACGACATGCACGGCGACCCGGAGATGAACCCGGAACAGCTGGCGATGCTGCAGCGCACCATTCGCGACAGCGGGGCGCTAGAGCAGGTTGAGAAGATGATCAGCGGCAACGTCAGCCTCGCACACCGGGAGGCGCGCGGCGTTGAGATTCACGCCGACGCGGTTGAGAGCCTAATCAACTTCGCGGACCGGCTCGCAACCAGGAACAGCTAACCGAGCACCTGCACCGCGCGCCGCACAGCCGATTTTTGGCCACTGCGGAGCACCGCGATCGGCTCCCTGCCACTTAGCTGCTCATTCTCGGTAAACAGCCACTCGACGCTCTCCTCAACGCTAAGCCCAGCGTCAGAGAGAGCAACCAGGGTGCCGCGCAGCGAACTGAGCGGCGAGCCGTCAACGATAAACGCCTCAGGAATCTGCAAAACGCCGTCGATTTTTACGGCAGCGAGATGCTGGTCCTCTAGCAGGCGATGGATCTTACTTGGCCCGATCCCGAGCAGCTCAACCAGGTCAGGAACAGTGTAGTAGTTTAAGTCATTCACGCTACTACTCTAAGACCTTTTGCTGTAATCTGCTGCCACTCCGCCAGCAAAGCTACCAAAAATCAGGTAATTCTCGTAGAATCAGCGAGTGAGTTCTTCTAATCGCGACCAGTTTATCGGCCGCACCCTCGACAGTCGCTATCGGGTACGCGCCAAAATCGCCCGTGGCGGCATGGGAACCGTCTACCTCGGTGAGGATTTGCGGCTTTCACGCAAGGTCGCGATTAAAGCCATGCACCCCCACATGGTTGACGATGAAGCACTGGTTCGACGCTTCGAAAAAGAAGCGCACGCCGCCGCCCGACTCAACAACCCGAACGTTGTTAACGTCCACGATCAAGGCTTCGACGGTGAAATCCCCTACCTCGTAATGGAGTATGTGCCGGGGATCACACTGCGCGACCTGTTAAAGCGTCAAAAGCGACTAACCGCCGATCAGGCATTAGAAATCAGCGAGGCTGTGCTGTCCGGGCTGGCGGCTGCGCACCAGGCCGGGTTCATCCACCGCGATGTGAAACCCGAAAACATCTTCCTCGCCAACGACGGCCGCATCAAGGTTGGCGACTTCGGCCTCGCAAGAGCAGCAAACACCAACACAACAACCGGCCAAGCGCTTTTAGGAACAATCGCTTATCTCTCCCCGGAGCTGATCACCCGCGGTGTCGCCGACGCCCGCAGCGACGTTTACGCCTTCGGGATTATGCTCTACGAGATGCTCACCGGCACACAGCCGTTCCGGGGCGAACAGGCGGTGCAGGTTGCCTACATGCACGCTAACCAGGATGTCCCAAAACCGTCACTGATCAGCAGAGAATCAACGCCAGAACTGGACGAGCTGGTCCGCTGGACAACACTGCGCGACCCCGAGAGGCGACCACGCGACGCCGCCGTTGTGCTCGCGCGCCTCAGGCAGCTCTTAAACGGCGGACTAGAGGCCGGCACGAAGGTGATCTCAGACACCGCCGCAGCCCCCACCTCCGTTATCGCGGGCACAACCAAGGTGCTGGACCAAAACACAACCGTGCAGCAGGGCTCGCCCACACAAACCCCGCCGCCGCAGGCACCGTCACAGCCTCCCGCCGCAGCGGGCGCGGGCGGTGTCGCTGGCGCGAACGGCATCGCCGGTGCGGGCGTTGCGACTGGCGCAGCTAGTCAGCGCTCACAGCAGGCAGCACAGCGGGCGGATGCCGCCAAGCAGCGTCTCAGCCCCATCGAGGTGTCACAGCTCGGCGCCGAAAAGCGCGCCAAGCGCGGCAAGATTATGACGCTCGTGATTATCGCGCTCGCAACGATTGTCGCGATTGTTGCGTGGTGGTTTGGGCAGGGTCCCGGCAACCCGAACAAACAGCTGCCGATCGTCTCACAGCCGGCGGCCGCGGCACCAGCAGCACCGGCAACCACCGCCCCAGCATTCAGCGGAGCGGTGGCGCAGCTGCCAGCCGCCAGCGCCTAAACGGCGACTACCGACGCAGTCGCTTCAGCTCCTCCGCAACCTGGAACGCCAGCTCCAGCGACTGCATGTGGTTGAGTCGCGGATCACACAGTGACTCGTAGCGGGTCGCAAGCGTCGCCTCGTCGATGTTCTCGGATCCACCAAGGCACTCGGTCACATCGTCACCGGTCAGCTCCACGTGGATGCCGCCCGGCACGGTGCCCGCCTCACGGTGCGCGGCAAAGAAGCCCTGCACCTCCTGCATAACATCGTCAAACCTGCGGGTTTTGTAGCCGGTTGAGGTTGTGATACCGTTGCCGTGCATCGGGTCGGTAACCCACACAGGCTTAACACCCTCCGCCTTCAAACCGGTCAGAATCTCAGGCAGCACGTCGCGAATCTTCTCCGCACCCATCCGGGTGATAATCGTCAGCCTGCCCGGTTCACGGTTCGGGTCGAGCTTGTCGATCAGGCGCATCGCGTCATCAACGGTCGCGATTGGACCAAGCTTCACACCGATCGGGTTCTCAACCTGTGAGAGGTAGTGGACGTGGGCGCCGTCAACCTCACGGGTGCGCTCCCCGATCCACAGGAAGTGCGCGGCGGTGTCATACAGCTTGCCGGTGCGAGAATCAACCCTCGTCAGCGGGCGCTCGTAGTCGAGCAGCAGTGCCTCGTGACTGACAAAGAAATCGGTGCGCTCCAGCTCACTGAAGTTCGCGCCGCAGGCCTCCATAAACCGCACCGCCCGATCAATCTCGCGGGTCATCTCACGGTAGCGCTCGTTCGCCGGGTTTGACGCGAAGCCGCGGTTCCACTCGTGCACAAGCCGCAGGTCAGCAAAACCGCCCTGCGTGAACGCGCGAATCAGATTGAGCGTTGAGGCCGAAACATGGTAGCCCTGCAGCAGCCGCTGCGGATCCGCGCTCCTGCTCTGCTCAGTAAAGTCGTAGCCGTTAACCAGGTCACCGCGGTATGCGGGCAGGGTGACACCGTCACGGGTCTCGGTGTCGCTTGAGCGTGGCTTCGCAAACTGCCCCGCCATGCGGCCAACCTTAATCACCGGCATCGACGCGCCGTAGGTCAAAACCAGCGCCATCTGCAGCACCGTTTTGACACGGTCGCGGATCTTGTCAGCCGTCGCCGCAGCAAAGGTTTCTGCGCAGTCACCGCCCTGCAGCAGGAACGCCTTCCCCTCGGCGGCGAGCGCGAGCTGCTGCTTCAACTGGTCAGCCTCACCGGCAAACACCAGCGGCGGCTGTTTCGCCAGCTCCTCGCTGGCTGCGCTCACTGCCTGCGCAGAGGGCCACTGTGGTTGCTGTTTAATCGGCAGCTGTCGGTACTCATCCAGTTTTTCGAAGGGGTTTTGTAGACTCATCTTCCGTCTTTCAAGGTTATAGCTCTAGCCTCTATTCTAGTCAGAAATAGCTGTAAACTAGCCCTTTTTTGTCTGCTGGGCGAGCTGCGCGCGCACCGTCGACGCATACACGTCAACATAGGTTTGACCGCTCAGCTTCTGAATCTCAAACATGATCTCGTCGGTGATGCTGCGCAGCACAAAACGGTCGGCGGTCATTCCGGCAAAGCGATCAAAGTTGAGCGGTTTCCCGATCAGGGTGCCAATTCGGCGGATCCTCGGCAGTTTCGCGCCAATCGGCATCGCCTTGTCGGTGTCGATCATAACCGCCGGCACAACGGTTGCGCCAGACTCAAGAATCAACCGCGCAATACCGGTGCGGCCGCGATAGAGGTTACCGTCGGGGCTGCGTGTCCCCTCTGGGTAGATTCCCAGCACATTGCCCTTCGCAAGCACCCCGAGCCCCGCCCGCAGAGACGCCTCGGATGCGGATCCACCGCTGCGGTTAATCGGGATTTGCCCAACACCGAGCATAAAGTTCCTGACAAACCAGCCCTTTAGCCCCTTGCCGGTGAAGTAGTCACTCTTCGCGAGGAAGTAGATGCGGCGATCTGTCATCAGCGGCAGGAAGAAAGAATCAACAACGGAGAGGTGGTTGCCAACCATGATAACCGGCCCTGTTTTCGGGATGTTTTCAAGCCCCTCAACCCATGGACGATAGATGGTTTTCAACAGGGGTCCCAGCAGCACGTGTTTCATGATCCAGTACAGCATCGCTCTCCTATCTTCGCTGCCTTAGAATATCATGCTTAATATGCCTAAACGCATAGCCGGGTATCGTAAGCTAGGGTTTTAACAAAACAATCCAGCATAATGACAATGTTAACCGCTACTGTTGTAATAACTCATTTAACAACCATGTCAAAGGAGCCGTGATGCAACACATAGAATCAAAGGCTGTGATCGCAGCCAGTCCGAACGACAATATCACTGATCTGCTTGAGCAGCAGTTCGGGCTTAACCCCAACCGGGTGATTTTCTCTATCCCAAACGGCGCTGATTGGATCCATAAAACCACCACTGAGTTCCGCAACGAAGTTATTGCGCTGGCAAAGGGGTTTATTGCTGCCGGTATCGAGCCGGGCAGCCGCATCGCGATTATGAGTAAAACCCGCTACGAGTGGACGCTGCTCGACTTTGCGCTGTTCTACGCCGGTGCTGCCGTGGTGCCAATCTACGAAACCTCGTCGGCGCTGCAGATCCACTGGATTATGGAGGATTCAGGCGCTACCGGTATTTTTGTTGAAAACGCCGACCACGCATCACGAGTCGACCAGATCATCTCAGATTTGCCAGAGGTTAAACACGTTTGGCAGATTGACGGATCCGACCTCGCCGACCTGGTTGCTGCGGGCGCTGACATCCCCGACAGCGAGGTTGAGAAGCGCCGCAATATTGCCGTGAGCGAGGATTTGGCGACTATTATCTACACCTCCGGTTCGTTCGGCCGCCCAAAGGGCTGCGTGTTAACGCACGCGAACTTTGTTGAGCTGTCTCGCAACACCCGCATCTCGCTCAGTGAGATGGTGGATCAGCCGGGCTGCGCAACACTGCTGTTTATCCCGCTCGCGCACGTTTTTGCGCGCTTCATCTCGATCCTCTGTGTGCACGGCGGTATCCGGGTTGGGTATGCCGAACCGAAGGAGCTGCTGGACGCGCTCGGCAGTTTCAAGCCGACGTTCCTGCTTGCGGTTCCGCGCGTGTTCGAGAAGGTTTACAACGGCGCCGAGCAGAAGGCAGAGGCTGGCGGCAAGGGCAAAATCTTTAGGGCCGCAGCAAAAACCGCTGTCGCCTACTCGAAGGCGCTTGACACCGGCAGGGTGCCGCTGCCACTGAAACTGAAGTTTAAGCTGTTTGACAAGCTCGTGTTTGCGAAGCTCAGGCAGGCGCTCGGTGGGCAGGTTAGCTTCGCCGTTTCCGGATCCGCCCCGCTCAGCACCTTCCTCGGTCACTTCTATCGCGCCCTCGGCATCGAGATTCTGGAGGGTTACGGCCTGACCGAAACAACCGCTCCGATCACGGTTGGCCTACCAGGCAAAACCAAAATCGGCACGGTTGGCCCGCCGCTTCCCGGCACGAGCGTGAAAATCGCGGAGGACGGCGAGATCCTCACCCGCGGTATCAACGTCTTTAAGGAGTACTGGAACAATCCTGAGCTGACCGCTGAAGCGTTCACCGAGGACGGTTTCTTCCACACCGGTGACCTCGGCGAACTCGACTCCGACGGCTACCTAAAAATCACCGGTCGTAAGAAAGAAATCATTGTCACCGCGGGCGGTAAGAACGTTGCTCCGGCGGTGCTGGAGAACCCGATCCGCTCAAACCCGATCGTTGGTCACCCGGTTGTTGTCGGCGACAAGCGGCCGTTTATTGCCTGCCTGATCACCCTCGACCCGGAGATGCTGCCGACCTGGCTGAGCAACAACGGCGAGAACCCGGAGATGACGCTCGCGGAGGCGGCCGAGAACCCGAAGGTGCTCGCGGAGGTGCAGCGCTCAATCGACGAAGCAAACGAGTATGTTTCGCGCGCTGAGTCGATCCGCAAGTTCAAGATTCTGCCGGTTGAGTTCACCGAGGACAGCGGCCATCTAACACCGAAGATGAGCATTAAGCGGTCTAACATTCTGCAGGACTTTAGCGCCGAGATTGACGCGATCTACGATGCGCCGGCACCGCCGACCTCGCGGATCCACACAATCCAGCAGTAGCAGCCCTAAACAGCAGAGAGCCAGCCGATACCGAGCGTGTCGGCTGGCTTTGCTGTTACCGGTTAGAACCAGGTTGACGAGCGGATCTGCCGCATCGCCGCCGCGCGCTGTTCACGGTCGAGCCTGCGCAGGTAGAGCTTGCCGTCGAGATGATCGCACTCGTGTTGCAGCGCCTGCGCGAGCAGTCCCTCCCCCTCAATCACAACCGGTTTACCGTCAAGGTCAATGCCGGTGACACGGGCGCGCGGGTAGCGCGGCACCTCAAACCACAGCTCCGGAACCGACAGGCAGCCCTCACCAACCGGCTGCGGCTTCCCGAACACCTCCAGTTCGGGGTTGATAACGTAGTCGAGTTTGCCGTCGATGTGCAGACTAAACACCCGCAGCGTGTGACCGATCTGGGTGGATGCGAGCCCCGCCCTGCCATCGAAGTTCACCGTCTCCAGCAGGTCGGCGACGTGCTGGCGCACACCCTGGTCGATCTCCGTCACCTCAGTGCACACCCGCTGCAGCACCGGGTCACCAAAAAGTCTGATTTCTCTTACCGCCATAGCAGGGTTCCTTATCAAAGATTTATGAGTACCCCAGTTTATCGTGATTTTTGTGTGCGAGTGGTGTTTTACGGGATCTAGTCGATAGGCGATTTGAGCTCTACGCTGCTATCGAGCGCTCGTGGCAACACGCCAGCTGCTAAGAAGCTCACAAGTATCTGAGTGTGCTCTCAACAGCAAGACGGTAGACTATTAGATGTGAAAGTTTTAAGCGTTAGTTCTCTAAAGGGTGGGGTTGGCAAAACAACCGTATCGCTGGGCTTGGCTTCTGCTGCCTTCTCAGCGGGTCTTCGCACCCTGGTAGTTGACCTTGATCCGCAGTCTGATGTGTCCACCGGTCTGGATGTTGACCCAACCGGTAAGGCAAACATCTCAGATGTTCTTGAGGATCCAAAGCGGGTTCGCGAGGCAATCGTCAGAAGTGGTTGGAACGACCACCACGAGGGCAACATTGACCTGCTGCTTGGCAGCCCAGCAGCGATTAACTTTGATGGGCCGCACCCTTCGCAGCGTGAAATCTGGAAGCTTGAAGAAGCACTGTCTGTTGTTGAGGCAGACTACGACCTCGTAATCATTGACTGTGCGCCGTCACTAAACGCTCTCACCCGTACCGCGTGGGCAGCGAGTGACCGGGTGCTGGTTGTTACCGAGCCAGGTCTGTTCGCTGTTGCCGCCGCAGACAGGGCGCTGCGCGCAATCGACGAGCTTAGGACCGGTATCAGCCCGCGTCTTGAGCCGGTTGGCATCGTGATCAACCGGGCACGCCTGAAGTCCGCAGAGCACCAGTACCGGATCCGCGAGATGCGCGAGATCTTTGGGGAGCTGGTGCTGGAGACCGTGTTTGCTGAGCGCACCGCGATCCAGCAGGCGCAGGGAGCAGCCAAACCACTGCACATGTGGCCGGGCGCTGCAACACAGGAGATGGCGGTGCAGTTCGACGAGCTGCTGCGCAAGGTTGCTGACTCACTCGACCTGCGGGTGACCATCGCGTCACGCCCGATCGCGACCGCGACAACCGTGCTCGCCGACAACAGTGTTGAAGACGAGGACGATCTCACCGGCTAACCGGCGACACACCCGCCAGGCGGCAGCCCTCGAAGATACCCACAAAAGCGACTGTGATTAAGACTTTTAAGATTTCACAGTCGCTTTTTGGGTGTCTGGGCGCGGGGCTTATACGGCGAGCCCGGGAAACAACACGGCCCTCTGCGGCGCTGTGCGGCTCTTGCGCACCCCTCTGCGGCTCTGTGCGGCCGTTAGCCGAGCTTTGCGGTGCGGTAGGCGGTAAACTCATCAACCGGCTGCTCAGCGCGCTGCTCAGCCTGTTTCTCTGGTGCGCGGTGTTCCTCGAAGGTGAGCAGCGAGGCCTCAACCTCGGTTAGCACGCGACCAACCGCGATCCCGAACACGCCCTGCCCCTGCCCGAGCAGGTCAATAACCTGGTCGTTTGAGGTGCACAGGTAGACGCTCGCGCCGTCGCTCATCAGGGTGATCTGGGCGAGATCCTTAACACCGGCGGAGTGGAGCTGATCCACCGCCTTGCGAATCTGCTGCAGCGAAACACCCGTGTCAAGCAGGCGCTTTACCAGCTTCAGCACGAGAATGTCACGGAAGGAGTAGAGTCGCTTAGAGCCGGAGCCGCGCGCGCCACGCACGGTCGGTTTAATGAAGTTGGTGCGGGCCCAGTAGTCGAGCTGCCGGTAGGTGACACCGGCGGCAGCCGCTGCGACGGATCCCTTGAAGCCACCCTCCTCGTTTGGGCGAGGCAGGCCGTCATCGAACAGCATATCGTCAGAGACAGCCGTCAACTCCTGTGACACATCGCTCATATTTTGGTTCTCCACACATCAGTTGAGTCTAAAGTTTACCCCAGAGAGTAAGTCTAAAGTTTCACTTTAAAGTTTAAAGTCTAACAATATAGTGCACCCGATTCTCACTTTTCGGGAGATAACAGCGCGCGTGTCGCAGTTTCAGGCTTGCCCGCTCAGCTGCGGCGGAGAGTCTGACGAACAACGCCGGAACGAACCGTGTCGAGCAGCTCAGCAAGCTGCAACGCCTGGTCGTGACGCGCATCCTTCCCCGCTGTTCCGGCGCGCAACTGCACCGCCTGGTTAATCAGCTCAGCGTCCTTTTCAGCCGCCAGTCGCATTCCACGCAGGTGACGCGGTGTCACACCAACCTCGCTCAGCCGCTGCAGCGCGGTCAGCTGCACAGTGGCATCCGGTGTGAAAACGTCCGAGGCAGGCAAAAGCCCCGCCGAGATCGCCTCCGCCAGCAGACTGTAGCTCACACCCGTCGCCCGAATCAGCTCGTCACGGGTTAAAACCCGCCTTGAGGTGAGAATTGCCGAGAAGTTGCTGCCCGTGGTTCCGGGGATGACCGGATCCCTGCCCTCATCAAAATCGGTGAGGATCTCCTGAATCTTCTTGTGCGGCAGGTAGTGGTCACGCTGCAGGGTGAGCACAAGGCGCAGCCGTTCAACGTGGCTCTGCGAGTATTTCCGGTAGCCGGAGGCGGTGCGCTCGGGGATCACCAGCCCCTGATCCTCTAAAAAGCGCAGTTTCGACGCCGAGAGGTCAGCAAAATCGGTTTTTAACTGCTCGATCACCTGCCCAATCGACAGTCTGACCGCGCTTTTTCCAGCAGCGCCGCGAGCCGATTGCCCCTTCACCTGGTTGCTTTTAACGGCCACCCGTTTGGTGGCCGAGTTTGACGCCACCACGGCTAGTTAGCCTCTACGTCAAAGCGTGAAGCAAAGAAGGTCAGGCGGTATTTACCGACCTGCACCTCAATCCCGTCGGTTAGCGGGGTGGATCCCTGGATCCGCTCACCGTTGCAGTATGTGCCGTTGAGCGAGCCAAGGTCTTTCACAACGAAGCTTGTGCCGTTGCGCAGGAACTCTGCGTGCCTGCGAGAAACAGTAACGTCGTCGAGGAAGATATCAACCGCTGGGTGGCGGCCCGCGACGGTGACATCCTGATCCAAAAGGAACCTGGCACCCTGGTTGGCGCCGCGCCTAACGACCAGCAGAGCCGCGCCTGATGGCAGAGCCTGGATAGCGTCACGCTCGTCAACGCTGAGCGAGGTTGTGTTGGCACGAATCATCGCATTGAGATCTGCCTGGAACTGCTCTGTTGAACGTGCCTCTGTTTCGTGCACGTGTGAAGCATTCTCTTCGTAACTCACTTGCCACCCCTGTCTCTTAGTCGTCAGTCCAATTATAACGATTTGGTTTCATTTGTTTTCTCTTACTACGGTATCGTAGTGCAGCGCTGCTTCGCATCTCAACGCCATCAGCGTTTCTCTCTTGAAACTCCCGAGAACTCCTCAGCTGAAATGTTGAGCCGTCGGCCCGGTTGCTCGGTATCAATTCTAACCTTTTTTAGCACCGGCTCTAACTCATCAACCGCCAGGTTATCGCGGTCAACATGCCCCGCGCGGTATGCCGCCCTGCCCGCCATGTGCGCGGCAACGGGTGCGGTCAGCGACTGGAACACAAAAACCGGGATGAGCGCAAACAGCGTCAAAAACGACCGCTGTGACAGCGCCAGCGCGGCGATCACCAGCAGCAGGCCGAGTGTCTGCGGCTTGGTTGCGGCGTGCAACCTGGTGAGCGGATCCCGAAACCGCAAAAGCCCGATGCCCGCGCAAACTGACAGCACCGCCGCCCCGAGCAGGCACACCCAGGTGAGAATATCCAAAACAGTTTCAAACATCTTAGACGCTACTCCCCCTCGCCACTCTCTCGCGGGGTCTGCGACCAGTTAATCTCAGACCCGGCTGACTCTTCTGGACGCTTCCGCACAAACCTGGCAACTGTGATAGTCGCGAGCGCGCCGGTAGCGGCAATTGCGATCATCAGCGCGATACTGTTGTCGTGTTTGTGCACGATCATATCGAGCACCAAAACCATCACAACCGTGATCAAAAACACATCCGAGGCGATAATCCGGTCGAGCACTGTTGGCCCCTTCAGCGCGCGCAAAAGCGCCAAAAACCCGGTGGTTGCAAAACAACCGACCACAATCCACGCTGCAACACTCTCAACCGTCATCGCAGTGACCTCAAATCCTGTGCGCTGCCGATTGTGTTGACCAGCAGCCGCTCTATCTTGTGCACCTCACGCTTTAGTCGATGCTGCCGCTGCAGCGTTTTCGCGTTCAGCGCGTGCAGGTAGATAACCGACTCGAAGCGGTCAATATCGACGATCAGGGATCCGGGAATCAACGAGATTGTCAAACCCGTCATCGTCAAAATAAAGTCTGAGCGGCTCTTTAACTGCACCGCGATAATCGCCGGGGTTGGCTGTTTGTCTGGCCGAACAGCAGCCCAGGCAACCTCGAGAGCACCGAGCACCAGGTTCCACAAGAAATACCCGAGATAGAGCGCCGCCCAGAACGGGTTGAAACGCCCCGCGAGTCCGATCGGCGGCAGATAGAACAGTCCAACAACCGCCGCGGCAACCACAATACCGCTGGTGACAGACATCAGCGAAACCTCTTGCCAGAGCATCATCCAGGTAATTACCAACCCGAAAAGCAGCGGCAGATCGGTTATTTTGATCCACCGGAACTTGTTTTTAACCCGCCGTTTCAGCGTCACTCTGTCACCTCCTCGCTGTTAGCCTTTTCACCGCTGTGCCTCTCAAAATACCAGGCCGCCTGTTTCTCCGGCGTCTCCAGGTTGTCGCCCGCCCGCTGCGCGTAACCGACCAGCGGCCCGGCAAACGCGGTGAGCAGCAGCGTCACAACCACCATCCCGGTGGTTGCGAAGGTCATCAGGCGCGGCACATCCTTCGCCTCTTGCTGCGGGGTTTGCAGCGGATCCAAAACCAGCGGCGCCAGTGTCTGGGTTGAGGCTTTAATCTCCCGCCGCCAAAACGCGAGACCCCAGGCGCGCATCAGCGCGTAGAGGGTTAGCAGCGAAACCAGCGCACCGATCCCAACCAGCCAGTAGGCTGTCGGAGAGCCTGTTTCAACGCCCGCGCCAAACAGGCCAACCTTGCCGATAAAACCACTGAACGGTGGGATACCGCCGAGGTTCAGCATAGTCACAAACACCAGAATCGCAACGTACGGTGCCTTATTCAGCACCCCGCTCACCTGGTCGAGACTGGTTGAGCCGGCAACGCGCTCCACCAGCCCTATCGCGAGGAACAGCGTTGTCTGCACAATAATGTGGTGCACAATATAGTAAACGGTTGCCGAATGCCCCGCCTCGCTGTTGATCGCAACACCGAACAGCAGGTAGCCGATGTGGCTGACCAGCGTGAACGACAGCAGACGTTTAATATCGCGCTGCGAGATCGCGCCGAGAATACCGACGATCAGCGTCAGCCCCGCAATAATCATCAGCAGCTCGTTAATATCGGAGTCGTTAAACACGAGCGTCTGGGTGCGCAGGATCGCGTAGATACCAACCTTCGTCAAAAGACCCGCAAAAACGGCGGTGACCGGTGCTGGGGCTGTCGGGTAGGAGTCCGGCAACCAGAACGACAGCGGGAAAATCGCCGCTTTAATGCCGAAGGCAACAAGCAGCAGCAGATTCAAGGTGAGCTGCATTTGCGGATCCAGCTCCGTGATCCGCACCGACAGCTGCGCCAGGTTAACCGTCCCGGTTGCGCCGTAGATTAGCGCGATCGCAGCGAGGAACAGCACCGAGGAGACGAGCGAGACCACGATGTAGGTGACGCCCGCGCGGATCCGCTGCGCTGTGCCGCCCATGGTTAACAGCACGTAGCTGGCAACCAGCAGAATCTCGAAGGCAACATAGAGGTTGAACAGGTCGCCTGCGATAAAGGCGTCGAAAACGCCCGCGCCGAGCACCAGATAGCTTGGGAAGAAGATCGAAACCGGTGTTTCTTCGTCACCGTCGGCTAGACCCTGGCCGATCGAGAAAACAAGCACCGCGAGCAGCACAATCGCTGAAACCGTGACGAGCAGCGCTGACAGGCGATCCACAACCAGCGCAATACCGAACGGCGCTTCCCAACCGCCAACCTCCATCACGAGGGTTCCCTGACTGTCAACGGCGAACATTAAAATCCCACCGATCAGGGCGACAAGGCAGAGCGTTGCAACGGTTACTGTCGCCTGCACTTTTTTGCGGTGCGGGAAGGCGAGCGCGAGCGCCGCACCGAGGATCGGCAGAATCACAACCGTGGGAACGAGCGTTACGAAACTCATCGAGCGTCATCCCCCTCAAAGTCGCCTGCCGCGTTGAGCAGCTCTTCCTCGGTTGCTTCATCACCGGAGTCGGAGCGCACGCTCTGCTCCATCAGCTGTACGTCCTCAGCGTCATCCTGGACGTTGTCGGTGCTGTGGCTGTCGAGCCTGAAGGCGCGATAGATCAGCGCCAAAAGGAACGCGCTAACGCCGAAGGTGATAACGATCGCGGTCAGCACGAACGCCTGCGGCAGTGGATCGCTCATCTCCTCGGGAGCTACTCCCCTGCCCATCAGCGGCGCGGCACCGAAGCCGCCCGACATCAGGAAGATTAACAGGTTTGTTGCGTTGCCCACCAGCAGGAATCCGAGCAGAATCCTGGTGAGTCCGCGATCCAGCATCATAGTAAAGCCGACACTGTAGAGCACAACCATCACAGCAACCAGCACAAGTGAGATTGTCATCTGCTGCTCACCTCCAGGTCCTGTTCTGTTTGCACGTCAATTTGGGCGCCGAGGCTTCTCAGCACGTCGAGCACAAGCCCGAACACGACGAGGTAAACGCCGATGTCGAAAGCGGTTGAGCTGACCAGCGGCAGAATCCCCCACGGGCCAAGGTCCGCGTCAATCCAGCTGGAGGTTAGCGCGCTCTGCCCGAAGAACAGCGGCACAATCGCGGTGATTGCGGAGATCGCCATACCGGTTCCAACAATCCGGCCCGCGTCAAACGGCACCGTTGCGCCAAGCTCGCTCCTGCCGCCCGCGAGATAGCGAGCAACCAGCGCAAGACCCGCAACCAGGCCGCCCGCGAATCCACCGCCCGGCGCATTATGGCCGGTGAAAAGCAGATAGATGGAGAGAATAATCAGCGCGTGGAAGAGCACCCGCACAACCACCTCCAACACAATGGAGCGGCGCTGCGGACTGAGGTCGCGACCAGCGAGCATCCAGGTGCCGCGCTCGGCGGGGTCGTTTGGATCCGCCACCCGACTGAGATAGTTTTGCACCTTGCCGCGTGCCTCTTTCCGGCCGAGCTTTGGCAGGTTGTCGGCGCGGTTGCTGAGGAAGATCAGCGAGGCAACACCGGTTGCCGCCGCGAGAATCACAGACAGCTCACCGAAGGTGTCCCAGCCGCGAATATCGACGAGGATCACGTTAACCACGTTGTAGCCGTGGCCGCCATCAACCGCCATCTGCGCCATCTCCTCCGAGATGCTGCTGTGCTCGCGTGAACCGAGCGCGACAAGCGCCAGCACACCAAACAGCAGCCCCATTGAGGTGCCGATAACGGCGTTGCGGATCTTCACAAGCGGCTGTTTACTGCGGTTTAGGCGCTGCGGCAAACGGCGGATCACGAGCACGAAGGCGATCAGCGTAATAATCTCAACCAGACCCTGTGTGAGCGCCAGGTCTGGGGCCCCGTTGAGGCCGAACATCGCAACCATGCCGATTCCGGTGAGACCCACCAGAATCACCGCTTGGAAACGTTTTTTTGCGACCAGTGTTGCGATTGCGGCGGCGCTGATCAAAACCGCGAGCACAATCTCCGCGGCAGAGTTGAACAGCACGGTGTCGGCGTAGCTGTGATCGCTGAAGATCACGGATCCGCCAACGGCAAACAGCGCAACCACCAGGATCACGGAGAGGTAGAAGGGCAGCGAGCCACGCTGTGTTAGCGAGGTGACGGCGACCGCGAAACGGACCAGAGCACGCATCACCTTAAAGTAGATGGCGGTTGCTGACCAGTGGTCGTCGATGTCGAGCAGGCGGCTCTTGATAGTGCCGGCGCAAACCAGCAGCAGCACACCGATCACCAGGGTGAGGCAGGTTGTGATCAGCGCGGGCGTGATGCCGTGCCAGAGCGCGAAGTGTTCGGGGTGCAGATTACTCGGGCGAATCTTTTGGTAGACGTTATCGAGCGCACTCGCGAAAACACCACCTGCGAGGGCTGCGAGCACGAAGATTCCGGGCGCGAGCAGCATATCGCCGTGCTGTTCGTGGGTGACCCGGCAGTCCATAATTTTTGGTTTGTTGGAGAAAGCACCCCAGACGAAGCGCATCATGTAGGCGGCGGTGCAGCAGCTGCCGACGATCAGCACAACCAGTGCGACTGTGGCGATTGGATCGCGGTCCATACTAAACAGCTCGGTGAGAGCCGCTTCTTTTGCGACGAAGCCGATCAGTGGCGGGCCGCCGATCATTGAGAAGGCGGCGAGCGAGGTGACAATCGCGAGCGCAGGAGCCTGTTTTGCGAGGCCGCTGATGTGGCGCAGGTCGCGGGTGCCGGTACGGTGCTCGATCATGCCGACGCTCAAAAACAGCGGCGCTTTTGCGAGCGCGTGCGCGAACACGAGCGCGGTTGCCGCGCTGCTAACGCGCGGGTCGGCGACACCGTAGAGCATCACGAGCATGCCGAGCTGGCTGACCGTGCCGAACGCGAGAATCAGTTTCAGGTCGTACTGGGCGAGCGCGCGCAACGCCCCCAAGAGCATTGTGATGCCGCCGAGGATCACGAGGGTTTCGCGGTAGCCGGGCATTTCGCCGAACGCCGGGGTGAGTTTCGCGATCAGGTAGATTCCCGCTTTCACCATCGCGGCGGCGTGCAGGTAGGCGCTCACCGGGGTTGGCGCGGCCATCGCTGCTGGCAGCCAGAAGTGGAACGGGAAAATCGCTGATTTTGAGATAGCGCCGGCGAGCACCAGGAACACCGCAATCACAGCCGCCTGGTCTTGCGGGGCTGCCGCGATTATCTCGCTCAGGTTCGCGCTGCCGGTGATCAGGTTCAGCATAATCAGGCCGACAAGCATCGCCAGACCGCCGAGCGTTGTCACGATAATCGCCTGCATTGCCGCCGCCCGGTTGGTGAGACGTTTACCGGAGTGGCCGATCAGCAGGAAGCTGAGCACCGTTGTTGCTTCCCAGAAACTAAACAACAGGTAGACGTTGTCTGACACAACCAGACCGAGCATCGAGCCAGCGAACGCAACAAACACCGCAGCGAAACGTGGGCAGTTTTTATCGCCCCGCTCAAAATACCGGGAACAGTAGCTGAGGATCAACGCGCCCGCGCCCGTCACGAGCAGCACCAGGCAGTTGCTGAAGAGATCAACCTCAAAGGTCAGGTTGATGTTGAACTGTGGGATCCACTCGTATTCCCAGTGAACAGGGCCGTTGTTGAGTGTCTCCGGCAGCAGCGCGGCATAGCCGAAGAAGGCAAGCAAAGGCACCGCTGCAATGGCGTTAAAAGCGCCGTTCCCAAAGCGTTTCACAACCGGATAGGCAACCAGAGCAGTGGCAAAAAGGAGCAGCAGAGACAAAACGGTCACTGTTACCACGACGCACCTCCACACGCCGATTGTCACCTTATGCCGACGGTAGTAAATAGTTTACAGTGCCTGCACTGTGTAGCGGCTGTAAAACCCGCAGCCGCAAACCCGCCAGCGCTTTTCCAGTTGGCATCGCAAAAACTCCCAGTCACGGCCGCTAGAGTGAGTGGATGCGAAGAATCCTGAAGGCGACTCTCACCCTGCTGGCCACGGCAACCGTGCTGGTTTTAACCGCCTGCGTGGGCGTGGGTGGATCCGGCTCGGGCACCGCCGATGCTGACGGCGCCGCCTCAGCTGGTGCTGGCGCTGGTGGATCCGCCACCGCCGAATCTGGCGACGCGGCGGGCGAGCTTGGTGAGGGTCTTGAACCCGCAACCGGTGAGGGAATCCCGCCGCTTGCCGAACCAGGTAGCAGCGACTATCCAAACATCTATGACGGGCTTTACAACCCGGATTTTTCGCTCCCCGAGCTTGGCGGGGATGGTGATGATGTGGCGGGTTTTAGGCGACTTTCGCAGCCTGCCCCGGCGGCAAACAGCAGCGACCACGTCCCCGACCCGGTAACGGGCGTGAAACTGCTCCGCAGCACGAACGCCGCCCAGACTGACCCGCCGAGCGACCGGCTCCGCCACGAATACTCGCGCAGGCAGGCGTTTAACGCCGACAGCACCCGCTTCATCGCCCAAAACGAGCGCGGCGAGTGGTTCCTGCACGATGCCACCAGCTTTCAGATGCTAAAGCCTCTCCCCCAGCTCGTCGGTGATGCCGAGCCGCTGTGGAGCGCGGCTGACCCGGCGCTGCTGCTGTTTACGGCCCGCTCTGGTGGATGAATCGCCCTGGGTTTTGTTCCGTGCCGTTTGGGTGAAAGGATTATATCTATGGCACGGAGATATTCTAAGGAGTTTAAAGAACGCGCGGTGCGTTTAACTGCAGAACATCAGCAGGTGCACTCGTGCAAGAGATGGCCGGCTGCTGAAGCAGTCGCCTTAAAGCTGGGCATATCACCACACACGCTCATGGACTGGATACGCCAGGATGACACACGGGCAAAAAATGGTGATGATACCGCGGTCGATTACGCGGAAGAAAACGCTCGTTTACGCGCTGAAAATATTGAGCTTCGCAGGGTGAACGAGTTACTTAAAGAAGCGTCAGCTTTTTTCGCATCAGAACTCGACCATCGAGCCAGGAAATGATCACTTTTATCGATAAGTATCGTGATCGTTTTGGGGTTGAGTTCATTTGCCGATCACTGGCTGCAAACAGGCAGGGCGGGTTTATTACCTCGCGTGGTTATAGAGCATTTAAGCGGCGCATACCCTCAGCTCGCGCTTTACGCGATCAGGAGCTTATCCCTGTTTTGAAGCAGGTGCACAAGGAGAACTATTCTGTGTACGGGGCTCGTAAGCTTGTTAAAGCTATGCAGCAGGCGAACTATAGGGTGGGGCGTGACCAGGTTGCTAGGTTGATGCGCGTTGCTGGGCTGCGTGGCAGTAACCGTGGTAGGAGTCCTGTTACTACCAGGCCTGCTAAAACTGTGGACGTGCGCCCTGATCTGGTTAACCGGTGCTTTAAAGCTGCTGGCCCTAACCGGTTGTGGGTTGCAGATATTACTTATGTGCGAACGGTAAGCGGGTTTGTTTATACGGCCTTTGTTACTGACGTTTATAGCCGCAAGATAGTCGGTTGGGCGACTAAGCGCAGGTTAACCACAGAAGCGTTACCGTTAGAGGCTTTAGACCAGGCGATTACCACTGCCAGGGGTAGTCTGGGTGAGCTTGTGCATCACAGTGATCACGGCAGTCAGTATGTTTCTATTGCCTATCATGAACGGCTTGTTCGGGAGGGTATTGGGGCTTCTACTGGCAGCGTCGGTGATTCCTACGATAACGCTCTTGCTGAGAGTGTTAACGGCTTGTATAAAAGCGAGTTGATTAACCTGCGAAAATGGCAGGGTGTGGAGGATGTTGAGTGGGAGACACTGTGCTGGGTGCACTGGTGGAATAGTAAGAGGCTGCACTCATCGTTGGGTTATAGCACGCCGCAGGAAGTGGAGGATCGTTACTGGGAAGCTCAGGAAGCGGAAATAGCAGGTAGATTAGTAGTTACAGCGTAGGAACAGAACCCAGGGCGGTTCAGGATCCATCTGGCAAAGCATCAATGTCCACACCGACGAGGTTAAAGGGGTGTTCAACTTTGCCGGGAAGACCCCGTGGAAGAAAGCGAGCGCCTTTTGGACGCACGGCGAGGGAACAACCAGCGCCAACGGCAGGGTGCTCACCGTCATCGCCAGCAGCTATAACGAGTCCACCGGTGAACGCAAGGTTTACGGGATTGTAACGGTTGATTTGGAAAAGCAGCGGATCATCGGGACGCTCGACGCTAAGGACTTCCCGGTGCCCGGCGCAGTCCCCGATCACGTCAGCACCTCACCGTCCGGCGGCTACGCGGTTGTGTCGTGGCTTGCCGAGCACGGCGGCACCCGCGCCTACCGTGTTGATTTCAGCGCCAGCACCCAGCTCGCTAAATCGTCTGAGCACTCCGATCTCGCGTTTAACCGTGACGGCCAGGATGTTTACGTTTACACCGACTATCAAGACGGCAACATTATCGCCGTTAATATCAGGTCCGGTGACCGGTTTAAGCTCGCGCCGCTCTACCCCGAGCCGGGCAGCAGCTACGCAGCCCACATCAGCGGGCAGGCTTTTAACCGTCCCGGCTGGGTTGTGATCTCCAGCTATGGCGCCACCGCCGACTACGGCAAAACCGAGCTGACCGGCGCAGACGGCCCCTACTATCACCGGGTGTGGCTGCAGGAGCTAACTCCGCGGGGGCGGGCTCTCGCGGTTGCGAGCACCCAGGTGGATCCGCAGGTCACCCTCCCAGGCAGCGACGCCGCTTATTTCCTTGAGCCGCAAGCAACTGTGTCGCGGGACCTGAGCAGGATTATGTTTGCCAGCAACTTCGGCAGCTCAACCATCGAATCCTACACAGCGGCGCTGCCGAGCTGGATGACGCGCGACTAGCGCCGGGCAGGGGCTCTGCGCTTGCAGTTGCGCTCTGACCCGGTTTCGCGCAGCGTGCTGGCGTGCAGCGCTGCCTCTGTTAGCGCAGAAGCGTCGTAGCTCGCAGCCGATACAGCCGCGCCCCCTGCGAGAGCGCCCACAGTCCAAGCGCCCCGAAAAAGACCAGCAGTCCCGCCGGAGTCGCGATAAACCACAGCCGCAGACCCCACAGAATAAGCCCGATCAGCGCGGCAGCGGCCACCGTCTGCAGTGCGGTCTGTAACAGCAAACCACCAATCAGCCCAGCACCTGAACGACCCAGCACAACATACTTGAACCGCAACCTGGTGAGAATCAACCGCTCATAGAGCGCGCCGCTAACCAGCTGCAGGTACAGCAGGAACACAACAACCCCGAGCGCCAGCACCGCCAGCGGCAGCAGCGAGTTGAGCACAAGCTGCGACAGCGAAAGCGTCGACCCGACCTGAACAAACCAGATCAGCAGCAGCGCGAGCACCGCAACAACCACCGCCGTCACCGCGATTGCGGCCGTCTCGGTTGCGGCAAGCCCGAGCAGTTTTCGCCGCGAGGCAATCTTCGGCAGCGGTTTCGTGCCCCGACCCCGCAGCGGCACACTGTAGAGCAGCAGCAAAACAACCAGCAGACTCACCAGCAGCACGAGAGGCAGCTGGGACGGATCCGCCAGTGACGGCTCATCTGTATCGCCGCGATGACCGTCCCACAGGCTTGTGTCAACCGTCACAACAATCTCAGCGTCGGTTTCGAGTCTCTCACTCACGCCGTCGTTGCTGGTTGTGCGCAGGTTGAACTTGAAGTTTACGCTGTCATGCTCCGGGATCTCGTCCCACGGCACCAGAATCTTCGCCCACTTCTCAGTCCCGGTTGCGCCCCTAAATATCCGAGCGGAGCCGCAACCGCAACACCCGGGGTTTCCCGCACCTGCGAAAGCTGTTCGGCGCTGATTGTTGGTGCCGCGATGTTGCCGTAGTTGACCTCAACCAGGTCGAGCCCGAGATCGTTCTTTGCCGCCGCAATCTCCGCGTGAAAATCGGAGTGGGTAAACAGAATATCGTAGCTTCCGCGCCAGTTCTCGTCGAGCACCTGATTGGTTGTTTCCTTGGCGGATCCCGCCAGGAACTGCACCCCTGGCAACAGCAGGGCGATAACCAGCAGTGCTGTGTTGAGGAGCCACAGTTGTTTTCGGCGTACTCGGTCGTTCACAGTTTCACCGTCCGAGTAGTCGCGGCTGCTGGTGCTGCCTTTGCTGCCCTTCCTGGTTGCCTTCACACTAATCCCCTTTGAGTAGAGAGTGAGGGGTAATTTGATTATATGCGATCAGCTGTGAAAAGCGGGATAAAACTTAAAGATTGGGTGTAACCGGGTTTGTTGCCGGAACCCGATACTGGTGGTGAAATAAAAAAAGGGAGGGGGAACCAACGGTTCCCCCTCCCCAATCAAAAATATTTCGGCGGTGACTTACTCTCCCACACCCTCCCGAGTGCAGTACCATCAGCGCTATAGGCCTT
>NZ_RQYM01000020.1 GCF_003859945.1 Leucobacter sp. OH1287
TTCAAGTGATGCCAGTTAATGCTGGCAGTCTACATTCTGGACTCTAAAAACAGCCGGATCTAAAAACAGGGGTCAGGCCACTAGTATCGTGCTATTTATGTCGATATTAGTCCCCGAAGATATCCTTTTGTTGATTGTTGTATTGCTCTTGATAGTCATCGCCCTAGCTATCTTGATCTTCCCACATCTGATCATTAAAATCCTGGGATCAAAAGAAGGAAATCTTCCTGACCTTTACAGAAGATTTTCTCCTGCATGTAGGGCTGCGACAATTCTTCACAAAAAAGCCAGCTATGAGCGAGACTGTGATCAAAAGGAACTTCAAAGGCTGGAAGAAGCAGCTCGGCAAGAAGCAGCACGGCAAGAAGCAGCACGGCAAGAAGCAGCACGGCAAGAAGCAGCACGGCAGAATAGGGGTTCAGGCGGAAAGCGTAAATGGTTGCGCAGAAACCGCACTAGAGCATAAAACTGCCTAGACACGCTCGGCGTATTCAGGTAGAAGCCTTTTCACGCTCAACCCTGACGCCAACCCGATGCTTTTATCCCCTATCCCTTTCATCACACCTTCCACCCACAACAAACAAAGCGGGGGCGGATCCGATAAGGATCCACCCCCGCAAGCTAACCTAGACGGTTTAGAAGTCCATGCCAGCGCCCGGGTCTGCTGGTGCAGCGCCAGCTGGTTCTGGCTTCACAGCAACAACAGCCTCGGTTGTCAGGAACAGGCCAGCGATTGAGGCAGCGTTCTGCAGTGCTGAGCGGGTTACCTTGGCTGGGTCGAGGATGCCCTGCTCTACCAGGTTGCCGTACTCGCCGGTTGCGGCGTTGAGGCCGTGACCTGGCTCGAGGCCGGAAACGCGATCCACAACAACACCCGGCTCGAGACCTGCGTTGAGAGCGATCTGACGCAGCGGAGCAGCGATAGCAGCCTTCACGATGCGAGCGCCAACAGCCTCGTCATCCTTCAGCTCGAGTGACTCGAACACTGTCTTCCCTGCCTGGATGAGCGCAACGCCACCGCCTGGCAGTACACCCTCCTCAACAGCAGCCTTAGCGTTGCGGATAGCGTCCTCGATGCGGTGCTTGCGCTCCTTCAGCTCAACCTCGGTTGCGGCGCCAGCCTTGATCACGGCAACACCACCGGCGAGCTTAGCGAGGCGCTCCTGCAGCTTCTCGCGGTCGTAGTCGCTGTCGGTGTTTTCGATCTCGCGGCGGATCTGGGCGACACGGCCGCTGATTGCTTCCTCGTCGCCACCGCCCTGCACGATTGTGGTCTCGTCCTTGGTGATGATTACCTTGCGTGCGGTGCCGAGCATGTCGAGGGTTGCGTTCTCAAGCTTCAGGCCAACCTCCTCAGAGATCACCTGGCCGCCGGTGAGGATCGCGATATCCTGCAGCATTGCCTTGCGGCGATCGCCGAAGCCTGGAGCTTTCACTGCCACAGACTTGAAGATGCCGCGAATCTTGTTGAGCACGAGAGTTGCGAGAGCCTCGCCCTCAACGTCCTCAGCGATCAGCACGAGCTGCTTGCCTGACTGGATAACCTGGTCTACTACCGGGAGCAGGTCTTTAATGTTTGAAACCTTGCCGTTGACGATCAGCAGGTAAGGATCCTCAAAAACAACCTCTTGACGGTCTGCGTCGGTTACGAAGTATGCTGACAGGAATCCCTTGTCGAAGCGCATACCCTCGGTGAGCTCCAGCTCGGTGCCGAAGGTGTTTGACTCTTCTACAGTGACAACGCCCTCTTTACCAACTTTGTCGATTGCCTGAGCGATCAGCTGACCGATCTCTGGGTCTGCCGCAGAGATAGACGCGGTTGCCGCGATCTCCTCGGTTGTTTCTACGTCTTTAGCGTTCTTCAAAAGCTGCTCGCTGACGGCGGCAACAGCCTTCTCGATTCCACGCTTAATCGCAATTGGGTCGCTGCCGGCAGCAACGTTGCGCAGACCCTCGCTAACGAGTGCCTGAGCGAGAACGGTAGCGGTTGTGGTGCCGTCACCAGCAACATCGTCGGTCTTCTTTGCTACCTCTTTAACAAGCTCCGCACCGATTTTCTCGTACGGATCCTCCAGCTCAATCTCTTTCGCGATTGAAACGCCGTCGTTGGTGATGGTTGGTGCGCCCCATTTTTTCTCAAGCACAACGTTACGGCCGCGTGGGCCGAGTGTCACCTTCACAGCGTCAGCGAGTGTGTTGAGACCGCGCTCAAGACCGCGACGTGCTTCTTCGTCAAAAGCGATAATCTTTGCCAATTTTTTCTCCCGTTTTGGCTTCTTAAAACACTGCGTGGCAGTGCCGGAACTTCTAAGGCACTCTAAAGTTCCGAGTGCTACATCAATTTTGGCACTCGTGAGCTAGGTATGCAAACTAGTTCAGCTAGCTCACACCTGGCGTTCGCCACTAGCTAAAGCGCGCCCGGCCCGCTGTAATCGGCGCCCAAAACAACCACCAGCTGTGAGTTGTAGGCGGCGTAGTTAACGGCATCAAAAACAGCCTCAGTGCCAAGTTCGGAGGCGAGCGCCTGAGCGGCCTCACTGTCTGCCTGATCCACATAGACAACCTTTGAGGTGGCGCTGCGCTCTGGCGCGTTGGTGACCAGCTGCACAACACCGAAGTTGTTTGCACCGATTGTGTTACCGACTGACGCGGCAAGCCCTGAAACCCCGGCAGCGTTCAGCACCGACACGGTAGCGTTCGGGTTGATCGTCTGCTCAGCCGCCTGCTGCTGGGCAGCCTCCTCGGCGGCTTTCTTGTCCGCGGCTGCTTTTTCGGCGGCCGCCTTCTCGGCATCCTCCTCAGCTTTCTTGGCGGCAGCGGCTTTCTCAGCCTGGTCTTTCTCTGACTGCTCAGCGATCGCGGCGAGGTTGTTAGCGGGGTTTCCGAGCACGGTCAGGTAGAAGATACCGCCTGCGGTGAGCAGCACCGTCAGCACCAAAACCGTTGTCAGCCACTGCCAAAAATACCGCGGTTTCGCAATAACCCGGTGTGCACCGATGCGGCGGGCACCGCGTGGACGCCTTGGCACATCGTCAAAACGATCGTGCGGATAGGTTATCTTTTCAGCCAAAAATTTCTCCATGGTCAGGTATTTGGTGAGCCAGCGTGCTGACCCACCAAGTTATTTTACCTGCGATTGCTATGAGTTACTCAGCGAGGCTGTCAGGTGCGTAGAAAGCACGAGCCAGCGCGTCAATCACCTGCGGTGCACGGGTGGCGCCGGTGAACAGGCTCGTGTCTGGCGCGTCAACCACACGGCATTTCTTACCCGCGTCAGTCAGCACAACCGCCGGGTGTACCTCCAGCAGACCGTCAACGCCGTCAACGCTCGCGAGTCCCTTCGTCATCACCAGAATCGTGTCCGGGTTCGCGTTAACCAGCGCCTCGTCGTTCATCGGACGCTCACCAACCCAGCCGATTTCTTTAGCGACGTCAATAACGCCGAGCGCCGCAAAGATTGTGTCAATGCCACTGCCCTCACCGAACAGGTAGAAAACACCCTCTCCGCGGATGTAGAGGAAAGCCACCCGCGGTTTTTTCGCCTCATCCGTTGGGATCAGGTGCTTAACCTCAGCGATTTTCGCGTCGATGTTCTTTTGCAGGTCGGTGATTAGCGGATCCGCCAGCTCAGGCACCCCGAGAATCTCAGCGATGTGGCGCCCCTGCTCGTAGCTTTCCTCGAAGGTGCTGGCGTTTTTAGTGAACACAACCGGCACGCCCGCGTCAGCGAGCTGCTCAATCACGTCTACCGGCCCGATAGAACCGTCGGTGATAATCAGGGTCGGGTTGAGGTCCAAAACCGCCTCAGGGTCGATGCTGTGGCCGTTGCGTGTAACAACCGGCAAATCCTCGTAGCCGGGCAGCTCGGTTGAGATATCGCGGCCAACGAGTTTGTCTGCGAAACCGTAAGCGTAAACATAGTCAGCGAGGCTGCCGGTGAGTGACAGCGCGAGCACCCTGTCAACACTCTCAACGGTCACTTGGGTTTCACCGCTGAGGTTGTTGCTGGTCACCGTCACCGGCAGCTGTGGGGTGGCTTTCTTGTCCATCGGTTTGAAATCAACCGCCGGGATCTTTACGGTGGTTGGCCCCTCGTAGGCGCTCGGATCTTCAACCGCTGTCAGTTCGCTGAGCGGCGGCAGATCCTTCGCTTTTTCAACGTCTGAGTGGGTGGATCCACCCGCGCACCCGGCAACCGCGAGCACCGCCGTCAGACCCAGCATTGCGAATATTTTACGCAGAGATTTCACCTGTTTTCCTTTCGGTACACAGTCTGGTGAAGGAGTTAAACAACCCATGAAACAGAGTTAATTGGGCTTACAAGCAAGCCTACCCTAAGATTGAACTGATAAGACTGGTTTATTTTGAAAAACGGTTCCCGCTAAAGCATCAATATGAAATCGAAATCTCTTCCGCCCGAACTGCAGTTGAAGCGTGCCGGACGCACAACACTGGTTGCGATTATCCTCAGTGTGCTGCTGCTCGCCGCGGTGCTGTTTTCTGCCGGGATTGGGCAGCTGCAGATCCCCGCGAGCGAGGTTGCTGGATCCCTCCTGCACCGCGTCGGTATTGACTGGCTGCCGCTGCCGAGCCACCCGACCGGCGATCAAACACTCTGGTCGCTGCGCTTCCCCCGGGTTGTGATGGCGGCGCTTGTGGGGGCCGCACTCGCGCTCTCGGGGCTTTTGATGCAGGCGATTTTCGGCAACCCGCTGGCGGAGCCGGGCGTTGTTGGTGTCAGCTCCGGCGCGGCGCTGGGAGCCGGTGTCGGAATTGTTTTGGGAATCACCATCTTCGGCACCTGGACAACCCCGATTTTCGCGTTTATCGGTGGTTTGATCGCGACGCTGACGGTCTATTTTGTGAGCCGCAGCGGTGGTAAAACCGAGGTTGTGACGCTTGTGCTCACCGGTATCGCTGTTAACGCAGTGGGCGGGGCGGGGATCGCGCTGCTCACCTTCATCGGCGACACCTCCTCCCGTGAGCAGATTATCTTCTGGCAGCTCGGCACTATCGCGGGCACCCGTTGGGTGCAGGTTGGAATCGTTGTGCCGCTGCTGATTCTCGGGATTATCGCGTCCCTGTCCGTTGCCCGCTCCCTCGACCTACTCTCTCTCGGTGAGCGGAACGCCCGCCACCTTGGCGTTAACGTTGAACTGCTGCGAATCGGCATTATCGTTCTGGTTGCGCTGCTCGTCGGTGTTGCGGTCGCGTTCACCGGGATTATCGCGTTTGTTGGCCTGGTTGTGCCGCACCTGATGCGCATGATTATGGGGCCTGCTCACCGACCGCTGATGGTCACAAGTCTTTTGGGTGGAGCCCTGCTGCTCACCCTCGCGGATCTGGGTGCGCGCACAATCGTCCCGATGGCGGATCTGCCAATCGGTCTGCTCACCTCGCTTATCGGTGGACCGTTCTTCTTCTGGCTGCTTCGAAAAACGCGTAAACACGCAGGGGGTTGGAGCTAATGGTGAAAATCACCGCTGCCGTGCGGAAACAGCCGGGAGAGCCGGTCTGCAGCGTCTCCGAGATTGATGTCTGTGTTGGTGACAAACAGCTGCTGCACTCTATCTCGCTGGAGTTGCGAGCCGGTGAGGTGCTGGCACTGCTCGGCCCGAACGGCGCCGGTAAATCGACGCTGCTGTCTGCTATCTCGGGTGAGCTTGAAACCACTTCCGGCAGTATTGAGTTTCTCGATAAACCGCTGGGCGATTGGGGCTTAAAGGCGCTCTCCCGTTTGCGCAGTGTGCTGTTGCAGGAGCACCAGCTGATGTTCCCGTTTTCAACCGTCGAGGTTGTTGAGATGGGCCGCGCCCCGTGGCATCGCACCCCCGCCGAGGAGGAGGACGCGGAGGCGATCCAGGAGGCGATTGCGACCGCTGATGTTACACACCTGCACAGTCGTCGCGTGCCGACTCTGTCGGGTGGTGAGCGTGCGCGCGTTAGTTTTGCGCGCGTCCTCGCCGGCCGTACCGGTGTTGTGATGCTTGACGAGCCGACGGCGGCGCTCGACCTGAAACACCAGGAGGCGGTGCTGCAGACCGTTCGTGAGCTGGCGGCGGCTGGCGCGGCGGTGCTGGTTGTGATCCACGATCTCACCCTCGCTGCCGCCTACGCTGACCGGGTGACGCTTTTGAAGCAGGGCAGGATCGCAGCAACCGGCACCCCAGCGGAGGTGCTGACAACCGAGACTGTTTCTGCGATCTATGACACCCCGGTTGAGGTTATAAAAAACCCGCGCAACGGCGACCTGCTGGTGCTGCCGCTGCGCGGGTAGGGACTCTTAGCCTGCGCACTGTCGCCGGTGTTTACTCGGCGATAGAGCCGACCCTTATTCGGCGCTGGTGCTCGCGTTTACACGGCGCTGGTGCTCGCGTTTTCTGCCTGCTTGCGCTTCCGACCGGTGAGCAGCATTCCCGCGGTGAATCCGATTACCGGCAGGCTAATCGCGCCGATAATCAGCGCGGCAAGCGGCACCTCAACGGTTCCCGGGGTTGGGGTTTTGGCTGCGCTGTCAGCGGCTTTATCGTCGGCGCTGTCAGCCGTTTTTTCGTCGGCGCTGTCGTCAGCGGCGGTTGCGTGCAGTGTTGACTTCACGCAGCCGTCTCCGGCGGCGGTGAGGTTGATCGGGTCGAACTCCTCACCGGCGTTGTAGAATCCGCCAAACGCGGTTGCGCCTGTTTCGGTGACGGTTGCTGGTGCGTCGTTGATTGTGATGCCGTCATCGGTCACCTTCAGCCCTTTGCTGAGGTCAAGTGTCAGCGCCTCAACTGCCTGCTGGTCGATTGCCAGTTCGCCGCTTGTGTCGGTTGAGCGCAGGTCAAGCAGCAGTTTTCCCTCGGTGCCCTCCGCCGGGATCACAACGGTCGGGTTTGCAACGGTCATGTCGAGCACCCCGTTGTGGCCTGTGAAGTGGATCTTGCCGGGGAATGTGACCCGCACCTCCTGCGTCTCAGCGGTCACCGACCCGCTACCGGTTGGGAACTTAAACAGCGGGGTCTCGTAGACTGCGCCCTCTGAGGCTTCCCACGATCCCTTCGCGATTGAGCCGGAGATGTAGGCACGGAAGCTCTCTTTAAAACCCCAGTCGAGGTTGCCGCTGGTCAGTTCGCAGGTGTCAGCGGTTTGAACCGCGGGTGCGATGTTCAGCGGTTTAGCGGATCCGCTGGCTGCTGCGTGCGCGCTGAGCGGGGTAATGGTTAGCGCTCCCGCCACCACGATGACGGCGGCTGCTGTTGAAAGGTTACGAGGCTTCATCCTTGTCTTTCGTCTCAGTGTTTTGGCTTGTTAGGTTCTTGGTTTGCTCGGCGATTAGCCGGGTCCGCTAGCTGGCTCGCTGGCGGATCGCAGCTACCGTCGTGCCGGTTGCGATAAGCGCCAGCACACCGGTGCCGCCGTACCACAGCCAGCTTGGCAGCTGCACAGGGGCGACAACAGCCTGGGTGCTTGACGCACCGGAGCCCTTCTTTGAACTGCGGAGTTTAGCGGCTTTCGCCTCTTTAATCTCGCTCACCTGTTCTGCGGCTGCGGCGTCCTTCTCTTTCTTCTTGTTGTCAGAGTTTGTGCCTGTGCCACAGGTGTCTGCGGCTGCGCCGGCGGTGAACGTTATCTCAGTATCCCAGCCGATTTTACCGCTCGCGTTGTATTCGTTGCCGAGGAAGGCGTTAGCGCCAGCACCCGGGGTGAAGGTTGCCCCCCGCCAGGTGATTTCGCCACGCTCACCACGCTGTTTGCTCGCAGTGCTGAGGTTGAGTGTGCCCCACACAGTGCCGTTAGCGCTGAGGGTTGCGGTGGTTGGGCTAGTAACGTTAACAACCGGGTTTGCGAAACTCTGGTTGAGCAGACCACCGTGTGCCCAATACTGCACTGTTCCGCTGTACTCGATTGTGCCAAGCTCGGTTGCTGGATCGAATGTGCCACCGGTTTGCGGGAAGGTGTAGTTACCGATATCGCCGTTAACACAGGTGCCGATTACTCGACCCTTGGTGTTAACCGGGGTTGCTCGACCTACCACGTAGCCTTCGGCGACGTAACGCGCAAAGGAGGTTGAAATTCCCCAGCTGAAGGATCCCTGGCCTGCTTTGAGCACTGCATTTGAGCCGCGACCTGGTGCCTGCCCTGCAGCGAGGTCACCGGCTTTGAAGCTGGTTGCGGTTTTTGCAGGAACGCTGCTGAGCCCGGCGACAGCTGCACCATAAGTGAAGCTGATCGCGTCAAGTGGTTCACCTGCCTTGTAGTATTCTGCAAAGACTGGAACACCGCTCGCTGTCAGCCTTGTTGGGGCGTTTACCCAGGTGACATTACCGTTCGGGTGCACGGTCTTTTGCGCGCTCGCGAGATCAATGTCAATCAGAGTCACGGTTTTACCGTTGAACGGCACCATCATCTGCGCAAACTTGTCGTTGTGCACAACAATCAGCGGGTTATAGAACGACAGGTCAAGCACACCGTTGTGACCGGTGAAGCGCACCGAACCGGCGTACTGGATTGTTCCTGTGTTGTTGTCTTTATTCCACACTCCGCCCGATGCTTGTGGGAAGTTGAGGATGCCGTTAACAATGCTCGCCGCACCGCCTGCAGCGTAACTGCCCTTAGCGATCTTTCCGGTGATGTATTTGCGGAATGACTCACGCACACCCCACTGCAATGATCCACCGCTCTGTATAGGCAGAGATGGCACAACACTTGGGGTGCTCGGGTTAGGTGCTGGTGTGGATGGGGTGCCCGGCGTGCCAGGTGTGTTTGGGTTTGCTGGCTGGTCAGGCTTTGGCTCCGGGCACATTTCGCCCTTGTATCCAGCGCTGAAGGTCAGCGGGGCAGTATTCTTTCCCGTGTGTGGGTTAAAGAGGGCATTGTGGCTTTCCATCACTCCGTTAAACACACCAACAGCGTTCTGCCACTGTACTCTCTCCCCGATTACACCCTCGGGCAGACTCGCAATATCTGCGACGGTTAAACGGCCCAGATCTTTAGCAACGCCTCCCTCGGTAAACGTCACCTCAACAGAAACCGTTGCTGTGCCGTCACCCTTCACCGCAATCTGGGGGTTAACGATCTTCACATCCAACACACCACCGTGACCAACATAGTGCGCACCGCCAGAATAGGCAATAACACCGGTTTTGGTTACACGATCGTAGCTGGAATTGGCGCGGTCCTCTGGGTAAGTGACAATCAAGTCAGACGACAAAGTGGCAGGTTTAATCGCCTCACCTTTACCATGTGCGATTGGCCCTTTAATGTATTTAGCCCAGCTCTCCTTGTACTGCCACACCAACTGACCGGTTGAATCAACCGCTGTGCAACTCGGCTGGGTTGGGGTTGCCCCAGGTGTGCTCGGAGTACCCGGGGTGGCTGGGCCGCTAGGAGTTGCAGGGTTCGCGGGTGTGGCGGGGGTGCTCTCACACTTCTCGGTATAGCCAGCGCTGAAGGTCAGCGGGGCAGTATTCTTTCCCGTGTGTGGGCTAAAGAGGGCACTGTGGCTTTCCAGCACTCCGTTAAACGCACCAACAGCGTTCTGCCACTGTACTCTCTCCCCGATTACACCCTCAGGCAGACTCGCAATTTCTGCAACGGTTAAACGACCCAGCTCCTTAGCAACGCCTCCCTCGGTAGACGTCACCTCAACAGAAACCGTTGCTGTGCCGTCACCCTTAACCGCGATCTGGGGGTTAACGATCTGCACATCCAGCACACCACCGTGACCAACATAGTGCGCTCCGCCAGAATAGGCAATAACACCTGTCTTGGTTACACGATCGTAGCTGGAATTAGCGCGATCCTCCTGATAGGTGACAGTGCCTGCCTGATCTACTGTCGCAGTACCCACCGCGGTAGCAGTACCCTTAGCAAACCCGGTGATAATATAGTCTGCCCAGCTCTCCTTGTACTGCCACACCAACTGACCGGTTGAGTCAACCGGTGTGCAGTCTTGGGTTTCAGCGGGAGTGTTGGCTGGCGCAATCACCGGTTGGTCGGTTGCGGTTGCGGCGCTAAGACCCGCAAACCCACCGAACACACTCCCGGCAACCACCAGCAGACCGGTGATAAACGCGACAAACAGACGGGATGCTGCTGACGTTGAAGGCATTAGTTATTTCCCCCAGGCTAATATCCTAGATCGACAAAAAATTCAGCACCTGCCAGCCTATCAGTTTTTCTTTGCAAAAGCAGATGAACTTTAAGATAGCTTTGCTTAACCGAGATATAGCTGTATTTTCAAAACGAAAAATGGTTACTGCGCAGCTTAAAACTGCTGCTCTAAAATATCCTCATGAGCAAAAACTATCCGATCCAAAACGACGACGAAACCTGGCGAGAAAAGCTCACGGATGAGCAGTATCGTGTGCTTAGGCAGTCAGGCACCGAGGCTCCCGGCACCGGCGAGCTCCTCCACGAAGAGCGTGACGGGCTCTACCGCTGCGCGGGCTGCAACAACGAACTGTTCGTTGCCGGCACCAAATTCGACTCCGGCTGTGGCTGGCCAAGCTTTTACCAGGCTGTGCGGCCAGAAGCGGTTGAGCTGATTGATGATCACAGCCACAACATGGTGCGCACCGAGGTCCGCTGCGCAAACTGCGGCTCACACCTCGGCCACGTGTTCCCAGACGGATTCGGCACCCCAACCGGTGACCGTTACTGCATGAACTCTGTCGCGCTCAGCTTCGAAGCCGATGCCGCCCCCACCGAGCAGGCACCGCCGAGCAACACCTCCGTGTTTGACCAGTAAACGCAACACGCCCGTCAGCAAGCAGCAGCAGTTTGCCACCAAAGGCGCGCCCGAAAAGGTAAAACACCCATTAACGGCGATAAAGAGCGTGGGCGGATCCGCTCACTCAACATCCCTGGTAGCTTCACGCTATCGACGGATCCACCCCACGCACTACCCCTGGCGCCCTTTCATGCGCGGGTTCTTTTTGTTGATCACATAGATACGGCCGCGGCGTCGCACAACCTGCGCGCCCGGCTGGTTCTTAAGTGATTTCAACGAAGCTCTAACCTTCACAGCAACCCTCCTTGCTATTGATAACGATTATCATTTATTATAGCTGTAATGGCTGTCCTGTCAAGCGGCAAGCAAAAGCGGTAAACGGCCAGCAAATGACAGTGCGTAGAAACTAGCAAACGGCCAGCAAATGACAGTGCGTAGAAACTAGCAAACGGCCAGCAGCTAGCGGCAGCGAGCGGAGGAGGAAAATGCTAAATATTGACGTAATCGCGGTTTTTGGCCCAAATGACGAGATCCGCGGTGCCTACAGCCGCGCGCTCGCCAAAGCAACCGGGCGCACCCTCGTCCCCGCAATCGAGGTGCTCTACGATCACGATCCCGGCAGCGCCGCAATCGACTACCTGCGATGGTTCAGCGGAGATATTGCCGCCGTCGCAGAGTTACCCGCAACAGCGCTTCCGACCGAGCTAATCGCCGCCTGCGCAAGTGACCAAAAAACCGGCATCAACTCGCTCAGGCTCAGCGCTATCGTCTGCATACTCGATGCGGAGCAGCTAATGGATGAATTAACAACCGAAGACTTCCTCGTCGCCGCTGTCGACAGTTGTGGCTGCCCCAGCGACTTCATCGCCCGCGCCTCCATCACCGCAACCCAGATCGAGCTCGCCCAAACAGTTATCATCACCAACTGGCAGCGCCTAACAACCGCGCAGCTGTCACAGACCATGGCGTTGATCAGCGCGCTCTCCCCCACCGCGACGGTGCGGCTGGCGGATCCACACACCCTCTTAATACCGGGGGCTGCCGAGAACACAGTGGTGCAGGATCGCGCCGGGTGGATGCAGATCCTCAGCGGCTGTGCAGCGCCACCGTTTCAGGACAGCAGCATCTCGTGGCTGCGATATGAGCAGTTGCGGCCGTTCCACCCACAACGGCTCGCACAGCTGCTGCAACACGACTTCACTGAACACCGGCTCGGAAGAATTATGCGGTCAGGCGGGTTCTGCCGCTTCGCAACCAGGCGGGGAGAGCTGCTGTTGTGGGATCAGGTTGGCAGCACAATCGCTTTCCATCAGGTGTCAAACAGCGCAGACGACGACCCAGAGTATTTTGCGATCTCGCAGGATCTCGCGCTTATCGGCATTAACCTTGACCACGAGGCGATTATAGCGGGCCTTGACACTGCGGTTTTAAGCGATGAGGAGTTTGCCGCGGGGCCAGCGCTCTGGCGTGAGCTGGTGGATCCATTCCCGGCGAGCGAGACAGCCTCAGACACCGCAGGCTGAGTTTAAGGATCGGCCAGCGCAACCGATGCCTACCAGGCTGCCGAGCCAGTATTAAACGACTAGCCGACCGCTGAATCGGCGAGCGCCTGCCGGTGTGCGTCACGGAACTGCCCAACCGCTTTTGGCAGATTCGGGTCGTCACCGCGCGCAAGCCCCGCATACTGTAGCGTGATCCCGTTCGCGGTGACAATCGCCTTCACCCACATGCGGCGGCGAGGCACAAACAGGGAGGCGATCAGTCCACCAAAGGCAACCAGCGAGCTGATTAGCACCCAAACCGCGCTCGGATCGTGCATAACCTCAAACGCGGCAAAGCGTGGCACCGCCTCAACCGTCAAGGTTCCCATCCCCTCCGGCAGCTGCACGGTTTCGCCGATGCCGATCTCAAGCGATTTCTGCTGCAGTTTGCGGCCGGTTAAAACCTCCATTGTGTCGGTGTTTAGCGCGTAAACCGACTGCGGGATGCCCTCGTTAATTCCCAGGTCGCCAACATACATGTCGAGCGTCACCAGCGGATTGTGCAGGTCCGGGAAGTTTGAGGTGTAGGCGCCCGTGTCCTCCAGCACAACCTTGGTTGGGTAGAAGAAACCGCGGAAGCCAACCTGCACCGGTTCGCCGTAACGAGTAAAACCGTCCGGCACTTTAATAACACCGATCGAAACCATGTTTGTGTCCTGCGGCAGGAACGCTACCTTCTCGCTAAACACAACCTCACCCGCGGCGTTCCGCATCGTCAGGTGTGGTGCGTAGCCGTTGGTGATGAGATACACCGGGGTGCCGTGCTGGCGCAGCGGCTCATTCACGCGGATTGTTGATTTGAAGGAGCTGCCGTCGCTCTCAAAAACGGTGACGTTAGCGCGGTAGTCCTCGACGTTACCGAGCGCGTTCGGCTTCTGGTCCTCAACGTCAACATAGTCAACATCTAACGAGTCCAGACGCATCCGAAACGGGTCAAGATCGGAAACATCAAAGTAGGTGCTGGTTGTCACCGTGTCGTAGTCGATCAGCGAGTTCACCATTGTCTCGCCCTCGGTTATCGCCTTCTGCCCATTAAATTTAATTCCGGATCCGAAACCAACCGCGATCAGCACCCCGACCAGCCCGATGTGGAACAGCAGGTTACCGGTCTCTCGCAGATAGCCGCGCTCGGCACTCACCGAAACAGCGGTGACACCACGCCGGTTCTCCTCGGCAACAACCGTGCGATAGCGCAGCTTCTTTAGCCGCTGCTCTGCTAGCTCAACCGAGCGCTTAGCAAACTCCAGTTTTTCGTCGTCCGATGCCCGCTCGTTTTTCACGCTGAGCTGCGAGAACCCAACCATGCGGTTGAGCCTTGACGGGGTTTTCGGCGGCGGATTAAACAGCGCCCTGGTGTGGTGGACGATCCGCGGCAAAATACAGCCAACAAGCGAGGTAAACAGCAGCAGGTAAACAGCCGAGAACCACACTGAAGTGTAGACGTCAAACGCCTGAATCGGGAAACTGTCAAGGAACTTAAACAGCTCCGGGTGCTCAACCTCGAACTGGGCGACGCCGTTTGGATCCGCCGCCCGCTGCGGCACAAGCGAGCCGGGAATTGTTGCCAGGGCGAGCAGCAGCAGCAGGATCAGCGCCACCTTCATGCTCGTCAGCTGTCGCCAGAACCAGCGCAGCAGCCCCAGGATACCGGCACCCTGACGCTCCGGCTGGGGGCGGGCGCTCACACCGGAGCCGTCCTCGTAATCATACGGTCTAGACACCGGCACTCACCATCTCAACAGCACACATACTCTTAAATATTACCGTTTAACCGGCCACCTAGATTGGCAGCGTGTAGCTGCTCACCCACGCCTGCGCCGCATACATCAGCTGCGTCCACAGGCCGGTGAGCATCAGCACACCGATGATAATCAGCAGCAGCCCGCCGATAATGTTGAACACTCGAATGTGGCGTTTCACCCAGCCGAGGGCGCCGGCAATCCAGGCGAACCCGGCAGCGACGAGAATAAACGGCAGCCCCAGCCCGAGACAGTAAGCGACCCCGAGCACGCTCGCCCGCAGCGGATCCCCCTGCCCGAGACTCAGCGAGGTTATCACCGCGAGGGTTGGGCCGAGGCACGGGGTCCAGCCGAGCGCAAAAACCGCTCCGAGCAGCGGTGCCCCGAAGATCCCGAGGGAGCTGCGGAGGCGGAGCTTGCGGGTTTGCTGGAGTGGGCGGATCCACCCCATAAAAACAATGCCGAGCAGCACAATCACAGCGCCCATAACCTGTGTGATCTGGGTCTCCCAGGTGCGCAGCCAGACGGCGAAGGATCCGACAAAGGACAGGAACAACACAAACACCGCCGTAAACCCGAGCACAAAAAGCACCGATCCGAGCATCATCCGCCCTCTCGCGCCGGTGGCTTTTACGGCCTGCCTGCCGGCACCAGCGGTTGCCGTGTTTGCCGCCTGATAGGATCCGCCAACATAGGCGAGATAGCCCGGTAGCAGCGGCAGCACACAGGGTGAGATAAACGACACAAGCCCGGCGAGCAGCGCGACCAGGCAGGCTAGCCACAGCGAACCGTCGAGCACAATATCGCTCATGAGTTGGAGTCAGCGGGGCCGGCCGCTGCCTGCTCCGCCAGGGTCTCTTTAATCAGCGTTGTCAGGTGAGATTCGCTCGCGATCTGCCCGACAATCCGGTGCGCAACCCTGCCCTCTGCGTCAAGCACGAGCGTTGTCGGCACCGCGTTCAACGGGATCTGCCCGGCAAAGGCGGCCTGCACCGCGCGGTTCTCGGCAACGTCCAAAATTGACGGGTATTTAATATCGTACTGCTCGGCAAACTGGATCGCCTGCGCCGCCTGATCGCGGGTGTTGATCCCCAAGAATTTAACGCCCTGCGGCTCAAACTCGGCGGCCGCACTGACCAGATCCGCCGCCTCAGCACGGCACGGAGCACAGCCTGCATACCAGAAGTTCACAACTGTGACACTGCCCCGGAAATCCTTGTCACTTAAGTGCTCGCCCGTGTCTGTCAGACCCTCGAACTCAACCGGTTCGGTGCGCTCACTGACGGCGATTGAGGTGGTTGCGCCGTCGCCCTCAATAAAACCGGTGTCGCTGTTGTTGGCTACCTCCGCGAGTGGATCACTGCTCGCACAGCCGCTAACCCCGATCAGCACCGCAAACACCGCCGCCGCAGCACAGCCGTATACACTCTTTCGCGTTTTCGCCGCAGCTGCCCGCCGCATACTACACCGCCCCCACATCTTTAGCCCCGCTCAAAAGCGGTTCGGCAGGGCTGCTGTAGCACACCTCAAACCAGCTGCCGTCACGCTTAGTAAAGCTGGTAATGCTCGACAGGTCACAGCGACGCTGCGCCGGATTGTGGAACAGCGGCAAACCGTTAACCGCCCGGTGGGCAGCCCAAATAACCGCCTGGTGGCTAACCAAAACCGCGTCACCGTCGCTCGGTTGCTGCTCCCATGCGTCATCCATCGCCGCGAGCACACGGCGAGCGATTCGCGCGTAGGGTTCACCCCAGCTAGGCAGCAGCGGATTCCACAGTTTAGGCAGGTGTCTCAGTTTCCGCATCTCCCCGGCGGGACCGTGTTTCACAAGCCCTTCAAACTGGTTGCTCGGTTCGATAATGCGCGGATCCGTCTGCACCGGCAGGTCGAAGGCTTTTGCGATCGGCGCCGCCGACTGCTGCGCCCGCAAAAGCGGTGAGGCGATAACACCGCTGACCTTTCTACCCCGCTCCTGCAAGTTGTCTCGCACTGACTCAGCCATCAGCTCGCCCAGCTCAGACAGCCTGAACCCGGGCAGCCGCCCGTAAAGAACGCCTTCGGGATTATAGACTTCGCCGTGGCGCACCAAATGAATCTGCCGCTCTAACACGCAAGCTATTCTATTGCTTCAACCTGAGCGTCACACCCTAATCTAGCGCTGAACGTAGTAGACGAAGCACGGCAGGTGCAGCAGCAGCTCACCATTTTCGCCATAGTCGTTTTTGTCTCGATCCCGCTCGTGCACAAACCCCATCCGGTGGTAGAGCCGCTGCGGCCCCTCCCATTTACCGTTCGTCCACAGCACCAGGGAACGAAAGCCCTGCGCTTTTGCCTCGTGGATCACGTGCCACATCAGCTGGGTACCAAGCCCCTGCCCCTTCACCTTCGGGTCGGAGGCGAGCAGCCGCAGATCCATCTCGTGTGGATCAGTCACTTCATCGTGCATCGCGGGATTGCCCCAGGCACGCGAGGTGATGGTTGCGACTATCTTCCCCGCCTCCTCTGCTGGCCAGGTCTGCTCAGTCACCCAAATATGGTTACCCGTGTCATAGCGGGATTCTGCGGTGCGGTGCTTATCCCAGCTGGTGTCGCGCGGCCCGTAGGCGCTGTCGTATGCTGCATCAACCAGCCTGTCTACCGCCGCAAAATCTGCTGGCTGCGCTAGGCGGATCCGGAACTTCGGTGCTGCGTGGTCCTTCACACTCTACCCCCGTTTTCAGACGAACTGACGAAATCTAGACGGACCAATTCAGTGTCCGCTCTGATACTACCAGCGAGGCCGCCTAGAACAAACTAGAATGGTTGTGTGATTGAAAGAGTATTAGTTAAAGATCTCGCTGCTCGCGCCGAGGGCCCGGTAACCGTCGCCGGTTGGGTTGAGAAGGTGCGTGACCAGCGCTACGTCCAGTTTGTTGTTTTGCGTGACGAGTCGGGTGCTGTGCAGCTGGTAAACGGCGGGGTTGTGCGCGAGCTCGACCCTGAAAGCAGCGACCCCAAAGACACTGAGCGGCATGCACGCACAACCGCTATCAGTGAGGTTGCTACCGGCAGCTTCATCGTTGTTTCGGGTGAGTTGCAGAAGAACGAGCGGGTGAAACTCGGTGGTGTTGAGATTCAGATCGACAGTTTCGAGGTTGTTTCTCAGGCTGAGCCAGAGACCCCGGTGAAACCAGACTCCGGCATTGATGTGCGCCTCGACTGGCGTTTCCTTGACCTGCGCCGCCCCGAGCAGAACCTCATTTTTAGGGTGCAAACAACCTTCGAGCACGCACTGCGTGAGGTGTGGATCAACCGCGGTTTTGTCGAGATCCACACCCCGAAGCTGATGGCGAGCGCCTCCGAGAGCCGCGCCGAACTGTTCTCTCTCGAGTATTTTGAGACAACCGCCTATCTTGCCCAGAGCCCACAGTTCTTTAAGCAGATGGCTCAGTCTGCGGGCTTCGGCGGCATCTTCGAGGTTGGTCCCGCGTTCCGGGCGGATCCGTCATTCACCTCCCGGCACGCAACCGAGTTCACCTCGGTTGACACCGAGTTCAGCTGGATTGAGTCACACGAGGACGTTATGCAGCTGCACGAGGAGCTGATCGTCGCCGGCTTTAGCTCGGTGAAGGAGAAGCACGGTGACGAGATCGAGAAACTGTTTGGTATCACCATCGAGGTGCCGAGCACACCATTCCCGCGGATCCCGCTCGCCGAGGCGAAGGAAATTGTGAAGCAGCGTGGCTACGAGGTGCCGCGCGCTGACGCCGACATGGATCCGGAGGGTGAGCGCCAGATTACCGCCTATGTGAAGGAAGAGTACGGTCACGATTTTGTTTTCCTAACCGACTATGCAACCTCGATTCGGCCGTTTTACCACATGCGTCACGCTGACAATCCGGAGCTGACAAACAGCTACGATCTGATCTACCGCGGCACCGAGATTTCAACCGGTGCACAGCGTGAGCACCGGATCGCGGTGCTGGAACAGCAGGCGATTGAGAAGGGTCTGGAGCCTGCCGAGCTGAAGTTCTACCTTGACTTCTTCCGCCACGGCGTACCACCGCACGGTGGTTTCGGTATGGGACTGGCTCGTGTGTTGATGCTGATGCTGGAGCAGTCCTCAATCCGCGAGGTCACCTACCTGTTCCGCGGCCCAACCAGGCTGCAGCCGTAGCTCGAAACCAAACAGGTTACCCCGGCGCTCCACTCTGAGTGAAGCGCCGGGGTTTTATGTTTTGTGGATCACTGCCACGCACTCAAGAATCTACGCTGCGGGCTGATGCTCACCACGGTTTAGCCAGTAAACCCTGTCACAGTTGCCAAGTAATTCTTCATCGTGTGTAGCAACGACAACCGTAGCACCCTGCGCAGCAGCACTGCGCAACAGCTGCGTTACGCTCTCGCGGTTTGCCCGATCAAGCGATGCCGTTGGCTCGTCAGCAAGAATCAGGTCTGACTTCTTAAAGAGTGCTCGCGCAATACCAACCCGCTGCTTTTCACCACCACTTAAAGCAGCAACCTTGGTTTTGACGCGGTCGGCCAGTCCGACGGTGCTGAGCACCGCTGTGGCTTCTTTCTGCGTACTTGCGCGGATGCCGAACAGTGATGCGTGTGACACTGCCACGTTGTAGAGCACTGTTTTATCCTCGATCAGGCCATAGTCTTGGAAAATAAAGCTTGCCCTGTCATGCCAGAATTTCGTGCGTTGCCGGTCACTGTCAGTGACGGTCGAAAAGTAGCCCAATTCATCTAAAAATGAAAGGGTGATTTCTTTGGATAATTGGGTCGAGATCAGGCATCTACGTAACGAGGGTTTATC
>NZ_RQYM01000003.1 GCF_003859945.1 Leucobacter sp. OH1287
TCTGAGTTGCCGGAGTTTCCTTGGTGGGTTGTTGTGCTTGGTGGGGGTGTTGTGGCTGCTGGTGTGTATTTGTGGTGGACCGGACGCCAACCAGTGGGGCCGGCGAAGCCAGCCAAACCAGGCACCGCCGACCGGGGCGGTGAAGCTACTTAAACTCGGTGATTAGCTCGATCCGCTCACGCAAATAGTCTTTAAGCTGCGGCGCGGTTGCTGCGGCGGCGCTCGGGTTCCAAAGCACCCGCACAGTGCCGTCAACAATCACCAGCCGCGACGGCTCCCCACTAGGCACCTGCAACGCTGGCTGCTGCGCTGGATCAAACAGCAGCGGCGCATCGTAGTTCACCTGGGTTCCCTGCGCGAAACCGCTTTTGAACGCGAAACCGGCAAGATCGCGGCGCAGCTCCTGGTCAACCGACTGGATGCCCAGCCGTTCACGTTTGGCAGCGCGGGTGGTTTTCGCGGTCGCCCACACCCTGCCGTCCGCGGCAATCAGCAGGCAGCCGACCCGCCAAACCGGGGCAATCTCGGTGAACTTTGGTGCGATCCGCACAAACAGGCGGCGGCGTTCCGGGGTGAGGGAGGCGAGCTGCTCCCGCGGGATATCAGCGCCGGTCAGCAGGCGCACGGCATCAGACACAGCGCTGGCGACAGCGTCAGACACAGCGCTGGCAACGGTATTAGACACCGCCTCTGAGGCACCTCCCGCGCCCGCTTCCGAGCTGACACTCTGACACATAAAAAATATATTAGTCGCAAAACCACAGCAGCAGGCTTTAGGCTTATTAGTATGAACGAAATGGTTGCAACCAGTCATTTGGAGACAGAACTCAAGTACGAGGTCAGAGCTGACATCAAACTTCCTGTCACGCTGAGCGGTGCAGACAGCGAGACAGAGATCGAGCGGGTGGGCGGATCCACCGAAACAGGCCTGAAACACCACAGCAGCAGCGTTTATGAGCTCGCGGCGCACTACTACGACACACCCCAGCGGGAACTCGCGAAGAACGGGATCGCGCTCAGACTGCGCAGCGGCGGCGCCGACGAGGGATGGCACCTGAAACGGCGGGTTGACGCGCGCACCCAGCACGAAACCACCTGGCCGTATGAGGAGGAGCTGCCGGCGGGCGTGAGCGCGACGGTTGACGAGATTATTAGCGAGGCATCCACGCGGTTGGAGATTATCGCCGCGATTAAAACCACGCGAACCGTGCATCGGATCAGCGACAGTACCGGGCGAATCGTCGCCGAAATCTGTGACGACCAGGTGAGCACCGTTGACAACAGCACCGGCATTAAACGCGTCTGGCGTGAGTGGGAGGCGGAGCTGGTTGAAACCGAAACCGGTGAGGTGTCGGAGCATCTGCTGAAAACCCTTGACGGGCTGCTGATTGAGGCGGGGGCAACGCCGTCGCTCGCCGACTCGAAGATTGCGCGCGCGGTTGGGGCGCTGCTGCCGGGGGCGTTAAAAAAATCGGCACCGCCCGCGACCATTGCGGCGCTGACGCTGCTGGAAACAGCCGATATTTTGCAGGCGGAGAGCCCGGGAGACCCGCGAATTGACCGGATCCGCACTATAATCGAACGGGTTCGAAATATGCGCGGCTAACCCGTTTTGGGTCGGGCGGCGATAACACAGCAAAGGAAAACATGGCGCTCTGGCAAAAGCACGGTAACGGCAAAACTATTGAGCCCGGGGCGATTGTGCTCCCCGAAGAGCGGCTCACCTGGGGTCGCACCATCGGGTTCGGCGCCCAGCACGTTGTGGCGATGTTCGGCGCAACCTTCCTCGTCCCGATCATCACCGGTTTTTCACCGACCGCGACACTGTTCTTCTCCGGCCTCGGGACGCTGCTGTTCCTGCTGATAACCGGCAACCGGCTCCCCAGCTACCTCGGTTCGTCGTTCGCGTTTATTGCGCCGATCGGTGTTGCAACCGCCGCGCACGGGGACCTCTCGGCGGCAAGCTTCGGCCTGTTCGCAACCGGTCTGCTGCTGTTCGCGGTCGGCCTGGTTGTGCACTTCTTTGGCGCGGGGTGGATCAACGCCCTCATGCCGCCAGTCGTTATGGGTGCAATTGTCGCGCTGATCGGTTTTAACCTCGCGCCAGCGGTAAAAACCAACTTCAGCCTGCAGCCGATTATCGGCCTCATCACAATCACCTCGATCCTCGTCATCACCGTTGTTTTCAAGGGTCTGATCGGGCGTTTAGCCATTGTGCTCGGCGTTATGGTGGGCTACATTGCGGCGCTTGTTGGCAACCTGCTGGTGCCGGCGGGGGAGGATCCGCTGGTTAACACGAAAGCGATTGAGGAGGCCGCCTGGTTCGGCCTGCCAGAGTTCCACCTGATGGGCAACCCCTTCGAGACACCCGCGCTGTGGGGGCTTCTGCCCGCCTTCCTACCGGTGGTTTTGGTGCTCATCGCCGAGAATGTTGGGCACGTTAAAAGCGTTGGTCTGATGCTCGGGCGGGATCTGGATCCGCTCACCGGCCGCGCCCTGTTTGCTGACGGCCTGAGCACCATGCTCGCCGGTTTCGGGGGTGGATCCGGCACCACAACATACGGCGAGAACATCGGCGTTATGGCTGCGACCCGGGTGTTTTCAACCGCCGCCTACTGGGTCGCCGGAATTGCCGCGCTGCTTTTGAGCTTCTCGCCAAAGATCGGGGCGGTGATTAACTCGATTCCGCCCGGAGTGCTCGGCGGCGTCACCGTGGCCCTCTATGGTCTTATCGGTTTGATCGGTGTGAAAATCTGGATCGACAACCGGGTTGATTTTAATAAACCGATTAACCAGTTTTCGGCAGCGGTTGCGCTGATCGTCGGTATCGCCGATTTCCTGATTGTGTCAGGCGACCTGCACTTCAACGGCATCGCGCTCGGATCGGTTGCGGCGATCGCTGTTTACCATCTGATGCGGGTAATTCAGAAGCTGCGCGGTTCGTCTGAAGCCTGAAAAACCCCTGGCTAGTGTCTGAAACTCCGGCAATTATCATCGCAAATTCACCAAAGGTCGCGTAGTCTGACGGTGTGTGGAGTGTAGATTGGCGTAAGAACGCAAAAAAGAAAGCAGCCGAGGCGGCCGCTCGGGCAGAGCATGCCGACCAGGATCAGATTGCGACGCAGGCACACTCGGATGTGCGTGACCGGTTAGCGGACGGATACCAGCCGACCGAGCCGGTTAGTCGCGCTGACTCCGCGTCCCGTCACTCCGGCGGCGCAGCCGGTTACGACGACACCAGCGGTGACAACTCCACAGATGATTCAGCGGATCGCGCGGGTGCGCGTCCTGCGGGCTCCCCACACGGCTCAGCGGGCGCGGGTTCGGGCTCCGGCTCGGGCTCGGGCGGCTCCGGCTCCGGCGGTTCGGGCTCCGGCTTCGGCGGCGGATCGGGCTCGGGCTCTGGCGGCCGTCGGAACGGTGTTTCCGCGAGCGACGAGGTTGTCACCGACGACGTTGTTGCGGACGCTCAGGCGCAGGCGGCCGCACACGACGCGGCAAACGTCAAGGCGGCGCACGCAGCCTGGGCGAAAGAGCTGCGAAACATCGGCGGCCGCAACCCGCTGCTGCACTTTGATGACAGACTGCGCAACCGGGTGGACCTATCAACCACCCACCCCGGCGGCCTCGCCCAGTTTATTACCGGTCAAAAGATTCTGCTCTCGGCGCTGATCCGCGACGACCAGGCACTGCGGCACGCAAAAGTTGCCGCCGCCCGCGTCACCGACAAAGCAACCGAGCTGCGTAACGTGCGCGGGCTTGAAACCACCTACCTCGGCGTGGGCATCGCAACCTGGGAGTTTGAGGGCGACAGTTTCTGCGCGCCCGTGCTGCTCAGGCCGCTCGCGCTGCGCCGCTACGGCCGCGACTTCGAACTGAAACTAAAAAACGGCGGCTTCGTCAACCCCGACCTGGTGCGGGCACTGCGCGAACAGTTCGGCATAACCGTTGACGCCCGCGCGCTGCTGCAACTCTCACAGGCGGAGGGCGTCTTCAAACCTCAGCCGGTTATCGACCGTCTCCGCTACATGGCCGCTGGCGTCGCCGACTTCAGCGTGCAACCGCGACTGGTTGTTTCAACCTTCGCCGGTATCTCACACAGCATGCTCAGTGACCTGGTGGATCTCGACACCCCGCTGCTCAACGCGGTTGCAGGCAGCAGCGAGTCCCGCGCGCTGCTGCGCGAAAGCTACCACCCGGTTGACGGTGTGCCACTCAACAAGCGCACCCCCGAAACCGACCGGGTGCTCTACGACACCGACGCAGAGCAGGACGATGTTTTAACCCAGATCAACGCCGGCCACTCACTGACGGTGCGCACACTGCCGGGAACCGGTGGCACTCAGACCGTAGTGAACGCGATCGGGGAACTTGTGCGCTCCGGCAAGCGTGTGCTCGTTGTCTCGCCACGGCACGCCACAATCGAGGGGATCTCTTACCGACTCGCGCGGATCGGACTGCCCGGCCTCGCTGTCACCCCAAACGGCCTGCGTCGCAGCCTGGTTGAGGCGATCCGTCGCAACGAACAGAGCCATAATCGGCTTAGCAGCGAGATTGATCAGGCGCTGGTGCGACTGCGCAGTGTGCTGCTTGATTATCGGGAGGCGCTTGATAAAACCGATGATAGGTTAGGGATCTCGCCGATTCAGGCGCTGCGCGAGCTGGTGAAGCTGTCGTTGCTTGCGGATCCGCCCCAGACAACCGTGCGATTAAGCGAGAAAGCGCTGCTGTCACTCGCGATTGACCGCAGTGATATTGCGCAGCTGCTCACCGAGGTTGCTAGGCTCGGGCAGTTCCAGTACGGGCCGGACGATTCGCCCTGGTACGGGGTCACCTTCAACACAACCGAGGAGGCGCGGGTTGCTTACGCTCGGGCGGTTGATGTTGCTGAAACGAAACTGCAGCGGCTGATTACCAGCGCCGGAGAACTGATTGAGCAAACCTCACTCAGGCCGTTTGAAACGATTGCGGAACTGGGTGTCTATCTGCGACTGCTCGGCGGTATTCGTGAAACCCTCGACCGTTTCAACCCCGAGGTTTACGACCGGTCACTGACCGAGGTGATTGCGGCGCACGCGCCACGGTCGGCCAGTGACACCATGTCGTCAGCGAATCGTCGCCGCCTAAAGAAACTCGCGCGCGAGTATGTCCGCCCGGGCGTGCAGATTGACGACATGTATTCCCGGCTGATGCAGATTCAGCAGCAGCGTGTGCTGTGGCACAGATACTGCACTGTCGCCGGCACCCGACCCGAAATCCCGATCGGGCTGGAAGAGGTAACAACCCAGTTCAAGGCGCTGTTTGATGATATTGAGGCGCTCGATAAAACCCTCGACGTGACGGTTGATGAGCAGCCGATGCGTAATCTGCCGTTGCCGGAGTTGAACAGCCGAATCGCCGCGCTCGCCGAAGAGTCAGAGGTTTTGCAGAATATTCAGGAGCGCACCAGCATTATTGAGCGGCTGCGTGAGGCAGACCTGGAAGCACTGCTCGCGGACCTGTCGAACCGGCATGTTTCGGCGGATCAGGTCGGTCCGGAGCTTGAACAGGCGTGGTGGCAGACCGCGCTAGAGTCGCTGCTGCAACACAATAAGGCGCTGCTCGCCGCCAACATGCCTGTGATTGAGCGGCTCGAATCTGATTTTAGGCTCGTCGATGACGCACACGCTGGCGCCAACGGCACAGTGCTCGCAGCCCAGCTCGCTGACGCTTGGCGGGTTGCGATCCTCGACAGTCGCGCTGAGGCGCAGGCGCTGCGTGACCTGCTGCGGGCTGGCACGCCTAGCCCGGAGGCACTGTTCCAGGTTGCACCAAACCTGGTGAACACGCTCGCGCCGGTGTGGGCGATGAGCCCGTACGAGGTGCCGCTGATGCCTCGCCACCTAAAGTTTGACGCGGTGCTGTTGGTTGACGCCGCCGCGATCAGCACCGCCGAGGCAGCTCCGGCGCTCCGTCGCGCACGGCAGGTTGTTGCCTTCGGTGACCCGGTTATTCAGCATCCCGCGCCATTCGAGGTTGCGGTGCTGGATCCGCACGCCTCAGGCCCGGCGAAGCCGCGTGACAAGAAAGCGGAACCGGTTTCAGCGGTGCGCACGGTCGCAGACCTGCCCAAGCCGGTTAAGCAGGCGGATCCATCAAAGCTCAAGAGCGTTTATGCGGCCCTCACCGACGTGCTGCCGGAGCTACAGCTCACCCACAGCTACCGTGCTGGCGGCGCCGACCTCACCCACCTGGTTAACACTCGTTTCTACGACGGCAAGATTAAATCGCTGCCGTGGGCGGGCACCTTCCTTGGCAGGTCAAGCCTCAGCTACGAGTTTGTGCGTGCCGGGCAGGGGGTTGTGGATCACAGCACCGGCGCCGTAGAAAGCACCGACGCCGAGGTGGAGCGCGTTATCCGACTGGTTTTGGAGCACGCAACCGAGCGGCCAAACGAGTCACTGATGGTTATCACCGCGAGCCACAAACACGCGGTTCGTGTCTGGCAGTCAGTGCTTGCGGCGTTTGCGAAACGACAGGATCTGCGGAACTTCCTACTCGGTGAGCACGCGGAACCGTTTGTTGTTGTAACCCTCGAAGAAGCCACCGCTTTAAGCCGTGACCGGGTTATATTCTCCATCGGGTATGGACGCACTCCGCACGGTCGAGTGCTCTCAAACTTTGGTGCGCTGAGCGAGCCGGGTGGTGAGCGACTAATCGCGGTCGCCATGACCCGCGCGCGCCGGGCGATGACTATTGTCAGCTGCTTCAGGCCAGAACACCTCGACCAGACACGGATTGAGCACGGCGTTGCCGAGCTGTCCGCGGTGCTCGCCGCCGACAGTCCCGAGGTGCTGCCGGAGGTGCTGCCCGAGGAGCAGGAGGCGATGGTCGGTGAACTGGCTGAACGCCTGACCGCGCTCGGTCTGACAACCGCGCTCAACTACGGCGGCGCCATCCCGCTCGCCGCCTCTTATGGCGATCGCGCTGTTGCCGTGGATATTGACTTTAGCGGCGAAGATGACAGCCTGCGCCACACCCTGCGGCTGCGGCCGGCTGTGCTGCGCCGCCTCGGCTGGCACTACCAGCGGGTGCAGAGCTTCGACCTGTTCGCTGACCCGGGCGAGGTGGCTTTGCGGATCGCCCGCATTGTCGGCTACGAACCCAACAGCGTAGACGCGGCTGGCGTGGGTGACCCTGCTGATTCCGCCGACGCTGCTGCTAACGAGACTCGACATGTTGAGGTGGATCGCGCTGCTGCGGGTGCTGATGAGACCGTGCCGGTTGATGAGCGGGTGCGGAAACAGTATCGCGCTAAAGCGGCGGCTAAGGCGAAACAGGCTGGCTCGAACGCTGACACCCGAGCCAGTGCTGAGGCTGAGGATGCCGCAGCTGCCGGTGCTGATGCCGATTGTTGCTGATGCAGGGGACGGCACTGAGGAGACTCGTGACAAGTGATAGTGGCCGGCTGCAGCGGCTTGGTGCTCGGAGAGTGCGCCGCTGCAGTGAGGTTACTGAAACTGCTGAACCAGCGAGCAATATTTTCGACGAGACGGTGAAGGGTGTGGACGCTTCACACACCACCACACCTGACACCGTCTCTCGAACAGTTGGGGGAACAGCGAAGCAGCGTGCAAGACGCACGAGTAAACCTCGTCGGGAGCTAACCCCTGATGAGCAGCGGCTAATTCAGGATGTTCCGCCGCACTGGGGTAAAACCTAACTCGCTCAACGGCGCCGACAGGCTAGAGTTTCCCCTGCGCAGCGGGTAAACAGAAACCGCTTGGGTGACCAAACAGTCGGGCACCCAAGCGACTCTGTCGGGGGGAGTGTTAAGGAAGTTTGTTCGACTTAGTCCATTCCTCTTCTGTTGACTCTTTGAAGATGAATTTTTCCCCTGTCTCCTCGCTAACCAGCTCCGCCTTACCGTCAGGCAGTAGCATCATGGAATTTATATAGAGCGATGCCTCGCTAAAATCGTCGGGGCAGTTTGCAACATATATATCTGTTCTGCCCTGGGAATGCAGGTCAATTATGTCTCCTTTTCTGCTCCATAAGCCAGTGGTAGTACACGGCGAATAAGCATAATATTGTTCGCCACCTTCGTCTACTAAGCGCAAGAACAATTGCGGATAATCCTCAGAAACCCAGAACTCTGCTAGCTCTTTATCCTCAGATACTGCACCCGGGGTTGCTGAACAGCCAACGGCAATCCAACCGACCACAGTGAGCACGACAGCAACCTTGAGAAAACTACGATTTTGCCACTTGCTGAGCATGCCGAATGCCTCCTTATTGTATGTAAATTGTTGCTTGGAGAGCCCTAGAGATTCGGTTTACATCGACGAAAGAAGAGTACCAGCCAATTCCAGGGATCTTTCCCCTGCCGTAATGCATGCCGTGAGCATAGGCGTTATTATACTCATCGGAAGTTATCCATATCCCACCAGAATCCCCTCCGTCCGTGCTCCTAGACCAAGTTGCGGTCAAGCCGCGAACTGTTACCTTACCTACGTATGGTGATGTATAACTCCCCGCTGCATTCAATGATGCTACAGAGGTGACATGAGTTCCTGTTGTAGCACCACTAAAGCCAACAGCGTTGCCGACACTTAAGACCGAAGCTCCGCGTAATGGATAGATTGTGCTGCTATTTGGTGGGCCAACCAACACATAGGTTGACGGTTCAATGCCTGCAGGAGGTGTCAAGAGCATGGCATCGTCAGTAACACTGGTCGTATATCTCGTTCCAAGTAAGGTTCCGTTGTTGTAAAAATTGTTAATACCAGTTTGTGACCAACAATGGGCAGCAGTAGAGTTGTACAATCTGTTGTTACTCCACTTTCTCCAGCCAAAACCAAGCGTGCATTGAGGGGTGCCCGAACCGTCGTAGATTCGTGCACCAGGGCTAAAAGGGTTGGTGTCATGAGTTCTAGACTCTGTTACAAACACAGGTTCATCACTGACAGTAATCGAAATTTGAGCGTTGAATAATTCCGACAGTTTGTCGGACAGGGCTTTAACAGCAGCGCTGTCAGTATCGCTCTCAATGCCAATCCTGATAACACCGTCACCGAGGAAGTCTGGTGCTCCGCTGAGCGACTTAACGGGAACCGGGCTGTCGGACGATGATAGGTAGTCAAGTACCTTATCAAAGACCGCAGTATTGTGGGCGAGTGTGTACGTGGCTGGATTATAAACTACCTCAGCGCCGTTAGCGGCAAACAGTTCGTTTATTTCACCCATGTATCCGGCTACCCGGTCTTTGTCAGCAGTTTGTAGGTAACTCAGCTCATAAACCCCGGCTTCCTCGTTAGCGAACGTTCTCGCGTGAACGTCTGAGTAACGCTCGGTAATGTCAGCTAGCTTTTGATTAACTTGCAGGCCGAGAGCAGAAAGCGGTGTTGCTGTGGCCGCTAGCGGGTTGACGTGGTTTGGGTCAGCCTGTTGAGCCAAGAATTGCGCTTCTTTAGCTTTCTCGCCAAGTACGGGATCCATAACCTCATGCCCCGACAGAGTGGCTGCTGGAGTCCCTGCAATTTGAGACTCTACGTTAGTTGAGTCAAGTAAGTTAGTTTCATCGTGCGCGGTAGCGCTCTGTGCCGAAGTGGTGAAAACAGCTGCCAGCAGAGCAACTGCAGCAGCGGCGGGGAGGGTAAGTTGCTTCCTCATGATTCTCTCCTGTGAGATAGCTAACTTGTGCAATAGAGAGGGGTGATAGCAGTCTAGCTGCCCTTGCTGGTGCGTTGCTGCCTGTCTGCAGCGGTTAGTGTGCAACCAATGCTAAATAGCTAAGTTTAGAAATCTCTGAGAGTTTAATAGTAGACGGACTAGAGCAGATCCTCGATGCGACGCGGAGTGCGCTGTGACCTGCGCCACGGCTCGCGTTCGATCCGCTCAACGTGTTTAACCCGCTGGGTCTCCTCGGTGCGCTCAGCGGTTAAAACAGCAATCACAGCCGCTTTCTCGGTCGCACTCACCTGTTTTGTGACGAACACAAAATCGTCGCCGGAGACGGTGTCATCGGTTTCGATCAGTTGACGCCTGGCTTCGTCGCGCGCCAGCGCGCCAGGCGGTAGTTTGCTCGCCTGCGGATCCACCACCTGCTCAGTAGCTGGAGCCCCAGCAGTATCTTTAACCTCTGGGATAGCATCGTGCCCTGCGCTGCCGTTCTGAGTCTCAGCCATAACGAACCCCTCACACAACCAAAATCGGTATATTCCTAAAGCGGAATATTACCGTGTTTCTTAGCCGGACCGCTGACTCGCTTGCCGCGGAGACCACGCAGCGCCTTAATCACTGCGAGCCTGGTGCCAGCTGGCTCCAGCACATTGTCGATCTCACCACGCTCTGCAGCGAGGAACGGGCTGGTAACCTCGGCAGCGTATTTAGCGGCGAGCTCGGCACGTAGCGCATCAACGTCCTCTCCGCGCTCTGCGGCTGCGGCGAGCTCCTTACGATAGAGAATGTTGATAGCACCCTGACCACCCATAACCGCGATCTCGGCGGTTGGCCAGGCGATATTGAAGTCAGCGCCCATCTCCTTTGAACCCATCACAATGTAAGCGCCGCCGTATGCCTTGCGGGTAATGATGGTGACAAGCGGAACAGTTGCCTCCGCGTAAGCGTAAAGCAGTTTCGCGCCACGACGAATCACGCCGTTGTATTCTTGCTCTGTGCCGGGCAGATAACCGGGCACGTCAACAAGCGTTAGAATCGGGATATTAAACGAGTCACAGAACCGCACAAACCGTGCCGCCTTCTCGGAGGCATAAATGTTTAAGGTGCCGGCCATCTGGTTTGGCTGGTTTGCGATAATACCAACGCTGCGCCCCTCAACACGGCCGAAACCGATCAGAATGTTTGGCGCAAACAGCGGCTGCACCTCCAGGAACTCACCCGAATCGAGGATCGCCTCAATAATCACCTTCATATCGTAAGGCTGGTTCGGGCTGTCTGGGATAACCGAGTTGAGTTTATGATCCTCAGCGGTAATCTGCAGCGCCGTCTCGGTGTCGTAGATCGGTGCCTCCGCCAGGTTGTTGTCAGGCAGATAGCTGATTAACGCCCTCGCGTAGTCGAGTGCGTCATGCTCGTCACTCGCGAGGTAGTGAGAAACACCGCTCGTCTGGTTGTGGGTTAGGCCACCACCCAGCTCCTCAAACCCGACCTCCTCGCCGGTTACGGTTTTAATCACGTCAGGACCGGTAACGAACATGTGGCTTGACTTGTCGACCATAATCACAAAGTCGGTGAGCGCCGGAGAGTACACTGCGCCACCAGCTGAGGGGCCCATAACAATCGAGATTTGCGGAATAACGCCCGAACACATGGTGTTTCGCTTAAAGATTTGAGCGTATTTGCTGAGCGCCACAACACCCTCTTGGATACGCGCACCGCCGGAGTCGAGGATGCCGATAACCGGCACACCGGTTTTCAGTGCGAACTCCATAACCTTCACGATCTTCTCGCCGGCAACCTCGCCGAGTGAACCACCGAAGGTTGTGAAGTCCTGTGAAAAAACCGCCACCTGGCGGCCGTGAATCTCACCCGCACCGGTGATAACGGCATCGCCAAAAGGACGTGACTTCTCCATTCCGAAGCTGTGAGTCCGGTGCCTAACATACTTGTCGAACTCAACAAACGAGCCCGGATCCAAAAGCTCGGTAATGCGCTCCCGCGCAGTCAGCTTGCCGCGCGCGTGCTGTTTAGCGGCGGCGGCAGCGTCACGATCACCAACCGCCTCTTGATACTTACGGCGGTGGTCAGCAATTCTTGCAGCGGTTGTGTTTAGTTCAGTCACGCCCTAAATAATACCCTGGCAGACTTAAAACAAGGCGCATAAACTTAGTGTTGTGAAGTTAGTAGAGACATCAAAATTGTGCAGTGTGCTGTGGGAGACCGAAACCGAGTCAACGAACACGCGACTGCGGGAACTTGCAAACCAGTCATATCTCAGCGATTACACCCTGGTGGTGACGGCAAATCAAACCGCGGGACGCGGCCGGCTGACGCGCAGCTGGGTCACCCCGGCTGGGCAGGCACTTGCAACCTCGCTGCTGTTGCCGAAGTGGGAGAGCACCCAAATCGCTGCCTCCTGGGCGCCGTTGCTGGTTGGTGCGGCGCTGCAACACTCCCTCACAGCGCTGCTGCCGGTTTCGCTGAAGTGGCCAAACGATATCCTGGCTGTTGGCGGATCGGCCAACGGTAAAAAACTCTGCGGCATTCTCTGCGAAACGCTGCCAGACGGGCGGATCATCGCGGGTGCCGGTATCAACCTGTTTATCGGCGAGGCGGATCTGCCAACCCCGCAGGCAACCTCGCTCACAGCCAGCGGGGTTGCGGCAGCGGTGGCGGTGAGCGAGCAGGGGCAGACGGTGGCGGATCCACCAGGAACTGTGCTCGCCGATGCGATCCTCGCGAGCTATGTTGCTGAGCTGAAGCGGCTGTTCACGCTGGCGCGGACGGATCCTGCACGGCTGTACCAAACGGTGACCGAGCGCATGCAGACAATCGGGCAGAGTGTGCGGGCAGAATTGCCCGATGGCACAGCGGTAATTGGCACCGCAACCGGGATCGGGGACGCCGGTGAACTCACAATTAAGGGCGGTGACGGGCTTTTAACGAGTGTTGCCGCGGGCGATGTGTGGCACCTGCGGCCGGTGGCAGAAACTGCAATAGAATAGGGTTATGAGTTTCTTGTCGTCTGGCCCCGCCGGTGGATACCCGTATCCGCCGCAGCAAGAGACTCCTGAACAGATCGTCACCAGGTTTCGCGCGCACGGTCGCAAACTCGCGCTGCCCGTGATTGCGCTGCTGCTGCTTGCCGGGCTCGGCGGCTACTTCATCGGCTTTTTTGAACAGCTGTGGCTGAACATCCTGATCGCGGTTTTGGTTGCCGTGGCGCTAATCTTCGCGGTGATTATGCCGCTGCTCAGTTGGCTTGCGACCCGCACAACCATCACAACTAAGCGTGTCATCGTGCGGTCGGGGTTGATGACGCGCAGTCGCAGCGAGGTTGCGCTGACCAGACTCCGCACGATTAGCAGCCACCGCTCACTCGGGCAGCGACTGGTTGGCGCGGGCGATATTGAGCTGACGGTCGCGGGCGGCGAGCCGGCGCTCTACCTGCTGGACGTGCCAGCGGCGAAAGAGACGGCGGAGCTGCTGCAGTTCCTGCTGGAACGCTGCTACAGCGCAAACGGCTACGGAGCAGCGGGCTACGGCACCGGCGGTTACGGCCCAGCGGGCTACAGCGGCGACTACGGCAGCGGGCCCGCGAGACATACCGGTTTCTATACACAGCCTCCGCAGGCTCAGCAGGCGGATCCGCAGGGGCGGGGTGGTTTCACCGCTCGGCGCCGTATGTAGCGCTGCCCTGCCGTGTTAGCTGCGCCTCTGTCGCGTTAGCGGCGGCCCTGCGTCATCTCGCGCAGCGTCTCCACGAGCTTGTCGGCTAGGAACACAAGCTGTTCGATCTGCTCCTCATCGCGCTCGATCCACTTGTACTGTGGTGCGGCGGTGGGAACAAAGTCCTGATGCTGCTCCCAGACGAGGAGGGTGCGATCCGCCCCCAGCACATACTGCTGCCAGAAAATCTGCCGCATATAGTTGCGTGGGACGGTGCTCCACACCTTGTTGGTGGTTTTAATCTCGGCGAGCACAAGCGATCCGTCACTAGCCTCGGCGATGCCGTCGGGGGTTGCCAGGTGGAAGCGGTTCTCTGCCGCACAAAACAGTGCGTTGGAGGGGTTAATGCCGAAGTGGGTTTGCACCCAGTCAGCGATCAGCGGTTCACGCTGTCTGCCGTAGGCGGTGAAGGAGTTGCCGGTGAACTGCAGCGGGCTGAGTTTCTGTTTAGCAACCGAGGGGATTGACTTCAGGCTTGAAAGCTTCGCAACATCGGTTGCGGTGACACCGCCGGCGCGCGCCTGCAGCCACTGATCTCGATCAGAACCGTCGGAGATAACACGCTGCCACACAGAATTTGCCATAACTCAAACTATTTTGTCAGTTTCGTTTCCTGAAGGCACGAAATTACAGCGATTCGCGGAAATTCCTGAGAAAAAATGAAAATTTATGCGAAAATCTACCGCTTTGTAAGCCTATTCATAGCTAGTGTATTCATAATAATACTTATGGACAACGGACTGAGACAGGTAAACGGCGATAAACTGCGGGCACTGGTGGTCGATGATGAGGACTCGATCAGCACGCTCGTTTCCATGGCACTGCGCTATGACGGATGGGAAGTGGAGGTTGCTGAGCGCGGCTCAGAAGTTCTTGACCTTGTGCGAGACTTCAACCCCAACGTCATCGTGCTAGATATTATGCTCCCCGACTTTGATGGGATGCAGGTGCTTTCACGTCTTCGCTCAGAGGGCTTCTTGGTGCCAGTGCTCTTCCTAACCGCCCTCGATTCGGTTGATGACCGGGTGAAAGGCTTAACCGCTGGCGGTGACGACTACGTCACTAAACCGTTCAGCCTAGAGGAACTTGTTGCTAGGCTACGCAGTCTGGTGAGGCGCTCACAGGTCGTGGTTGAGGCAACGCCCGACCCTGTGCTGCGCGTTGGCGACCTTGTCCTAAACGAGGACAGCTACGAGGTGGAGCGCGACGGCGAACCAATCGAGCTGACCACAACCGAGTTTGAACTGCTGCGCTACATGATGCGTAATCCCCGCCGTGTGCTCTCAAAGGCGCAGATCCTGGACCGAGTCTGGAGCTACGACTTTAACGGCAAACCATCCGTTGTTGAGCTCTACATCTCGTATCTGCGACGCAAAATCGACGGCTCCGGCAAACCAAAGATGATTCACACGGTGCGCGGCGTGGGCTACATGCTGAAGTAGCGGGCCACACCCCAATAATCCAGCACCCCGGTTAATCGCCGGGGTGTTTTGGTTTGTTTACCGAGGTGTTTGAGCTTGTTGACCGAGGTGTTTTGGCTTGTTTAGGCGGGTGCGCGGATCCGTCCAAACGGCGCCGGAGCGAGACGGATCCACGCCCCTGAACACCCCGCAACAGCGGTTTTGGCGCGTCAGCATAGGGATTTTGTTATATTTGTGTGGTGAGCGCGTCCCATACCGAGTCAGACCAAAAGCTTGTGCTTGTGCTCAGTAACCGTAATTCCAAACAGCATCACCACAGCGACACAGTCGGCGCCATCACCGCCTCGGTCACCGCGCTCACCAGCCGTTACGCCTTCCAAGTCCTCACCGCCCCCAGCCGCACCGCGTTGATCGCCGACGCGGAACGGCTGCTTGAACGAGAGGGTGACAGAATCGCCGCCGTGATCGTCTGCGGCGGTGACGGGATGGTCAACATCGGCGCAAACCTCGCGATCAAAGCAGATTTACCCCTCGGTATTGTGCCGCTCGGCAGCGGCAACGATTTTGCGCGAGGGATGCGGATCCGCCGCGGCACGCGAGCAATAAACGGGATCGCCAGGGCGCTCGCCGCCACACCCGAGCCGGTAACAACCGCAGCGGATGCACTGCTGGTGCGCGTTGAAAACCATCAGTTTTACGCGGCAAACTCGGTTAATTTCGGGTTTGACTCGCAGATTAACGAGATCGCAAACGCCCGATTCGCCTGGCTTGGTGGAGCCCGCTACCTCGCCTCGCTGGTGCGTTTAATCCCGCGCTTCAAACCGACGAGGATGCGCGTCAGCTACGAAGGACCCGCCAGAAAAGCGAGCCTGGACGGTAGTTTTACGCTGGTTTCGCTGCTCAACACGGCCGCTGTTGGCGGCGGAATCAGGCTCGCGCCGGGCGCCGCCGCGGGCGATGGTGAACTGGATGCGGTGATTATTCGGGGGATCAGCAGGGCGCTTTTGAGCGCCGTGTTTCCGCTCGCGACCGTGGGGCTGCACCCGTGGCTGTCGCCGGTTAAACTGGTGCGGATCCGCGAGCTCACCGCCACGGGCCCGGCTGAGCTGCCGGTCTATGTTGACGGGGACCTGGTTGGTTTTGGCGGCTACACCGCCGAGGTTGCGCCCGGTGTCCTGCGGTTGTTGATTTAGTGGGTGTAACCCGCCCCCGGGGTATCACTTCCGCGGATCCACTCGCGGGGTTATATCGGCGGGCGCTTAGCCGGGGCGTTGCTGTCGGGATCCACCCCGCGAGAGCGTTTTGGCGTGATATTTGCGAAACGCGAGAATCCGTGGCAGAATAGAACCTGGCCAAAGACCGCCGGTAGTAAGTTTTAACTTTCGTAACGTGCTTTTAGCAGACCTGCGCAGGTACGAGTTTTACTCCGAAATGAGTTTCTAGCTCCGTGCGTGCGCGCCGGGGCTTTTTGTTTTGTTTGAGGGACTCTCTCTGAAGCGGGGCAGATAGCCGAGGGTGTGCGGCCCCCGATGGCAACCGCTATCGGGTCAGACAATCATAGGGAGAGCCATGGCGACGAAGGACGCTACGGTAGCCGACCTTCAAAAACAGTTTGAAGGTTCGACAGCCGTTCTGCTGACCGAGTACCGCGGTCTCACAGTGGGAGAGCTGCGCAAGCTGCGTAACTCTATCCGTGAGCACGCGACGTACGCCGTGGCGAAGAACACGCTTACCAAGATTGCTGCAAACAACGCAGGCATCACCGCCTTCGACGAGCACCTCGCAGGTCCTTCTGCGATCGCTTTCGTACACGGTGATCCGGTTGCTGTGGCAAAGGGTCTGCGTGACTTCGCTAAGGCAAACCCTCTGCTCGTGGTAAAGGCAGGCTTCTTCGACGGCAAGCCACTTACCGCAGCTGAGGTTCAGAAGCTCGCTGACCTTGAGAGCCGTGAGGTACTGCTTGCTAAGGCAGCTGGTGCTATGAAGGCTTCTCTGTTCAGCGCAGCACAGCTGTTCAACGCACTGCCAAGCGGGGTTGCCCGTGCCGCTGGTGCGCTGCGCGACAAGCAAGAGGCAGCAAACTAGTTTTGTTCGCGGTGCCGCACAGGTGCCGCAGCTTAACAGCTTCACAAAACAAAAAACTTTATCGGCCGCGAGCCCGCGACCGGTGTTAAAAACTCAAGGAGATTACAATGGCTAAGCTTTCAACTGAAGAGCTTATTGAGCAGTTCAAAGAGCTGACACTCATCGAACTCAGCGAGTTCGTTAAGGCATTCGAGGAGACCTTCGAGGTTTCAGCAGCTGCTCCAGTTGCTGTTGCTGCTGCAGCTCCAGCTGCTGGTGGCGACGCTGCTGCAGCTGAGGAGAAGACCGAGTTCGACGTTGTGCTTGAGAGCGCTGGCGACAAGAAGATCGGTGTTATCAAGGCTGTTCGCGAGATCATCCCAGGTCTCGGCCTGGGTGAGGCAAAGGCTCTCGTAGAGGAGGCTCCAAAGGCTGTTCTCGAGGGTGCTAAGAAAGAGGACGCTGAGGCTGCTAAGGCTAAGCTCGAGGAAGCAGGCGCAACCGTTAAGCTTGCTTAATTGTGTTGCAGCGCTGACGCTAACCAGTTAGCGTTGATGCTTAATAAATAGTCGCCAGGCCGGTGTATATTTCACCGGTCTGGCACTATTTTTGCCTAGATTACTGAAATAATGTGGCAATTCCCACAAAGATTCACTAGAATATAGTCTGCGGTTTATCAATTGTGCTACCTAAAACACAATCTCGCGGTATCAATCACAGCACACAACCCTAAGCGGGTTGGGCTAAAACAAGAAACAAGGGGGAGGCTTTATGCTTAAGGGCTTTAAAGACTTTATTATGCGGGGTAACGTAATCGAACTCGCTGTTGCGGTTGTCATCGGTGCTGCGTTCAACGCGGTTGTCGACAAGGTTGTTGCCTCAATCTTCAACCCACTGATCAGCGCACTCTTCAAGGCTGACTCGCTCGACAACGCACTCGTTGTGCAGATCGGTGAGGCGAAGCTGCTGTTCGGCGCAGTAATCGGTGCCGTAATCAACTTCCTGATCGTTGCAGCGGTTGTTTACTTCGTTTTCGTGCTGCCGATTAACAAGATGAAGGAGCGCGCAGACCGCAAGCGTGCGGCTGAGCCAGTTGAGCTCGCGCCAAGCCAGGAGGATCTGCTGACCGAGATCCGCGACCTGCTGAAGGCTCAGGCGAAATAACTCGACTGCCTGCGGATCACCGCAGCGGTCGTAACCGACAATGCTGGCTGTGCCGGCACACAAGGTTCGGGAGGACGGGACAATTAAACTCGGCCTCCCGAACCTTTTTCATTGGGCGGATCTTGGAGAAGCGGTAGGGTACGCCGCAAGCTTGCTTTCTGGGCAGCAGGTTATGTATTCTCTCAGTAACACTTATTTTCAAAGGAGAAACAATGAAAATGAGCTTTACCCTACTGGGCGCTACTGCGGCGGTTCTATCAAACAGGATGTCAAGAAATGTCAGACCTCAATAACATAAGCTCGCCGCTTGTTGCCCAGGACGAGTGGCAGGAACCCATCCCCGAGCTAACGGTTGCCGATGCGGCTGTGCCCGCCTACAACTTGAACTGGCGTTCCCTAACCGCGAGCGAAACCGTCGACCGGGGCACGGCTGCGCCCGAAACCGTTGTGACCGCCACCGCTGACTCGTTTAGCGCGCGGATCCAGGCCGATGCGCCGCCTCTCAGCATGCAGGCCACGGTCTTCCCCGGCGGTATCGCGGAACTAGACCCGGCTAGCTCGCCCACACCCGCCCACGTCTACGACTGTCTGAACGAGGGGCTGCTGCGGCAGACGGGCGAGGGTTTCGAGCTTGAGCTGGACAGCAGCGCTTGGGGTGGATCCGCCGTCGTCGCAATCTTCGCAGAATACTGGCGCAACCCCACCGTCGCCCCCGAGGAAGGGCCAACGAACCTGATCAGCTGGGTGTTCGAGTATCGGCAGGCTTAGATGAGCAGTAGGGGTAAAGCAGCAAAGCGGTTGGCGGCCGTGGTCGGCGCGTGTGCGATGCTGTGCGGGTGTGTTAGCAGCGGATCCGCAATGCGCCATGAGGGGATAAGCCACTGGTCGAGCTACGAGGTCACCGGGACACACGAGCTGACTTTCACCGTTGTCACTGGCTCGCCCAGGTGCTATGGCTTACGATCCGTGGTAGAAGAGGACGGCGATACTCTGTGGGTAGCACTGGTTGAGGGCGTTTTGCCTGAAGCAGGGGATGAATGCACTATGGAGGCGATGTACAACAAAATCAAGGTGACCACTGAATCCCCGGCGGCGGATCTGACCGTGATCCCTCTACCAGCGGACGAGGTTGAGCTGAATCGCTAGCCTTCTGAGTGTGGTAGATACGCCTCGAACGCTGGTCACGCACCCGCTAAACATCTCCGCCTGAGTTGTAGAATAGGTAACCTACACTTTTTAAGTTGGGTTTTATGCTTTCAACAGCTGAAGTTATCTCTGACATTTTTGAATCGGCGATGGCCGACGATAGCGGCTGCGTGAAAAGCAACAGGCTCGTGCACACCGCGGTAAGCAACGCGGAGGTGATTACCGAGCTCGCCGGCGATAAAGACGCTCTGAGCCTGGCATGGCGTTTCATCGTGCTGCAAACGATCGACACCTACCGGTTGGCAAAACAGCGGGGCGGGTCCGAGCTTGCTCAGCGGGTGTTTACTGAGGAACCGAAACCAACGGGATACCCCGCCATCGACACAGCTCTCGCGGCGCTGGCTGAGTGGTTCGCAAACCAGGACGGTTGGCAGGTGCCTGCTTGGGCGGCGGATCGGAAACGCACCGTGGTTGGGTGGTTCCCGCTTGTGCTGGAGTTCGAGCGTGCAAGGGCGTTAAACGATTCACCGCAGGAGTTCAAAAAGCGGGGGATTTTTGTTACCCCGGAGGGGTTAGCGAGAGCATGAACCCTAACCCTGCTCGGCTGACTATGCTTGCTGCAGGCAACTCTTAAATAGTGGCTTTGATCGCGGGTTTATCTATTTTACCCAACTTTAACAAAAACGCTAAAGTGTGAATACTTTGATAAACCTGGGTAAAACAGATAAAGTAAGGGCCGGCACCGGCACCCGCAACCGCGATTTTTAGTGGTGAGCGGATCCACCCCGCGCCCGCACAATCGCGTGGTGCACGGCGACGATAATGCCGCCCGCAACAATCCCGAAGAGCAGTGAGCAGAGCGTCTCGATTAGCCAGCTGAGCGGTGCAATATGCACCAGGTGGCTGAGTGTGTGCACGAGCTCGTACGGGGCGTGCCAGCCGAGTGTGTCGGCGCCGGAGATGAGGATGTGGCCGCCAACCCAGAGCATCGCAAAAATACCGACGATTGAGATGATGTTCAGCAGCACCGGCATACCCTTAACGAGGGCGACACCGAGTGAGCGAGCGCCGGAGGATTTGCGGCGGCTAAGGTGCAGGCCGATGTCGTCCATTTTCACGATCAGCGCAACAACGCCGTAAACACCGAGGGTGACGGCAATGGCGACGACGATGAGGGTGCCGAGGCGGATCCAAAACGGCTGCGATGCAACCTCGTTCAGCGAGATAACCATGATCTCCGCGCTGAGGATGAAATCGGTTTTAATGGCGCCGCGCACGAGTTTCTTCTCGGCGTCGGGACCCTCCGCAACAGCGGCGGTTTCGTGTTTAGCGCCGGTCACCAGTTCCCACAGTTTTTCTGCGCCCTCGTAGCAGAGGTAGAGGCCGCCGAGCATCAGCAGGGGTGTGAGGATCCACGGCGCAAACTGGCTGAGCAGAATCGCCGCGGGCAGAATGAAAAGCAGCTTATTGGCGAGCGAGCCAGCCATGATTTTCATCACGATCGGTAGTTCTCGCTTGGGGGTTACCCCGTCGACAAAGCGCGGCGCAACCGCGGCATCGTCCACAACAACACCCGCAGCCTTCGCGGTCGCCTTACCAGCGGCGGCGGTGATATCGTCCACGCTCGCCGCAGCGGCCTTCGCAATCACGGCAATATCGTCTAACAGGGCGGCTAATCCAGATGCCATACGCTTCTTTCTTTTGGTGTGATAGGCGGTTTTATCCGCAAAAACTAGGCCGCGGCGATCAGTGACCGGGTTTGGCGGGAAATCTCAAGCTCCTCATCGGTTGGTATAACAAGAAGCTTAACAGCTGAGTCGTCGGCGCTAATCTCGTAACGGCCCCGCTGCCCGGACTCGTTCCGGTCACTGTCGAGCTTAATCCCGAACGGTTCCAGCCCCTCGCAAACAAGCTTGCGCACCAGGTGGCTGTTCTCGCCAACACCGGCGGTGAACGTGATCACGTCAAGGCCACCGAGAGCGACCATGTAGGCACCAATATAGTGGCGGATCCGGTAGGCATAAGCGTCGAGGGCGAGTTTCGCGTCCGGGTCACCCGCTGCGCGGCGGGCGGTGACGTCGCGCACATCACTGTCGCCGGTTAGCCCGAGCAGGCCAGAACGCTTGTTTAACAGCTCGTCAAGCTGGTCGATGGACAGCCCCGCCTGGCGGTGCAGGTGAAACAGCACAGACGGATCAATGTCTCCCGAGCGGGTTCCCATGATGAGACCCTGCAGCGGGGTCAGCCCCATGGAGGTGTCGACGGAGATGCCGCCGTCAACCGCGCACACTGACGCACCACTGCCGAGGTGCAGGACAATCTGTTTCAGGTCGGTGAGGGGACGTTTTAGGAACTGTGCCGCACGCTCTGAAACAATCTGGTGGGAGGTGCCGTGAAAACCGTAGCGCCGCACCCGGAACTCTTTTGCGAGGTTCGCGTCAATCGCGTAAGTGTGAGCCGCCGCCGGAATTGTCTGGTGAAAAGCGGTGTCAAACACGGCAACGTGCGGGAGCTGCGGGAACATCTGACGTGCCGCAACAATCCCCTGATACTGGCCAGGATTGTGCAGCGGGGCGAGAACCGACAGCTCGTTAATGTCCTCAGCAACCTGGTCGGTTATCAGCGTCGGCGCAAAAAACCTTGAACCGCCCTGCACAACCCGGTGCCCGATCGCAGTCACCTCGAGGGTTGCAAGCGGCTCCCCGGCGTCACTGAACGCGGTCTCCATCGCCTCAAACGCAGCGGTGTGGTCGGTGATTTCACGCTCCAGGGTGACGGATTTGCCGTGCTGACTGTGCGTTAAAATACTGTCTTCATGGCCGATCCGCTCAATAATGCCGCTGGCAATGCGAGACTCGTCTGCGTTGCTGATCAGCTGATACTTCAACGATGAAGAACCGCTGTTAATAACCAGTGTTGCGCTCATTTTTGTTAACCGTCCTCATCGGGGTTGTTTGTTGTCGCATCAGCCATTCCCGCCTGCACCGCGGTGATTGCGACAGTGTTTAGAATATCGACAACCGTCGCACCGCGCGACAGGTCATTAACCGGTTTGTTAAGACCCTGCAAAACCGGGCCGACCGCGATGGCTCCCGCCGCCCGCTGCACAGCCTTGTAGGTGTTGTTGCCGGTGTTCAGGTCAGGGAAAATAAACACGGTGGCGCGGCCAGCAACCTCAGACCCGGGCAGTTTCGCCGCTCCGGTTTGTGGATCGCTCGCCGCATCGTACTGAATAGGTCCCTCAATCAGCAGGTCAGGGCGCGATTTTTGTGCGATCAGGGTTGCTTTGCGCACCTTATCAACGTCGGCTCCGGTGCCGGAGTCGCCGGTTGAGTAGGAGAGCATCGCGATCCGGGGCTCAACCCCGAACTGCTGGCTTGTGAGCGCCGACGAGATCGCAATATCGGCGAGCTGTTCGGCGGTTGGATCCGGATTCACCGCGCAGTCACCATAGACAAGCACCCGGTCAGACAGCGCCATAAAGAACACGCTGGAGACAACGCTAACGCCCGGGCGGGTTTTAATGATCTCGAAGCTTGGGCGGATCGTGTGCGCGGTTGTGTGCGCCGCACCGGACACCATGCCGTCCGCGAGCCCGAGGTGCACCATCATGGTGCCGAAGTAGCTGACGTCAACCATGCGCTCACGCGCCTGCTCAACCGTCACACCCTTGTGGGCGCGCAGTCTCGCATACTCGGAGGCAAAAGAGTCCAGCTGCTCAGAGGTTTTCGGGTTAATAATCGTTGCCGCGCTAATATCGAGGCCGAGCTCACCGGCGCGTTTACGAACACTGGTTTCTTCGCCGAGGATTGTCAGGCGGGCAATGCCGCGAGCGAGAATCGTGTTGGCGGCGCGCAGGATCCGATCATCCTCACCCTCCGGCAGCACAATGTGCGAGTTGGCGGCTTTCGCCTTGTCGAACAGCTCGTGCGCAAACATTGCCGGGGTGCGGACATCGCCGCTGTCAATCGCCAGGTGCTCACGTAGCTCAGCGGTGTCAACGTTGTCGTTAAACATCGCCATAACCGTGTCGTATTTGCGCTGTGTGAACTTGGTGAGCAGCCCGCGAGCGCCCATGATCCGCTGCACGCTCGCGAAGGTTCCGAGGTTGACTCGGATCACCGGCAGGCTCGAATCAATACCGTCAAGCAGTTTCTCAATCTGCGGAGCCAGCTCGAAATGCCCGTTCAACACGATAGCTGAAATGGTTGGGAAGGTTGCAGCCTCGTGCGCCATTGTGATGGCGATCAGGGTTTCGGTGCGATCCGCCGCGATCACAACCATCGCGCCCTCGGTGAGACGAGGCAGCACGTTCTCCATGCGCATGCCAGCAACAATCAGGTTCTGCACCTCACGCTCCAGCAGCTCCTCATTGCCGCGGACCAGGCTGCCTCCGAGCGCCTCTAGAACCGTTGCAACATCGGGGGCGACCAGCAGCGAGTTCTCGGGGATCGTCCACACCGGGTGGCGTGGAATAGCCCGCTCAACCGCTTTTTTAATCTCCTCGGTCGCTTCGGGGTCGGCGCGGTTAACAACGGTTGCGAGGATCCGCGCGTGCTCCTCTTTCAACTGCTGGCGTGCAATATCGGCAACCGAGGCGATCTCGGCGGGGGTGCGGGCAGCTGACTGGCCGAGGCTCTCAACATCGGTGCTGTCTCGTCCACCCAGAATCAACATCACCGGGGCGTTCAGGTTGGCGGCGATTTTAGCGTTGAAAGCCAGCTCGGTGGGGGAAGCAACATCGCTGAAGTCGGATCCAACAATCACAACCGCGTCACACTGTTTTTCAAGCGCCTTAAACCGCTCAACAATCGTGGTGACAGCCTGGTCAGGATCGGCGTGTGCCTCCTCATAGGTGACGCCAATACAGTCATCGTAGTTGATGTCCGCTTTGGCGCGGTAGAGCAGCATCTCAAGTAACCGGTCGTGCTCAGCGCGGGAGCGAATCAGGGGCCGAAAAACCCCCACCTTTGGGGCGTCTTTGAGTAGCGTTTCAACCACTCCGAGCGCGACGGCGCTCTTTCCGGTGCGGCTTTCAGCGGAGGTGAGATAGATTCTAGCGGTCACCCTCCAATCTTAATTTGCGGGTGCACTGTTTTGGCTGTGAGTTGCAAGAAAAGCGTCGCCAAAAATGAGGCTATGCTCAGGCAGTTTCGGAATAAAAACTATCTCATCACGCTACGATGTTTAGTATGGCAACCGCACTCTACCGCAGATACCGCCCGGAATCATTCGCCGAGATGATCGGGCAGGATCACGTGACCGCACCGCTGTCTGCGGCGCTGCGCAACGGCAAAATCGGGCACGCCTACCTGTTTAGCGGGCCACGCGGTTGCGGTAAAACCACCTCGGCGCGAGTGCTGGCGCGCTGCCTCAACTGCGTTAACGGCCCAACCGACACACCGTGTGGGCAGTGCCCGAGCTGTGTTGAGCTGGGGCGTGACGGCGGCGGAGCCATCGACGTCGTCGAGATCGACGCTGCAAGCCACGGCGGTGTTGATGACGCCCGCGACCTGCGTGAGCGCGCAACCTTCGCGCCCGCGCGTGACCGGTACAAGATTTTTATTATCGACGAGGCCCACATGGTGACGCCGCAGGGCTTTAACGCGCTGCTGAAAATCGTTGAGGAACCGCCCGAGTATTTAAAGTTTATTTTTGCGACAACCGAGCCTGAGAAGGTGCTCGGCACGATCCGCTCCCGCACCCACCACTACCCGTTCCGCCTGATCGCACCAGCCGCGCTGATGGATTACGTGCAGCAGCTGTGCGACAGTGAGGGTGTGACGGTGGAGTCTGGCGTGCTGCCGCTGCTGATTCGGGCGGGTGGTGGATCCGCTCGCGACACCCTCTCGATTCTCGACCAGTTAATTGCCGGGTCAGAGGGCACAACCGTGACGCTCGCTCGGGCGACCGCGCTGCTCGGCTACACCAGCAGTGAGATGATTGACGGGGTTGTTGACGCGCTCGCGGCGGGCGATGCGGCGGCGATGTTCCACGCGATTGAGAGTGTGATTCAGACGGGTCAAGATCCGAGGCGCTTCGTTGAGGACCTGCTGCAGCGCTTGCGTGACCTGATCGTCATCAGGGCAACCACTGTGAGCGGTGCGAGCGGGGTGTTCCGCGGGGTTTCTGACGCGCAGCTTGAGGCGATGTATCGGCAGGCGGTGAAGTTTTCGTCGGCTGTGCTGTCGCGGGTTGCGGACACGGTCAGTTCCGGCCTCGACTCGCTCAGCGGCGCAACCGCGCCACGCATCCAGCTTGAGCTGCTGTTTGCGCGGGCGATTAACGTCACCCAGCAGGCGGCCGCGGGGGGCGTGGGTGGATCCGACAGCCCAGCTCTTTCTGCGGGCACCGCCGTAAAAACCGGGATCGCCGCGGTGAGAGAGGCGCGGCAGCAGGCTGCGCCCGCGAACTCGCAGGCTGGTGCCCAGCCGCGGCAGCGGGCAGTTGCGCCGCAAGCCCCGGCGTCACAAGCGCCGGCACCGCAAGCAACTCAGCAGGCCGCGCCGCAAGCGCCTACGCCGCAAGCGCCTACGCCGCAAGCGCCTACGCCGCAGGCAGCGCCTCAGTCGAGCGTGCCGCCGCAGAGTGTGCCTGTTGCGGGAAACCTTTCCGTTGCCGACACCCTCGCAAACGCGAGACAGTTCCTGCAGCAGGGTGCCGCAGGTCAGCAAACCCCACCGGCACCGTCTGCTGAGCAGCCAGCAGCGGCCCCAGGTTCGGAACAATCAGCCGCCGCGCCAAGCGCGGGGCAGCCAGCGCCCCCGGCTCAGCCTGGCGAGCCTGTTCAGCGCAGCGCTCCCGAACTGCGCAGCGAGCTGCAGCAGGCGATGGATAAGATCAGCTCCGCGCCGCCTTCAACTGACTTCCTAAACCAGTCGGCGCAGCAGCGTCCTGCTCCGCAAGCAGCTGGGCAGCAGAGCCCTGGGCAGCAGGGCGCAACCCCGGATCCACAACAGGCCACTCAGCAGCCAGCACCGCAGACCCCGCCACAGGCCCCACAGCAGGCACCGCAGTCAGTAAACCAGGCCGGGCAGCCAGCTCCAAACCCGCAAGCAGGCGGTGCTGTTGGTGCAGTGGGCGGTTCCGTGGCGGAGGCGCCAGCCCCTGAGATTGATGAAGAGGACTTTGAGCAGCTGAAAGAAATCTGGCAGGAGATCGTTACCGAGCTGCAGCACAAAGACCAGAACGCAGCAGCTGCGGCCGCGGCCGTGACACTCTGCGATTTTAGGAACAACCAGCTGCACATCGGGGTTAGCTCCGCCGAACAGCTAAACGCCTTCAAGAACTTCGCGGCAGCACCGGTCAGGGCAGAGATCGCGGACGCAATCGGCGTCACAGTCGGTTTCAAACCGGTGAAGCTCGACGCTACCGGCAGGCCACAAAACAGTCCTGCCGCAGCTGGTCTGCAGCCAAACGGTCACCAGGGTGGCGGCAGGGAAACGCAAGCGGCAACCCCGCCAAAGCGTGACACAGCCGACTCCGAGTCAGAGGAGCCTCACCAGGCATCTGCCGAGGCGACAAAACCGGCGGGCGAGGCGGATCCGCTAGCCCAGAAACTAGCGGGTATCGCGAGTATGCAGAGCGCGGTAGAGGCATCAGCAGCGCAGGCGGCCTCGGCGGCCTCACCAGCGACGGCGGCTCCAGCAACGCCTGCGGGCACGGCCGTTCCGGCGACCTCAGCGGCGGCCCCGGCCGCTCCGACGGCCTCAGCGGTGGCTCCGGTTACCCCGGCGACACCGCCAACCGCAGCAGCTACCCCTGGTGCCCAGGCGGCTCCGGCCGGGCAGGGACGAAACGGCGGTATTCTCAACTCGGTTCGCGCAGCGGTCGCCGAGGCAAAAGAGAAACGACAGCAGGGAACCCCGCTAACGCCCGAGATTGACGAGTTTCAGGCGAGCAGATACGGCGAGGCTGTGATCAGGGAAATCCTAAACCCGATCTTTGTTGAGGAACGGCAGAGCGAGAAAGCGGCGGAGCTGAGCGGATCCGCCCCGAAAAAACCAGCTGGCTGAGGCGCCGCACAACCCAGCGCCGAAACAGTCCCAGCAGAGAAAACTAACCAACCCAGCACCAACCAAACCAAAACCAACCAGACCAGCACCAACCAAACCAAACCAGACAGCGACTAAACAAAACAGGGAAGCACAAACATGTACGACGGCATAGTGCAAGAACTAATCGACGAGTTCGGCAAGCTTCCGGGGATCGGGGCGAAGTCGGCGCAGCGCATCACCTTCTTCGTGCTGCAAACCCAGCACTACGATCCGGCACGGCTCAGTCAGCTGCTTGCGACGGTGCGAGAGCGTGTGAAGTTTTGTGAGAGCTGCGGCAATGTTTCAGAACAAACCCGGTGCACTATTTGCACGGATCCGCGCCGCGATCAAAGCCTGATTTGCGTTGTTGAGGAGCCGAAAGACATTGTTGCGATTGAGCGCACCAGGCAGTATCGCGGGCTTTATCACGTGCTCGGCGGAGCAATCAGCCCGATCGACGGCATCGGGCCGGACGATTTGAGCATTGCGCAGCTGATGCAGCGGGTTGGCAGCAACACCGTCAGTGAGGTGATTATTGCGACGGATCCGAACACCGAGGGCGAAGCAACCGCCGCGTATCTGACACGGATGCTCACCGCCATAGCAATCCCGGTCTCCAGGCTCGCGTCGGGGCTGCCGGTCGGCGGCGATCTCGAGTACGCGGACGAGGTGACGCTCGGGCGGGCGTTCGAGGGACGCCGGAAAATACCGTAAATACGGTGAACAACAAGCTTAGAACCGCTAAAATTAGCTGTTAGCTTCGGAAATTTTATCCGCGCCGCAGCGTTAATCGCAGAAAGGGAATGCGCATGGCCTTGATCGTGCAAAAATACGGTGGATCATCGGTGGCAGACGCCGAGAGTATTAAGCGCGTCGCAAAGCGCATCGTTGAGACCCGTAAAGCAGGCAATGACGTTGTTGTTGCGGTTAGCGCGATGGGCGATACAACCGATGAGCTGCTGGATTTAGCGGCCGCCGTCACCCCGATTGAGGCACCGCGTGAGCTCGACATGTTGATGACCGCGGGCGAGCGGATCTCGATGGCCCTGCTCGCGATGGCGATTAAAGGCCTCGGCGTTGACGCGCAGTCGTTCACCGGCAGTCAGGCTGGTGTTGTGACAAACGCGACCCACGGCGCTGCTCGCATCGTCGAGGTTAGCCCCCGCCGTGTGAAAGAAGCGGTAGCCGCGGGCGCGGTTGCGATCGTCGCCGGGTTCCAGGGCTTCAGCAAAGAAACCGCCGAGGTGACAACGCTCGGGCGGGGTGGATCCGATACCACCGCCGTTGCGCTGGCGGCGTCGCTCGACGCCGACGTGTGTGAAATCTACACCGATGTTGACGGTATTTTCACGGCGGATCCGCGCCAGGTGCCGCTTGCCCGCAAACTCGACGCGATCACCAGCGAGGAGATGCTCGAACTGGCGGCATCGGGTGCGAAGGTGCTGCACCTGCGCGCTGTCGAGTTCGCGAGGCGGCACGGTGTCACCCTGCACGTTCGATCATCATTCTCAGACCAAACCGGCACAATCGTCTACGACCCGGCTAACGGAATCCCAGAAGGAGTAAACATGGAAGAATCAATCATCAACGGCATCGCCTCCGAAAAGAACGAGGCAAAGATTACTGTTGTTGGTGTTCCTGATGCTCCAGGCCGGGCAGCGGCCATTTTCGATATTGTCGGCAGGGCTGACGTTAACGTTGACATGATTGTGCAGAACGTGTCACGCGCAGACACAGCCAGCACCGATATTAGTTTCACCGTGCCGGTTGCAGACGGCCGCCGCGTGATTGAGCTGCTAAAAAACCACGGCGACGTGATCGAATACAGCTCACTACAGTATGACGATCAGATCGCGAAGATCGCGGTTGTTGGTGCGGGAATGCGCACCAACGCGGGCGTTTCCGCGAAACTGTTTAGGGCGCTGTATGAGGCGGGAATCAACATTGACATGATCTCCACCTCCGAGATCAGGATCTCGGTGGTCACCCGCGCAGATGTGCTCGACAAGGCACTACAGGCGCTGCACACCGCTTTCGGCCTCGATGCCGACACTGAAGCGGTGGTGTACGCTGGCACCGGGCGCTAGACTTATATAAATCACTTAAAACCGGGGTTCGCTAACGACCCCTTGGCGGTTAACCGGCCCAGCCGGTCGCTGAAACGCACAGAAAAACAGACAGGAAAAGGGCAAACCAATGAGCTCACAACTAACACTCGCGGTCGTCGGCGCAACCGGTCAGGTTGGCGCTGTTATGCGTCAACTGTTGGCGGAGAGCACAATTGAGATTGCCAAGATCCGCTTCTTCTCAAGCGCCAGGTCGGCAGGCGCAGAGCTGACCTTTAAGGGTGAAACCGTTACCGTTGAGGACGTTGCAACCGCTGACTTCAGCGGCATCGACATTGCGCTGTTCTCTGCGGGCGGTGCCGTCTCCAGAGAGTACGCACCAAAGTTTGCGGCAGCGGGTGCAATCGTCATCGACAACTCAAGCGCATGGCGGTTGGATCCGGACGTGCCGCTCGTGGTTAGCGAGGTCAACCCGGAGGCGCTCGCAGACGCGAAGAAGGGGATTGTTGCAAACCCAAACTGTACAACCATGGCGGCAATGCCGGTGCTTAAGCCACTGCACGACAAGGCAGGGCTCAGCCGTTTGCGGGTTGCTACCTATCAGGCGGTTTCGGGATCCGGTCTCGCGGGTGTTGCGGAACTCGGCGGTCAAATGCAGGCGATCGTTGCCGGTGAACCGGGTGAGCTCGTCCACAACGGCAACGCGATCACCGAACCAGCACCGCACGTTTATGTGAAGCCAATTGCCGCTAACGTGGTGCCGCTCGCGGGCGCGATCGTGGCTGACGGTCTCGCAGAAACTGACGAGGAACAGAAGCTGCGTAACGAAAGCCGCAAAATCCTCGGCATCCCAGAGCTGCTGGTTGCTGGCACCTGCGTTCGTGTTCCGGTTTTCACCGGTCACTCGCTTGTTGTGCACGCTGAGTTTGAGAACCAGATCACCCCGGAGGAAGCAACCGCGCTGCTTAGCTCCGCCCCTGGCGTTGAGCTTGCTGACGTACCAACCCCGCGCGACGCCGCAGGACGCAACCCGAGCCTGGTTGGGCGGATCCGCCAGGATCGTAGCCTGCCAGACAACCGCGGTCTCGTGCTGTTTATCGCAAACGACAACCTCCGCAAGGGCGCAGCGCTCAACACCGTGCAGCTCGCGGAGCTGATTGCGCAGGCAAAGAACTAGCGGTTAGCAGCTGATCGTAAAAAACCGGCCGGGGAGCAGCGCTGCCTGGTCGGTTTTAGTTTAGCGGGCTGCTAACTAGCCTGCGCCGCCGGCGGTGAGTGTTAGCAGGGTCGCCTCGGGACGGCACGCAAAGCGAACCGGTGCGTAGATTGAGGTGCCGACTCCGGCGCTGACGTTCAGGTAGGCGGCGCGGTGCGCATTAAACCAGACATCGAAACCGCGAGCCTGCGCGTGCGGCAGGTCACAGTTCGAGGTGAGCGCGCCCACACCCGGAACTCGCACCTGGCCACCGTGCGTGTGCCCGGCGAGGATCAACTCCGCACCCAGATCCAGCATCCGGTTCAGCGCGTACTGGTACGGCGCGTGCACAACCCCGAAAACAACCGCGTCATCGGGAATCACCTGGTCACTGATCGACTGTGCGAGCGCATCAAAATCATCGTATTTAATGTGCGGATCATTAACCCCCGCCCACACGATGTTTGAGCCACGCAGTGAGGTCACCGCGGCGGTGTTGTTCAGGTCGATTGCGCCAAGCCCGGTGAGCATTCTGGTGAGCTGCGCGTTATCAATGTCGGGAACCCTGGTTGCCAGCCGGGAGGGTGCGCGCAGGTAGCGCAGCGGGCTCTTAAACAGCGGGCCGTAGTAGTCGTTTGAGCCGTGCACGAAGAACAGCTGCGCACCGCTGGCCGCGAGCGGCTCCAGCGCCTCTTTCAGCGCGCCAATCGCTTCCCGGTGACCCAACAGGTCTCCGGTGAAAACAATCGCGTCAGGGGTGCTGTCAGCGAGGCTGCACACCCACTCAATCTTGCGCCACTGCCACGGCGCCAGGTGCAGGTCTGAAATGTGCAGCAGGCGGATCGGCTGCGCACCCGGTTTCAGCACCGCGGCGGTGTGCTGCCGCAGCGTGAACAGGTAGCGTTCAACGCCGATGCCCCAAACGGCAGCACCGGCTGCAGCGGTTGCGCCCGCCGCAGCTAGTTTTGCAGCACTAGACCTCATGAGCACCTAACTATCAGCGTGATCTGTTCGCTCGTTAGCGCTTCCTCACCGGAGGCAGGGGAGCTGCTAACAACCGTCATACCCGCGGCCGGGGTGCCGCTGCCCTCACACTGCATAAACACCTGGCTATAGCCGGCATCTCGCAGCACAGCAGCCGCTTGACTTGCCGTCACCCCGGTAATACCGCTCGGAACCGTGTCTTTTTCACCCTCAGGAGGGTTACCGGTGCTCGGAATAATCGTGATCACAGAACCGGCAGGTGCCGAGTTGCCGCCGAGCGGATCGGTGCGGACAACACTGCCCTTGGCGATGGTTGAATCCTCAGCCTCACCCTCGGTTGTTGTGAAGCCGGCAGCCTCCAGGATCGCTTTCGCCTCCGCAACCGTTTTACCGGTTGTGTCCGGCACGGTCTGTTGCCGCTGCACAGCGCGCAGGTCAGCCTCTGGGAACTTGGATCCGCCATATATGCCATCGGCGGTGTTCTGGATTTGCGTCCACATGCTCAGCGAGCGGTCGTGCAGACCCCAGGTGAGCAGGTTCTGTTTACCAACAACGTTGCCCTGCCAAACAGCGGTTGTGATCTCGGAGCTGCCGCCAACCATCCAGGCGTCTTTCGCGTTGTCGGTTGTTCCGGTCTTACCCATGCGCGGGATGCCGTCGTTTGAGCGGCCAGCACGGGCGAGACCGTTGGTGATGTAGTGCTCAAGCGCGTAACCAACCGTGTTCGCCACGTTCTCCGGGATTGCCTGTTTGCAGCTGGATCCGGTGAACTCGATGTTCTCGCCCTTAGCGTCCTGGATCCACTCAATCGGCACCGGTGAGCAAACCTTGCCGCTCTCAGCAAAACCGGTGTAGGCGGCGGCGATTGTGATCGGCGCGATCTCGTCGTTACCGTTGTAAACACCCGACGGCACAACGTTTAGTTTGCGGGTGCCGAAGTTTGATGCGCCCTCATCGGTCTGATCGGAGGCTCGGTGCATACCCATGTCTTCTGCGAGGGAGTAGATCTTACAGAGATCCATCTGCTGTGTCATCGACACGAAACCACCGTTAACGGACTGGTCCATCGCGTAAAGCACGGTGTTTTGGCCGTTGTAGCGGGCGTGGTTTTGGAACGTCCAGGTGCCGTAGCCGTAAACCTTATCTGGCAGACAGCTACCGGTGATGGTGTTGAAGTTAACCGGGCGAGCACTGATGTTAACGCGGTCGTTAACCGAGTGCCCGCTGCGGATCCACTCCGCGAGCGTGAACGCCTTCATCGTCGAACCATACTGGAAGCCGAGCGAGCCACCGTACTCGTAGTCGGTGTTGAAGTTAATACTCGTGTATTCGGGGTTCGTCAGCAGGTCGGCGTCGTTGCTGAAGTAGCGGTTCTGGGTCATCGCCTTCACGTGACCGGTGCTGTTTTCAACAGACACCGCGGCGGCGCCGTAGTCGATGCCGTCAATGTGAGCCGGGGCGTTCTGTCGTATAACCTCAACCGCGCGCGCCTGCAGGTCGGTGTTGAGGGTTGTCATAATCTTGTAGCCACCGGTCTGGAACTTAAACCAGCGCTCCTCGGCGTTCTTGCCGAACTTTGGATCGTTCTGGATGTAGCGCGCCACATAGTCACAGAAGTTGCCGTAGCCGCTAGCCTCTGCAGCCTCACAGCCGTTTGGTGCGACAGTCAGCTGCACCTCAATCGGTGTGGCAATCGCCTCATCGTGCTCCTGCTGCGTGATCTTACCCTCGCGCAGCATCGAGTCAATGATCTTGTCGCGACGCTGTTTGTTAGCCTCGTGGTTCTCTGCGATGTCAAGCCGCAGCGCACCCGGGTTGTTAACAATCGCGATCAGGCTTGCAGCCTGCGGAATGGTCAGCTCAGCGGCGGTTGTGCTGTAGTAGGCGTGTGCGGCAGACTCGATGCCGTAAACCTGGCCGCCAAAGTTTGCGATGTTGAGGTAGCCGAGCAGAATATCCTCTTTCGAGTGGCTCTTCTCAACCTGCAGCGCGAGCCGCATCTCTTTCAGCTTACGTTCCAGCTTGGTGCTGGTTGCCTCCTTGTATGCGGCTTTACGCTCTTTCTCGTCAGGAATCATCTCAGCTTCCTGAATCAGCACGTTGCGCACATACTGCATGGTGATCGTTGAAGCACCGGAGAAACCGGATCCGGTAACGTTCTGCAGAACCGCGCGGGAGGCAGCGATCACGTCGATGCCGCCGTGCGACCAGAAGCGTGGATCCTCCTCAGAAACAGCTGCGTTCTTAGCGTGGTCAGAGATCTGATCGTAGGCAACCATCTGGCGATTCTGTGACCAGAAGCTTGCAATCTGGATCTCCTCACCGGCCGCATTTTTCGCGTAAAGGTGAGAAGGCTGTGCCAGCTGACCGGGGTTAATGTGGCTGGGGAGGTTCTCAAAGATTGAGATTGCAGAGGACGCTGTGGCACCCGCAACCGCAACAGCGGGGGTGATCGCAGCGGTTACCAGCACACCGGCCACAACGCTCAACGCTGCTGCGCCCAGCAAAGCACCCGCAGCTCCTCCCGGAGTGCGAGGCTTAAAGTTTCGCAAATTTGAACCAAGTGAGTTCGGTGATTTTCCGCTCATAAAATGTAAGCTTAGGTGAAGTACCTGAAAATTTTGATGGTTTTCGCCGATTTCGTGAAAGGAAGTTTCGGTTTGGAGCAGGAAAATAGCCCCTCAGAGGGCATCGAAACCCCGAAGTGGGAATATTTTGTAACCCCGTTGCTGCTGCACAGTGAGGCACAGATTCTAAACAACTGGGGCAACAAGGGTTGGGAGCTCGTGCAGATCATCGAGGGCCCGGCAGGCGGTAATGTAGCTTATCTAAAGAGAAGGAAGGCATAAATGTCAGTTATTGCAGAGCGAATCAGCGAACTCGGTTACGAGATCCCAGAGATTGCGGCACCCGTCGCAGCGTATGTTCCGGCAACCAAAATCGACAACTTTGTTTACACAAGCGGTCAGCTGCCGGTTGTGAAGGGTGAGCTGCCTGAGACCGGCAAGGTTGGTGAGGGCGAGGGGCTGGTGGATCCAGACAAGGCAGCCGAGTACGCGGGCATCTGCGCACTCAACGCGCTCGCGGCAGCACGCGGTGTTTTGGGTGATCTTGACCGCATTGTGCGGGTTGCGAAGGTGACCGTGTTCGTCGCCTCCGATCCTGAGTTCACCGCGCAGGCGAGCGTCGCAAACGGCGCCTCTGTGCTGCTGGGCAAGATTTTCGGTGACGCGGGAATCCACGTTCGCTCTGCTGTTGGCGTTGCGGTGCTGCCGCTGAACGCACCGGTTGAGGCCGAGTTCGTGTTCGAGGTTGCCTAGCCTTTAGCGGCTACAGCCAGCCGGACTCGCGCGCCTCATAGACCGCCTCGCTGCGATTCTTCACCCCGAGTTTGTGAATAATCGACGACAGGTGGTTTCTCACCGTTCCCTGCGAGAGGTGCACACGCTGCGCAATCTGACGCACAGAGGCGCCGTCAGCTGCCGCAGCCAGCACCTCACGCTCCCGTTCGGTCAGCGGGGAGCGGTGGGTTAGTGAGCTGATCGCAAGTTCCGGGTCAATCACAGTTTCACCGCGAACAACCCGGCGAATCGCCTCCGCCAGTTCGGAGGCGGGGGAGTCCTTGACAACAAACCCGTTAACCCCGGCCGCGAGCGCCTTCTCCAGATACCCGGGGCGCCCGAAGGTTGTGACAATAATAATCGGGGTGGTGGATCCGCTCGCCCGCAGCGCTGCAGCAACGGCGATGCCGTTCAGGTGCGGCATCTCGATGTCGAGCAGCGCAATATCCGGGTTGGTGGTTTGGCAGAGCCTGAGTGCCTCCTCCCCGTTTTTTGCCTGTGCAACAACGGTTATGTCTGGTTCCATCTCAAGCAGCGCGGCGAGGGCTTCGCGGACGAGCGTCTGATCGTCGGCGAGCAGCGCCGAAAGCTGCCCGGCCCGCCGCTCGCAGGCGGCTGCGTCCGCTGGTTCTGTCTCCTCGGTCTGCCGATTAGACACTGCCTGGCCGGTCGTTTCTGGGTTTTTATTCGCTGTCATCTAAACTCCACCCTGAGGGTTGTGCCGGTTTCGTCGGAGGTGATTGTGAGACGGTAGCCGGCATCTGCGGCGCGTGCTTTCAGTCCCCTCAGCCCGAAACCACCCCCGCTGTTAAACCCGCTGCCATCGCCGGGCCCGGATCCGCCGCCACTGCCGTTGTCGCTGAAGCTGCAGCCACTCTCGCTAAACCTGATCACGCAGGCGCTCGCGTTTGCGTGGCGGATCACATTCGTCGTCGCCTCCCGCAGCAGCCACACCGTAAACGCCCGCTGTTGCCCGTTCCAACTGTCCCAGGAACCCTTCCTGCTCACGGTCACCCGGCGTGCTTGAGCGCGGTTTCACTGTCTGATAGCTGTCTCTCCAGCGTCGGCAGCCGCAGATTGGTAACGGCATCGCGCACCTCTGTGATTGCGCGATTGGTGAGAACGAGAATGCTGTCGAGCTCGGCCGCGGTCCGTTCCGGGTCGCTTTGCACACTGCGTTTCGCAAGCTGCGCCTTCAGTGACAGCACGGTGAGTGTGTGCCCGAGAATGTCGTGAATATCGCGGGAGATAGCTTCCCGTTCCTGGTTGGCTTTCTCGCGCGCAATAATCTCCCGCTGTTTGGCTTCAAAGTGTTCCACGAAGCGCATCACGAAGATAAACAGCAGACCGATTAGCGGGCCGGTTCCGTAGTAGAACCACCTGTCCCCGAGAGCTGGCACGGTGATTGCCATAACCCCGGCGGCGGTGAGCAGGATCCACCAGATTGAATATTTGAATGGGCTTGCGAAGATGATCGAAGCAACCGGGTAGAGGACCATGCTGCTTGCGCCCACTCCGATTGCTGGAATCGTTAGGAGGATCAGTAGCACCTGCAGCAAAACCAACGCAAGCAGTTGTTTGCGCGGGATCAGGGTTGGATCCGGCGCGGTTGCGAACCAGGTGGAGCACCAGACAAACACGAGCGCGAGGCAGACGATTGCGAGGTAGGCGAGGATCCGCCACCCAGTGTGCACCTCCGGCGGGGATAACCACACCATGCCGACTGGGATTGTCAGGAAGACGGTCCAGATCGAGGCATAGAGGGCTTGTGGCAGGTCTGCCCTGGTGAAACCCCGTGCGATCATATGTTCACCCTAGAGCAATCCAGCAAACGAGCCTATTTTCGGGCGGTGTGTCGTTTCACACCGATCATGCAGCCGATTATGAACACGAGTGTCCAGACCGCAATGTTGAGCAGTGGCTGCCAGAGCTCGTACTGGCCGGCGAATTCCCCGTTTACGGAGTAGTAGCCCTCGGTTAGCGGCCACTTCACCAGCTGGTTGACTCCCCAAATCGGGGTGTAAACCGAAAAGTCCATGAGGAATCCGCTGAGCGGTGTGAAGGCGTTGCCGAGGAACATCAAAACGACGAGACTGCCGGATGCCGCCGAAACCGCGGACTCGCTGCGGAACAGCAGACCGTACATCAGGCCGTAGAGCGCGAAGATAACGCCCGAGCCGATAACCATCAGCGCTGTTAGGATCCACAGCTGAGGTGCCATTTCGGCGTCGCGGAAGTAGCCTGTGACGTAGATCGCAAGCACTGGCAGCAGTGAAATTACCGTTGCAACCAAGATTTTAGAGACGATGTAACCGGCTTTTGACATTGGGGTGAGCGCCAGCTGTCTGCCCCAGCCCTGACTGAGTTCAACGGCGGCGCTGCCCGCGAGGCTAATAACCGCGGTGAGGCTGCCGTAGAGCGCCATCGCAACCATAATTACCGCGCCGACAGTGCCGGCACCGTTGAAGGTTTTCTGGGAGCCGAAGTCGTAGACCATCGAGAAGATGAAGTACATAAACAGCGGCAGCACCACAATAAAAAACAGGGTTGCGAACATTCTGAGGTTGCGCACCAGGTCGTATTTTGTGTACTTCAGGATCCGCAGCGGCCCGGGTGTTTTTTTGATCTGAACGGTTGTCATGATGCTTCTTTTCGCTTGGCTTTGAACGTTTAGGGTGTGAGTGGGAAGTTTGTGAGTGGGAAGGGAGTGATGGGTGCGGGCTTGGAGGCTTAGCGGCTTAGGGCCTAAAGCCTTGTTTACGGCGTCTTGGTTGTGAGGTTCGTAAACGCCTCATCGAGCGAGGCGGTGTGCACCTCAACATCGGTCGCGGGTGTTTCGGTTAGCAGGAACCTGACGAGCGCGTCAGCGTTATCGCTCTTAAACACGAGCTTCTTCTCTGTTGCGGTGTGTGATTTCACGGCGGGCAATTTTGCAAGCAGCAGCGGATCCGGATCCGCCCACCGCACCGAAACAGTTTTCAGGCCTGCGAAACTGCGGATATTCGCGACCGTGTCGTCTGCGATCAGCTGCCCGGCAGCGATCAGGATAATCCGCTGCGCAAACTCCTCAGCCTCGTGCAGATAGTGGGTTGCGAAAACAACCGTGCGGCCCGCGCGAGCCTCCTCCCGCATTGTTTTCCAGAACTCCTGCCGGGCGTTAACATCCATGCCGGCGGTTGGTTCGTCAAGGATAAGCACCTCCGGATCGGGTAAAAGTGCCAGCGCAAAACGCAGCCGCTGCACCTCACCGCCCGAGCACCTGGACACTTTGCGTTTCGCGAGATGGCTAATTCCCGCCCGCTCCAGGGCAGTTTTGGGGTCGAGCCCGCCGCTGTAGAGCGCGCCGATCATCCGCACGGTCTCGCCGACGGTTAAATCTGGCAGCAGGGATCCGCTCTGCAGCACCGCGCTAACGCGACCGGCGCGAGCTGCCTGCTGCGGTTTAACACCGAGCGTTGTGACGCTCCCCGCGGTTGGGGTTGTGAAACCTAAAACCATGTCGAGAGTGGTTGTTTTGCCGGAACCGTTCGGCCCGAGCAGCGCAACAATCTCACCCTGTTTGATCTCAAAACTAAGATCGTTAACGGCCTTAATCGTGTCACCGCCAACACGGAAGTGCTTTGCGGCGTTTTGCAGTTGGATCGCTGTTTTTCTGTTCACACTCCAATCCTCGCAGGCGGGTGGGCCAAAATGGATCTGCCGAAACACCTGAATCCGCTGTGACATTTGTCAGGGGTTGTTGCTGCCTACGGGCGGTTTGGTGGTGGATCCGTGGGTTGCTGCGCTGCTGCCGTAACCGCTGTTGCCGGGTTGTGGAAAACCGCAAAACGGCGAGAGTTATCCACAGTTAGTCGCCCAGCGTCTAAATCACGCTGACCGCCTGCTGAAATTGGGGCATGAAATATCAGACAACCCAAATCCTGACGCCGCACGGTCGTATGCCGGGCGATCCTGCCCCGCGTGATCCCGTGCCGCGAGCCGCGCTGCCGCACCAGGGCGGTGAACTGCGCAGCAGCAAGCTACCCCTTGCCGCGCAGCTCGCCCTCGGCGGTCTGACTGCGCTGCTTGACAGGCCAGAGATGCGGGACCTGTTTATTCACGCGGGCGCTTCCGGGGTGCGGGTTTGGGCTGATAGCGGATCCGGCAACCAGCAGGTAAAAAACCACGGCTTAGACAGGGCGGGCGTTGCTGCTTTGGCGGTGAAGCTGATTGCCTGCGGTGGTAGGCAGCTTGACGAACTGCATCCCTGCCAGGATGTGAAACTCGGGGACGGTATTCGAGTGCACGCGGTTTTAGGGCCCGTCAGCGTTAGCGGGGCGACGATCTCGATCAGACTGCCGCGTGTACACCATCCGAGTTTTGGTGAGCTGGTGGAGGCCGGTTTGTGTGACCATAAGACCGCGAAAATATTGACTGCCGCGGTTAGCCTGCGCAAGAATATTCTGATCACCGGCGGCACCGGCAGCGGCAAAACAACGCTGCTTGCCGCGCTGCTCGACATGGCGGATCCCGCTGACCGGATTATTACGATTGAGGATTTGGCGGAGATTAGGCTGACGCACGAGCACACCGTCTCGCTTGAAGCGAGAACCGCCAACAGTGAGGCCGCCGGCGCGGTCTCTGTGCAGGAGCTGCTGATTCAGGCACTGCGGATGCGACCCAACCGGATTGTGCTGGGTGAGTGTCGCGGCGCCGAAATCGTAACGCTGTTAAACGCCCTCAACACCGGCCACGATGGCGGTGCGGGAACACTGCACGCGAGCTCAATCAGAGACGTGCCGGCAAGACTTGAGGCGCTCGGAGCCAGCGCCGGTATGGAGCCGACAGCGCTCGCTAAACAGGTTATTAGCGCTGTGGATCTCGTCGTCCACCTGCAAGCGGAGCACGGCAGGCACCGGGTTGAGGCGCTTGGCACACCCACTCTGCAGGCGGATCAGCGACTCGGAATCGCGGTGAAATAGTGTTTACGCGCAAAAAACCAACCGAGTATCAGCAGGCGAAAACCCTGTTGCAGAGACAGTCGCTGCTTTTGCGGGGAGGTTTGCCGAGCGCCAAGATTTGGAGCACGCTCGCGGGTGAGGGGCACCGGGTTGCCCAGCGGTTAGAGATGGCTGCGGCAAAAACCAATACCTCGGTTGAGGACGCACTCACAGCACTTCAGCACCCGGTTTGGAGGCTTTACGCGGCCGTGCTCACAGTCGCGAAAACCAGCGGCGCACCGCTAGCTCTCGCCTGCGAGCGACTGGCCGGAGCACTGCAAGAGTTGGAGACGATACGACAAAAACGCGGCGTGCTTTTAGCCGGGCCAAAAATCAGCACAACAATCATCTGCTCACTGCCCATCTTTGCGATCGGGATCGGCTACCTGATGGGGTTTGACCCGGTGAGGGTTTTAACAACCGGCTTCGGGGTGCTACTCGCCGCAGCGGGTTTAACACTGTTGACGATTGGGGCGCTGTGGATCCGGGTGCTGATTAAACGGGTTGAACAGGCAGAAATTATCGCCGGAATCGAGTGTGAACTGTTGATTATTGCCCTGGGCGGTGGGAAACCGATAAGTGAAGCGGTGAGACTCGTGGTTGATAGCCTCGATAAAACTGAAACTGCCTGGTGTGATTTGAAACAGTTCACTCGCGAGGGGGAGGTTACTAAAGCGTTGAACACGGCGGTGCTGGTCGGCACCCCAGTCAGTCAAATGCTCTTGGAGACAGCGCACTCGCAGCGCCAGGAGGTGCAGGCGAAACTAGCGAAACAGGCAGAAAAGCTGGGCGTGAAAGTGCTCCTGCCGATGAGCTGCTGCGTACTACCGGCGTTTATGCTGCTCGGTGTTGTGCCGGTGCTGATGTCGATTATCGGCGAGATGTTTTAACCCCGGGAAACCCGAAAGCCAAAGCTTAGAAACCCAAATCCCAGCCGCGAATCCCACAATCTTTGCCGTAAGCCTCAAAAGCCAAACAACATGAAACAGGAAACCAGAAAGGAAATTAAGGACAATGACTCAAACAGTTATATCTAAGAAACCGAAAACGGGGATTGTTTCCCCGCTGACGAAAGCAAACACTGCGCTTTACACGGTCGCGCTGTGGCTGCTCACCGTCACAACCATGCAGGTGCACCAGCAAAAACAGGACCGGTTAAAACACCTCCGTGCTGGCCCAAACCCCGAGGAAAAACACAACGACAGGGGAGCGGTCACCGCCGAATACGCGATTGTGATTATGGCGGCTGTGGCGTTCGCGGGGCTGCTGGTGGTGATTATGCGCTCCGGACAGGTGCAAGAAATGCTGACACAGCTTGTGCAAAACGCCCTCAACTCAGCGGGGTAAACGGCATCGGCAGAGTGGGGGCAGTGCCTCACCGCATCGCACCGGATAGTGACCGCGGCAGCGTCACCGCCGAGTACGCGCTAGTGTTGCCGCTAGTGCTGGCAACACTCGCTTTTATTATCGCGGCGGTGACACTCGGAGCACACAAAATAGTGCTTACCAGTGTCGCAGCAGACTACGCAAGATTTATGGCAAGAGACGACAGCGCAGCCGCGCAGGCATCGCTCGCGCAGCTCAACTACAAAACAGCGATAACACAACAGCATTACGGCCAAATCAGCTGCTACGACATCAGCGGCAACCCGGGTGTTGGACCACTCTCAATAATTACGATCACCGCAAGAGGTTGCGCGGCCAAAACCGAATAGCGCAGCGACAAAAACAACGGGGGAGGGCGCGTTGAGCACGGTTGGATCAGTCAGCATTATTGCGATCACAGTTGCGATGGGATCCGCCGTGCTCACCGCAGCAGGCGCGGCCGTCACAGTCCACAAAACCGCTGTGGCGGCAGACAGCGCAGCGCTCGCAGCAGCTGAGGCAGCAACCGGGTGGATCCACGCAGACCCCTGCGAGATTGCCGCCCAGGTGGCTGCTGCCTACGGCGCGGAACTGCGCAGTTGCGAGATTGATGAGCTCGGGGACAGCAGGATTAAAACCTCGGGTCGAACGGTGTTTGGTGAGGTTATTAGAGAGTCCCACGCGGGGTTGGGAGACAATTTGTGACCGCTTTTGTTAGGGTAACGATTAGAATGGATGTAAGCGCGAGCCGCTAACTGTGCTCAGATTAACTCACCATGATATTTAGCCACCATGTTGTTAAGGCACCATGTTGGAACGGGTAAGATAACTTGCAGACAGGCCGTGGGCGAATGCTAGAAAATATCGGCGCAGTGGCTTTGCAGTGTATTAAGGTGTTAGAAACTGCAAATTACTGAGTTACAGTGTTTAATTTAAGGAGTTGCGTGTCAGGCACTAAAAAACTCGTTATTGTTGAGTCACCGACAAAAGCGAGGACAATTAGCGGGTACCTCGGGGACGACTACGAGGTTATCGCCTCAGTCGGCCATATTCGAGACCTTGCTGAGCCGGCAGCTCTGCCAGCAGCCATGAAACAGGGTGCGTTCGGTAAGTTCGCGGTTGATGTGGATAACGACTTTAAGCCCTACTACCTGGTTGCTGACAACAAGAAGAAAACCGTAACTGACCTGAAGCGCGCACTGAAGAACTCTGACGAGCTGCTGCTCGCAACTGATGAGGACCGCGAGGGTGAGGCTATCGCCTGGCACCTGCTGGAGGTTTTGAAACCGCAGATCCCGGTGAAGCGGATGGTGTTTCACGAGATCACCAAGGACGCGATAGAGAACGCAAAAAACAACACCCGTGAACTAGACAGCTCACTCGTTGACGCTCAAGAGGCGAGGCGGATCCTCGACAGGCTCTACGGATACGATGTGTCACCGGTGCTGTGGCGCAAGGTTGGCCCGAAACTGTCGGCGGGCCGTGTACAGTCTGCTGCAACCAGGCTGGTTGTTGACCGCGAACGGCAGCGGATGGAGTTCACCGCTGCGGGATACTGGAGCATCACCGCGCTGTTCAGCGAGGCGTCAGCGTTCGAGGCGAAACTGCAGCGACTCAACGGTTGTCGAATCGCGCTGGGAGCAGATTTTGACGACAGCGGTAAGCTGAACGACCGCGCACAGAAAGCGGGCGTTGAGGTTTTAACCGCAGAAAAAGCCGCCGAGATTGTGCGAGCAATCGACGATCAGGCAACGGTTAGCAACCGCGAAACCAAACCATACACCCGTCGTCCAGCAGCGCCGTTCACAACCTCAACACTGCAACAGGAAGCGTCACGCAAACTGCGTTTCAGTTCACGCCAAACCATGTCACTGGCGCAGTCACTGTACGAAAACGGTCACATCACATATATGCGAACCGACTCGCCCGCACTGTCAGGGCAGGCGATTAACGCCGCCCGCACCCAGGCTGCCGAGCTTTATGGCAGCGACAGTGTTGCCGCTAAACCACGCATCTACAAGGGCAAATCGAAGGGTGCGCAGGAAGCTCACGAGGCGATCCGCCCAGCAGGAGCAACCTTTGCAACACCCGAGCAGTTGCGCGGCAAACTAACCCCGGCAGAGTTCGCTCTCTACGAGCTGATTTGGAAGCGCACCGTCGCCAGCCAGATGGCGGACGCTAGCGGATCCACCGACACAATCACCATCGCAACCGTCGCGGGTCAAGACAAACTCGAGTTCGCGGCAAGCGGCACCGTTATCACCTTCCCCGGTTTTATGCTCGCCTACGAAGAGGGTCGGGACGATAAGAAGAGTGAGCAGGACAGTAACGTGCGCCTGCCACAGCTCGCCGTTGGTGCGAGACTGCGCGTGTCAGACGCAGAGGCTAAATCACACGAGACAACCCCACCAGCAAGGTACACTGAGGCGAGCCTGACCAAGCGACTGGAGGAGCTTGGAATCGGTCGCCCATCAACCTACGCCACAATTATGAGCACCATTATGGATCGCGGCTACGTTGTGAAAAAAGGTCAGGCGCTTGTGCCGAGCTGGATCGCGTTCTCGGTTGTCAGGCTGCTTGAGGAGCACTTTAGTGAGCTCGTAAACTACGACTTTACCGCCGAGATGGAGGACGATCTCGACCGGATCGCCGCAGGAGAAACCGACCGCACTCAGTGGTTGCGCGACTTCTACTTCGGCACCAGCACCCACCCGGGACTGCGCGGCGTTATCGACAACCTCGGTGAGATTGACGCGCGAGCGATTAACACGATCAAAATCTCAGACACAATCGCGCTCAGAAATGGACGCTACGGCCCCTACCTGGAGGTTGTTGACGAGCAGTGCGAGGTGGACGCTGACGGCGTTATTAAACCGCGCGCGGTGTCAATCCCGGAGGGTATCGAACCTGACGAGCTGACCCCAGAAAAGGCGGAGGAGATTGCGGGCCAGGCCCCCGCAGAGGACCGTGTCCTCGGCATCCACCCCGAGACCGGGCGTGAGATTGTTGCGAAGAACGGTCGTTTTGGCCCGTATGTTACAGAGAAGCTGCGCGACGATGAGACCCTGCCGAAGGGGCAGAAACTGCTAACCGCGTCACTGTTTAAAACAATGACACCCGAAACAGTGGACTTTGCGACCGCGATGCAGCTGCTGAGCCTGCCGCGCGTGGTTGGTCAGCACCCTGAAACCGGTGCGGATATTACCGCGCAGAACGGTCGATTTGGCCCGTACCTGAAGAGCGGAACCGAAACCAGAACCCTGCCGAACGAGGACGCCATCTTCGGGATCACGCTGGCGGAGGCGGTAGAGATTCTGGCGCAGCCAAAATACGGCGCCAGAAAAGCCTCAACCGCGCTGCGCGAGTTCGACAATGACCCGGTCAGCGGCAAACCGATCAGGGTGAGAGACGGTCGCTTCGGGCCGTACATCACAGACGGTGAAACAAACATCACGGTTCCGCGCGGCGTAGAGATCGAGGAGATCACCTACGAGCAGGCGGTGCAGTTGCTCGCCGACAAGCGCGCCAAGGGCCCAGCAAAACGCGGCCGCGGTGCCAAGCCGACTGCCAAAAAGACAACAGCCAAAAAGACAACCGCCAAGGCGGGGGCTAAGAAGGCGGTGGATCCGGCACGAAGCGCCGCAGCGAAAAAAGCCGCCGCAACACGCAAGGCAAACGCCGCAGCCAAGGCCTCAGCCGCAGCCGCTGCTGAGGGCGCGAACTAGACCAGCGAACTGTCTAACTGCTGCGATAGAATCCCAATATGTCTGACCAAAAAGCCGACACCGCAACCCGAAAAACCCGCGACCGCGGCCTGTTTATCGTGTTTGAGGGAGGCGAGGGCGCAGGCAAAACCACGCAGGCTGGGCTGCTTACCGAGTGGCTAGAGAGCCTTGGCCACACCGTTCTGCAAACCCGTGAACCCGGGGGAACAGAACTGGGGAAGGAGATTCGCGAGCTGCTGCTGCACGGCGGGCAGGTGGATCCACGCGCCGAGACTCTGCTGTACGCAGCCGACCGCGCACAGCACATCAACACTCTCGTGAAACCCGCCCTTGACCGGGGAGAAACCGTTGTGCAGGATCGCTACATCGACTCGTCAATCGCATACCAGAGCGGGGCGAGAGGGTTTGACGCTGCCGAGATCGCGGGTTTTAGCGCCTGGGCGACCGGGGGACTGCTACCGGATTTGGTGATTCTGCACGATATTGATCCGCTCGATGGTGCCAGCAGGCGAGAGCAGCGGGGTGCGGCGGCAGACCGGCTGGAACGGGAGTCGCTGGAGTTTCACCGGCGGGTGCGCGAAACCTTCCTGCAGCGGGCCGGGCAGGATCCGCAACGGTATCTGGTGATCGACGCGATGCAAACCCGCGAGGCGATCGCCGAACAGATTCGGGAGCGCGTCACACAGCTGCTGCAGCGCTGAGCACAAACAACAGCGGGCTGCCGGCTGATCTCTCAGCTTCTTCAGCTGCCCGCGCCGTTGTGTTCGTTTTAGTCGCCGATAACCGGACCGAAGTGCTTCGGCAGGGTGCCACGGTGTGCGGCACGCAGCTCAGCGAGCGGAATAGTGAACTCGCCCTGCACCTCCAGGTTCGCGTCCTCACCAACGCCGGTTGTTACACCGATCCGCAAAACCGGGTAGCCGCGACCCTCGCACAGTCCACGGAACTTCACGTCCTCCTCGCGTGGCACCGCAACCAGCGCGCGCCCCTGGCTCTCAGAGAACAGCGCAGCGGTGCTGTCTACGCCGTCGCGAGACTTGATCTCGTCAAGCCAAACGCGCGCGCCGACGCCGAACCGTAGGCTGGTCTCAACAAGCGCCTGCGCGAGTCCACCCTCTGACAGGTCGATTGCGGCAGAGACGATGCCGCTCTGGGTTGCGGAGTTAAACAGCTCCGCGAGCGCCCGTTCGGTGTCAAGGTCAACGCGCGGCGGGGTGCCGCCGAGGTGGTTGTGCAGGGTCTCTGCCCAGGCGGATCCGTCAAGCTCATCAGCGGTGGTTCCGAGCAGGTAGAGATTCTCGCCCTCGTCCTGCCAGCCGGCCGGGATGCGGCGAGCGACATCGTCGATAATGCCGAGCACACCAACAACAGGTGTCGGGTGGATCGGGGTGTCACCGGTCTGGTTGTAGAGGGACACGTTTCCACCGGTGACAGGCACCTCCAGCGCGAGGCAGGCGTCGCTTAGACCCTCAACGGTCTGCACGAACTGCCACATCACCTCGGGGTTTTCTGGTGAACCGAAGTTGAGGCAGTCGGTGACCGCGGTTGGCACGGCGCCAGACACGGCAACGTTGCGGTACGCTTCCGCGAGCGCGAGCTGCGCGCCAGCGTAAGGGTCGAGCTGTGAGTAGCGACCGTTTGCGTCGGTTGCGATGGCAACGCCGAGTCCGCTGTTTTCATCAACACGGATCATGCCGGCGCTGTCTGGGAAGCTCAGCGCGGTATTGCCGAGCACATAAGAGTCGTACTGGTTGGTGATCCACGAAACATCTGCCTGGTTGGGGCTTGCCGCAACACTGAGCAGCTGTTCACGCAGTTCATCACCGCTGGCTGCGCGCGGGAGTTTTGCGGCGCTGTCAGCCTGCAGCTCAGCAATCCAGGTTGGGTGTGAAACCGGGCGGTCATAGACAGGGCCGTCAACCGCGACGGTGCGCGGGTCAACGTTCACGATCTCCTCACCGTGCCAGTTGATTACCAGGCGGCCGGTGTCGGTTACCTCACCGAGGACGCTGGTTTCAACATCCCACTTCTTGGTGACGGCGAGGAAGTCGTCGAGTTTCTCCGGTGCGACAACCGCCATCATGCGTTCCTGTGACTCGCTCATCAGGATCTCTTCGGCGGTGAGGGACGGATCCCGCAGCAGCACACTGTCGAGCTCGATGAACATGCCACCGTCGCCGTTTGCCGCGAGCTCGCTGGTCGCGCAGGAGATGCCCGCGGCGCCGAGGTCTTGAATACCCTCAACCAGTTCTGCCTTAAACAGTTCGAGACAGCACTCGATGAGCACCTTCTCTGCGAACGGGTCACCCACCTGCACGGCTGGCCGCTTGGTTGGGCCGCCCTCGCTGAAGGTGTCGGACGCGAGAATTGAGGCACCACCGATGCCGTCGCCGCCGGTGCGGGCACCGAACAGCACAATCTTGTTGCCAACACCGCTCGCGTTTGCGAGACGCAGGTCTTCGTGGCGGAGCACACCAACGGCGAGCGCATTAACCAGCGGGTTCTGCTGGTAGACGCTGTCAAACACTGTCTCGCCGCCGATGTTTGGCAGACCGAGACAGTTTGCGTAGGAGCTGATGCCGGAGACAACACCGTGCACAACCCGTGCAGTGTCTGCCTCGTCGATTGCGCCGAAACGGAGCTGATCCATTACCGCGACGGGGCGTGCACCCATTGAGATAATGTCGCGGACGATACCGCCGACACCGGTTGCTGCGCCCTGGAATGGCTCAATGTATGAGGGGTGGTTGTGGCTTTCAACCTTGAATGTGACCGCCCAGCCCTCGCCAACGTCGATAACACCGGCGTTCTCGCCCATGCCGACGAGCAGGCGCTCGCGCATTTTGTCGTTTACCTTCTTGCCGAACTGGCGCAGGTATTTCTTGGATGACTTGTAGGAGCAGTGCTCTGACCACATCACCGAGTACATGGCGAGCTCGCCAGAGGTTGGGCGGCGACCCAAAATCTCGCGGATCTTCTCGTATTCCGAGGTGGTCAATCCGAGCTGATGATAGGGCTGCTGCTTCTCGGGGGTTGCGATTGCGTCTGCTACTGTGTCTGGGGCTGGGATAGATGTGTTCACAATTCTCCAATGTCGTCACAAAACTGTTATCATTCTACCGGTTTTTAAGCTGTCTAGGGTAGAATAGATATATGAACACACATGAAAATCAAACGGCTGTTTCAGACAGTGCCGGGACCGGTTACAACGGGTCTCAGCACTACACCGATGGTGGCGTAACAGTTGCCCCCGCCCAGCAGAACAATAAACCAAAGCTGTCGCTGTTTATGAAGCTCAGCATTGCTCTGCTCGCTCTTTTGGCGATTGTTGCGATCGTCATCATCTTCCTCGATTTGGGCGCGAACACGGTTGATCGCATCGTCCTAACCGGTTTTGTGTTCATCATTTTCGCCGGTTTAACCATGCTTGATCAGCGGTTTGCTCATCAAAATTCCTGGTATCTGCCGGTTGCTCTGTTCACTAATATTTACGCGGTTGCGATCACAATTATTGTCACCTGGGTTGACTACTACACCCCGGCATTCCTGCTTGCGCTGCAGATCATGTTCATCTTCTTCATTATGCGGATCCTGCTGCTGCTTGGGCAAGCGATCAACCTCGGGCTGACGCTGCGCACGCAGCTGGTTCCGCTTATCTCTTTCTCGTCAGCGCTTGCGCTGCTGCTGTTCGGTGTGCTGGTGACCCTGCCGTTTGCGATTGAGGCGTTTGAAGACCTTGAGGTTACTGACTTCTACACCCGCTTCGTGGTTGCTTCCGCGGTGCTGGCAACGCTCGGCGTTGTTGTCTCGGTGCTGCTGCGTTTCGCGCTGCGGCCGAAGCCTGTGGATCCGTTCCCTGGATACCCCGGGGTTACCGACTACAGGGATTACGTCTACGTTAAGAATCAGGAGGCTGCTGCCGCGCAGGCTGCGAGCCAGGCTCATGTGGTGGGTCACGGCACCGCCTACCCGGTTGCTGTGGTGCCTCAGGGCTCACCCGCCCCTGCCGCTGCTGTGCAGGCAGCCCCTGCGCAGGTAGCTTCTGCACAGCCAGCATCAGCACCGGCACCAGCGCAGGCTCCGCAGGTTGCTCCCGCTCAGCCTGTCGCTCAGGCACCTGCCGCTGAGCCTGAGCGTGTGCCTTGGCCAACCCTCGCTGACGGCACACCGCTGCCGCAGCTGCCTAACGGTCTGCCAGATTTCTCTGTTCCGGGTGCGCCAGCCCCGCCAGCTAATCTGCCGCTGCCGCCGCAGGTATAGCGTTAACATCCCATAAAAAGTTTGGGGGTCGCGGTTCCAAGAACCACGACCCCCAAACTTTTTGTTTCTAGCTACTGGTTGGCTTTCACAAAACCGGTGACAGCGCTCTCAAACATGCGCAAACCGTCGAGACCGGAGCGCATCCGCTCCGCAGTGTTTGGACCAAACCCTGGCTCAACCGCGTGCTCCGGGTGAGGCATCAGGCCAACAACGTTGCCTGCCTCGTTGGTGATCCCGGCAATATCGTTGAGTGAACCGTTCGGGTTAACATCCTGGTAGCGGAACACAACCAGACCCTCACCCTCGATCCGCTTGAGTGTTTCTTCGTTGGCGATGTAGCCACCGTCAGCGTTCTTCAGCGGGATAAGAATCTCCTCGCCCTGCGCAAACTGGTTTGTCCAGGCGGTTTGATTGTTTTCGACGATGAGTTTCTGATCCCGTCGAATAAACTGCTGGTGGGCGTTGCGGATAAGACCGCCCGGGAGCAGGTGAGACTCAACAAGGATCTGGAACCCGTTACAGATACCGAGCACGGGCAGACCCTTACCGGCCGCTACAACAACCTCGGTCATAATCGGTGCGATTGCCGCGATTGCTCCGGGACGAAGATAGTCGCCGTAGCTGAATCCACCCGGCAAAACAACGGCGTCTACGCCCTGCAGGTCATGGTCGCCGTGCCACAGTGGCACAGCGGTTGCGCCAGCGCGAACGATTGCGCGTTGCGCGTCACGGTCGTCGAGCGAACCGGGGAAGGTGACAACTCCGACGCGCATTACTCTGCTACCTCAGCAACCGATACAACATCCTCAATCACCTGGTTTGACAGCACCTCATCGGCGATTTTGCGTGCCTGCTCAATAACCTCCGGGGTTACCTCACCGTCATAGTGCAGTTCAAAACGCTTACCGACCCGCACATCGTGGAACTGGGCATTGCCGCCACGCGCTAACGCACCGGAAATCGCCTTCCCCTGCGGGTCCAAAAGCTCAGCTTTCGGCATTACCTCAACAACGATTTTTGCCACAGTCTACTCCTTAAAGACTCTGTGTTCGATACGGTTTTATTTTACATTGTCAGCTTCGCAGTTAAACCCCTTAAAAACAAAGCTGTCTGGTCGATGTTCTATACTGTTTCGCCGGTGAGCAGGTTAAACAGCTCCTGATAGCGCTCCCGAGTCAGCTCCACAATCTCGGCGGGCAGCTCCGGCGGTGTGCCCTTGCGATCCCAGTTCGCAAGCAGCCAGTTACGCACAATCTGTTTATCAAAGCTTGCCAGGCGGGCGGATCCGCTCTCGCTCTCATAGGTGGTTTTATCCCAGTAACGGCTTGAGTCGCTGGTTAGAACCTCGTCCGCGATGGTTAGAACTCCGTCCTCATCAACACCGAACTCGAACTTGGTGTCGGCGAGGATAACACCGCGCTCAGCCGCAATCTCGCGAGCGGCGGTGAAGATCTTGAGCGAGCGCTGTTTCAGGGCGGCAGCGTGATCCGCGCCAACCAGCTCAACAACCTGTTGATAGGTGATGTTTTCGTCATGTTCACCCTGCGGCGCCTTATACGCGGGGGTGAAAATCGGGGTTTCAAGCAGGTCGCCATCGCTCAGACCAGCGGGCAGCTGGATCCCGCACACCGCCCCGGTCTCACGGTATTCGGCATACCCAGACCCGGTGATTGCCCCGCGCACAACACACTCAACCGGCAGCATCGTCAGTTTTTTAACGACGACGGCGCGGTCGCTAACCTCTGCGGGTGGATCCACATCGGTGAGGTGATTTGGCATGTCGATGCGCTTAAACCACCATTTTGAGAGCTCGGTTAAAAGCGACCCTTTGCCCGGAATCTCGGGCTCAAGCAGGTGATCGAAGGCGCTAACCCTGTTGCTCGCAACAAGCAACAGGGTGCTCGCCTCGGCAACGGACTGGCCCGCGGGGGTGTAGAGGTCGCGAACTTTGCCGGACGCGAGGTGTGACCAACCGGGCAGCTGCGGGGTTTCGCTAGAAGCTGTGCTTAGACTATTCACCCTTCTATTTTGCCAGTTTTGCTGGTTTTGTGCTGGCGTCTGCGTGACTTTTTGCTGAGTCTATTCGGTTTTTGCTGATTGCGGTACACGCGAGCGGTTTTGTATCACTAAAATTAGAAATAACTGCTTGTTGGAGGTGTAAATGATCCCTGTTGGACCCGTTGTTGTGCGTGCGCAAATCGCGGCTACCCGCGACAGTGTTTGGGCTGCTCTCGTGCAGCAATCCTGGTATGCGGATCTAAAGTTTGCCCGCGAGCTGTTTGGAGAGGCCACAATCTCGGGATCACGCGAGGCAAGCGGCAAGGTCGACGTTTGGGTTCCCGGGCACGTGCTCGGCTTCAAATGGGCCGGTGAAGGCGAAAAACCAACCGCTGTTTTGGTGACGCTTCGTAGCCGTGGAGACAGCACCGACCTAACCCTCACCGAAACAGGGTTTGACGCCCTCGAAAACGGCGCGCAGGTTGCCGCCGCCGCGCAGCTCGGCTGGGATGCCGCGTTTGCGCGACTGGCTGAGACTGACTTCGCTGCCGCGCTCGCCGGTGATTCCCCGGTGGATGAGGATTCCCCGGTGGATGAGGAAGCTCCTGCTGCAGATGCTGCCGCGGCGGATGCTGTGGCGGATGCTGCTCCAGCGGACGAAGACGCTGACGGCATCGATGATGCCCCGGCGGATGAGATCGCCTCGGTCGCAGAGGTTGAGGCCGAGCCCGCCGACGCTGAAACTGAGCCCGCCGATGATGAGACTGAGGCCGAGCCCGCTGAGGCCGAGCCTGTTGAGGCTGAGTCTGTTGACGCGGTTGTTGAACCTGTTGACGCAGATATAGATGCTGAGCCGATCGAGCCGATTGAGCAGGTCGAAAGCGTCGAGCCAATCGAGCCGAGCGTGACCGCAGAGCCGGTTGAGTCTGCCGCGGCTCCCGAGGCAGAGGACAGCGCTGAGAAGGAGATCGCCGAGAAGGAGATCGCCGAGGAGCAGGTAAACACCGAGCAGCAGGCCAGCGCCGAGGAGTTGAGCAGCGACACTAACCCGATCCCGGTTGTGGATCCGCTGCTGCTGCCACAGCCACCCGCCGACTGGCAGGAGGACAAGGACCCTAGCATTTCAGAACACCCTTCCTCCGGCGCCGCAACCCCTGAGGCCGCAGCGGTAGCAGTCGACAACACCCAAGCGGGCAGCGCCGTCGCAGACCCTGTTGAGGAGGACTACGACGATGGCGACGAGCTGGAAGAAGACGGTCTCGCGGTCTTTGATCAACTGCTGGCGGGTGATCCAGAGGAAGATGAACTTGCAGAGCAGGCAGGCGGCAATGCCGGAAGGCACCGTGCAAAATCACCTCAGCGGACAACCGCCGGAATCTACGACGACGCTGAAACTAAAGACGCCAAGAAGCGCTGGTGGCAGCGCTAACCCGGATTAGCCCGCCGCACTAGCAGGCTTAGCAGGCAGCGCTAAACCGGGTCAGCCAACAACGCTAAACCGGATCAGCCCGTCGTACTAAAAATCTGGGTGCAGGCCGCACGCGCCCCGCACCCCAGATTCTAGCCTCGAAGGGCTTTAAAGATTAGCGGCTTTTGCCGCAATATCGCTGCGGTGCTGTCCGCCCTCAAGTTTGATCTCAGCGAGTGCTTTATAGGCAAGCTCGCGCGCAGCGGCGATGCTTGCCGCCCTGCCGACAACGCCGAGCACACGACCGCCTGTTGCGATCCACCGATTATCGGAGATAGCGGTTGCGGCGTGCACCACGCTAACACCCTCGTGAGCAGCGGCCTCGGCAAGGCCGGTTAGTTCACGGCCGGTGACAGCGGTTGCCGGGTAGCCCTCGCTTGCCAACACAACAATCACGGCCGCGTCATCCTGGAACTGCGGGTTTGGCAGTTTGTCGAGCGAACCGGTTGCGGAGGCGAGCAGGTACTCGCTGAGCGGGCTCTGCAGTCGGGCGAGCACAACCTGCGTCTCGGGATCCCCAAAGCGCGCATTGAACTCGATAACTTTAATACCCTTCGCGGTGACAATCAGGCCGCAGTAGAGCAGTCCAACAAACGGTGTGCCCTGCTCGGCGAGCTGGCGAACGGTCGGCAGCGCGATTGTGTCGGTCACCTCCTGCACAAAATCGTCCGCAACCCACGGCAGCGGTGAGTAGGCACCCATGCCGCCCGTGTTCGGACCCTCGTCGTTGTCGAAGATCCGCTTAAAATCCTGCGCGGGTGACAGCGGGCGAACAGTTTTACCGTCTGAGAAGAAGAACAGCGAAACCTCTTGCCCGTCAAGGAACTCCTCAGCCAGCACCTCGCCCTGCGGAGCCCAGTGCGCAATGTGCTCAAGCGCCGCATCACGGTCGCTGGTTACGAGCACACCCTTGCCCGCCGCAAGCCCGTCAGCCTTCACAACATACGGTGCACCAAAACGGTTAAGCACCTCGGCCGCGTTCTCAACGGTCACCGGCTCGGCAGCACCGGTTGGCACACCGGCGGCGTCCATAACAGCCTTCGCAAACGCCTTCGATCCCTCAAGCTGCGCGGCGGCTTTATCGGGGCCAAACACCGGCACACCGGCCTCCCTGAGCGGATCCGCAACCCCCGCAACCAGCGGTGCTTCAGGGCCGATAACCACCAGGTCGAAGCCCTCAGCGGCAACGAACTCGGCGACGGCGGCCGGGTTTACGTAGTCGAGCTCACGCACCTCAGCGCCGCTCGCTGCGATTCCGGCGTTGCCGGGCGCGCAAACAATCTGGTGGGCGGGAGACTCTTGGAGCAGAGACAGGACGATGGCGTGCTCACGGGCACCTGAACCTAAAACTAAAATCTTCACAGTTTAAGTCTAGCTGGCGCGGTACGCTTGTGTCATGGCGAGACGAAAAATATCGCACCAGCAAGGGATTGCGGCGGTGCAGGCGGTAATCGGCAGCGGCGCACTGGGCTCCGGCGGTGGTGCTGGCGCGGCTGGCTCCGGCGGTTCCGTTGGCTCCGGCGGCGGGGTGGATCCAGCCGCACCGCCCGCGGCTGCCCCCACGCGCCAGGAACTTGCGACCGCAACACGCTACCTGCTTGAGGAGCTCGCGGCGGTTGTTCCGGGCGCGACCGTTGAGGTGCGCGTACCACCGTTTGGTGCGGTGCAGTGTGTCGCGGGGCCGAGACACACGAGGGGGACTCCGCCGAACACGGTTGAGATGGATCCGCTAACCTGGATTGCTGTTGCGACCGGGCTGAGCGCGTGGGGCGACGGCGTGCAGAACGCGAATATTAGGATGTCTGGCGTGAGAGCTGATATTTCAGAGGTTTTACCGCTTGTGAGCGCCGAGCGGTTGCGGGGTGTGTAAACCCGCTCAGCAGAAGATGGCAGAATAGAAGTATGACAGAAAACACCGATAAGCCTGAGCCGCAAGTTACCAGCACCGAGGTGCAGGTAACGGTTGCACGGTCGGTGCGGTACAACCGTTTGCTGCTGGTTGGTGCGGTGTTTGGGGCTGTTATAGCGGTGCTTGTGACCACGCTGTTTCCGGTTGTTCCGGAGGGGCACTACACCCTCTCTGAGGTTGTTGGTTTTATGGGAATCCTGGGTGCCGCCGCGGGGCTTTTGTGCGGTGGTATTTTAGGGCTGATCCTGAACCTGTTTGCGAAGAGAAAACAGGGGACAGCTACTGCTATTCAGGAAGATGTGAGATAATCGGCTGCAGGTAACGGACGGAGAAATAATATGCCTTGGGGAAACATCGGCGGTTGGCACTTCCTTATTATTCTGCTTGTGATTCTGCTGCTGTTTGGTGCTCCAAAACTTCCGCAACTGGCTAAGAGCCTGGGGCAGTCGGCAAAGATTCTGAAGAAAGAGGTTAGCGACCTCACCGACGATAAGGACGCTGGCCAGCAGGTAAACAACGCTGCGCAGGACGGCACCGTGCAGAATAATCCCGTGCAGAACAACGTCGTGCAGAATAATTCCGCGCAGAATAACGCTGCTCCAAATAATGCAGCGCAGCAGCCGACCCAGCAGGGTGGATCAGACAACAACGCTGCCTAAGCGTAAAAGGCTACCGCTTCTGTGGGTTGCTTAAGCGTACACGGATACCGCGCCTGCGGGATGCCAAAGCGCTAATAAGCTAACGCTGCTGGTGCGGTGGTTAGACTGCGCCTAGCTCTGCTGGTTGTTCTCAACCCAGCTGAGGTATTCAGCGTCCACGTTGCCGGCGAGGTAAACACCGGTGAAGCAGCTTTCTTCAAGCTGTTTGATCTCGGTCTGCTCGCCCAGGATGGCGCGGTTCATACCCTCAACGGTCTGGTAGACAAGGTGATCCGCACCGATTGCCTCAGCGATCTCTTCGTAGCTGCGACCGTGTGCGATTAGCTCCTTACTGGTTGGCATGTTGATGCCGTAAACGTGCGGGTGCACAACCGGTGGCGCAGCCGACGCAAAAATAACCTTCTTGGCGCCCGCTGCACGCGCCATATCGACGATCTCTTTTGAGGTTGTGCCGCGCACAATTGAGTCGTCTACGATCAGCACGTTCTTACCCTCAAACTCGTAGCGCATCGCATTGAGCTTCTGCCTGACGCTCTTTTTACGCACTGCCTGACCGGGCATAATGAAGGTGCGGCCGACGTAGCGGTTTTTGAAGAAACCCTCACGATACTGGATACCGAGACGGTGCGCAACCTGCATCGCACTCGGCCGGGCAGAGTCAGGAATCGGCATCACAACATCGATTTCGCTAACGTCTAGCTGCTTCGCGATCTCCTCCGCGAGCACATCGCCGAGCCGTAGCCTGGCGTCATAAACCGAGATACCGTTAACAACCGAGTCGGGCCGTGCCAGGTAAACATACTCGAAAGCGCAAGGCGCATACTCCGGCAGTTCGCTCGCACACTGTTTGCTGTGCAGCTGACCGTCAACGGTGATAAACACCGCCTCACCGGGCGCAACATCGCGTTCGATGGTGTACTCTCCGGACTCTAAAACAAGCGACTCGGAGGCAACAACCCACTCGTCTTTACCTGCCTCGGTTGTGCGCTTGCCGAGCACCAGCGGGCGGATCCCGTGCGGATCCCGGAATGCTAAGAGCCCGTAACCAGCGATCATCGCGATCGCCGCGTAGGATCCCTCAACCCGCTTGTGCAGTTTCGAGACGGCGTTGAAGATCTGTTCCGGGGTGAGCGCCATCCCGTCCACCTGTTTTTGCAGCTCGTTTGCGAGGACGTTGAGAAGCAGCTCGGTGTCACTGTCGGTGTTGAGGTGGCGGCGATCCACCTGATAGAGCTCGGAGGTTAGCTCGCGGGTGTTAACCAGATTGCCGTTGTGTACCAAGATGATGCCGTATGGCGCGTTAACGTAAAACGGCTGTGCCTCCTGCTCCTGGGCTGCGCTGCCGCGGGTGGCGTAGCGGACGTGGCCGAGGCCAACGTTGCCGAGCAGGCTGCGCATATCGCGGGTGCGGTACGCCTCACGCACCTGCCCTGAGGCTTTAACCATGTGAAAATGTTGCCCGTCAGCGGTTGCAATACCGGTTGAGTCTTGACCTCGATGCTGCAGCAACAGCAGGCTGTCATAGATTTGCTGGTTTACTGGCTCGGTTGAGACAATTCCGACAATACCGCACATAGTTTTGGGTCTTTCATCTTGGCGTGGAAGAGCTACTTAATTTTCTCACATTTTTGCTCGATTTAAGAACCTCAATCGGCTAGGTGCTATAGGATGAAACTATGAGCGAAGGCGGACTTTACGCAAAATCTGGTGTTGATACGGCAGCCGGCGATCTCGCCGTTGAACTGATGCGGTCAGCGGTTGCAAAAACGCACGGCCCCGAGGTGTTCGGGGGAGTTGGTGGCTTTGCCGGTTTGTTTGATGCCTCCGCGCTAAAAGACTACAGGCGCCCGCTGCTCGCCAGCGCAACCGACGGTGTTGGCACAAAGGTCGCCATTGCACAGGCTATCGACAAACACGACACAATCGGGCAGGACCTGGTTGCGATGATCGTCGACGACATCGTTGTTGTCGGTGCTAAACCGCTCGCGATGACCGACTATATTGCTTGTGGCAAGCTCGTTCCTGAGCGGATCGCCGACATCGTCCGCGGAATCGCTGAGGCGTGCGCGGCAACCGGCACCGCCCTCGTCGGCGGTGAGACCGCAGAACACCCGGGTCTTTTGGGCGTTGACGAGTATGACGTTGCGGGCGCAGCCTTCGGCGTTGTTGAGGCGGATGAACTGCTCGGCCCTGACCGGGTGCGCGACGACGATGTACTGATCGCGATGGAGTCGTCGGGTCTGCACTCTAACGGTTTCTCGCTGGTGCGTGCGATGCTCGCAGAGCACTCACTCAAATACACCGATCACGCCGCTGATCTGGGAACAACCTACGGCGAGGCGCTGCTCACACCAACCCGCCTCTACACATCACCACTTTTGGAGCTGCTGCAGCAGCATCCCGGCGCTGTGCACGCGCTGAGCCACATCACCGGCGGCGGTCTCGCAGCCAACGTTGCGCGCGTGCTGCCCGCTGGCAGCTGGGCCGAGGTGGATCGTGGCACCTGGTCGCCATTGCCAGTGTTTAGGCACCTGGTTGCTCTGGGTGGCCACAGCCTGGCTGACGTTGAGGGCGCATGGAACCTCGGCGTTGGTATGGTTGCGGTTGTTGCCGAGGATGCAGCAGCGCCTGTTATTGAGTCGCTGAACGGATCCGGCATCAAAGCCTGGCAGTTCGGCACCGTGCAGACCGGTGAGCGTGACCTGACCGGTTTTGAGCAGGGTGCAAAGGGCGTTGACGGCGGCGCAGTGCAGCTGGTTGGCAGCTACGCACAGTAGTTTCGGTGTCGGCTGGCTTGTGCTGCCAGCCGGTTAAAGTCTGCGTGAGCCGCTATTTGCGTGAGCAGCTATTTGCGTGAGCCGCTTGAGAGCGAATCCTCTTGTTCGTCACTCACACGGTCGTCGCCGATGTGATCCTCATCGGAGTATTCGTCGTCATTGTACTTTGCAGCGTACTCTGCCCAGGGATCATCGAAATCATCCTGCGGAGCAGCGCTGTGAAGCTCTCGCTCCAGTTCTGAAAGGTCTGTGTTCGGGCTGAAATACTTCAGCTGACGAGCTACCTTGGTGTGCTTTGCTTTTTGACGGCCGCGCCCCACGCGTGACCCCCTTTACACAACAGGCCGCGGTGCGTGGATCGCGGCGAAACTAGAAACAAAAAAATAGACGTATGGCGAAGAGTATAGCACGGTTCCTGCCTGATTGTTAAACTGGTTAGTGTGAAAAAGAAGCTGTGGATAAGCGTGATCGCAATCGCCGCGTGCGTTGTGATTGGCTTTGTCGCGGCTGTGCTTATTCCGATTCTTACACACCAAAACGGCGGCGCTTCTGGTTACACAGAAACCACCGCTGAGGGCGCGAGACTGGTCGCGAAGGGCGATGACGGTAGGACGAGAACGCTGGAGGCCCGAGACAGTTCCGGTGAGCTGCTCGATGTGACGCGGATCCGCCCCGGAGAGAAGATTGTGGTGCGGGGCAGCGGCTACAATCCAGACATCGGCATCTATGTGAGTTTCTGTCGGATCCCGGAGGCGGAGGGCGCCAAGTTTACGCCCTGTCTGGGGGAGGTGCCGGCGTCGGAGGAGGAGGCTGAAGCGCAAAACAGTGAGGGTGGCGAGGGTTCAAGCGCCTGGATCACCAACGATTTTGTTTGGCGGGTGTTTGCGACCGGGCAGTTTCAGCCGGACGGTAGTTTTGAAGCGCACCTGATAATTCCCGAGAGCAGCGGTAACGGTGTCGACTGCCGGAAAGAGCAGTGCGGGCTGGTGACGAGGGCGGATCACACCGCGAGCGGTGACAGGATTCAGGACATGGCGATTCCGCTGCAGTTCACAGAATAGCGGCGCACCAGTTAAAAAGCTGCTACACTTATAAGGTTGGCTTCTGCGCAATTAACGGGATACGCGGCGGGGGTCATTTTGTTTATTGATCTCCCGGCCAAAGTCGCGGGTTAGACTGCTGTGTGTTTGTGGGTTGGTGCTCCAACTCAACCAGGATTGTGCGTCTAAGGTGTGTATTGCACCAAAGCGCGCTGATTTTTGCTGTGCACAGCATGCGCATTTTAGAAAGAAGCATAAAGAGTATGGCGAAAAAGCCAAAGCGGGGTTTTAAAGCCCCTAAAAACTATGAGCCCAATCGCGGCAAAAAACAGCACCGCAAGGGTGGAAACAGGGCTGCTACCGGCGGCCGCCGAGGCTACGGTGATGACTTCGCGGATCGACGCGAGCAGCGTTTCTCTGACCGTGGCAAGTTCGGGTATCGCGCTGACCGTCAGCCCGGACGCTATGCGGATCACGGCACCCGCGGTGGTTTCCGAGGTGACCACCTTGATGAGCGCCGTGGCAGCGACTACCGCCGGGATTACCGCGGAGAAGGCCGCGGGGAACGTCGTCACGACTTCCGTGGGGAGCGTCATCACGACTTCCGTGGGGAGCGCCGAGAGGATTTCCGTTTCGACAGGCGGGACGACTATCGCGGTGATCGCCGCACCGACTATCGGGGAGAGGATCGCCGGGAGCGCCGCGACGACTACCGTGGTGAGGCTCGCCGGGAGCGCCGCGAGTTTGGGCGCCGGAACTTCGAGCAGCGCGATCGCCAAGGATTCGAGCGTGATAGGGCGGATCGCTGGGGCGGTGAACGCTCAGGCCGTGACCGGGACTTCCGGGAAGAGCGCGACTTTCAACGGCACGAGGCCAACCGCTTCAGCAACGCCCGTAAAAAACAGCGCGGTGACCGCGGCGCCTGGTCAGATTTTAGTCCGAACCGGCACCGTGATGGCGGATCCACCCGCGGCGCAAAACAGGGCGGCTACCAGCCACCCGAGGATGTGGTGCTTGACAGGTTAGAGGCGAAGCAGACCAGCGCGGCCGATGTGGTTGACAGCACCTTCGCCGATCTCGGGCTGGGCGCTGGGATTGTTGAGGCGCTCGCGGAACTGGGCGCGACCAAGCCGTTCCCGATTCAGGCGGCAACTATTCCTGACGTGCTGTCGGGCGTTGACGTGCTCGGGCGCGGACGCACCGGATCCGGCAAAACCATCGCGTTTGGTGCGTCGCTGATTGAGCGGTTGCTACAGCTGAAATCCGAGGGCCTGTTTGATAATGATCCATCCCGCCCGAAGCGTAAACGCGTGGTTAATGAGCGGCGTGAACGCACCCAGGGCCGTGCCCCGAAGGCGCTGATTTTAGCGCCAACTCGCGAGCTTGCCCTGCAGATTGACCGCACTGTGCAGCCGATTGCACGCGCGGTTGGGTTCTTCACAACCCAGGTTGTTGGCGGTGCTCCGATTGAACGGCAGCAGCACGCGCTGCGCCGCGGCGTCGATATTGTTGTTGGCACACCGGGTCGGGTTGAGGATCTGATTGAGCGCGGCGACCTGCAGATTGGGCAGGTGGCGATTGCGGTGCTTGACGAGGCGGATCACATGGCGGAGCTCGGGTTTGTTGAGCCGGTGCAGCGGATCCTGCGGGGCATCGCGCCAAACTCGCAGAAGCTGCTGTTTTCGGCGACGCTTGACCAGCAGGTTGCGAAGCTGGTTAGTGAATTCCTACAGGATCCGGCGGTGCACGAGGTTGCTGGTGAGGCTCACGGCAATATCGACCACCATGTGCTTGTTGTTTTGCGTGAGGATAAAGACGAGGTGCTGCAGGAGCTGGTGCGCGGCGCAACCGGTCCGACGATTGTGTTCACTCGCACACGCGCATACGCTGAAATGGTGCGGGAGTTGTGCGAGGATGCCGGTGTTATGGCGGTTGATTTGCACGGCAATCTCAACCAGAATCGCCGTGAGCGCAACCTGAAACGCTTCACCGACGGCAAGGTTAATGTGCTGGTTGCAACCGATGTTGCGGCGCGAGGCATTCACGTTGATGATGTGGCGCTGGTTGTGCAGGCGGATCCGCCAGACGACTACAAGAGCTATCTTCACCGTGCCGGTCGCACCGGCCGTGCCGGTCGCGATGGCACAGTTGTGACGGTTATTCCGCGCAATCGCAGGCGTCGCACCGAGCAGCTGTTTAAGAACGCGCAGCTTGAACCGGCATACTTCGGCGATTTTGAGCCGGGGGATCAGCAGGACTGGGCAGCCTAGCAGCTAGGCCGCACGCAGCCCGGAATATATTGCAGCAAGCTACAACAAAAAACTGTTTAGTTTGTAGGATTCCTCCAAAATATCTCCGCTGGGGAGTGATAAACTTGTGTCACCCAGCGGAGATATTTGCGTCTTTGGGGTGGGTTGCGTATCGTTTCTAAGCAAAGCCGCAAAGCAGCAACACAACAGCGCAGGTTAGAGCGCAGAAACGACGGTGCAAAATGACACAGCAAAACAGCAAAACCGCTGCTGACAACACTGAAGTTAGCAGCAAAGAGGCAGCAGGATCCGCGCCAAAAATTGATATTGCCGCGGTTAATGACGCGCTCATGGGCAAGTGGAAGAAGGAGCGGCTGGAGTCGCGCGCGGTTGCCTCAGACAGTAAATACCACACGGTTTACGGGCTCAGCCTTGAAGAGAATCGCGATCTGACACTTAAACGCCTGCAGTATCTCGCTGATGCGGGGGCGGTGCAGCGCGCCTTCCCGGTTGAATACGGTGGATCCGACAACCAGGGCGGTAACCTGGCTGCGTTCGGCGAGCTGGTTTTTGCGGATCCGTCACTGCAGATCAAAAGCGGTGTGCAGTGGGGTCTGTTTGGGGCGGCGATTCTGCACCTCGGCACCAAACCACACCACGATAAATGGCTGCCGGATGTGCTCACCCTGAAGCTGCCCGGTGCCTTCGCGATGACGGAGATCGGTCACGGCTCCGATGTTGCCTCCATCGCAACAACGGCGACCTATGATCCTGAGACGGAGGAGTTTGAGATCCACACCCCGTATCGTGCGGCGTGGAAGGAGTTCCTCGGCAACGCAGCACTGCACGGGCAGGCTGCGGTTGTGTTCGCGCAGCTGATCACCGGCGGCGTCAACTATGGTGTGCACGCGTTCTTCGTGCCGATCCGCACCCCGGAAGGGGAGCTGCTGCCCGGAGTTGGCGCGGAGGATGACGGTTACAAGGGCGGCCTCAACGGTATTGATAATGGGCGACTGCATTTTACTCACGTGCGGATCCCGCGCACCAACCTGCTTGACCGCTACGGCACCGTTGCTGCTGACGGCAGCTACAGTTCACCGATTAAATCACCCGGTCGGAGATTCTTTACGATGCTTGGAGCGCTTGTGCAGGGGCGTGTTTCGCTCGACGGTGCCGCAGTTAATGTGATGCAGGCGGCGCTGACAATCGCGATTAAATACGGCAGTGAGCGGCGCCAGTTCCCGGGCGCAGACGGGAAAGAACGGGTGCTGCTGGATTACGGGCTCCACCAGCGACGGCTGCTGCCGCGACTGGCGCAGAGCTACGCGATGCAGTTTGCACACGAGAAACTGCTGCGATTCTTTGACGAGGTGTTCTCGGGTGTTAACGACACCGACACCTCTAGGCAGGATCTTGAAACCTTCGCGGCGGCGCTGAAACCGCTGTCGACCTGGGCAGCGCTCGACACACTGCAGACCGCCAGGGAGGCATGCGGCGGCGCCGGGTTTATTGCGAAGAACCGGCTGACCAGCTGGTATCAGGATCTTGATATCTACGTCACCTTTGAGGGCGACAACCATGTGCTGCTGCAGCTGGTGGGTAAGCGACTGCTGACCGACTTCGCTAAACAGTTCCAGGGTGAGAGCCCCCGTACCGTAGCCGCTAAGGTAGCGCAGCAGCGGGTTGCTGAGGGGATCGCTAAGTTTGGGCTGAGGCAGGTTGCGCAGGATGTTGCGGATCTTGGACAGACCTCCCGTGCGATTGACGCCCTGCAAAACCCTGAAACACAGCATCAGCTGCTGAGCCAGCGCGTCAACACCATGATTTCTGAGATTGCGTTCGCGATGCCAAAGACCAGAGACAAGGCAGCCAAAGAGGCGGCGTTTAACGCGAATCAGGCGAAACTGATTGCCGCGGCTAAGGCGCACGCTGAGCTTTTACAGTGGGAGGCGTTTACTGAGGCGGTTGAGCAGTTTAGCGGTGACACCCGCACGGTGATCACCTGGCTGCGTGATCTGTTTGCTTTCAAACTGTTTGAAGACAACGCCGCCTGGTACCTGCAGCACGGTATCCTCAGCGGACAGCGGGTTTCTGCGGTCACCGCCTACATTGACAGGCTGTGCCAGCGGATCCGCACCCAGGCTCTCGATTTAGTTGACGCCTTTGGGCTCACCGATGAACTGCTGCGCGCCGAGATAGCCACTGGAATTGAGGCGGAACGGCAGCGGGAGGCGCAGGAGTATGTTGAGAAACAGCGGCAGGACGGCAACCTGCCCGTGTCGGAGAAGTCGTTAAGCTAGGCGTGTAAATCCTGCCCCTAGTGCAGTAAAGAAATCCAGGCTCTGCTGAGTATACCCCGCTTAGCAGGGCCTGGTTTTTATATACGCTGTCGCGCCTCCCGCAGCCGCAACGCTAGGCGCTAACCGGCGAAATAGATAGACTGTTAGCTATGACAACGCGTGAACTCTATCCTGAAATCGAACCCTACGACCACGGTATGCTCGAGGTTGGCGACGGCCACAGCCTCTACTATGAGCAGTCAGGCAACCCCGATGGCAAACCGGTTGTTGCTGTGCACGGTGGGCCGGGCGGCGGCTCAACCGCGAGTATGCGCCGCTACTTCAATCCTGAGAAATATCGCATAGTCCTTTTCGACCAGCGCGGCTGCGGCAAATCACGGCCGCACGCGAGTGAACCCGACGCGGACCTGAGCGCCAACACAACCTGGCACCTCGTCGCCGACATTGAGATGCTGCGTGAGCACCTCGGCATCGACAAATGGCAGGTGTTTGGTGGATCCTGGGGCTCAACCCTCTCGCTCGCTTACGCCGAAACCCACACCGACAGGGTCACTGAGCTGGTTTTGCGTGGCATCTTCACACTCCGCGAATCAGAGCTCAGGTGGTTCTATCAGGAGGGTGCCTCACACCTTTTCCCGGATTTTTGGGAGACCTACCTGGAGCCGATCCCGGAGGAAGATCGCGACGATCTGATCGCTGCATACAACCGCAGGCTGTTTAACCCGGATACCGCTATCCACGTTCCGGCGGGGCTTGCCTGGTCCATCTGGGAGGCGAGCACAACCAGCCTCTTCGTTGACGAAAAATTCGTTAAACAGGCCGCTGAGGACGATTTCTGGTCGGTTGCTTTCGCCCGCATCGAAAACCACTTCTTCTTCAACAAGGGGTGGATGGAGGATGGTCAGCTGATCCGTGACGCGGTGAAGCTGAAAAACATTCCGACCGTGATCGTGCAGGGACGCTACGACGCCTGCACACCGCCGCAAACCGCCTGGGACCTGTACCGGCAGATGCCGCACGCAAAGTTTGTGATGGTGCCCGACGCCGGCCACGCCAGCATCGAACCGGGAATCAGAACCGCGCTTATGAACGCGACCGACGAGTTCGCTTCCCGGCAGTAGCCGACTTCCCGCCCTGCCGCCTCTGGTTCTTCTGCGCTGCACGCAAAAGCTGCTCGCCGCGTGAACCGGGCGGCGGGGTTTTCTTTGTGCTCTTTGCGCGCTGCACAGTAACCTTGCGGGCTTTGGGCGCGGATCCACCCACCGGCGCTGCCTGCCTGCTTGAGGCGGCGCGTCTACCTCGAAGAACCCCAACCAGGTTCTGCAGTTCATCACTGTTGTGCCTCTCCAACCAGACCGCCCAGATCGCGGTCTGTGCGAGACCGAGCTCGGAGGCGACGGGAATAACCCGCAGCTGTTTGTGTTTCGCGGTGTGGCGTGCCAGCGGCAGCGGCAGCAGGGCAGCGTCCTCACCGGTGGCGACCAGTTCAGCCAGTTCCGCCGCGGTGCGCGGTTCCCAGCTCGGATCCTGCCACGGCGAAGCCTTCGGCCACAGCGGATTGTGAGCCGGATGCTGGAGTAGTGTGACGCCGCGCAGCAGATTCAGGTCGCTGATCTCGGGAAGCTCACCAAGCTCCGCATCGGCGGTTGTAACGAGCGCAACAGCCTCGTCATACAGGCGAACCGCGTGCAGCGGATCCGCAAACCGCGGAGGTTCTGTGCTCGCGCCACGCACCAGCAGCAACCCGCCGCTCGCAAGCAGTTCCTGGCCGGCGGGGGAGTTGAGCGGTGACTCGTCTAGCGGCACAAGCTCCAAGGGGCTCTCGGGCTGCGCCTCCTGCCACCTTCTCGCCCACTTGGTGGGGGCGGATCCGCGCACAAACCCGAGCCGTAAACTACCCGACACCGCTAACACCCATCAGTTTGCCGATCGCAAACGTGACACCAACCGCGACCGTTCCGAGCACCAGCTGCCGGACAGCCCCGCCCATTAGCTTCCGCTTGCTGAATCTCGCGGCGAGCGCCCCGGCGATGAGCAGGCCGAATCCACCAAACGCTAAAGAAACCCAGACCGAGCTCAGCCCGAACAGGAACGGCAGCACCGGCACCAGCGCCCCGATGCTGAACGCGAAGAAGGAGGCGAGCGCGGCAACCAGCGGAGACTGGCGGTCGTCGAGGCTGAGACCGAGCTCGTTGGCGAGGTGAACACGCAGCGCGCTGTCGTGGTTGGCGTGCACCTCACGAGCCGCCTGTTTTGCGGTAGTTTCTGTCATACCGAGCTGTTTAAACTGGTCAGCAAGCTCCAGCTCCTCGCCGCGCGGGTTGCGTTTCAGCGCGTCACTTTCGACGCGCACCTCCGAGTCGAGCTGTTCGTTTTGGGTTTTCACCGAGGTGTATTCGCCGAGCGCCATAGACACACCGCCCGCGATCATGCCTGAAATGCCGGTTATCACCATGGTGCCTGGGCTGGCACCCGCTGCGGCAATGCCGGTGATTAGGCCGATGTTAGAGACAAGCCCGTCCATAGCGCCAAACACTGCTGGGCGCAGCCACCCCGCGCCAACATCGGCGTGTGAGTGATCGTAGATGTGGGGTTTTGCGATGTTCATTGCGGGCATGTTTTAACTCTAACAACTCTTCACGGTTTAGGGGATACTTTTTACAGCAGAATTTTGGCAACTGGGGGTAAGGTTGAGTGTTATGAACGTAATCATTAATCCAGAATTTAATCCGATTCCGTCTCTCGAGTCACCAGCGCAGGTGGAGCTCAAACCCAAAGCAGATAAAGACGCCACGGTCGCTGTTTTTGTCCCAGCTGAGGGAGATCTGCCCGCCGATGTTGCTGTCACCCGTGAGCAGCTCGCCGCCGCAGGTTTCAAGGGTAAAGCAGAGCAGAGCCTGGTGCTGCCAGGGGAGGTGACAAGGGTGCTTGTTGGTGTCGGCGAGGGTGTGAAAACCGTTGCCGATGCGCGTAACGCAGCAGCCGTTTTCGCTCGCGCGGCAGCAAAGAGCGACAGCCTGGCTCTCAACCTCGCAGAGCTAACCGGTGATCTCACCTCGGAGGCAGCCGCGCAGGCAGCCGTTGAGGGTGTTGTATTGGCACGCTACCGCTACGACGTGCTAAAAACCGAGGCTGACACCGTTTCGCTCAGCAAACTCATCGTTGTTTCTGACGATGAGGTAGCTAAGCAGGGAATTGACCGCGCCGCGGTGCTAACCCGCGCTGCGCTTTTGGCGCGCGATCTGGGCAATACTCCACCGCGCCACCTCAACGCCACACAGCTCGCCAAGATCGCAGAAAAGCTCGGTCCAGAGTTAGGTTTCACAGTTGAGGTGTTCGACCGTAAGCAGATTCAGGAGCTCGGCCTCGGCGGTCTTCTGGGTGTGAACGCCGGATCCGTTGAGGAACCGCGCCTTATCAAGGTCAGCTACAAACCAGCCGACGCAACCGGCCACCTGGGGCTTGTTGGTAAAGGTATTATGTACGATTCGGGTGGAATCAGCCTGAAGCCATCAAACGCTTCACACTGCTCCATGAAAATGGACATGATGGGCGCAGGCGCTGTACTCTCAGCAATGACTGCGCTGCGAGACCTTGGTGTGAAAACCGCGGTCACCGGCTGGCTGATGTGTACCGACAACATGCCCTCGGGTTCATCAACAAAACTTGGTGACGTGCTCATCATGCGCGGTGGTAAAACCGTAGAGGTGCGCAACACTGATGCCGAGGGTCGCCTCGTGCTGGGTGACGGTATCGCTCTCGCGGTAGAAGAGAAAGTTGACGCGGTTGTTGACATCGCAACTCTGACCGGTGCTGCAATGATGGCGCTGGGTGCTGAAACCGCTGCCGTGTTCGCAAACAACGACGAACTCGCTAAACAGCTGAAAACCGCGGCGGTTGCAACCGATGAGGTGGTTTGGCAGCTGCCGCTTGACTCGCGACTGCGCAAATCCATGAAGTCCAAGGTTGCTGACATCGCCAACATCGGAGGCAGCTACGGTGGTGCGATCACCGCGGCACTGTTCCTGCAGGAGTTCGCCGGCGACACTCCGTGGGGTCACCTCGATATTGCAGGGCCGATGGAGGTAGACAGCGATGACCTGTGGCGCAGCGCCGGATCCACCGGTTTCGGTGCGCGACTGCTGGCTGAGTTCGCACAGAACTTCACCAACCCGGGCGACCAGGTTAACGCCGGTGGTGTTCCGGGCGTGGGCGGCGAGTCAAAGTAGGTCGATCGCGTGACAGCAGCACAGAGCACCGCAACAGTTGACGATTATATTGACCGGTACGGCGACTTTATTGCCGCCAGCCCAACCGCTTTTCACGCGGCCGCAAATGCTGCAGAGCAGTTAAAAGCGGCCGGGTTTAGCGAGTACGGGCTGACCGAGGACTGGGAAGAAATCGCCCAGCAAAACAGCTCCGGTATTGCCGACTCTGCGGGCTTTGTGCTGCGCGACGGCGCGATTATTGCATGGCGGGTGGGGGCGGATCCGCTGCCCCACACCCCCTTCAATATTTGGGGCGCGCACAGCGACTCACCAGGGTTTGTGCTGAAGCCGAACCCGAACCGGAAAACCGAGTCGTGGGCGCAGGCAAACGTTGAGGTTTACGGCGGTGTGCTGCTCAACTCCTGGCTGGATCGCGACCTCGAGTTCGCGGGGCGGGTGTTTGACAGCGCCGGTAACTGCCGGCTGATCCGCACCGGGCCGGTTGCCAGGATCGCGCAGCTCGCCGTGCATCTCGACCGTGAGGTGAACAACGGGCTGAAGCTTGACCGGCAGCTGCACACGCAGCCGATTATCGGGGTTGGCGAGGTTGATGTTGCCGAGCTGCTGGCGGACGCGGCGGGAATCCCCGTCACTGAGCTTGCCGCCTGGGATGTGTCACTCGCTGACACACAGCTGCCGGCGCGGATCGGCGCACACCGGGAGCTGTTTGCTGCAGGGCGCCAAGACAACCTCAGCTCAACCTACGCAGGGCTTGCGGCGTTGATCGCGCAGACCCCGGCGCCGCAGAGCATTGCGGTGCTCGCCGTATTCGACCATGAAGAGGTTGGATCCGGCAGCACAACAGGCGCTGGTGGCCCACTGTTGCAGGGGGTTATTAAGCGGCTGCAGCGGCTGATCGGGGCTGACACCGAGGCAGCGCAGCGTTCGCTCGCCGCTTCGTGGGTTATTTCGGCGGACGCGAGCCACGCGGTGCACCCAAACTACGCGGGGCATCACGATCCAGAGACGAGACCCCAGCCGGGTAAAGGGCCGGTGCTGAAGCACAACGCTAACCAGCGCTACGCAACAACCGGTTTGGGGGCCGCCAAATGGCGAGCCCTGTGTGAGGCGGCAGGTGTGGAGTCGCAGGACTATGTGGCGAACAACACAATCCCGTGCGGTAGCACAATCGGGCCGATCACGGCTGAGCGAACCGGCATCAACACGGTTGATGTTGGGGCGCCGCTGCTGTCGATGCACAGCTGCCGGGAGCTCTCACACGTTGATGACCTCTATGGATTAGCAGAGGTGGCGCGAGAGTTCTTTAGGGGGCAGTAATAACTTTGCGCAAGCTTCGCTGATTTGCGGCTGTTTTTGCGGTGATTCTGCGTCTGGATTGCTAGTATTTAGAGTGTTAGCTAAACAATTGTGGGGTGGATCATGAGCAACAGTCAGCAGTCTTCGGGGGCGATAGAACCAATCTTCAGCACGCGCACACTCGTGCCGACCGTGCAGCGGATCGGTGAAAAAGCGGTTGAGGTTACCTATCTTGGGGTTAACGTTGCCGGTGAGCCGACCTGGATCCTGTGGGACGCGAAAGACCCGTTCATGATCGGGATGCTAAGCCAGGGACAGATGGGTTACACCTTTGAGCAGCGCACAACTATGGGGCCGATGGTTCACAGCAACCTGTCAACCCACAGTGTGCAGCGGATGCTCGGCAGCGGCAACTGAGGGGCGTTAGAGCGGCCCTCAGTCGCTGCGACACGCCCATAAAACCCCTGAAATCATGCGGATTTGACCGCCGCCCGCTGAGTCGATTTGCGCTCACCTCTGAATCTGTCGTAATATTTTTAAGGCGAAAAGATAGCGTCCAGGCGCAATCCGGCCCCATCGTCTAGTGGCCTAGGACGTCGCCCTTTCACGGCGGTAACACGGGTTCGAATCCCGTTGGGGTCACTATCGCCAAAAACACAATTGAATAGCATGTTAAGCATGGCCCTGTGGCGCAGTTGGTTAGCGCGCCGCCCTGTCACGGCGGAGGTCGCGGGTTCAAGTCCCGTCAGGGTCGCAGGTAGAGAACCCTTCAATTTGAAGGGTTTCTTTATCCGAGCGGCACGTCTGCTCGGCTCTGTAGCTCAGTTGGTAGAGCGTCCGCCTGAAGAGTGGAAGGTCACCGGATCGACACCGGTCGGAGCCACCGGTTAAACCCCGTGAGTCGTAAAGGATTCACGGGATTTAGTGTTTCTAATCTAACGCCAGATGGTGTGCGGGGTCGGGAGATACTCAAGAAGCTAATGTATCCTCGAACAGTCGGGAGATCCCCGGCCACAGTGAGATCCCCGAGTGCTGCCCGGGGGATCCCGAAAAGCAAGGATGAGAGACAGACATGATCGAGTTCAAATCCGTTTCAAAACACTACGGCGGGGTTGCTGCCGTTCGGGACTTCTCGCTGCAAATACCGGAGGGTCAGACGCTCGTGTTCGTCGGCTCCTCCGGGTCAGGTAAAACCACACTGCTGCGGATGATCAACCGGATGGTTGAACCGAGCAAAGGTCAGGTTTTAATCGCCGGTCAAGACGTGCAAGTAACCGACGCGGTCAAGCTGCGGCGCAGTATCGGCTATGTTATGCAACACGGCGGCCTGCTGCCGCACCGCACCGTACAAGACAACGTTGCAACGGTGCCGAGACTCAACGGAACCGCCAAACAAACCGCGCGCTTACAGGCGCTGGAACTGCTCGAACGGGTGGGATTGGATCCCAAACTCGCCAAACGCTACCCGCGGGAGCTCTCGGGTGGGCAGCAGCAGCGTGTCGGTGTTGCGCGGGCGCTGGCTGCGGATCCTCAGATTCTGTTGATGGATGAGCCATTTGCCGCGGTGGATCCGATCGTCCGCCGAGAATTGCAGCTGGAGCTGATGCGGCTGCAGGCGGAGCTTGGGAAAACAGTTGTGTTTGTCACCCACGATATTGATGAGGCGCTGCTGCTTGGCGACACCGTTGTTGTGCTAAAAAACGCCGGTGAGATTGCGCAAATAGGCACGCCTGAGCAGCTGGTTAGTGAACCGGCGGATGATTTTGTGCGTGACTTTATCGGTTTTGATCGCAGCGACCGCAGGCTAACAACGGTGACGCGCGGCGGTGTGAAATACGTTGTTGACGCAACCGGCAGGCCGCTCGGTCTGCTCGGTGAGGAACAGTCACCGGCAGCCGTGCAGGGGCAGGCAGAGGGCGACTTGCAGGCAGCGCAGGGGCAGGCTAGAGATCAGCTGACCGCGGAGGCGAGCGCCTAATGGAGTGGCTGCTCAACAACCTCGACAGTGTGCTGCGGCTAACCTGGCAGCATCTGCTGTTGAGCGTTCCGGCGGTGCTTTTGAGTGTGCTGATCGCGGTGCCGATCGGTCGGCTCGCATACCGACTACCGCGGGTTGGCGGAGCGCTTTTGGTTTTAACCTCGCTGCTCTACGCGATTCCGGCGCTGCCGCTACTGATTCTGATACCGGTGATTTTTGGGGTGCCACTGCGCTCGGGCGCGGTGATGGTGATCGGGCTGACGGTCTACGGTGTCGCGCTTTTGGTGCGAACCTCCGCCGACGCTTTTAGTGCTGTGCCCGCCGCTGCGCGCGATGCAGCGATGGCGCTTGGCTACTCTAAAACGGCGATGCTGTGGCGGGTTGAGCTGCCGCTCGCCGTGCCGGTGCTGCTCTCCGGGGTGCGGGTTGTTACCGTGTCAACGATCGGGCTGACAACTATCGGTTCGCTGCTCGGGATCCCGAGTCTCGGCAGTCTGCTAACTGATGGATTCCAGCGTGGCATTGCCGCTGAGGTGATAACCGGTATTGCGGCGACGCTTATTTTGGCGCTGCTGTGTGACGCGCTACTGCTTTTGTGCGGGCGGGTGCTCGCGCCGTGGCAGTGGCGGAGTAGGAGAAGCCGCTGTGAGGCCATCGAATCCGCAGAGCAGTCACCCGTGCGATCCGCTATCGCAGGCGAAGGATCCGCAGCACCCACCGACCGAGGTGGTGCGTGCGCGGGATCCGTTGAACATCGCGGTGTGCCAGTGAACACCGCAGACCGAGGGGAGGCGCTGTGAACCTGTTGCTGGACGCGCTCGCCTGGATCAGCGATCCACAAAACTGGCAGGGCAGCTCGGGCATCCCGGTGCGTCTCACCCAGCACCTCGCCATCACAGCGGTGACGGTGCTCTGCGCGAGCCTAATCGCGATCCCGGCTGGTCTGCTGATCGGGCACACCAGGAAGGGTGCCGGTCTCATCGGCGGTGTCACCGGCGCGGCGCGAGCGATCCCCACGCTCGGTGTTTTAACGCTCGTCGGGCTGGTCGTGGGAATCGGCGCCGTTGCACCGGTTATCGCGCTCGTGGTGCTCGCAATTCCGTCGCTGCTGGCGGGAGCCTACGCGGGTGTGCAGGCGATTAACCGTGAACTGCCGCAGGCCGCGAAGGCGATCGGTATGAGCAGCAGCCAGGTGCTGCTGCGGGTTGAACTGCCGCTTGCGCTGCCGATTATTATCGGCGGTTTTCGCGCCGCCGTGCTGCAGGTTATCGCAACCGCAACACTCGCCGCCTACGTCGCCGATCTGGGCCTCGGCAGGTACCTGTTTGCGGGCCTAAAATCGCGTGATTACGCCGAGATGCTGGGCGGATCCCTGCTGGTTGCGCTGCTCGCGTTAACCGCTGAACTGCTGCTTGCGGGGCTGCAGCACCTGGCAAAACGCCGGTTTGCACTCTCAGTTTAAGCCACTAGGCTGGTTAAGCTAACGAACCGTTTTGGGCGGGCGAGCTGGTTTTTCGGCACCGCAGAACGGTTTAGTAAACCCAACAAGCAAAGCGGAGGTAATAACGGTGTCTAACTCAAACATGCGCAGGGTATTTGCGGGGCTGGTTGGTTTTGCTGCCGCGGCTGCTTTATTGACGGGGTGCGGCAGCGGGGATCCGCTCTCAACGGGCAATCAGGGTGACGGTGAAGAAACCATTGTGATCGGCTCGCAGGACTACTACTCAAACGAGATTATTGCCGAGATTTACGCCCAGGCACTGGAAGCGGAAGGTTTCAGCGTTGACCGGCAGTTCCGGATCGGGCAGCGAGAAATCTATCTGCCGGAGATCGAAGCGGGCAAAATCGACCTGTTCCCGGAGTACACCGGTCCGCTCCTGCAGTACTGGGAGGCTGACACCGAGGCGCGGCTGAGCGATGATGTTTATCAGGCGCTGCAGCAGGCGACGCCTGACGATCTGCAGGTTTTGGACCAGTCACCGGCAACCGACCAGGACTCCTATGTCGTTACCGAGGAGTTTGCGAAAACCTGGAATCTGCGGTCGATCGAGGATTTGCAGCGGGTGACGGATCCGCTAACCCTCGGCGCTAACTCGGAGGCGGAGCAGCGGCCGAACGGCCCGAAGGGGCTGCAGGAGAGCTACGGCGTGAGCGTTGGTTTCACCCCTATTGAGGACGGCGGCGGATCGCTGACCGTGAAGGCGCTGCAGGACAACGATATTCAGCTCGCCATTATTTACACCGCTGATCCGAGCATTAAAACCAATAATCTGGTGGCGCTGGAGGACACCGCCGGCCTGTTTCTCGCGTCACACGTAGTGCCGCTTGCCAGTGCGGATCTGGACCCGAAGGCAGCCAAGGTGGTTAATCGTGTCAGCGAGGCACTCACCGCGGATGACCTGGTGCAGTTGAACGCCCGCAGCGTTAACGAGCAGCTCTCCCCGGATGTGATCGCGAGGGACTGGTTGCAGAACCTTTAGACTGACTACAGGACCTTTAGACCGGTTGCAGAACCTTTAAGCGGGTGACGGCCGGGACGACCCGGTTGCTTCCCAGCGGGAAAATCTCGGTGGGAGCGGATCCACCCGCGGTACCTTTGCGCCAAAAACAAGCTGAGTGTCTGGTAACAGACCGCCCATAAACTAGAAAATTCGCGCACATAATGCTAGGTTAGGTCAGTAGCAAAGTCTCATGCACAGCTTTAATGTTGTCTTGACTCTTGGTTTAATTGCGGCGTTTAGGCGTTGCGATTACCGCAGCTAATGGGTGTTTAGCCAGTTTTGGCAGAGGAGAAATGGGTGGCTGAAGCGTTAAAAAAGAAGATATTAAGGGCCGGGGTTGCCGGCGCGCTGGTGTTTGCGATTACCGGAACCGGCGCGGTTGCGCAGCAGTTTAACGCCTCCCCGGCGGCGGCGCTTGATCTGCCGACCTGGGATGATGTGCAGGCGGCGAAGGCTAACGAGGCTGCAGCGGCGCAGAAGGTTACCGAGATTGAGGGACTGATCGAGCAGGTGAAGTCAGAGGTGGCGACCCTGCAGCAGGCGGCTGTTGACGCGCAGGCGAAGGCCGCGGCGGCGATGGAGGAGTTCAACGCCGCCGACCAAAAGACACAGCGTCTGCAAGAGCAGGCGAGCGAGAGCCAGCAGAAGGCTGAGGCGACAGCCCAGTCAGCGGCCTCGATTGTGTCACAGATGTACCGGTCAGGCGGTGTGGATCGGAACCTTGAGCTGTTTATTGACAGCGACGCCGACACCGCCGATGCGCTGCTCGACAGACTCGCGAGCATGTCAAAGGCAACCGAGCGCAACTCGAAACTCTCAGACGATGCAACCCAGGCGATGAACACCGCTGTTTCGCTCGGCAAGCAGGCTGAGGAGGCTGAAGCGGAGCGTGAGCGGCTGTGGCAGGAGTCAGAGCAGGAGTATCAGAACGCGGGTAAAGCCGTTGAAGATGCTCGTGTTAGGCAGCAACAGGCCGAGGATAACCAGCGAGAGTTGGAGGCGCAGCTTGCCGCGCTGAAAGACCAGACAACCACAACGGTTGCCGGCTACCAGGAGCGCCTACGGATTGAGGCGGAGGAGCGGCGTCGCCGTGAAGAAGAGGCTGCCCGCCAGGCAGCCGCAGCGGCTGAGGAAGCCCGGCGCAGGGCTGCGGCCGCAGCAGCCTCCGCAAACAGCGGCAGCCGCGGTGGCGGCGGCGGTGGCGGCGGTGGCGTTGTTGTTGCACCGCCTGCATCATCGGGAGGCTGGTCCGCACCGCTTCCCGCTGGCAGCTACCGCACAACCTGCCCGTTCCTCTGCTACTACGGACACGACGGGCATGACCTGGGAGCGCCAGCGTGGACCCCGATCTACGCGGCAGCATCCGGCAGGGTTTATTTCTCTGGCTGGGACAGGCTCGGCGGTAACGCGGTGTTTATTGACCACGGCGCGGGTGTTCACACCTGGTACGGTCACATGGTTACCGCGCCAGCGGTTGGCTACGGTCAGTGGGTTGGTCAGGGCCAGATTATCGGTTACGTTGGTATGACCGGTCTGGCAACCGGTAACCACCTGCACTTTGCGACCCGCGTTTACGGCGTTGCGCAGAACCCATACAACTTTATGGCGGCCCGCGGCGTTTACTTGAACTAGCAGGAGCCAGCCTGTGCCGGCTAAAGGTCGCTAGCTGCTGCTGGATCCGGCCGCGGCACCCCCAAAGCTGGTTAGGCGTTAGGTTAGGGGCTAGATTAGGGGCTAAGCGTAAAAAGAGCGCGGCCCGGTGAGCTTTTTCACCGAGCCGCGTTTTCGCGTAACTGGCCGTTAGTGGTCTGACGCAGCGAGGCGCTCAATCGCCTCCTGGATTAGCTGCTCAGCGTCAGCTGCGCTGCCCCAGGCGTCAACCTTCACAAACTTGCCAGGCTCGAGATCCTTGTAGCGCTCGAAGAAGTGCTCAATCTCTTTCCGGGTGTACTCCGGGATGTCGTTTACGTCCTGAATGTGCTGCCAGCGTGGGTCCTTGTGCTGCACAGCAATAACCTTGTCGTCACCGCCGGCCTCATCGCTCATCCGCAGCACACCAACCGGGCGCACCTTCACACCAACGCCGGGGAAAACCGGGTAGTCGAGCAGCACGAGCACGTCCAGCGGGTCACCGTCCTCACCCAGGGTGTTCTCAAAGAAACCGTAGTCGGTTGGGTAGACAAAGTTGGTGTAGAGCACGCGATCCAGGTAGACGCGACCGGTCTCGTGGTCAACCTCGTACTTGTTGCGGCTACCCTTGGGGATCTCAATTACTGCATCATAGCTCGCCATTATCTCTCCTAAGTGTGATTAAGTATTATTACAATCCCTAATAGTCTACTGTGCTCAAGCCACCAGGCAAACAACCGGCCGTTAGCTAAACAGCACAAGCAAACAGAACGGGGGGCATGCTATGCAGCCACTCTTGCGACCGAGTCTCCACCCGGCGACCGCGCTCACCCGAAACGCCGTCTATCAGAGTCTCACCCGCTACGCAGACGGCAGCCCCGAGAGACTCGGCACCGTCTTTGTTGGACTCTCCGGCGGCGCGGATTCACTCGCCCTGCTCGCCGCAACCGCGTTTGTGACGCAGCGGCTCGGGGTTAACTGCGCCGCCATTATTGTGGATCACGGACTACAGCCCGACTCGGAGCAGGTCGCCGCCAGAGCGGCTGAGCAGGCACGGGATTTGCTGGTTCGTGACGTGCGAACGGTGCGGGTCACCGTCACAGAGCGTGGTGAGGGGCTTGAGGCGGCAGCCCGCGCGGCACGTTTTGCGGTGTTTAGCGAGCAGCTCGGAGACAACGATGTGCTGCTGCTCGGCCACAACCAGAACGACCAGGCCGAGCAGGTGCTGCTCGGTTTAGCGCGTGGATCCGGGCTCCGCGCAATCGCCGGTATCGCCCCCGCCCGCGGCCAAATCCTGCGCCCCTTCCTGGACCTCGACAGGCCGACGATTGAAACGGCCTGCGCTGCCCAGCAGATTCAGCCGTGGCGGGATCCACACAACGAGGATGAGCGGTTTCTGCGAGTGCGGGTGAGGCGGCGGGTGCTGCCGTTTCTGGAGGAGCAGCTTGGCCCGGGCGTTGCCCAGTCGCTTGTTAGAACGGCGCAGCAGGCACGAGATGACGCAGACTATTTCGCGCAGCTGGTGCCACCGCTCGTCGACGCAGCCGAGATAGTCGCAACCGAGGCGGATCCGCTGCCCCCCGAGGTTAATTACTGTCTGGATGTCAGCAGCATCGAGGGCCAACCGGCGGCGCTTTTGAAGCGGATTGTGCGGGAGGCGGCTAGGCGGTCGGCGGGGGTGAGCCTCAGCGCAAACCACACCGAGCAGGTTGTGCGGCTGATCCACCACTGGCGGGGACAGAAACAGCTGGAGCTTGAGGGTGTTCGCGTGCAGCGAGCGGCTAACAGGCTTTTCTTTAAGCCTGGGGCTATAACATAGAGGAGTATTGGTTTATCTGAGCAAAGGAACAACATGCGCGCGAGCGATCTTGGTGATGAGCTGCAGCGAGTTTTGTACACCGAAGGGCAACTGCATGAGCGGTTAGACGAGCTGGCAAAACAGATTGACGCTGACTACGCAGGTAAACAACCGCCGCTGCTGGTGGGTGTTTTGAAGGGCGCTGTGATGGTTGTTGCTGATCTGTCGCGCAGACTGAGCTTCCAAGCTGAGATGGACTGGATGGCCGTCTCAAGCTACGGTTCGGGCACCAAATCATCCGGTGTTGTCAAGATTCTGAAGGATCTCGACCAGGATGTGACGGGCCGTGAGGTGCTGATTGTTGAGGACATTATCGACTCCGGGCTGACGCTCGCCTGGTTGAAGGATAACCTTTTGAGCCGTGGCGCAAAGGACGTGAAAATTTGCACGATGCTGCGCAAACCGGAGGCATTGAAGGTTGTTATCGACGTCGACTATCTTGGTTTTGATATCCCAAACGAGTTTGTTGTTGGCTACGGGCTTGACTACGCTGAGCGGTATCGCAACCTGCGCGATGTTGCAGTGCTCTCACCGCACGTTTATTCGTAACGAGTTTTTAGCAAGAGTTATTTCATAAGGAGCCTACTTGGCCGAGGCAAAAGCAAAACCAAAGAAGCTGTTTCGCGGTCCCTGGATCTACGTTATTTTAGCGCCTGTTTTGGTGCTGCTCGGGTGGTCGCTGTTGATGAACGGCGCAAACCCGGAGGTGTCAACGCAGCGCGGTTTGGCGATCCTCGCCGGTGACACCGTGAAGCGGGCGCAGGTGATTGACGGTGAACAGCGCGTCAACCTGGAGCTCACCAAGGCGGATAAAAAAACCGGCACAACCGCTGTCCACTTCTACTATGTTGAGCAGCGCGGTGAGGCGGTTGTTGACGCCGTCACCAAGGCAGAGTTGAAAGACGGCTACACCGATAAGGTGCCGCAGCCGAGCGCCTGGTGGTCACTGCTGAGCATTCTGCTGCCGATCCTGGTTATCGGTGGTCTGTTCTGGTGGATGATCAGCTCAATGGGCAGCGGCGGTAACCGCATGATGCAGTTTGGCAAGTCAAAAGCGAAACTGATGAGCAAAGAAACCCCGCAGGTGCGCTTTAGCGATGTTGCCGGAGCGGACGAGGCGGTTGAGGAGCTTGAGGAGATTAAAGACTTCCTGCAGGACACGAAGCGTTTCCAAGCGGTTGGTGCGCGCGTGCCCAAGGGTGTTCTGCTCTACGGCCCTCCGGGAACCGGTAAAACCCTGCTGGCTCGCGCGGTAGCGGGCGAGGCGGGTGTGCCGTTCTATTCCATCTCGGGATCCGACTTTGTTGAGATGTTCGTTGGTGTCGGTGCGAGCCGCGTCCGTGACCTGTTTAAAGAGGCGAAAGAGAACGCGCCAGCGATTATCTTCGTTGACGAGATCGACGCGGTCGGTCAGCGCCGCGGCAACGGCATGGGCGGCGGCCACGATGAGCGTGAGCAGACACTCAACCAGCTGCTGGTTGAGATGGACGGGTTTGACCCGAAGGCAAACGTGATTATGATTGCCGCAACCAACCGTCCAGACATGCTGGATCCGGCGCTTTTGCGTCCGGGACGTTTCGACCGGCAGATCGGTGTTGACGCCCCAGACATGAAGGGCCGCCGCAAGATTCTAGAGGTGCACGCGAAGGGTAAGCCACTGTCCAACAACGTTGATCTTGACGTTGTTGCCCGTAAAACCCCAGGCTTTACCGGTGCGGATCTCGCAAACGTGCTGAACGAGGCAGCGCTTTTGACGGCGCGCTCTAACGCTGACCTGATCGACAACCGGGCCCTCGACGAGGCGATCGACCGGGTGATGGCCGGTCCGCAGCGTCGCACCAGGGTTATGAAGGATCAGGAGCGACTGATCACCGCCTACCACGAGGGCGGTCACGCGCTGGTTGCTGCAGGCCTCAACCACAGTGATCCGGTCACGAAGATCACGATTATGCCGCGCGGTCGCGCGCTCGGTTACACGATGGTGATCCCGATTGACGATAAATACTCGGTGACCCGTAACGAGCTGCAGGATCAGCTCGCCTACGCACTCGGCGGCAGGGTTGCTGAGGAGCTGGTGTTCCACGATCCAACCACGGGAGCAGGAAACGATATTGAGAAGGCGACCGCAACCGCCCGCAAGATGGTTGTTGAGTACGGCATGAGCGCGAAGCTCGGGCCGGTGAAGCTGAGCGAGTCGGAGTCGTCACCGTACCTGGGTGAGTTCGGCACCGCCAGGAACTTCTCCGAGAGTGTTGCGCAGCAGGTTGATGATGAGGTGCGTGAGATTCTGGAGCAGGCGCACAATGAGGCGTACGAGATTCTGACGATGAACCGCGATATTCTTGACCGGCTGGCGCTTGAACTGCTGGAGAAAGAAACGCTGGACCACAACCAGGTTGCTGAGATCTTCAAGGACGTGAAGAAGATTGCGCCGCGGCCGCAGTGGCTGTCGAGCGAGAAGCGTCCGGTTTCGGATCTGCCGCCGGTTGCGGTGCCGAAGTCGGTGAGCGCGGAGGCGCCGGTCGCTCCGGCAGCGCCGGAAGCTGCGGCGGATTCGGCTGTGCCGGGTGCTGCGGGTGCTGCCCCGGATGCTGCGCCTGGTGCTGCGGGTGCCGCTGCGAACCCCGAGAGTGAAAACAACTAGCATGGCTACGCGCGGCTTCGACAGTTCTCGTGCCGCTGCTGCGGTGCGTGAGCTGCTTATCGCAATCGGCGAGGATCCTGACCGGTCCGAGCTGAGGAGCACCCCCGAGCGGGTTGCGGCGAGCTACGCAGAGCTGTGCTCGGGCGTGGGCGTCGACCCGAGCAGTGTGCTCGGGGATCCGCTGCCGGACACAAGCGGCGGCGAGGCGGTGCTCGTGAAAGATATTGAGCTGCTGTCGCTCTGTGAACACCACCTGCTACCGTTCAAGGGTGTTGCGCACATCGCCTATCTGCCGAGCACCCAGATTGTCGGGTTTGGTGCGCTGCCGCGGCTGGTGAGTGTGCTCGCGAGCAGACCGCAGGTGCAGGAGCGGCTCGGTGAGCAGATTATGACCACGCTTGACAGCGCGCTTGCGACGCGCGGTGTGCTGGTTGTGATCGAGGCGGTGCACGGCTGTATGCGCGATCGTGGATCACGGCAGACCAGCGCAACCGCGGTCACCGTTGCTGCCTGCGGGGAGCTGAGGGAGCCGCTGCGGAGGGCAGAGCTGATGGCTCTGATCGGTGAAAAAAGAGAAGGTGCCGCTCACTAGTGTGAGGGGGACGGAGTTTTTCGGTGACGATACTGGTTGGGATTCTAAACACAACCCCGGATAGTTTTAGTGACGGCGGTAACTTCCTCGACGCCTCGGCGGCTGTGGATCACGCCCGCCAGCTGGTCAGCGAGGGCGCCGCAATTATCGACATCGGCGGTGAGAGCACCCGACCCGGATCAATACGGGTAACACCCGAGGAGGAACAGCGGCGGATCCTTGAGATCGTGCGGCGGGTGAAGGATCTGGGTGTCACCGTCTCGGTTGACACCGTTAACGCGAGCACCGCGGCTGCGGCACTGGCGGCGGGAGCTGACATCATCAACGATGTTTCTGGCGGGCTGCATGATCCGCAGATGCTTAAGACGGTTGCAAAACACAACGCCGGATTCATCGCCGGGCACTGGCGCGGGTTCCCCAAGCCGGACAACAGCCGGAGTGACTACATGGACGTTGTCGCCGAGGTTATTGAGCAGCTGCAACAGCGGGCGGCGGCGGCCAGGCAGGCGGGCATTGCGGCGAGCAAAATAGTGCTCGATCCGGGCTTAGGCTTTGATAAAACCCCCGAGCAGTGCTGGCGGTTATTGCGTGCGCTGCCGCGGCTGCAGCGGATCGGATACCCGCTGCTAATCGGTGCTTCCCGCAAGCGCATGGTTGCTGACCTGATCGCACAGCAGCCCGGTCGCGGCGGCGAGCAGGCAGATCGGCAGGGTGGTGGATCCGTGTCCGGCGCTGTTGAGCGCGCGGGGGAGCGTGACCTGGTCACCGCCCTGATCACAGCGGCCTGCGCCAGCTACGGTGTTTGGGGTGTGCGCGTGCACAACGTTGCCGCCTCGCAGCTGGCGTTGGCGGTTGCCCGCGAGACCGGGACGGCGAACGAGACTGAGACTGCCAACGAGGCTGAGACGGTGGCGCGGACTGGGACGGCGAACGAGACCGGGACGGCGGGGCAGACCGCTGCGGGTTCGTGGCCAGCCGAGGAGCTGAGCGGCGATACTATCTCGCTCACCGGGCTGCGGGTTTTTGCCCACCACGGGGTGCTCGCGGAAGAGAAGCGTGACGGCCAAACCTTTTTAATTGACGCGGTTATTCACCTCAACACCGCGGCGAGCGCCGCGAGTGATGAGCTTAAGCAGACGGTGAACTACGCGGATTTGGCGGTTGCGCTAAAAACGGCGGCGGCTGAGGGATCCCTCGACCTGATTGAGACGCTTGCGCACCGGCTCGCGGATGTTGCGCTGAGTTTTAGTGGCGTTGAGAGTGCTCGCATCACGGTGAATAAACCGGATGCGCCGATCCCCGCGGAGTTTTTAAACGTGGCGGTGACCATCACCAAGCACCGGCGCCGGGCTGCCGGGGCTGGGCAGCTGGGGGAGTCGTCGTGATCGCGCAGTTCGCCCCGATTGTGCTTGCCTTCGGCGCCAACCTCGGTGACCGGGAGGCGGTTATTTCCGCGGCCTTTGCGGAGCTGCAAGCGCACCCACAAATCAGCGAGTTCCAGGCGTCACCGCTCAGGCAGAGCGTGGCGTTAACCGTTGCCGGTCGTGACGAGCAGGCACCGCGCTACCTCAACGCGATCGCAACCGCGGTCACAACCCTCACCGCGCCCGAACTGCTGCGGCTCGTGCAGCAGATTGAGACGAAACACGGCCGGGTGCGCGATACCCGCTGGGGAGATCGCACCCTCGACATCGACATTATTGTTTACGCCGGGAAGGTGCAGCGCACCCCGGAGCTGACACTGCCGCACCCCGAGGCGCACCTGCGTGATTTTGTGCTCTCGCCGTGGCTGCTGCTGGATCCGGGAGCGGCGCTGCCGAGGCACGGTCGCGTCCGTGACCTGCTCGCCCAGATCGGGGACACAACAGAACCGTATCTGCCGGATCCACCCCGGGAAGGGACAGTGAGTGATGAACCCTAACCGTTCCATCCCGCCGAGTGTTTTAACGCTGACCGGTGTTATCGGGTTTCTGCTCGGGTTTGCGCTGCAGCTGTTGATTGTCAACAGCGGCTACCCGCTGCTGTTGCCGGCCTGGCTGAGCCTGGCGATGGTCGCCGCAATCGCCGCCGTGATTCTGATCCTCGGGCTGCGGGTGAGAGCCGCGATCGCCTCAAAAGAGCGAACCGTTAACCCCTTTGCGGCTCTCAGGCTGCTCGCTGCCGCCCGCTGCGCACAGCTCGCCGGAATCGGCTTCGCCGCGGCCCATTTAGCCACTGCGCTGCTGCTTCTGCTCCGACCGGTTGGTGTGGGAATTACTCAGTGGTCGGTGGTTTTGGCTGCGATATTGGTGTATACCGCGCTTGCCGTGATTGGTATTATTGTAGAGAGATTCTGCAAACTACCGCCGGTTGACAACGACGAGCTGCCACCACTTGATGAGGAACCAGCAACCGCATAGACCGGGATCGTGTGAAGCTAGAAACTATTTAGATCAGGAGGATATATGTCCGATACCGTAACAAATCTGGCTGCGAATAACAGACGCAATTCCTGGCCTGCCGCCGATCAGGGGCAGTGGCATCGTATCGCCCCCAGCTACATGCTGATTGACCTGGCAACAAACCTGATTTTCGCGGGTGTGGTGCTGGCGATTATGTTCGCCCCGTCAACCAACGAGCTCCTGCACAACCTCGGCCCCTGGAGCTTCTACCTGCTCGGCGGTCTAGCCGGAATCGCAGTGCTGAGCGGCATCTTCTCATTCTGGCGAACCCGCAGCATGGGGTATATGCTGCGCGCCGACGACTTCGTGTTCACCCGCGGTTTTATTTTTAAGCGGATCATCGCAATCCCCTACGGCAGGTTGCAGCTCGTCGATATTGAGCGCGGTCCACTCTTGCGTGCTTTCGGCCTGTCACAGCTGAAATTTGTAACCGCAGCGGTTGGGCTGTCAATTAAACTACCCGGCATCAGGGAAGCTGAGGCGGAGCGTCTGCGCGACACACTGATTGAGATGGCAGAGACGCGACGGAGCGGAATGTAATGAGCACACCCGCAGTAAACCCGGAGAGCGCGGGCTGGCGCAGGCTACACCCGCTCACACCGTTTCTCAACGGTGGATTTATTTTTGTTGTGATCACGGGTATTTTCATCTCGAACTTCCGCGACACACTGTTCGGTCCGATCCTGCGCGGCCTGTTTGGTGCACCTGAGCAGCAACAGGGCTCGGGCAGATACGATCCGGCCGACTGGGTATTTAGTGCCTTGTCGCAGAGCGACAACCTGCTGCTGCGGCTGCTAATTCCGCTGCTTGTGCTGCTCGGAATCGTGCTAATCGCTGTGCTGTTTAGCTGGATCAGCTGGCGGTTCATGCGCTTCCAAATCACCTCCGAGGCGGTGGAGCTGCGCCGCGGTGTCGTCTTTAAGAAACAGTCTCGGGCTCCGCTGAAGCGGGTGCAGGCGATCGATATTGAGCGGCGCCTGTTAGCCCGGGTTTTCGGCCTCGCCGAGCTCAACATCCTAAACGCGGGAGACACCCTCAAACTCGCCTTCGTGCGTTACTCTGAGGCGAAGGCGCTGCGAGACGAGATTCTGCAGTCTGTGCGGATCGCGAAAGGCAGCGACCCTGCTGCAACCCCCGCCACAGCTCTCGGCGCCGAGGCTGTTCCCGGTCAGGGCGCGGTTCCCGGTGCGGTTCATGGCGTTGTTCCTGGCGCTGAAGCTGTAGCTGGTGCTGGCGCTGTTCCTGGCGCTGGCGCGGCTCTTCCCGGTGCTGTAGCTGGCGCTGGCGCTGTTCCCGGCACCGCCGCACAGCAGCCGAGCACCCTGCAGCAGCGACTACAGAGCGGGCTGGAGCAGCGCGCTGGTGAGTTCGCCGACGAGGACATCGACCACCGCGCACTCGCGGGCCAAACCCTTTTCCGGGTTTCACCGGGTAAACTGCTGCTCAGCAGGATTTTTGACATCGGCACGCTGCTCTTGCTCACGATTTTTATTGGCTCGCTGATTGCGATAATCCTCGTCCCCGAACCGGAGGCGAAGCTGATTATGGTCTCCGCGCTGCTCGCGCCCGCGCTGTTCGGCATTATTCCGAGCATCTGGCTCGGCTTCAACAAAAACTTTGGCTTCACGGTCTCAACCGCCGGTGACGAGGTGCGGATCGCGTCCGGTCTCACCAAAACGGTCACCGAGACGCTGCAGATCAGGCGGATCCAGTCGGTGCAGGTGTCGCAGTCGCTGCTGTGGCGACTGTTCGGCTGGTGGAAAGTGGACTACACAATCCCGGCAGCAGCCACCTCGGGGGAGGAGTCACAGCAGATCTCAAAGGTTGCTCTGCCAGTTGGATCCCGCGAGGAAGTGCAGCAGCTGCTCGCCCTGATGCTGCCGGAAATGGTCACCGCTGAGACAGTCAGCGAGGGCATGGACGGCACCGGCGACTGGCAGATCACCCCGCCAGCGCGCGGCGGCATTATCAACCTGTTTAATCAGAAACGCAAGGCAGCCACGGTGCGAGCGGGCGGCGCTGAGCGTTCCCCGCTGCTGCTTTTGCGCTCCGGCTCGGTTGTGCGCTGGTTCTCGATTGTGCCGCTCACCAGGGTGCAGGGGCTGATCTACAGGGTCAACCTGAAGCACGCAATTTTGCGGCTCGCGAGACTCGATGTGTTCTCTTCACGGATCAATGCCAAGTCAAGCATCAGCGGTGTGGATCCAGCCGAACTGCAGCGGTTTATTGACACTCTCTCCGCGGAACTGCTGCGCGCCCAACTGTCAGAGGCATCGCCCGCTCACAACGCCCACGGCCAGCACGGCGCTCATGAACAGCACAGTCAGCACGGTCAGTACGCAGCGCAGGCGGATCCCGCCCACAGCGCCCAGGCTGCCCAGCATGCTATGGCACACGGCGCGCAGCCTATCGCAGGCGGCGCAGCGCCGGGCAACAGCGACGAGTGGCGGAGCTTAAACGGGCATGAACAACAGAGCTGGTAGACTCCGGGTCGGGGTTATCGGCTCCGGCAGGGTTGGGCCAGTTTTGGCGCTCGCGCTCGCTGGCGCCGGCCACGAACTCGTCGGTATCACCGCTGCGGGCGATGAGGCAAAAAGCCGGGTCGCAGCGATGCTGCCCAACCTGCCGATTGCGCAGCCCGACGAGCTGATCAAGAACAGCCAGCTTGTTGTGTTTGCTATCCCGGGATCCGAACTGCCCGCGGTTGTTGACGGCTTTACCCGCGCAAAACTGTGGCAGCCGGGGCAGTTGGTTATGCACACCGCGCCCGAGCACGGCTACCTGGTGTTCGGGCCGGCGATGGCGCAGGGCGTGATCCCGCTGGCGGTGCACCCTGGCATCGTGTTTACCGGCACGAGCATGGATCTGATCCGCCTCAAAGAAGCGGTTTGCGCCGTTACAGCGCCGGATCCGGTGCTCCCGATCGCGCAGGCGCTCGCCGTAGAAATGGGTGCTGAACCGCTGGTTATTGCCGAGGCGGATCGGGCTGCCTACGCAGACAGTGTGCAGGCGGCGTGTGAGCTGGGCCAGGCGGTTGTGAAGAACGCCAAACAGTCGCTCACCGCGCTGGGGGTTGCCGATCCACAAAAGCTGCTTGCCCCACTCTTGCACGCAGCGGTCGACGAGGCGTTGCGCAGCACAGATACCTGAGCAGAACCGTGCCGCGCCCGGTAGACTAGAGTGTAACGCTTTTTTAGAGAGGACAGCCGTAAATGAGTGATCAGGTGCAGCCAGCAGATCAGCACGCAGATTTTGAAGCAGAAGTGCATGAGCAGAAGGCGGTGCGACTGGCTAAGCGCGACAAACTCAACGAGGGGGCTGAACTCGGCGGCGGCGCATACCCAGTGAGTGTGCCGGTGACAACAACAATCGCCGAGGTGCGTGCGAAGTGGGGCAAGCTTGAAGCTGAGCCAGACAACCACTCCGGTGAGATCGTCGGTATCGCGGGCCGCGTGGTGTTCCAGCGCAACACCGGCAAGCTCTGTTTTGCCGCGCTGCAGGCAGGTGACGGCACCCGCATCCAGGCGATGATTAGCTTTGGCGAGGTCGGTGAGGAGTCGCTGAAGCGCTATAAAGAGCTTGTGGATCTCGGCGACCACCTGTTTGTTAGCGGCGAGGTGATTTCCAGCAAGCGCGGTGAACTCTCGGTTATGGCTAAAGAGTGGCAGATCGCCTCGAAGGCGCTCGCACCGCTGCCCAACGTCTACGGTGAACTGAACGAGGAAACCCGGGTGCGGCAGCGCTACCTCGATCTGATTGTGCGAGAGCAGGCGCGGATTAACGTGCAGACCCGTGCACGCACCATGGCTAGTCTGCGTGAAACCTTCGCGAGCCACGGGTTTATTGAGGTTGAGACGCCGATGCTGCAGACCATGCACGGCGGTGCCTCCGCTCGTCCGTTTATCACCCACTCAAACGCTTTTGACCGGGACCTTTACTTGCGTATCGCCCCCGAGCTTTACCTGAAGCGTGCCCTGATCGGTGGTCTTGAGCGGGTGTTTGAGATTAACCGGAACTTCCGCAACGAGGGTGCTGACTCAACCCACAGCCCTGAGTTTGCGATGCTCGAGTTTTATAAGGCGTACAGCGACTACAGTGACGTCGCAGACCTCACCCAGGAGCTGATCCAGAACGCGGCGCTCGCCGCCAACCGCGGGACCGAGCGGGAGGGCACCCACACCGTGAAGTGGGCGGACGGCACCCTGTTCGATCTCGGCGGCGACTGGGATCGCATCTCAATGTATGAAACCCTCTCGGCGGCTTCGGGGGTTAACATCACCCCCGAAACCAGTGTTGAAACGCTGCAGCAGCTCGCCGACAAAGAGGGTGTTGAGGTGAAACTGCCAAACCACGGCAAACTCGTTGAGGAGCTGTGGGAGCACTTCGTGAAGGACGATCTTGAGCGCCCAACCTTTGTGATGGACTTCCCGGTTGAGACCAGCCCGCTCACCAGACACCACCGTTCAATCCCGGGTGTTGTTGAGAAATGGGATCTCTATGTTCGCGGTTTTGAGCTCGCGACCGGTTATTCTGAGTTGGCGGATCCGGTTGTGCAGCGTGAGCGTTTTGTAGAGCAGGCGAAGCTCGCCGCCGCCGGAGATGACGAGGCGATGCGCGTTGACGAGGAGTTCCTGCGCGCTATGGAGCACGGCATGCCGCCCGCGGGCGGTGTCGGCATCGGCATGGACCGGCTTTTGATGGCGCTCACCGGACTCGGTATCCGGGAGACAATTCTGTTCCCGCTTGTGAAGTAGGAGTGAAGTATGGAGTGGTTAGCAAACGCGGCATGGTCGTTGCTTCCGACGGCCGTTGCGGGTGTTTTCTTCTGGCTGATTATTCGCCTGATTTTGCGGGCGGATCGCACCGAACGTCGAGTCTACACAGAGATTGAGGCGCAGGAGCGAGCGAAGGCGGGACTTCCCCCGAAAAAGCAGGCCGGATCCGCCCCAAAAAACGGTTCGGTGAGCGGCTAGCTGCGCACTAGACGGGGTTTTAGACCGTGACGATACCGGTGCTTGATTGGGCGTACAGTAACCCCTGGTTGGTTGCGTTACTGTTCGCGATTGAATCGATTATCCGTATTGTTGCGCTGTTTGTTGTGCCCCGCAATCGCAGACCCTCGTCGGGCACAGCGTGGCTGCTGTTCATTCTGTTTATGCCGATCCCGGGGCTGTTACTGTTCAGTGTGATCGGTGGTAAAGGGCTGCCGAAGAAACGACAGGAGCGGTTTCGGGAGGCACGGGAACGGCTGGCGCAGATCGTCGATGACGCGGTTGTTTCGAGCTTCCCGCTGCAGCCTGAACCCCGCACGGTTGGTTTGCAGAACGCGGTGAGGATCGGCCGCACACTCGGGGCGTTCCCGATGCTGGGCGGCAACCGCGCGAGCCTGCACCTTGACTATCACGAGTCGATCGCGAGGATGGCGGAGGCGATTGACACCGCCGAATCGTATGTGCACCTCGAGTTTTATATTCTGGTTTACGATCAGACGACGGAACCGGTTTTTGCGGCGCTGAGGCGCGCGAGAGCGCGCGGCGTCAAAATTCGGGTGCTAATGGATCACGTTGCCGCGATCCGCAACCCCGGTAAACGCCGCACCCGCGAGATGCTGAGTGAGATGGGCGCCGAGTGGCACTATGCCCTGCCGTTTCGGCCGCTGCGCGCGCAGCTGCAGCGACCAGACCTCAGGAACCACCGCAAGATCCTGGTCGTCGACGGCAAAATCGCGTTTATGGGGTCGCAAAACCTGGTGGATTCCAGCTATAACAAACTCTCCAACCGGCGCCGCGGTCTGCACTGGAAGGACCTGATGGTGCGCGTCTCCGGCCCCGCGGTGCTGTCACTTGACGCGGTGTTTGTTAGCGACTGGTATGAAGAGACCGGTCAGATGCTGGCTGAGCCGAATCTTGACGCGATGTGCATCTACGAGGATTCGCAGCTGGAGATGCAGGTGCTGCCGTCCGGCCCGGGGTATGCAACAGAGAATAACCTGCAGGTGTTTGTTGCGCTGATGTACAACGCGGTTAACCGGATCAGCATCACCAGCCCCTATTTCGTTCCCGACGGTGCGCTGATGTCGGCGATTAAAGCGGCGACCGCGCGCGGTGTAGACGTTGAACTGTTCGTGTCAGAAACCGGCGATCAGTTCGGGGTTTATCACGCACAGCGGTCATACTATGAGGAGCTGCTCGCGGCCGGTGTCAAAATCTACCTGTTTAAGCCGCCGTATATTCTGCACTCTAAACACTTCACAATCGACGATGACGTTGCCGTTATCGGGTCATCAAATATGGATCAGCGCTCATTCAACCTGAACTATGAGATCTCGCTAATCGTCCACGGCGCCGGATTTGTTACCGAACTCGACAAAATCAGCTCCTACTACCGCGTCAACTCACGGCTGCTCACCCAGGAGGAATGGGCCAGGCAGCCGCTCAGAAAACAGCTGTTTGACAGCCTGATGCGGCTCACCAGTGCGCTGCAGTAAAGCGGTTTAGCGGGGTGGATCGGGCCGCTCCCGCAGCTGCCCTGGGCGCCGTCGCGGGGTGGATCCGTGTGATCCGCTCGGTCGAGCGTCACGCCACTGGCGAACAGCGCCCAATTTTTAAGCATAACGCTCTAGTCTTGAATCATTAGCAATCGCGGTTGTCTCGCTGTGTGCCAAGGCGTTTGGCAGGCGACTGTTTGGAGGGAAACGGAATGTTTGAGAGATTTACTGATCGCGCTAGACGTGTGATTGTGCTTGCCCAAGAGGAAGCGAAAATGCTCAACCACAACTACATCGGCACCGAGCACATGCTGCTCGGTCTGATTCACGAGGGTGAGGGCGTTGCCGCGAAGGCACTTGAGCAGCCAAACATCACACTCGAGTCGGTGCGCGAGCAGGTTGCTGAGATGATCGGCACCGGTCAGCAAACCCCGGCCGGGCATATTCCCTTTACCCCGCGCGCTAAGAAGGTGCTAGAGCTGAGCCTGCGGGAGGCACTGCAGCTCGGCCACAGCTACATCGGCACCGAGCATCTGCTGCTCGGGCTTTTGCGCGAGGGCGAGGGCGTTGCCGCGCAGGTGCTGGTGAAGCTCGGAGCTGACCTGGCAGAGATCCGCCAGACCGTTATGCAGCTGCTGTCCGGCTACCAGGCTGGTAAAGAACCTGTTTCGGTTGGTGCGCCAGAGACCAAGAGCAACGAGAAGGGCTCCCAGGTGCTCGACCAGTTCGGGCGCAACCTCACCCAGGCTGCGCGCGAGGGCAAGCTGGATCCGGTTATCGGCCGTGAAAAAGAGGTTGAGCGGGTTATGCAGATCCTGTCACGCCGCTCAAAGAACAACCCGGTTCTGATCGGTGAGCCGGGCGTCGGTAAAACAGCCGTGATTGAGGGGCTCGCGCAGGCGATCGTTAACGGGCAGGTGCCTGAAACCCTGAAGTCGAAGCAGCTCTACGTGCTTGATCTCGGCTCCCTGATCGCGGGCAGCCGCTACCGCGGTGACTTCGAGGATCGCCTGAAGAAGGTGACCAAGGAGATCCGCACCCGCGGCGACATTATTATCTTCATTGACGAGATCCACACACTGGTTGGTGCCGGATCCGCTGAGGGTGCGATGGATGCCGCCAACATTCTGAAGCCGCTGCTTGCGCGCGGTGAGTTGCAGACCATCGGTGCGACAACGCTTGACGAGTACCGTAAACACTTTGAGAAGGATGCGGCGCTGGAGCGTCGTTTCCAGCCGGTGCAGGTGAACGAGCCGTCGATTCCGCACGCGATTAACATTCTGAAGGGTTTGCGCAAGGCCTACGAGGATTTCCACCGCGTAAAGATCACCGACTCCGCGATTGTTGCGGCGGTTAACCTGTCTGACCGGTATGTGCAGGATCGTTTCCTGCCAGATAAGGCGGTGGATCTGATGGACGAGGCCGGTGCGAGGCTGCGTCTCTCGGTTCTCTCCAGCCCACCTGAGCTGCACGAGCTTGACGAGAAAATCGCGGTTGTGCGAGCCGAAAAAGAAAAAGCGATTGAGGCGCAGGACTACGATCTCGCGGGAGCAAAGCGCGATGAGGAGAAAGAACTGACCGCTGAGCGTCTCCGCCAGGAGAAGAAATGGCAGGCGGGCGATGTTGAAATCAACGCGATCGTTGACGAGGGTCTGATCGCTGAGGTGCTCGCGAACGCAACCGGTATCCCGGTTTTCAAACTCACCGAGGAAGAAACCAGCCGTCTGCGCCACATGGAGCGGGAGCTGCACAAGCGTGTTATCGGCCAGGAGGCTGCGATTGCGGCGCTGTCAAAGACCATTCGCCGCCAGCGCGCGGGGCTGAAGGATCCAAAGCGCCCATCAGGCTCGTTTGTGTTTGCCGGACCGACCGGTGTCGGTAAAACTGAGCTGGCGAAAGCGCTCGCCGAGTTCCTGTTTGACGACGAGGACGCGCTGATCTCGCTCGACATGTCAGAGTACGCTGAGAAGCACACGGTTTCACGCCTGTTCGGTGCCCCTCCGGGCTTTGTCGGCTTCGAGGAGGGCGGTCAGCTCACCGAGAAGGTGCGCCGTAAGCCATTCAGCGTGATCCTGTTTGACGAGATCGAGAAGGCACACCCTGACATCTTCAACTCGCTGCTGCAGATCCTGGAGGAGGGTCGCCTCACAGACGGTCAGGGTCGCGTGGTTGATTTCAAGAACACCGTCATCATTATGACCACCAACCTTGGTTCGAAGGGCATCGCTGGCGGACCGGTCGGATTCCAGCTGGAGGGCGACTCAAGCGTTGGCTACGAGATGATGCGCAGCAAGGTTAACGAGGAGCTGAAGAAACACTTTAAGCCCGAGTTCCTCAACCGTCTCGACGAGGTTATTGTGTTCCCACAGCTGAACAAGGCTGAGCTGCTGCAGATCGTTGAGCTGTTCGTGAAGAACCTCGCGGAGCGTCTGCTCGACCGCGATATGACCCTCACCGTGACTGACGCGGCGATGGAGCGCCTGTGCGAGATCGGTTACGATCCATCAATGGGTGCGAGGCCGCTGCGCCGTGCTGTGCAGCGGGAGCTGGAGGATCCACTCTCGGAGCGAATCCTCACCGCCGAGCTGCAGTCCGGTGACCGCGTCACAGTGGACTATGTTGACGGAGAGTTCACCTTCACCGCTGAGGGTGGTGAGCGCAGCCACGCGGCAACCTCCGCGACCGCGGCCGCAGCGGTTGCGTCCGCGGCGCCAACCCAGGACTAGCGGCGGGGTTTAATTAGACCGCAAACGGGCGGGTGGATCAGCCGGAACGGTGATCCGCCCGCCCGTTTGGGCTAAGCGCGAAAACCCGAGCCGGGTTAACGCTAACCCGGTAATGTCACTATCCCGGTAATGTCACTATCCCGGTAATGTCACTATCCCGGTAACGTCGCTATCCCGGTAACGTCGCTATCCCGGTAACGGTGCTAACTGCGTTTGCGGCAGCGCTAGCCGATCTTTGCGACGGCGTCGAGCCCTGTGCGGAAGTCCTTAATCAGGTCAGCGGTTGTTTCGAGGCCAACCGAGAGACGCAGCAGCCCCTCCGAGATCCCGAGCCGCTCGTTAGTCTCCTCATCAAACGACATGTGGGTTGAGGTGCGCGGGTGGATCACCATCGAGCGGGTGTCACCGATTCCGGTCATGTGCGACCACAGGGTGAGATTGTTAACCAGCTCGCGCACACCTTTTTTGCCGTGTTTAATCTCGACGCCAAAGACTGAGCCGGTGCCGCGCGGGTAGTCGCGCAGCGCCAGTGAGTGGTACGGGTTTGATTCCAGTCCGGCGTAGGCGACGGCGGTCACCTCGGGCTGCTCCTCAAGCCACCGGGCAATCTCGAGTGATGACTCGGTGTTACGCTGCATCCGCAGCGACAGTGTTTCCAGACCCTGGTGGATCAAAAAACCGGTCAGCGGGGAGACCGCAAACCCAATGTCGTTAACAACCGCCTCGCGCACCGCGCTCGCGTAGGCGCGGTTACCAAAGCGTTCAATCTGGGTGCGTTTCCCGGCGGGTGCGGTTTGGATTAGCGGGTAGCTGCGCTTAGAGTTCGCCCAGTCGTAGGTGCCCATGTCAACCACCGCGCCGCCAACAGCGGTGCCGTGACCGGTCATAAACTTTGTTGTTGAGTGCACAATAATGTCTGCGCCGAGCTGACCGGTGAGCACCAGCGCCGGTGTTCCCACAGTGTTGTCAACAATCAGCGGTAGATTGTGACGCTTCGCAACCTCGGAAACCTTCCGCAGGTCGGTTATGTCGTTGAGCGGATTCGGCAGTGTCTCCGCGTAGATCGCTTTAGTCTCGGGAGTGATCGCCGCATCCCACTCGGCGTCACTGTAGAGATCCCAGACATAGTCAACGTCGATTCCCATGCGTTTAAAACTGCGGCCAAACAGGATCCGCGTGCCGCCGTAGATTGAAGCGGTTGAAACGATCTTGTCGCCGGAGCCGGCGAGCACGAACAGTGCCGCGGTGATTGCGGCCTGCCCGCTGGAGGTGAGCACGGTTTCGGCGGCGCCCTCCAGTGAGGTGATGCGTCGCTCGGCGACGGTGTTGGTTGGGTTGCCCTGCCGGGAATAGATCCGGTCGATGCTGCCGCCGTTGCTGAAGCGCGTTGCTCAGTCGTCGAAGTCGTTGAAGATGTAGCCTGCCGACAGCGCGAGCGGCGGCACACGCAAATCATTGTTGAGATCGCGGTATTCGCCGGCGTGCACCTGCCGTGTCTCGAACCCGAATCCCTCCCAGTCAAAAATCTCGGTTTTACCGGGCTGTGTGCTCCTTGGCACCGTACAGTCAGTCTCTTCCGCAGTCATCTTCCGCCCCTTTTCGCGTAACAGTCTATTCAAGACTAGCGCGCGACCGGTGCATTTTTCACAACTGTTACGATTCGTGACACAGCCTCACGCACTGTCTCGGGGGAGCAGGCGAGATTAACCCGAATAAATCCCCTTCCCGCCTTTCCAAAGTGTTTACCATCGCCGAAGGCAACATGGCCGTGATCGTAGAGTGCCTGCCACGGGTTTTCAGCAATCGCGGTGTTCCGCAGATCCACCCAGGCGAGATAGCCCGCCTTTGGCGGCACGAAACCGGCCTCGGGCAGCTGCTCGCTGAGCAGTTCGTGGAACAGGGCGACGTTCGCCTCGATCCGCTCAATTGCCCGGTCAAGCCAGGGAATCCCGTCGCGGAACGCGGCAATATTGGCGTGCAGGCCGAGGATGCTCACCCGGGTGGTAACCTCCGGCGGTAGTTTATCTAGCAGGCGGGCTGATCGCTCGTTTGCACCAACAACAACGGCGCATTTAGCGCCCGGAATACTCCACCCCTTGCTCGCTGAACAGCCAACAAAGCAGACGGTGTCAGCGGCCTCAGCAATCGGCCCAAACGGCACAAACTCAGTATTCTTATAGACGAGCGGGGCGTGGATCTCGTCAGCGATAATCGCAACATCGTTCGCCGTCGCCAGCTGGGCAAGCTCGGTCAGCTCCTCGGTGGTAAAAACGGCGCCGTGCGGATTGTGCGGGTTGCAGAGAATAAACGCGTTCAGGGTTTTAAACTCGGCGGCGATCGCAGCGAGATCGAGGTGGGCGGATCCACCCGCGTCAAACCGCAGCGGAATCTCAACAACCTCAGCGTCAAACTCCTGCAGCATCTCAAAGAAGCCGGGGTAGGCCGGGGTTGACAGGCCGATTTTGCCGCCGGTTTTTGGCATAACCAGTCGCAGCGGCTCAACCACACTAACGCTCACATCGGTTGTGATGCGCACCCGCTCAGCCGGAAACTCCCAGTCCCAGCGGGTTTTCGCAAACTCGCTAAACGCGGGACCGAGCTCCCCAGGTTCGGAAAGATACCCGAAATCGCTCGCGTCAACACAGCGACTAACCGCGTCACGTACCTCCTTGGCGACGGGGAAATCCATCTCGGCAACAAACATCGGCAGAATATGCTCAGGGAAGCGACTAAATTTGATGCTTGTGCGAATCTCGCGCAGCTTCGCGGGAGAGATGCTCTCCCAGCTGTGAAAGCCGGGCTCTGGTGCCTCAGGGTTTGGGTAGCTAGCAGTCATACATATTATCTTGGCACAGATGGATTAGTGCTGCTCTAAAATTAATATCTATGACGGCAAATAACGCAACAGCAGACTGGGAGCCGGCCGCGGCCGCTCTCCTCGACGAGCTTATCGCGGTTGGAAAAGACGCGGTCGATCGGGGTTTAGTGCTCGCCTCGGCGGGTAATATGTCGGTGCGGATCGGCGCAGACCGGTTTGCTGTTACCGCGAGCGGCACCTGGTTTGACCGGCTCACCCGCGACGATTTTGCGGTGCTAAACCTTGCCGGGGAACAGCTTAGCGGTCCAGCCCCGTCAAGCGAGTGGAAGCTGCACCAGCGCGCCTACCAGGCTAGAGAAGACATTAACTGCGTGCTGCACCTGCACCCGCACACGGCGACCCTGCTGGCGTCGCTGGGTAGGCGGATCCGCCTGATAACTCTCGATCACGCTTTCTATGTTGGGTCGGTTGGGGTTTCGCCGTTCTACCCGAACGGTTCTGACGAGTTGGCGGCTGCCGCGGCCGCGCAGCTTGCCGAGCACAACTGTGTGATTATGCAGCATCACGGTTGCTCGGTTGTTGCCGACACCGCCCAGATGGCGTTTCGGCGCGCAATGAACCTGGAGGACGCGGCGAAGATGACGCTCAGCGCCCTAACAATCGGTGACGAGACAACAGAGTTCCCGGCCGGAGCGGCATTCCACGCCTAGCGCTCGGGCCCCAAGCGGCGGGTGCGTGTGTTTTGGTGATGCTTCCCGGTTAGCCGGTGACGCTGACGCTGCGGCTGCTAACACCCGGGGCAGCCCAGCCGAAACCCTCAAACAGGCTCGCGAGCACGGTGCCGGTAAATCCCCACACCAGGTGCGGATCTGCCGCATCTCCCGCCCCGTAAAACCTCCCGGTGAGCTAAAAACGCCGGGGTTTTAATGCGCCGGTTTCCTGCGCTAAACACGGCGGTGACCCGGTTTTCTGGGAGCAGCAGCTGGGAAACCCGGGGCAGCAGAATCTCGGGCGCCTCAGCGGCAACCGGGGTGAGCAGCCGCGGCTTCTGCCACCACCCGATAACCGGCGTCACAATATTGTCGCTGACCGGGATATAAACATCGTGCAGGGTTTTTAAAACCTCGATCTCGGCCGAGGGAATCCCCGTCTCCTCGTGGGTTTCACGCAGCGCCGCGGCGACTGCATCGCGGTCTTGTGGATCCACCCCGCCGCCCGGGAAAGAGATCTGCCCGGGGTAGTGCCGCATGGTTTCGGAACGCTTGGTGAGCAGCAGCTGTAGGCTACCCGACGGATGCTGCAGGCTGCTCGCGGATTGCTCTGGGCTACCGGCCGCGGGTGCGCTAACAGGCTCAGAGTCGGTAAAGAGGATCAGCACTGCCGCGCGTCGCGAGTCCGGTTTTGGGGTGCCGCGCAAAACCGAGTGCAGGTTAAAGGCGGCGTTGCCTGCGAGAGCAGCCTCCAGGCTCTGTCTGCTGAGCCCGCCGGGGGGTGCGCCGAAAGCGTTGTCTGGCTGCATCACAAACCTAGCGCCTTCTGTGCTGCGGGATGGTGATAACCGCCCGCGGGGTGACGATTCCGTCGAGCAGGTAGTCGTGTTCCTCCTGCGGCAGCCTGTCAGCTATCTCCGGGTCATATAGCACCGCATAGACCTTGGGCATTGGGCGGTTAGGCAGCGGCTCGGTGAGGGAGGCCGCGGTTGCCGTGTTTTCTGTGGCGGCGTCGGCAGCCGCTGCGAGTGTCCGGTCATAGTAGCCGGCACCCCAGCCGAGCCGAGTGCCTGTGCGGTCTGCCGCGCAGGCTGGAATAAAGGCAATGTCAACGTCCGCCAGCGCCGCGGGTGGCAGCCGTTCACCCCGTACCTCGGTTATGCCGTAGCGACCGGATTCAAGGGTGCTGAGGGGTGTGTAAACAGTCCAGTCGAGCAGCATATCTGGGCGGCTGACCGGTGTTAAAACTTGCACGCCGGCGGTGAAACACCAGCGCATAAACTCTCGGGTGTCGGGCTCGTTGTTGATTGGGAAATAGCAGGCGATGCGGGCACAGCGGTTTGCTCGGGTGAGGCTGACCAGCTGCTCAGTCAGCTGCGCGGTCATCTCGGCCCGCTCCTCGGGGGTTAGCAGTGATCGATTCTCGCGGACCACTTCACGCAGCCGCTTCTTAGCTATGGTCAGAAACGGGCTTGGTCGATTGCTCATATAGCTAGTCTCTCAAAAGTGACTGGTAATCGGCTAATTTAAAGCGAACACAGGGTAATGTAGCGGTTATGGTTAATTCACAAAATGCGAAACCACAGGTTACTAAGGCCGTTATCCCGGCCGCGGGTCTTGGCACACGGTTCCTGCCTGCAACGAAGGCGATGCCGAAAGAGATGCTGCCGATTGTAGACAAACCGGCGATCCAGTATGTTGTTGAGGAGGCAGCCGCAGCCGGACTGCAGGACGTGCTGATTATTACCGGTCGTAACAAGGTTAATATCACCAACCACTTTGATAGTGTGCCGGAGCTGGAGGAGGCTCTCGAAAAGAAGGGTGATGAGAAGAAGCTAAACCGGGTCCACCGCGCCAGCGATGTTGCTGATGTGCACATGCTCCGGCAGGGTCAGCCTCTCGGCCTGGGTCACGCCGTTGGGCGAGCACAGCAGCACGTTGGCGAGAACAGTTTTGCGGTGCTCTTGGGCGACGATTTGATTGATGAGCGGGATCCGCTGCTGCCGAAAATGATCGCTGAGCATGATGCACGCCAGGCAACGATTATTGCGCTGATGGAGGTGCCGGAGGAGTCGATTCACCTTTACGGCTGCGCAGCAACCGAGGCGACCGACGACCCAGACGTTGTGCGGATCACCGGCCTGGTGGAAAAACCGGATCCCGCCGACGCCCCATCGAATCTCGCTGTGATTGGGCGCTATGTGCTGCGTCCAGAGATTTTCGAGATTTTGGCGGTGCAGCAGCCGGGACGCGGTGGCGAGATCCAGCTAACCGACGCACTCGACACTATTGCGCGCGGTGAAAGCGGTGAGGTTTACGGCGTTATCTTCCGTGGCCGCCGCTACGACACGGGCGATAAAGCGGACTGGATTAAAGCGAATGTGCGTCTCGGCGTTGATAACGCTGAGCTGGGCGCTGACCTTCGGCAGTGGCTGATCGAGTTCGCCGACAAGCTTCGAGGCTAAACTGGTTGCCGTCAGTCTCGCACAGTATGCGCTGCGGTTGTCACTGCCGAACGGTGAAGAGATTTTACTGCGGCAGCTTAACCGCGGCGACGCGAAAGCGCTGAGGCGTCTTTACCAGCAGGAGCGCAGCTGGCTTGAACCCTGGGAGGTGACAACCCCCGGTGTGGAGCTCGCACCGCTCGGCAGTTTCCCGCTCTACCGGGCGATTAAACAGTTTAATCGTGCCGCGCGGGCGGGTCGCGGAGTGGTTTTTGCAATCTGTTTAGAGGAACAGATAATCGGGCTGGTGAGCGCTGCAGAGATTATGCGCGGCGGGCTGCAATCATGCCAGCTCGGCTACTGGATCGCGGAACAGTACGCCGGTCGCGGCATTGTGCCGCACTCGGTCGCCGCCGTTATCGACTGGCTGCTGCTCGACGTCGGTCTGCACCGCGTCGAGATCGGAATGGTCCCAGAAAATCTGCGATCCCGCAGGGTCGTAGAGAAACTCGGGCTGCGCTTTGAGGGTAGACGGCTGAACTATATCCACATTAACGGCCGCTGGCAAGATCACGATTTTTACGCGGTAACCGTGGAGGAGGCGTCGGACGGGATCCGTTGCCGACTGTAGTTTTTATAGAAATAATTCGATTGTTTGCGTGGTTTACTGCAGTTTTAGATAAAACCACCCTAGAGTGAATAACATGGGTGTAACTTTTGGTGGTGGAGTTTTATTTGTGGTTGCGGCGGTGATCATCGCCGCAATTATTGTGCCCCGGGTGGTGCGCAGGCGTGAAGAGTCTGAAACACTAAAGCACCAGGAGCGGCTGGAACGCGCAATCGCAGCGCTCGCCGCAACCGAGCACGAGATCGCTGACGCGCGCGTTGTTGAGAGCGCCAGGGACGCGGTAACGCGGGAGAAGGTGCTGCAGCAGCAGCGCAAACGTGAGGCGGCTGAGCGCCGCGCCAGGATCGCACGCGCTAAAGCCGAGGTTGCGGAGGCACGCCTGAAGGCTCGCCAGGCTGAGATTGAGCGTCGCGCAAAACTGCGTGCGGCGAGACTGCAAACCGTTTTTGTGAGGCGACTGCGGGGACTGGCAGCGCTCGGATTCCTGCTCGCCGTGCTCGGTGTGCTGGTCGGCTTGGGTGTTGTCATCGCAGGCAACGGCGCAACCGTGCTGCTGTTTAGCGCGCTGTCCGCGGTTATCACGATGGGTGTTTTGATCCTTCTCGCCCCCGGTAAGGCCGCCGTTCCAAGGCAGGTGACGGTGTCGTTGCCACCGCGGCAGCAGGTGGTGGATCCGCCCGCGGTCGCCACACAGGCAGAGCCGGTTGCGACCGAAACCTCGATGGAGCGTCACCGCCGCGCCCAGGCAGCGGCGGCAGCGAGAATCGCGCGAGCTAAAGCAATCGCGGCAACCCGTTCCCGGGTTACCACGGCCGCAGCGAACAGTGGTGCGCGGGAGAACCTGCCCGGTTCCATCCTGCTGCAGTCTCCGGAACAGAGCAGAGCCTCGCGAGCTCAGCAGCGTTCAGCTGCGCAGACACAGCAGCAGGGTGTTTCTGCGCGCGCGGTTCCGCAGTTGCGTGCTGTTTCGCAGCGGCCAGAGGAGGCTGCGGCGGTGGCGGCGGTTGCGCAGCTGCAGGCTGATGGGATCCTACAGAACCTGCCGGATTCGGGTGTCGATATTGAGTCGGCGCTGCGCCTGCGTCGGAAGAACGCTTAGGTAAATCTGCCGTTCCCCGAGTTTAGCGGCGATAAAGCATACTAGCCTTCGCCTTGGGATTCTGCAGGCTTTCTGCTCCCAGAATCGGTGTTGCTATCGTGAGCTGGCATGTTTCTTGCAACTGCGGCAAAATAGAATGTACTCCACTTCGTTTGGCTGACAAACACCCGATTAACACCACAATAAAACAGAGGACTCGCCCGTGGGCTATAGAGAATCAAATAATCGTAGTTTCGACCGTAATAACAGATCAAATTCTGGTCGCGGCGGATCCTCGCAACGGCGTGGCTTCCGAGCCGATTCAGGCGGGTCTAATCGCGGCTCTGGGCGTGGATCCCAGCGCTCAGGAGAGCGTGACTATCGAGACTCAGCGGGTCGCGGTGAGCGCCGCAGTTTTGATCGTCGTTCCGGTGAGCACGGCGGGTATCGTGCTGATGAACGCCGCGGCGGTGACCGGGGCGGATCGCGCGGCTACGGTTCTGGCGGTGAACGCGACGGCGGTCGAGGCAAAGCTCGGGGGTTTAGCGGTGGAGCAGGCCGCGGGGACGGACGCGGAAGAGGCTACAGCGACGAGCGTCGCGATTCACGTCGGGACAACCGTCGTGGCGAGTCACGGAGGGGTGAACGCTGGCAGAGCGAACGCCGGGAAGACCGCTGGCGGGGCGAACGCGGGGAGAACCGGCGGCAGAGCGAGCCAAGGAAATTTGAGCGCAGGGATGGTGAGCAGCGGGAAGACCGGCGGCACAGCGAACACCGGGAAGACCGACGGCAGAGCGAGTCACGGCAGGGCGAGCGGCGATCCACTCACCGCCGTGACGAAAAGCAGGGTCGCCGTGAGCGGAACACCCGCGACAACGTTTCACGGTTCGCGCGGGGTGGCACCCGCGGTGCGGGGCGCAGCGACCGGGCTGGCAAGTCGCGAGAGTTTACCGAGCAGGAGCGGCTGCAGCATGAGCTGCGTCCTGTGCGCGCCGAGCACAGGGATCCACAAATTCCCGATGAGATCACAGAACGGGATATTCCCGCGGGCGCGCGCAACGAGCTGAAAACGCTGCAGAAGGATAACGCGGCGCAGGTTGCGAGGTATCTCGCGGCGGCGGCGCAGGCGATTGCCTACGACCCGGAGCTGGCGCACCAGTTTGCGATCTCGGCATCGCGGCGGGCTGGGCGGATCCCGGTGGTCCGCGAGACTCTCGCGATTACGGCGTATGCGACCGGTGATTTTGCTGCGGCGCTGCGCGAGTTCCGCACCTACCGTAGGCTGAGCGGTCGCGAGGACCACTTCGCGCTCATGCTCGACTGTGAGCGTGGACTAGGCAGGCCAGAGCGGGCGATTGAGCTCGCGGCGGAGGCACCGCAGCAGCTAACCGAGGAGCAGCGGGTTTACACAGCGATCGCACTGTCCGGGGCGCACCTCGACCTGGGGCAGACAGAGCAGGCGCTTGCGGCGCTGGAGATTCCGCAGCTGACACCGCAGCGGGTGCTGACCTTCAGCCCGGAGCTGTTCAGGGCTTACGCCGCCGTGCTTGAGGACCTGCAGCGTGACAGTGATGCCGCTAACTGGTATGCAATGGCGGATCGCGCCGCCGCCGCTCTCGTCGAGCACTCCGGCGGTGATCGGGTTGAGGTCTTTGAGGTGCCGATTGACACCAGCTATGTGGAGCCTGAACCAGAACCTGCACCAGAACCGCAGTCGGAGCCCGAATCTGCCTCGGAGGACAAGGCCGATGCTGAAGCAGAATCCGCGACTGAGCCCGCCCCGGAGGCTGAGGTTGACGCAGAACCCGACGCTGTGGCTGAGGTAGTGCCAGAGCCAGAACCGCAGTCCGAGCCTGAGCCTGAACCAGAGCCCGAGCCAGAACCAGCGCCGGAGCCGGAGCCGGAATCAGAACCTGAGCAGGAGCAGCAGGATCCACCCACAAAGCCCGCAGCCGACAGCGGGGCAGCGGCAGGCCAGGACGAGGAGCTGACACTGTGGTAAACCTGTTTAGACGCGAAACCGAGATGCTGCCCGCGCCGATTGCCGGCGTCGAGCTGCTGTTGGCGGACCTTGACGGCGTCGTTTATAAGGGTGACGGGGCGATTCCCGGGGCCGTTGAGGCACTGAACCTCGCTGCGCAAACCACGCAGATTGGTTACCTCACCAACAACGCTTCGCGCACCGATTCGCAGGTCGCCGAGCACCTGAACTCGCTCGGGTTGACGGTGGATCCGCAAAACATTGTCACCTCGCCACAGGCCGCTATCGGGCTGCTAAAAAAGTTGGTGCCGCAGGGCGCGAAAATTCTGGTTGTTGGAGGTGAGGGCATAACCTACGAGCTGGAAAAGCACGGTTACCAGTGGACCAGGAAAGCCGCCGATAACCCCGACGCGGTTCTGCAGGGGTTCGCGCCGCATGTTGGTTGGGAGCATCTCGCGGAGGCATCGTTTGCGCTGCAGGAGCGTCCCGGAGTGCCTTTAATTCCGTGGATCGCAACAAACACGGACTGGACAATCCCGGTCGCTGGCGGGATCGCGCCCGGCAACGGCACGCTGGTTTCGGCCGTACACACGGCTGTGCAGCGGCTCCCAGAGTTTGCTGGAAAACCAGAGCAGCCGATGTACGAAACCGCGTTTGACCGGTTTAAAACGCGGTCGGCGTTGATGCTCGGTGACCGTCTCGACACCGATACGCGCGGCGCGGTCGCGGCGGGCATTCCGGCGCTGCACGTTCTAACCGGGGTGGATCGCCCAAAACAGCTGATTGCGGCATCGCAGGACATGCAACCAACCTACATTGTTGAGTCGCTCGCGGACCTGCATCGTCCATACCCGTCAACGAAGATTGTGCGGAACGGCGCCCACCAGGTTGGCGACGCACGGGTGCGCATGGAGGGTCATATTGTGGAGGTGCTGGCGGAGGGATCCAGCGAGATTAACCTGCTGCGCGCTGCCTGCTCGGCGATCTATGCGTCAGGTCTCGCAATCTACGGGCTGAAGGTTCCAGAAATCCTGGTTGAGGACCACTGGCGTTAGGAACTGTGGCGGCAGCAGCGCCAGACCGGCTAGCGCTGAGAGGTTAAGGGAAGAATAGCAAAAGTTTGGGGTGTGGCAGAAAAATTTTGCCACACCCCAAACCGTTTAAACCTAGTGGTTGATTATGCCGCTTCTTTATCTTCTGGTTTTGCTAGCAGCTGGAAGGCGATGAAAAAACCGATGGTGTCAAGCACGATCGCACTGAAGAAGGTGACAATCGCCGGGTGCAGGAACCAGGTTGGGCCCTGATCGGCATCTGTGAAGTTAAAAGCGATGGCCATCAGGTAGAAGCCACCAAAAACCAGACCGGCAGAAACAATGAACAGAATGATTGTCAGAATGCTCGGGCGTGGTCGTGGACTACCCGCAAAGAGTGACTCATTTGGGTCGCTAAGGTTTTTTTGTGCGTTCACGCTTGCCTCCGTGTTTAGAACATAAGCTGCTGCCCAGTTTACCAGTTCCTGACCGGAAGCTGTGAATCTGCGTGAGAAACAAAACGTCCGCAGGTCAGGCTAAACTGAATAGCATGGATCAGGAGAAGCAGGAGCCCGTCTCACCTCTCTCAAAGGACGCCTCTAAAGAGTCTTCCACCTCGATCTCACAGGAGGTTTCCCCGGCTAGTGAGGGTGAGAGCGAGAACACAGGGCTTGATGCGGAGTTAATGGCAAAACTAAAAAACGCCGAGCTTACTGAGCAGATAGAGATTTTGAACACTGTGTATGACGATTTGGTTGCTGAGCTGCAAAGCTCCGATAAGGCTCAGGGCGGCGCGGCATAACAACCGGTCAGGAGCATTGTGAACGAATCAGAGTCACCTCCCCAAACAACCGCCGTCTGGCAGGGCACACCGGAGCGACTGGATCGCGCCATCGCCGCGCTTGCGCTTAGCAGGTCGCGCTCCCACGCGGCAACGCTTATCGCCTCTGGCAGAGTATTAATCAACAACCGGGCGGCGAGCAAATCGAGCTGCACGGTGCAGGGTGGCGATGAGGTGCGGATCCGCCGCGACACAACAGACAGCTACGTCAGCAGGGCGGCAACAAAACTGCTTTATGCGCTAGAGCAGTTCGAGGTTTCAGCAAAGGATAAACACTGCCTAGACCTTGGCGCATCAACCGGCGGCTTTACGCAGGTGCTAAAAAACCACGGCGCTAAAACCGTTATCGCGCTCGATGTCGGGCACGGGCAGCTCGCGCAGAGCGTAGCAGAGATGCCCGGGGTTGTTAAGGTTGAGGGGTTTAACGCCAGGGAGCTCACCGCGGCAAAGCTCCAACAGGTCAGCGGGCTTGCGGATCCACCAACCCTGGTAGTAGGGGACCTCTCGTTCATCTCCCTGAAGCTGATCCTGCCGGCGATAGCGTTAACCGCACCAGCGGCGGCAGACCTGGTTATGCTGATTAAACCGCAGTTCGAGGTGGGCAGACAAAACCTACAAAACGGCATAGTAAAAGATGAAGCGATAGCGCAGCAGGCTGTCAGAGAAGTTTTAACAGCTGCCCATAAAATCGGTTATACAGCGGTAGCGTTAGCGCGCTCACCAATCACCGGAACACACGGCAACACCGAATACCTGGTGCACTGGCGAGCACACAGCCACCCGGCCGTGCAGGCTGAAACGCAGCAAACAGCGGCGGGGCAGCTAGAAATCCTATTCAAAAGCGAAAATCCGTAAGGCGGTACAACCATGACAGACAGCACAGCGCGCAGCATGCTTGTTGTTTCACACACTGCCAGGCCGGAGGCGATAGAAGCAACAATCGCAGTCACCACATCACTCGCAGAACGCGGAGTGAGAGTGGTGATGACAGCAGAAGACGAAACAGAATTCGCGCCCTACCTGCCAGCGGCGCAAATCCACGTCCTCGACAGCAGTGTGCCGCTCAGCGAAATCGAAATCGCAATCGTCTTAGGAGGAGACGGCACAATCCTGCGCGCGGCAGAAATCGTCAGAGAATCCAGCTGCCCAATCATCGGAGTAAACCTCGGCCACGTCGGATTCCTGGCAGAAAAAGACAAACACGACCTGGCAGAGTCAGTGCAGCGAGTGCTCGACAAAGACTACACGGTGGAAGAACGCGCAACACTTGACGTGCTAGTCACACAAGACGGCAAACCAGATCACCGCACCTTCGCGGTCAATGAAGCAACCGTAGAAAAACGCGAACGAATGATTGAGGTGACAATCGGCGTCGACGGTAAACCACTCTCAACCTTCGGGTGTGACGGTGTCGTCATGTCAACACCGACAGGATCAACCGCCTACGCCTTCTCCGCGGGAGGGCCAGTAATGTGGCCGAGCGTGCAAGGGCTACTCTTGGTACCCCTCGCGGCACACGCGCTATTCAACCGACCAGTGGTTGTCGGCCCTGACTCGGTGCTAGAAACCCAAGTATCACCAACCAGCAGTGCAATCGCGGCACTGTGGTGCGACGGCAGACGCAAAGTCGAACTAGACCCCGGCGCAAAAGTCGAAGTGCGAACCTCAACCCGAGCTATCCGGTTAGCGCGACTAGACAGGGCAGTGTTCACCGACCGACTCGTAAGCAAATTCCGACTACCAACCTCCGGCTGGCGGGAGCACCAAAAATGATCGAAGAGCTGACAATCAAAAACCTCGGCGTAATCGCCAGCAGCACACTGCCACTCGGGCCCGGCTTCACCGCCATCACCGGCGAAACCGGAGCCGGAAAAACCATGGTTGTGACTGCGCTCGGCCTGCTCATGGGAAGCCGCAGCGACGCAAACCTTGTGCGCCACGGCACCGACGCCACTCGGGTCGCAGGCGCGATCCACATCGGCGACAACACGCTCACTGAAGTAGCCGAAATCGTGAGCGACGCAGGCGGAGAAATCGAAGAGGGTGAACTCTTACTATCCCGCACCGTCGCTGCAGCAGGCAACAGCCGCGCAACCGTGGGCGGGGTCAGAAGCCCCATCGGCGTACTCTCAACCCTCGCAAGCAAACTATTCTGCGTACACGGGCAAAGCGACCAGCTGCGTCTGCGCAGCCAAAGCGCACAGCGAGAAACTCTCGACCGCTTCGGTGGATCCGCCATCGCCGCCGCGCTCGCCGAATACCAGCGGTCATACACCAGGCAGCAGCAGCTACAGCAGCAGCTTGCAGAAATAACCGAAAACCGGGAAGCGCGCGCCCGCGAAATCGAGCGGCTAAAAACCGAGACAGAAGAAATCAGTGAAGCTGAGCCGCAGCCGGGAGAACTGGAAACACTCCGCACAGAAATAGACCGGCTCACCAACATCGAAACACTCAGAGAACAGGCCGCAACAGCGCAAAACCTGCTCGCCGCAGAATCACCAGACCCCTACCAGAGCGACGCAACAGCGCTTATGGCAGAAGCAGAAAAAACCATCACACAGGCCAGCCAAACCGATAAAACACTCAAGCCAGTCCAAGAAAACCTGGCAGCCATCAACAGTCAACTAAACGAAGTCGTGCGGGAACTCTCAAACTACCTCGACAGTATTGAGGGCAGCAGCCAAGCAGAACTCGACAGCGCCCAACAGCGATACGCAGAACTAACCCAGTTAGTGCGCAAATACGGGCCAAACATCGAAGACGTACTCGAATACCTCGAAACCGCTGGCGCAAGACTACTGCAACTAGAAAACGACGACACCAGCATCAGCACACTGACCGCAGAACTCGCACAAACGACCGAGGCAGTAGACACCGCAGCAGCAAAGCTGACCACGCTACGGCAAAACGCCGCAACAAAACTCAGCAAAGCCGTCAGCGACGAACTACAACACCTGGCACTCGGCAGCACCCAAATAGTTGTCACCGTCGAACCAGCACAGCAGGGAACAAACGGTGCCGACAGTATCGAATTCCAGATCAAAACAAACCGTGACGCCCCAGCGCGAACCCTCGCCAAAAGTGCCTCCGGCGGAGAACTCTCACGCATAATGCTCGCAATCGAGGTTGTGCTCGCTGCAACAGACCCCGTACCCACCTTCGTGTTCGACGAAATCGACGCGGGAATCGGCGGATCCGCCGCCATCGAAGTGGGCAAACGCCTCGCCGCGCTCGCAAAACACTCACAGGTGATCGTCGTCACCCACCTCGCACAGGTGGCAGCATTCGCGAACAACCACCTGAAAATCACAAAAGACGCCGATGGTATCTACACCGAAAGCAGCTGCGAACAGCTAACTGGTGACACGCGCGTCCAAGAAATCGCGCGACTGCTCTCAGGACTAGACGACTCCGCAACCGGGCTCGCACACGCCAAAGAACTACTCGAAATGGGCAAACAGCAGACATAACAGACAGCGACCAAAACAGCCCCCGGAGTAACACAGTGTAACGAATCTGACCGGTCTCTAGGACAAAAACAAGACAACAGGGTAACCTCAATATATGGCTTCAAAACTAACCAAAATCCTGCGTGAAAAACGGGTCACGCTGCCGGAGAGGATCCGGCAAGATCTCCACCCCGACGTCAAACGGGTAGATCAGACACGCCTCGACAGTGCCACCCGAGAGCTCTACCACGAGGCAGAACTCGCCGCAGCAGAAGCCGAAGAAGAAAACAGCAGCAAACCAAAACAGTGGCGGATCAGCAGTCCCTTCCAGCTCGGATTCGTGGCAACCCTCGGTGTGCTCACAGCCCTCCTACTCGGCGGACTAATCAGCCAGGTAACAACCGTCCTGCTATACATCACAGGAGCACTTTTCATTGCGCTCGGCCTCGACCCGATAGTGCGATTCCTAGAACGCAAAGGTCTCGCCCGCGGGCTCAGCATCGCAATCGTCTACCTCAGCCTAACCGCGGTACTCGCGCTCGTACTCAGCTTCATCATCCCAACGCTTGTAGAACAAATCAACATGCTGATCGTGTCAGCGCCAAGCTTCTTCGTCGACGTCTCACACCAAAACTGGTACCTCGACATCAGCGAACGCTTCGAAGGCATAATCGACTTCGACGAAATCCTAAGAATCGGACGCGAATTCGTTAACGATCCACAAAACTGGCAGCGAGTAGCAGGCGGAGTCTGGCAGGCAGGACTTGGAATCCTCAACGCCACAACCGCGACAATGATCGTGTTCATCCTCAGCCTCTACTTCCTCGCCTCACTGCGCAGCCTAAAACGCGGCTTCTACCAGCTGACACCAAAATCAAAGCGTGCCCGCGTAATCGACATAACCGAGCAGATCACCGACTCAGTTGGTGGCTACGTTAGTGGACAAGCAATGATCGCGCTCGCCAACTCCCTCTGCGGATTCATCGCCATGAGCATCATCGGGGTGCCGTTTGCTGCAGTGCTCGCCGTTGTTGTCTTCGGCCTCGCGCTCATCCCACTCGTGGGGGCGCTCAGCGCCACCGTGCTCGTCAGCCTCGTCACACTGTTCGACTCGCCTACAAAAGCACTCATCGTGCTCATCTACTACCTCATCTACATGCAGATCGAAGCCTATGTGCTAACCCCAAGAATCATGAACCGCGTCGTCTCCGTACCCGGCGCGTTCGTCGTAATTGGTGCGCTCACAGGCGGAACACTGCTCGGCCCAATGGGAGCGCTAATCGCCATCCCAGTAACAGCGAGCCTGCTAATGATCATGAAGCAGGTTTGGTACCCGCTGCAAGACAAACGATAAAACACTGCCAAAACTGATAGGATTAAAGCCCGTGGGTGCAAACAAAGTAACTAAGCATATATTCGTTACCGGCGGTGTTGTTTCGTCGCTCGGCAAAGGACTAACAGCAGCTAGCCTCGGCAACCTGCTCACCGCACGCGGGCTGCACGTTGTCATGCAGAAACTCGACCCGTACCTCAACGTCGACCCGGGCACCATGAACCCATTCCAGCACGGCGAGGTATTCGTTACCGACGACGGCGCAGAAACCGACCTCGATATTGGGCACTACGAGCGTTTCCTCGGCCTCAACCTGTCAGGCGCAGCAAACGTGACAACCGGTCAAGTCTACTCAACCGTGATCGCAAAAGAACGCCGCGGCGAATACCTCGGACAGACCGTGCAGGTGATCCCACACATCACCAACGAGATCAAACGCAGAATGCGACTGCAGGCGGAACAGGATCCACAACCCGATGTTATTATCACCGAAATCGGTGGCACCGTCGGCGACATCGAATCACAGCCATTCCTCGAATCAGCACGCCAAGTGCGACACGAACTCGGCCGCAACAACGTTATCTTCGTGCACGTCTCACTCGTGCCATTCATGGGCGCGTCAGGGGAGCAAAAAACCAAGCCGACACAGCACTCGGTTGCCGCACTGCGATCAATCGGCATCCAGCCAGACGCGCTAGTGCTGCGCAGCGACCGTCCAGTAACCGACGAAAACCTGCGCAAAATCGCGCTCATGTGTGACGTCGACGAAGACGCCGTCGTCAACGCCATCGACGTGCCAAGCATCTACGACCTGCCGCGACTGCTCAACGATCAAGGACTCGACAAAACCATCGTAGACCACCTGCTGCTCACCGAGCAAGCAAACGATGTTGACTGGACCAGATGGCAGCCTGTGCTCGACGCGGTCCACAACCCGAAACACGAGGTGACCATCGCGCTCATCGGCAAATACATTGACCTGCCAGACGCATACCTGTCAGTCGCCGAAGCACTGCGTGCAGGCGGCTTCGCCCACGGCTCAAAAGTCAACATTAAATGGGTAGTATCAGACGACTGCGAAACAACAGAGGGCGCCCACGCACAACTCGCTGACGTAGACGCGATCTGCGTCCCAGGCGGATTCGGTGTGCGCGGCGTAGACGGCAAAATCGGTGCCCTACGATACGCCCGTGAAAACAAGATCCCAACCCTCGGACTCTGCCTCGGCCTACAGTCAATGGTTATGGAATACGCCCGCAATGTTGCAGGGCTAGAGGGCGCATCCTCAACAGAGTTCGACCCAGACACCGCAGTACCGGTTATTGCGACAATGGACGAGCAGGTTGATATCCTCGACGGCGGTGACCTCGGTGGCACCATGCGCCTCGGACTCTACGAAGCACAGTTCGCCAGCGGATCCCTCGCCGAAGAACTCTACGGAGCCGCAAGCGCCAGCGAACGCCACCGCCACCGCTGGGAAGTAAACAACCGGTATGTTGAACAGCTCGCAGACGCGGGCCTGCGATTCTCAGGCACCAGCCCAGACGGCAAACTCGTCGAGTATGTTGAACTGCCTAAAGAAGTACACCCGTTCTACATCTCAACCCAGGCACACCCCGAACTGCGGTCACGGCCAAGCGAGCCACACCCGCTGTTTTCGGGACTCGCTGGCGCCGCAATCGAGCGGAAAAAAGCGCAAAGCCTGTTTGACGTGAACGAGGACTAACCACGGGCAGCGATGAGTGCCAAGATTGCGGAAGCAACCGCAAAATTTATACAGCACTTAGCGATTGAGCGAAACATCTCAAAAAACACGCTGCTCGCATACCGGGCAGACCTGGAAGCCTACACTGCCTGGTTAGCGCAGCAGCAAATAACCGACCTGGGAGAAGTCACCAAACAGCAGCTGTCAGAGTTCGTTGTCAGCCTCTCCGAAACACAAAAACTCAGTCAGGCATCAATCACCCGCCGAGTCAGCACCGTCAGAAACCTCCACCGGTTCCTCTACCGGGAAGGCATAATCGAAAACTACCCGGCAGCCGCACTAAAAACACCAAAACCCGTGAAACGGCTACCGAAAACGCTCAGCATCACCCAGGTAGAGGCGCTGCTCGACGCCTGCCGCAGCGACGACCCGGTACAAATCCGCAACCTCGCACTGCTCGAACTGCTCTACGCGAGCGGGATGCGGATCAGTGAGGCAGTCAATCTCGACGTCGACGACCTGTTCGACGGCGCGGGAGACACCGTCGATGCATCCCAATTAGCAGCCGGCGGATTCATTAAAGTCACCGGTAAAGGCAGCAAACAGCGGTATGTGCCGTTCGGTGGTTACGCGGGGGAGGCACTTGTTGCGTACCTGGTGCGGATCCGCCCACAATTCGTGTTGAAAGGCAAAGGCACACCGGCTCTGTTCGTCGGGCCGCGCGGGGCACGCATGAGCAGACAGATGGCGTGGCTCGTCATCAAAGCAGCAGCAGAGCGGGCCGGCCTCGGAACCGAAGTCTCACCCCACTCGCTGCGCCACAGCTTCGCAACCCACCTGTTAAACGGCGGCGCCGACCTCAGAACCGTCCAAGAACTGCTCGGCCATGCTTCTGTGACAACAACCCAAATCTACACACACGTATCCGTCGAAGCACTCCGCGACCACTACATCAACTCGCACCCGCGGGCGCTCTAGCCAGCGCAGCCGTGCGGCCAGGCGCGCGAAAACAGAGAAGCGAGCCAGAGCAGCGCTAACCAGACACGGTGTTCAGGCACCAGGAAATCCAGCTGCCCGGCATATTCTGCACCACAAGACCCGTGCCAATTTCTACGATCGCGACCTGTTTTTCGCCGGTCGACGCGGTAATAATCACCGCAATATACTGCTCGTTCGGGGCGAGACAGAAACCGTCAACCGTTGTCGACTCAGCTGCGGGCTGAAACAGCTGCGTATCCCCCGTGCCGAAATCCGCGCTGGGCTCCGCACCAGCTGCCGCGCCTGAGTCTGTGCCGGGCTCCGCACCAGCTGCCGCGCCTGAGTCTGTACTGGTTACCGCGGTTAACAGCAGTGACCTGTCGCTGATGCTGAGGCTCTGCCCCGAAACCAGCTTCACACTGTCTCGTGGTGCGCCGATGTCTCGCGGTGTGCCATCGTCTCGCTGCGGCCACGGGCGCTCATCCGCGGCGGCGGTGCCTCCGAGCGGGGCGAGCAGGGTTTCACCGGCGGGTGTCAGGATCCGCACATTTGCTGTTCCGGGTTCAAAGAACCAGTCAGCAACCGGCACACTGCTGCCATCGGGATAGCGCACCGGCACCCCGGAACCGTTGCTGATGTTGTTGGTTGTGAACAGGTAAAGCGCGTCAAAATCGTAGTCCTCGGCGAACTTAATCCCCAGCTGGCTCGCATCGTCACTAAACATGGGCTGCCTGAGTCCGCCAATATTCGGCATCAGAACGGTTTTCGGCTCGCCGCCAGCCTTCCCAACAAGCAGCCTGCTGTCCTGCTCGTTAAGCTGCTGCACCGCCGCAAACCACTCGCCGGCGGAGGCAAACTCGTGAAGCTGCTGCTCTGCAAGCCAGACCGTCGGGGATCCGCCCCGCACCGGAAAAGAGGTGATTTTATCGTCGTGGATCGTCGCCTCATCGCCCGGGTTAGCGATTTGGCCGCCATGCTGGGTGAGGATCTCAGCTCGCATTGTGGGGGTTTTCACCTCGTAGCTGGTGGATCCGCGCGCGCCCGTCGCCTGCGAAACAGTGTCAACCTGGAATCGGTAAACCGTGTCCGCGAGCAGCGGCCGCTCAAAGGTTATTGTGACGGTGCGGGCATCACTGCGCACACTGTGGGGGACGTTCGGGGTTATCTTAACCGCCTCAGCGCTCACCGGCTCAGTCGCCTGATTCAGCTGTAAAACCAGCCTTTGATTGGGTAATTTTATGAGCCTTTCAGGGCTGGCGGTGCTGCCGGTGATGCGCGGCTGCTGCTGCACCCCCAAAACCGCTAAAATAACCGTCGCAAACAGCAGCGCCGCCACCGTCAGGGCTGCTGTGATCCGATGTTTTCTGTTCTTTGCGCGCATCTAGTCCACCGGCACATAGGGGTCTTTGGGCTCCGGGATCGCGGTGATCTCGCCCGGGATCACAACCGCCTCCCAGGTGCTTAAAGCAGACGGATTCTGGCTAAAATAACCGGTGACGCTGTACCACTTACCCTGTTTATACTGCGACTGCCAACCCGGCAGATACACCGGCACCGCGCGCGGCGCAGCATCAACAACACAGCAGGTGACGGTGTAGCGGGTAACCTGCATAATATTCTCGGGGTCGTTAGCGTCGGCGGTGATAAACCCGCTCAGCTGCGGTGTGCGGCCGCTCAGCTCAACCGGGTCGATACCGCTCTGTAGCAGTGCGGACCAGTCAGGAACGGTCATTTTTGCGTCCGCCTCAGCGCTGGCCGGGCTCTCCGCGGCAGGATTCGCCGCGCCGGTTAGCGCGCCGCCGCTGGCACCCCCGCCCGGTGCGCTGCCGGGTGTGCCGCCGGGTGCGCCGCTCCCGCCTCCCGCACTGCTCGCGGCTGCCGCGCTGGTGGCGGCGCTGCTCGCTCGCTCAGTTGACAGGCTCACGGGCGGCAAAACAGCTAGCGGTAGCAGCAGCACAGCGGCAAATACGGCGCCGAGCTTCGCCCAGACGGTGCTGCTTGGTGGATCCACCAGCTCACCATGCGAGGCGGCCCTCGGCCGTAACAGCGCCAGCAGCGTCAGTGTCAGGCAGACAACCGCCATTGCGACGGTGAACACAAAATAGCGGGGGTGGATGTAGAGCCCGAGCTTGCCGGTTGCGGCGAGGCAGAGGGTCGCGGTTGCAGCGACGAGGGCGAGGGCGGATCCGAAGGAGAGGCCGCTTCGGGGTTCGGATGTTTTGCTGGTGTTAGGCATTTAGCAGGTTCACCCCGAATCCGATTGCGGCGGTGCTGAGCAGCGCTATCAGTGTTGCCAGCGCGAGGGTTTTGGCGCGGAAGGTGGTGCGCAGCAGGATCAGCAGTTTCACGTCGATGAGCGCGCCGAAGATGAGGAACGCGGTGATTGCGCCGGGCATGAAAACGCTCGCGAAACCGAGAATGAAAAAAGCGTCAACGGTTGAGCAAACCGAGACGATCGCGGCGAGGCCGATAAGCACCAGCACACTCCACAGTGGGTGGCTGCCGAGCGGCAGCAGACTGTCCTGGGTGAGTAGGATCTGGAATACTCCGGCGAGCAGTGAGCCGATTGCGAGGGCTGGCATCAGCAGGGTTATTTCTGCGGCGAAGGTGCCGCCGAAGCGGCCTAGTTTACCACCGGACACGTCGTCGTGGGTGTGAGCGTGATTGCAGCTCGCGGCAAAGTCTGGCTGCAGCAGCCGCTCGGGTGAATTGGCGGTGGCGAACATCGCGCCGATCAGGTTTGCGATGCAGAAACCGCCGATGATTCTGGCGAGCAGGATCCCGTGGTCAAAGCCGAACGCCTGATAGGTTGTGATGATTGTCACCGGGTTTAACAGCGGCGCGGCGAACACGAAGGTGAGCGCCTCGGCGGGGGAGAGCCCGCGACGGAGCAGACCGCGCGCGAGCGGGACGTTGCCGCACTCACAAACCGGCAGCAGCACACCCAGCAGCGACAGCACCGCGCGGCGCAGCACCGCCGATTTTGGGAGCAGCCGGAACAGTAGCCGCTGTGGCACCCAGAGCTGCACCGCCGTGGACACCAGGGTTCCGAGCACAACAAACGGGAAAGACTCAACAAAAACCCCGACCGCGAGGGTTCCGGTGTCTTGCATAATCGCGGGCAGCGGGTTTGCTGGCAGCACATCGGCCGCGAGCTTAAAGGCGATAACCGCCGCGATGATCAGCAGCGCGAGCGCCAGGCCGCGGTGCTTGCTGGCGTTGCCTGCGGTGCTGGGGTTGGTGGATCCGCCGCCGCTGTTGCCGCCGCTGTTGCCGCCGCGCCGAATTGCGGCAGCGGTCGCTGCCTGGGCTGTGGCGTTGGGCGCGGATTTTTGCATCACCTAATACTCTAAAACAGGGCACTGAGTTTCGGCTGTTACGGATCGCGTGCTCGGTCGATCCTGTTATAGCTCTACACAGCTGCGGCCGGTAGAATGGATTGGTCTGTTTTGGTTTTTCTAGAAAGGTGCGCTGTATGGCTCGTGAGCAAAAACTTGGCCCAACCGGTAGGCCGCAGCGAGTTTATCCAGCCCCGCAACCGCTTAACAGTCACGGTCCGGCACGGATTATTTCGCTCTGCAACCAAAAGGGTGGGGTTGGCAAAACCACAACCTCGATTAACCTTGGTGCGTCGCTCGCGCAGTACGGCAGGCGGGTGCTCGCGGTTGATTTTGATCCGCAGGGAGCGCTGTCAGCGGGGCTCGGGGTTGCCGCGCACGATGTGCCAACCATCTACGATCTGATGCTCGGCAGCATTAAAGACCCGCACGAGGTTATTCAAAAAACCGATACCCCGGGGCTTGATGTGATCCCCGCCAACATTGACCTCTCTGCCGCCGAGGTGCACCTTGTTACCGAGGTTGCCAGAGAGCAGATCCTCGCCGGTGTGCTCAGAAAAATCAGCGGTGAATACGATGTTATTTTGATTGACTGCCAGCCATCGCTCGGACTTTTGACGGTTAACGCGCTGACCGCGAGCCACGGTGTTTTGATTCCGCTCGCCTGCGAGTATTTTGCGCTGCGCGGTGTTGCGCTGCTGGTTGAAACAATCGAGAAGGTGAAAGACCGGCTGAACCCCGCGCTCAACCTCGACGGCATTATCGCCACCATGTATGACGCACGCACCCTGCACGCCCGTGAGGTGCTGGAGCGGGTTGTTGAAACGTTCGGCGAGAGTGTTTTCGACACCGTTATCGGTCGCACGGTGCGGATCCCGGATGCCTCCGTCGCGGCAAAACCGATCACCGAGTTCGCCCCCGAGAACCAGGCCGCTGAGGCGTATCTGACTCTCGCCCGCGAGATGATCAACCGCGGCGTGGTCGCATAGTCGCTGGCGTGGTTAAAAACAGATGGCAGAGTCAAGCGATTTTCAGGTATCCCTTGAGGTGTTTGAGGGGCCGTTTGACCTGCTGCTGTCGCTGATCACGAAACACGAACTCGATATCACCGAGGTTGCTTTAAGCGTTGTCACCGACGAGTTTATTAACTATGTAGCGCAGCTGGATGAGCCAGACGCGCGAGGACTCGATAGGGCATCCGAGTTCCTGGTTGTTGCGGCAACACTGCTTGATCTAAAAATTGCGAGCCTGCTGCCGCAGGGTGAGGCCGTTGACGCGGAGGAGATTGCGCTCCTGGAGGCGCGAGACCTGCTGTTTGCGAGACTGCTACAGTATCGGGCGTTTAAGCAGGCAAGCAGCTGGTTCGCTGAGGCGCTTGCGGCGGAACTCAGCCGCAACCCACGGCAGGTGGCGCTTGAACAGAAGTTCCGCGGCGCAGGTCCTGAACTCAAGTGGACGGTTAACACAACCCAGTTTGCCGCACTGGCTGCGGCAGCGCTCGCCCCGAAAACCATGCCAACAATCGGCCTGGATCACCTGCACGCGCCGGTTGTTTCGATCCGCGAACAGGCGGCAACCGTGGTTGCCCTGCTGAAGAGCAGCGGCAATAAAACCTTCCGTGAGTTAATCTACGGGGTTAGTGAAAAAGCGATTATTGTTGCCAGGTTCTTGGCGATCCTGGAGCTCTATCGCCGGGCTGCGATCGCGTTTGAGCAGGAGAGACCGCTCGGGGAATTAAACGTCAGATGGACCGACAACAACTGGGAAGACGCGGAACTTGAAACCCTCGGAGCAGACTATGACAGTTGAGCAGACAGCTGAGACCCAGCAGAGCCTGCTGCCGGCAAACGAGCTGCAGCGGGTGCTTGAATCCACCCCCCTCGCACAGCAGTTGGAGGCGCTTTTAATCATCGCAGACCGGCCGTTTAGTGTTACCGAGTTGGCGACCGCGGTCGCTAAACCCCAGCACGCTGTTGCCGCGAGCCTGCGGGCGCTGCAGGAGGACTACGAAAACACCGGTCGCGGTTTTGAACTGCGGGAGGTTGGAGGCGGCTGGCGCTTCTATGTGCGGGCGGAATTTGATCCGCTGATCGCAGATTTTACACAGAACAGCGGCAGCGCCAGACTGTCGCAGGCGGCGCTGGAGACGCTCGCGGTGATCGCCTACAAACAGCCGATTAGCCGGGGCAGTGTTGCCGCGATCCGCGCCGTAAATGTTGACTCTGTTGTGCGCACACTGGTTGCCAGGGGGTTGATTGAGGAGGTCGGTAACGACTCGGAAACCGGCGCGATTTTATACGGCACAACCGCGGCGCTTTTGGAGCATCTCGGAATTAACGATATTTCTGAGCTGCCCCCGATTGCGCCGCTGCTTGACGACGGCAGTGAGGGGTTTGAGCATGAGTGAGCGGTTAGTGGATCCTGGCGAACAGCGCCTGCAGAAAGCCCTCGCCGCGGCGGGTATCGCCTCCCGGCGTGCCTGTGAAACCCTGATAACCAGGGGGCGGGTGCGGGTTAACGGTAAAACCGTTTACGAACTCGGCACCAAAATCAACACCGAGCGTGACGAGGTGCGCGTTGACGGCGTGATTGTGCAGCTTGATGTTGCGAAACGCTATTTTGTGTTAAACAAACCAACCGGCGTTGTTTCGACGATGCGAGACGAACAGGGCAGACCGGATCTGCGAGAGTTCACCGCCGATTTTGCTGAGCGGCTCTACAACGTGGGCAGGCTCGACACCGACACCTCGGGGCTGCTGATTCTCACCAACGACGGGGAACTCGCGCACAAGCTCGCACACCCGAAGTTTGGGGTGCAAAAAACCTATATTGCAAAGGTTCGCGGACGTGTTAGCGGCGCGGTTGTACAGCGGCTGCGGGACGGGGTTGAGCTAGAGGACGGGCCGATCGCGGCGGACGCGGTCAAGGTGCTTCCGGGGGCAACAAACCGGTCATCGCTGGTTGAGATTACGCTGCACTCGGGACGCAACCGGATTGTGCGGCGAATGCTCGCGAAGGTTGGGCACCCGGTTGAGGAGCTGGTGCGTCGCCAGTTTGGTCCGCTGCACCTGGGAACCCTCGGCAGCGGCCATCTGCGAGAGTTAAGCGCGGCGGAACGGAACGCGCTGCTGACCGCGGCAGCACAGCAAACCCAGGAAGAACGAGGGCAAAAGCGCAGACGGCAGAGCCAGCGGGGCCAGCAGACTCAGCACAGCCAGCGGGCGGGTAGCGGATCCGGCGGGCAGCGTTCCTGGCACGATGCAGGCCGAGACGGGCTGCGGCAGGCGGATCCACGCAAAAACCGCGCACCCAAGCCGCGGCACCGGGATCGCCCCGTGACCGCGGGCAGACCCGGTGACGGTGCGGGCGCTACCGGCTTGCGCGGCATCGCAAAACCCAAACCACAGGCTAAACCCGTAAAGAGGGGACGGAAACGGTGACATCGGACAGCAAACTCGCCAGCCGGGTAAACCACCACGTGCACATTATCGGCACCGGGCTGCTCGGCGCCAGCATCGGGCTGGGGCTGCGTGAACACGGCACAGAGGTGACGCTCGAGGATATTTCACCGGCCGCCCTCGACCTCGCGATCGACTATGGCGCGGGCCGCCGGCTCACACCGGAAGATAAACCCGCGCTGGTGATTATCGCAACGCCGCCGGACGTGGTCGGCGAGGTGATTGCGCAGGCGCTTAAACGGTTCCCGGAAGCGTATGTGACAGACGTAACAAGCGTGAAACTCGCGCCCTACCGGCAGCTGCTCGACCGCGGTATTAACCTTGACCGCTATGTTGGATCACACCCGATGGCAGGCAGGGAACGCGGCAGTGCTGTGATGGCTCGTGCAGACATGTTCGTTGGGCGGCCGTGGGTTATATGCCGTGACGCGAAAACCCCGGCGGCTGCGCTCGCGGCCGTTGAGAGTGTGGCACTGCAGCTTGGCGCAACACCAACCGAGTGGGATCCAGCCCAGCACGATCAAGCGGTGGCGCTCGTGTCGCACGTGCCGCAGCTGACCGCGAGCCTGCTAGCTGCCCAGCTGAACCGCGCGGCAGAGCAGCATATTGCGCTCGCGGGCGGGGGGATCCGCGACACAACCCGTATTGCCGACAGCGACCCGCAGCTGTGGGTGCAGATTCTTGGCGCGAACAGTGAGGCTGTTGCCGCGATTCTGCGGCAGTTGCGCAGTGACCTGGACAACACAATTACCGCTCTCACCGACACCGACGCGCAGGGTGCTAAAAAAACCATCGCCGAACTGCTCACCGCGGGTAACGCGGGTGTGCGCAGACTACCCGGTAAACACGGATCAGCAGCACGGTTCACCAGTTTCACGGTGATCGTCGATGACACCCCGGGGCAGCTCGCGCGCCTGCTAACTGACCTCGGTGAACTGCAGATCAACATGGAGGATCTGCGGCTTGAACACTCACCGGGCGCGCAGATCGGTTTCGCGGAGGTTTCGGTGCTGCCGGAGGTTGCTGCAGCGGCGGTGAACGGGCTGCAAGAGCTTGGCTGGCGGATCCTGGATTGGAGTCGTGATGAGCAATAACAGCGCAAACAACCCCGGTGTCGGCTCGGGTATTGGCTCGGGCGCCGGCCTGGGCGGCGACCCCTCCGGCGACCCAAGCGGTACCCTGCTGGTTGCAATCGACGGGGCGGCCGGATCCGGCAAATCGAGTGTTGCGCGCGAGAGCGCTAAACGGCTCGGTTTCGGCATCCTCGACACCGGCGCAGCCTACCGCGCACTCACCCTCTCACTGCTGCAGGCGGGAGCTGACCTCGACAGCGAAGAAGCGGCGCTGAACGCACTGCAACAGCTGGATTTGCAACTTGGGATGACAGAGGATGATCGCGTGCTTTTGAGCGGGGTCGATGTTTCTGAGCGGATCCGCACAGCCGATATTGCGCAGAATGTTAGCCACGTAGCCAAACACCCGCGGGTGAGAAAACAGCTCAACAGCTGGTTTAAGCAGACGGTTGCCGCGAGCGGGCTGCCGGGCGTTATTATAGAGGGGCGCGATATTACGACGGTTGTTGCGCCGGATGCGCCGGTTAGAATCCTGATGACAGCGCGGGAAGAGGTGCGGATCGCGAGGCGCGCGAAGCAGCTGCCGGAGCTGACATACGCGCAGGTTGCGGCCGATTTGCGGGCGAGAGACGCGAAGGATCTGCGGGTTGTGGACTTTTTGAATCCCGCGCCGGGCGTCACGGTTATTGATACGAGTGAACTAGACTTTGAAGGGTCAGTTGCTGCGGTGATTGCGACAATTACGCAAACCCAGCAAGAGAGGTAAAACAAGAGGTAGAAGCGGATGAGCAGGGAAAACAGCGGCGCCGAGTACGGGGACGGCGCAGAGATTAGCGGCACCGAGATTAGCAGCGCCGAGATTAACGAGGCAGACTTCGACGACAGCGCCGAGTTTGAGAGCACCGTGCACTTTGAGGGTGATATTGACGAGGAGCGCACCCGGGTACTGCGCGCTGGCCTCGATGATTTTGAGCTTGATGACGAGGATTTGGCGCTTATCGCTGCCGGAGACGCAATCGGTGACGACGATTATGTGCCGGTTGAAAACCCGCCGGTTGTTGCGATCGTGGGACGCCCAAACGTCGGCAAGTCGGCGCTGGTTAACCGGATCCTTGGCCGCCGTGAAGCGGTTGTTGAGGACGTTCCCGGGGTTACCCGCGACCGGGTGAGCTACAGCGCCAACTGGATGGAGCGGAAGTTCACAATCGTTGACACCGGCGGCTGGGAGCCTGATGCTCGCGGCATCGACCGCTCTGTTGCTGAGCAGGCTGAGCTCGCTATTGAGATGTGTGACGCGATCCTTTTCGTGGTGGATTCGCGGGTTGGGGCGACAGCAACCGATGAGCGCGTGGTTGAGCTTCTGCGACGCACTAAGAAACCGGTTTTCCTGGTGGCTAACAAGGTTGATGATGTTGTGCAGGAGCCGGAGGCCGCGGTGCTGTGGTCGCTTGGCCTTGGCGAGCCGTACCCGGTTTCTGCCCTGCACGGCAGGGGCGTCGCGGACCTGTTGGATGCGCTCTTAAAGAAACTTCCGAAGGAGTCGGCGGTTGCGCAGCCGCAGCTGCAGGGTCCACGCCGTGTTGCGCTGCTTGGCCGCCCGAACGTTGGCAAATCGAGCCTGCTCAATAAGGCTGCTGGCGCTGAACGGGTGGTTGTTAACGATCTCGCCGGCACAACCCGTGACCCGGTTGATGAGCCGGTTGAGATTGCGGGCAGGGTGTGGACCTTCGTCGACACTGCCGGGATCCGCCGCCGCGTGCATCTGCAGCGGGGAGCCGATTTTTATGCTTCGCTGCGCACGGCAACCGCGCTGGAAAAAGCGGAGGTTGCGGTTGTTTTGATTGATGTCACCCAGCCGATCAGTGACCAGGATTTGCGGATTATCGACCTGGTGCTGGAGTCGGGCAGGGCGTTGGTTTTGGCGTTCAATAAGTGGGATCTGCTCGATGATGAACGCCGCCGCTACCTGGAGCGGGAGATTGAACAGGATCTCTCGCACGTCGACTGGGCGCCGCGGGTTAATATTTCTGCGCGCACCGGCAGGCATCTGGAGAAGCTGGTGCCGGCGCTGGAGACAGCGTTGGAGTCGTGGGACACCCGGATCCCGACCGCGAAGTTTAATGCGTTCCTCGCAGAGCTGGTGCAGGAGCATCCGCACCCGCTGCGCGGTGGGAAACAGCCGCGTGTGTTGTTCGGCACCCAGGTGAGTAACCGGCCGCCAACGTTTTTGCTGTTCACAACCGGCTTCTTAGAGCCGCAGTACCGCCGCTTTATTCAGCGCCGCCTCAGGGAGCGATACAGTTTTGAGGGGTCGCCGATCGTGGTTAATATGCGGATCCGCGAGAAACGCCAGCGCCGCTAGAGCTGCGGTCGCCAGGCTATGCCGCTGGCTGGCGGTGGGTCGGATCGGTTGCGCCGCTAGCGTTGCAGCGACTCGGTTGCGGTAATAATCGTGAGCAGGTCCTCCCAGGACGAGGCCAGGCCGGGATGCAGGTTGTAGCCCGGCACATCGGCCAGCTGCACCCAGCGCATCTCGAGCGTCTCCTCGTTCGGTGTTGGGCAGTCCGCGGCATCACTCGCGAGCGCGATAATCGTTGTGTATGTCCAGCCACCCCGGTCGGAGGTGTATTCGCTAAGCGGTGTCACATCGGCAGCGTTAAGCCCCGTCTCCTCAGCGGTTTCACGCAGCGCCGCCGCCTCAGCGCTCTCGTTACGGTGACGTGCACCACCGGGGAGCCCCCAGGTGCCGCCGTGACTCGTCCACTCAGCCCGATGCTGCAATAAAATACCCCGGTCAGGGTGGTATGCGAGAAGGCCAGCCGCACCAAAAATACCCCAGTAGTCGTTGCCGTCTGCCGCGGTGATCCAGGCATCGCCCGAGTCAGGATCCAGCGGCACGCGCCGTTTCACCGGCTGGCTTGGATCTTTTAACTGCTGAGGGGTTGTCTGGTCTGCTGAATCTGCCACATGTTTAGCATAGCCGGGTTTATTTAAAATTTGGCAAACATCTGCTGCAGGCTGTGAAAGCGGTGACGGATGTGCGACAATAGAATGGTTGTTTTTGCCCGTTACAGCAGGCGCCTCTAGCGCTTTTTGTTTTAGCGGGTGGATCCAGCAATCGGGATGTAGCGCAGCTTGGTAGCGCACCTGTCTGGGGGACAGGGGGTCGTCGGTTCAAATCCGGTCATCCCGACCAAAACAGCCTAAACTTCGTTGATTTTCCGAGGTTTTTCGTTAAAATCCGGAGCCGCTGAAAACTCGCTCGTCCAGGTCTGGGACAACATCGCAAAACAGCCAGGCACTTACCGCGCGCTCGCAGTAGCTCTACCCAAATCCGCTGGTGTGCTGCCACTCCGCCCGGCTTCACGGATCCGCTCAACTTTGGTCATTACCTCGTCGAGCTTGTCCGGGAACATATGTGAATAGGTGTTGAGCGTCTCAGTGGCATCAGCGTGCCCGAGCATACGCTGCACAATCAATACGTCAGCTCCTGCCTTAATCGCGAGCGACGCCGCAGTGTGCCTAAGATCGTGAACAGTAATATGCTCGATTCCGAGCTCCTGACGTACCGGCTTCCAGATCCGGTTGTAGAAGTTCTTGCCACCAACAGCAGCTCCGCAGCGCCCACGGAACACGAACTCGCTCGCAGCTCGCCGGCGACACAGCCCCTCGATGTCGTCCATCAGGAACGGCGGCACCGGCACCAGGCGCGCCGAACCCGTCTTAGGTGTACCAAGCTTTAACCGTCCCTCCTTATCGAGCGTCCACGTCCGCCTAACACTAATCCGCCGCGCGGTCAGATCCACATCACCGACCTGCAACGCAGTCGCTTCACCAATCCGCAACCCCACATACCCCAGCAGCAACAACAAAACCCGAAATTGATCCTGCCTGCCGCGCTCGCCGCAGAGCACCGCCGCTTCTTCGAGCTGTTCAACCGTCAGCACGGGAAGCCCCGCAACTTCGCTAGCTTGCCGCTTCGGTAACCTGACACCAGCCAGGGGACTGGCCGCGATCAGCTTATGCTCCACCGCGTAACCGAGCACAGACCCAAAAGTGAGTTTCACGATATGCCGTACCGTTTTTGCTCCCAATACACCGGCCTCACCTCGGGAGAACTGATGAACTGCTTTCCCGGCAACTAGCTCGCTAATCCAAGTCTCGATATCGCGCCGTTGAATATCCCCTACCGGAGTATCGCCCCACCGCGGCAGCACGTATCGCTGCAAGTCTAGTTTGTAGCGTCTCCACGTTATGTCCTTAACGTCTGTCTTGGTTTGCAGCCACGCCTCCGCAACCTCACGAAACGGCAACCGCTCCAAACTCGGATCCAGGTATTTACCTGACCTGATACTGTCCTCAAGCTCCGCAGCGAACGCCGAAGCCTCGCTTTTCGTATCGAACGAGCGTGCGCGCTGCTTGCGCTCGCCGCCTACCAGCTCATGCCAGCATACCTGCCATCGCTTGCCGCGCCCGAACTTACTGGAGCGAAACATGTCGGGCAGCTTCGCAATGGATCGCAGCTGTGCCGCTGTTGGGGAGAGTCTACTGGTGGATCCGTCGGGCAGCGTCGCTACCGCGTCTTTCACCCAAAGGTCGGTAATCCATGCCTTAGCCATCTCGAAACCTGCCTTTTCGCGACTAAAGAGGTTTATGGATCCTGACTGCCAGAGCTAAGCGGATCCGGGGGCGTGAAGGGGAGTTGTAAATAGTAAGTGTAGCAGCCGCGCTCGCCGCAGTTGTGTCAAATGTTGGTGGTATTAGGCTAGCTGGCATTGCTAATAAATCTTTGCGAAACGCCATTGTTTACATGTTGCTATTACACAGTTAATAGTGTAATATAGTTTATGGAAAGGAGGTGAAGAAATGGCAAGGAAAAACAAAAGCCGCAACCAGGCAGCAAGCGAGCTACTGAACGCATTGGCAAAGCTAGTAGCCGCCGTGGCTGCCCTGGTTGCAGCCATTGGAGCGCTATTTAGATAAATAGCGGCGGGGCGGGGGCGCAAGCCCCCAAACCCCTGTTTCTAATTTTGCCATACCATTATGAAAAATACCCTGTTCATTGCCTTAATGCTGCTAGCGGTAGCGTTGCTAATCTGGCAACCATTCGGCGCCACCGTATCAATCGGTCTAGCTGTTGCCTGCGCTATAGCTGCTGTATGGTTACCAGAAAGGAAAAGCCGTGATTAGATACCTGAGCCGGTCAGAGGTAGCGGCAATATTGGGCGTCAAGCCTGATACGTTAAACCGCTACAATCTACCCGAGCCTGACGCTATGATCGGCCGCGCTCGCGGCTGGCTGCCTGAGACAATCGAAGCTTGGGACGCCAGCCGCCCCGGCCGCGGCAACTGGCGGTAACTGCGCGGTTGCATTACCTTTAAGTTGCCTACTTTCTGGTTAAGTTTTGCACACTATCCGCTGCCAAATGGGGTGCAGGGTCTCTCAGTACTCAAATGAGTGGCTCTGAGAGACCCTGCCCTTTAAAACATTTCGTGACCCAATGCCATGTAATAGCTGGAATTAAAACTAGCGGTTTATTATACGTTAACTGTTCCGCTTTAAGCGCAGTTTGCTGGTAGGTTTTCCTCCCCAAATGAGGTAGGCTGTAGATAGAGGAGGGATAGCGTCGTGGATACCGTACCATCAAAACTGAGTGCTACTGCTATAAGCAGCTATGCTGAGCAGATTGCGGATCATTATCGCATCTTCAGTGAAGGATCCGCAGCTGACCTGGGCAGGCTAGTGCAAGCCTTGGGTGGTGAAGTCGAAGTGTCGAACTCGCCGATCGCGCAAGAATCGCTCACTGTAAATGGTGCACGCAGTTTTACCGTCCATCTCCCCCCGTTTACCGGTAGCCGTCGTGACCGCTTCACCATAGCTCACGAGCTCGGTCACTACTTCCTACATTACCTCTACCCCCAGCATAAAGGCATGCATGTTTTTAGTCGTGGGGGAAGTAACCTGGCAGAGTATGAAGCTAACCATTTTGCCTCCTGCTTGTTGATGCCTGCCGAGATGTATGAAAAAGCATATAGAGAGCTCAAGGGCGATCATTATGCGCTTTCTAAATGGTTTGATGTTTCTCCAGCGGCATCAAGAATTCGGGCTAAAGTGTTAAGGCTTGGGAGTGGTAGCTAGAAGACAACCTGGCCGGTCAGTACTTTTTCTGTCAGCTGACCTGGTAGGGTCAACTGACTATAAGCAAAAGCACACCGGCTGGCAGCGGGTTTTCTTAAGCTTCTATCATGAGTTCCCAGAAAAAATAGAGCAAGCGAAAGAGGAACTGCTTAGCGCGGAGCTGAAAAACGAAGACGAGCGCTACATACCGGAGTTTAAGCTGTGGAAAGCAGTGGGGGACGAGCTTATCTTCGAAGTTCATATCAATCATGAGCGAACAGCCGTTAACGCCGTCAGAATATGGTTGAGTGCGCTGTCTATATATGAGCAAAACGTCCTTAGCGACAATGACACTAAAACACTCGCGCTAAAAGGTTCAGGCTTTATCGCCACATTCCCAGGACCCGATAGTGAATCGACCATTCCCAGAAGAATCGACAAAGAAACAAAAGAGTCTGACGAGGATGTCGTAACGATAAATGACGAGCGTCTGAGGGGTAAGCGTGCCTACACGAAATACCACTACGATTATTTTGGTCCTAGCATCGATACAGGCTTCAGAATCGCGTCAAAAGCATCGCACCGCTACTTCACCATCAGTGTGGAAGTCGCCCTCTGCCTAGCCCTAACCGCATACGATGCCACAGCAAGTCAAAAGCCGATTTGGTTGCATGAGCTGAAAGACCTTGTCTACCACGGAGAAATAGTTTTCAAGGGCGTCTGGAGCGGCAGGCCATACCCACTGTTCGCGATTGACCGACAAGCTAATACCCCCCTGGTGAAAGCATTCCAACCTTTCAACGGCAAAACACTCGACCCCCAAGCAGTGTTCGAAGCCTGCTACGCCTGCCTAGGTGAAAAAGAATGGCCGAGCGGTATATTCCTGCCAGATAGCCAACACGAAAGAGTGAAAGAAAATCCGCCCGACGTGATGGAGTCACTTCGCCAATCTGCGCCGCTTGCAGGGGAGACAGACGAAACAAAACGGCTTTCCACCACTGAAGTACCGCTTAATTTCCCCCTTGGCGACAAAACAAGCACACCGAAAAAATAGGCAGTGAACCGAGCACCAGGCGCTCGCAGCCGGGGAGCAGCTCACGCAATCACCAGGCGCTCGCCGCAGGGGAGCAGGGTTAATCCACGGCGAAGTCGCGCCGCTTCTCCTCATGACGCGCACCCAACCCGTACAGCAGCCCCGCACCGGTCAAGAACACCGCCGTGTATGCAGTGGACCGGCTCACAGCGACGCGGTAGCAGCCCTAAATTAAAACCCGCAATCAGTTGCCTAAACCATAGGAACCATGTAGCATAAAAACAGTAATCGAAAAAAACTTCGATAAGGACAAGGCAGCATGGATCACAAAGAACTCAATGATGAGACACTATTACGCCACCTCTGCGAACAAGCCGCCGAGCAGACCAGTAACCTGTATGAGGCAACGGAAGCGCTCGCCGATGCTATTAGTCGATACGTTCGCGGGCGCGGCGAATCACAATGTCTGGAGAAATCTTAAGTGCATCGCAAATGTCGAGGAACGTCTTTAAATTGATTGCCCGCTCGCGCTTCAGGTAGTTGCGTGTCGAGTCGTAAGGTCGGCCAGTTAGTCTCGCGATATCCATCATTGATAGCCCCGCAGCAGCTATTTCGGCGTTGAGCTGTGCAATGATGGCGGCTTCTAGGATGTCTTCATCTTTGGTCATGGGTCAATTCTATTGCATAAAATGACCAAAAAATAAACGTATTTGACCAGGCGCTAACTTGACTATGGTCGAATGACCATATAAGGTGGTTATATGACCATAAGTAACCGGGTTTCGCGCAACATTAAAACGCGCTGCGAACAAGCGTCAATCCCCATTACAAAACTTTCGCAAGAAACAGGGATACCTGACAAAACGCTTCGCCGTAGACAAGCAGACCCAGACCAATACAGCCTACGAGAGCTCATCAGGATTTCCCGCGTCCTAGACGTCGAAGTCGGTGACCTGATCGTAAAAGACTTGTAACCATCCACAAAAATCGGAGCCGATAATGAAATACGAGAACGGTAGCCCGTTATTCAAACCCGCAAACCCCAGGCATCGCAGCCAAACCCCACAACAGCAGGGGCAGCGACAGTGCCGCGCTCGCGGCAGGGGAGCAACACACATCGAGCACCAAGCGCTCGCCGCAGCCGAACCTGAGAAAAAGCTGAGCGGCGCTCGCGGAGGTTGTGCTACACTGTGGATTGGTGCTGAAACACCATTTATACAGCGGCTTTCCGCTCCCGTCAGGGCGGTTTGTCATTTCTGCCAAAGCGCAGTAAAGATTAACGGCTTTTATGCCGGGAGTACCCTTGGAATACAAGACCCCGTTCGCGGGAAATACGGGGTGGGCCGACTGTATACGGTTTTTTCAGCTCCCGGCGTTTTTACTTTGCGGAAACAGAGGCAAAGACGCTGCCGATTTAAAATTACAGACCCTGAAAAAGTCTTTTATACAGAAGGAGCGTAAAGCTCATGTTTCAGTACCCAAACCCGGTGTACCCAAACAGCCGCAACAGCGGCAAACACCCGTGCAAACCCGCAACACCCCGGCACCGCAGCCAGCAAACAGACGCGGTGAGCGGATCCACCACCCAGAAAGCGGGTGCGTGATGAACGACCGGATAGACACCCTGCGCGGGGTCGAGAACCTCGCCATAAAAAAGTTCAACGAGCTCGCACCACAAGCAACAACCGAGAACGGGCGCCACTTGCTGTGGGAAGCAACAAGCGAGTTCGTCAACGCGGTATTTAAAGCGAAAGCCGCCGAGTCATGGATTAAGGGCGAGCATCTGGCTCACGAAATTAGTGCCGATACCAGCCGCTACACCAGTGGGCACATCCACAAAGACGAGGCGGGCAGTAGCGTTGAAAAAACGCTTGATAACCTTGTCAAATTTCTTACGCTCCTCAGCGTCAGCGACCTCGAGATTGAGCAGAGCGAGGAGCTTATAAACACGGGCGCCAAGCAGATCAGCGTTGTCAACATCCCAGTTAGTAAGCGTCTCCTGGAGCTGCTCACAGAGGCCCAAGAGATAAGCGCGAACCTCATCCTTAAGGGAGCTGATACCCGTGATTAGTTCTACAAGATCGTCAACAGCTTTAAGCGCCTCAGTGATCTGCTCAGTGACAGAAGAATCCCGCACACTGACGGCAGCAGCTAACCCAGCAAAAGCAATGACCGAAGACTCGGGAATAAGCCGGATCTCTCTGCCCCTCTCGTCTATGGGAATGTTAGGGAAGATAAGCGCTTTCACGTCCTCTAAAACTGGCAGCGCATCCTTTAACATCGGCCTTGCCTCTGCCATGCGCAGTGCTTGCGCCTCCACCTTGCAGGTGAGCTCAACAGCTCTAGCGTGCGAAGTCCACCAGTCGCCAGACGCATCAGCACGATGCCCTAGCGTCGAAACTCCATCGGGGACAACAGCCCAGTCTTTGATTATGGTCAGAAGCTCTTCTGCTGCACTCGTCATAGCCCTAATCTTAGCCTGTGGAATAGCGCCCGACAACGGTGCGCACGCAACCCAGCAGTGCAGCAAGAAAGCGGGTGCGTGATGACCAAAGTAACAGGCAGCATTCCCCATGAGGTTGAAGCTTTCGCGAAATTCAAGCCCACACTGAAAACACCATTCAGTGTCAACTTTGAACAGCTCATTCGCCGACACCAAGAAATTCTGACGCTAACCACGGCAGTAGAGAACCTTATGCAGCGAGTAGGACTCGCTAAACGCTGCAAAGAACTCGCGATCCACGACCCATTCCAGCAGGCACTTGCTGATCTGAAACTGGAAACTTTGGAAGTTGAACTCGCAGATATGGAACGGCTGCTCCGATCGCGAATATTCAACCTCGGTCGTGCAATCACTAACTACCACCGCATAGAGCAGAAACCAGCCACGGTGGAAGAAGCAAACCAGCTCGTTCTCGAACACGAAGAATACCTGCTGAGTTCGCGGGCGCTTAAACCGCAGGTCGCGGCAAGCTCACAGCGATCCACCCACCCCGAAATCGTGGCCGCAGGTAAGAAAGAAGGTGCGTGATGTCTCTTCTTCGCTTCTTCAAAGAGCGTAAGCAGCTGCGAGAGCAGACTCTACGTGATCTCGTGGACGCGCACTACTGGCACTGCCTGCGTGCACGTCAGAAAAGGGTTGACCTGCTGAATAAGACAATCCGTGACCGTCGCGCCGCCGTCATCAAAGCTGAGAGAGTGGCGCAGCAAGAGGGAAGGCTTGACCGATGAAACACGGTAACAAAAACGTGGGAGCCAGTGCTCTAACACTGACTCCCACCAGTCACGAATTACTTCTTAGGTTTTCGAGACTGTACGACGGTTGTGTTGGGATGCCGTTTGGCATAATTTGTGGTCACGAACCGTCCGGTGATAGCACTCCGTGCAGTTTTACCGCTGCCGGAGTTGCTACCACCACTTCTTCTAGAGCTGGACTTAGAAGCCATTACAATCACCTCCTTCCTAGCTTTGCCTCCCGCATCGCAGGTAGGCGGGCTAGGGCAAGCCTAAACCGACATGTTCAGGAATTTACCGAGGCAATTCTCAGGCAACGCAAAGCAGCTATCAAAAATGCTATCGATTGCTATCGATTGCTATCTGCTGCTACAAAAAGCACTCTTATAAACAGCGCAAAACTTTTTGGCGACACGCCGCCTTCTGTGCGGTGCTTGGTCAGCCAAGCCTTGAAAGGACAGGGGCATGACTAAAACACAGAGATTCTGGTTCACCCTCGCAATCGGGTTGTATTTCGCGGTTAGTCTGCTGCAGCTGCTGCTCGGCTTCCACGGGTTTAACGGCGCGAACATGCTGGCACTGGTGGTCGCGGTGATCGCTGTCGTCGTATTGGTGGCCGACAATGATTGATCTCACTCAGATTCCGATAAGCGAGCTGAAGATGCTCTCCACCGCCGAGGCTGCCGAAATCTTGGGGCAGCACCGGGTGACCCTCACCCGCTGGCGCACCACCTGGACAGAGGCCGGCGAATGTCTCGGTCCACAATTCATCCTGCACCCGAACGGCCGAGTCAGCTACCCCGAGGCAGCTGTCTTGGAATATCTGCAATCCTGCCTCGTACAGCGGCCAGGCGAACAGCCTCGGCTGGCACCGGTCAGTGATCTGCGCATCGTCGATGTTGCAGCAAAAGCGAGCGGACGTTGAGCCGCCAACAGATTTAGGAAACACCCATGAACTACTACACGCCACGACACGCAGCAGCCACACCTAACACGGTAACCGCGTTCACTCAGCGGCTGCTGCAGAAACTACACCGGTTTATCACCCCGAGGAGCACAAAATGAGCGGCGACACTTTCTACAAGCAGCGGCTTAGCGACCTGCATCTCGCGCTCAGCGATCTCGCGCTGGAGCGTGAACGCCTCAATCTGAAACTGCAAGAGGAGCGCATGCTCGACAGCGCCGATCAGGAGCGGCTGACCAGGCTTGATCGCGAGATCCAGCTGATCTGTATGCGTATCGGCAGGATTCGCCATCTAATGGCCGTCGAAGCTGACCGTGCTACCTCCCGCCGGAGGGCTGCCTGATGGGCGCTCTCGGCAAACCACAGCGCACTTATGTGCCGATGATTGTGGAGTCAGCTGATTGGCACTGCGACCACTGTCGTTTGACCGCAAGGTATCGTTTCGTGTGCCAGACTGACGAGTCGCAGGGGTGGATGATGTGCCGATCTCACGCGAAGCAGGCGGTTAAATCGGCTGAGGCTGTCACCCCGGACGTCACCGGCGATAAGCTCGTATGCGCCTGCGGGGATATCGGTAAAACCATCGACGATATCGCTTATATCACCGACTTGGTGGACGGCAGCCGCAAAACCAGCGACGAGATTGCTGCGCTCAAGTTTGGAGGCCAGTCGTGACCGCGATCGACCTGAACCATGAACGGCAGCTGCGTGCAGCGGCAGCACGACTGCAAGAGAAACAGGCTCGGCAAGCAGAAGCGCAGCGGCTCGCGGAACTATATAACACGGATCCAAAAACCGCCGCTGCGGAAGATCGGCGCCGTAAACGGCAGGAGGCCGCGCGCCGTCGCGCAGAAGAACAGCAGCACATGCTTTATCTGCGGGAACAGCAGCGGCAACGCCGCGCAGCACTGCCAGACAGCTACAAGCACGCGCACGCGAAAGCACGGCAAACCCCGTGCCCGTCAGGGCTCGGAAAAGGCCTGCACTTTTTGCCGAATCTTGACATCGCCGCATGCCTGTTTTGTGGCCTAACCGTAGACCAGATTTCCGACCCGGCGGGCACGCCTGCCGCACCGCCTGCGGGGTCGGAACCAGCCAGCAGCGGGCTATTCCAATGAACACACATATCCACGCTCACACACAGCCCGCTGCTGTATCTCTCGCCCCGGCTGCTTATCAGCTCCAAGCAGTCGGGGCGCAGCCCCATGCCCAGTCGCCCGCGCCGGTGGCGTCGCCTGCGCCGTCGCGCAGTGTGCCTTACAAGCTGCCGCTGCTCGCTATGACCTATGTGGTCTGGTGGCCGCAGTATGGCGTCTTTAAAGTCGGCCGTGCCTTCCGAAACCAGCGGTGGCGGTCACTGATCGCCCGCGGCGCCGAACTGATCCTGCTGCAGTGGGATCAACTAAAGGAGTGTGAGACCGCCGCGCTAGCCGCGCTGCGGCAACACTTCATGCCAGCGTTCAACAACGAGCTCGAAGCGCAGTGGCTGCTACCCGGCGGCCGCGGCTTTAGCGAGTGCTTCAGTGTGGTCGGCGAGGAAGAGCTTAAGCAAGCCATTGATGTTTACTATCGAGGAGTAGCCCCGTATGTCTTTCAATCGCGCGAGGTCGCTGCCGCCCAGCGACTTTACAGATCCGAAGTTCGCAGCGCTCCCGGCGCTGGTGCGTATGACGGCCGCCGGGTTGAGGATGTTTGCCGACGACGAAGGGCGTGGACTGGTGCGTCTGCGCAGCATGATCGCGGAGATATACGAGTACGACCTGAGCGTTACCGAGCATGTGATGGAGGATCATCTGCTGCAGCTCGACGATGCCGGGTGGCTGACCCTGTATCAAGCAGATGGTATGAGCCTGTTTCAGATTCGGTACTGGCCACCAGTGCCGCATATGCGCCCCTCGGATCTGCCTGCGCCGCCAGGATATCGTATGCCGCAGCGCGGGCAGCACGACACCTTAGACGAGTCTTACGAGCGCCAGGAGCCACAGCAGGAGCAGCAGGAGCTGCGCCAGGTGCCGCAAGAGCAACTTGTCGGAAATCCTTACACGTTCCCACCGCAGCAACCTTCGCCGTGGCAGGAACCGGCGGCGCAGCAACTCCCGCCTACCTCGGCGATGCTGCACCCGGGGGAGAGCAGCGCGGTTTCATTCTCGCAGGCAGAGCAACAGGTAAGCAATTCTTACGCATTGGTGTCGCCTGGTGCACAGGAGCAGCTCCAGATGATTCACCAGGCGCAAGCTTCGCAGCCGTCGTCAGCGGAAACCTGGGCAAGCCCGCCGCAAAATATCTCGCCGTCGACTTCGGACGAGCTTTCACAAAAAACCGCGGAATATCAAGCGCCGGAGTCTTTCATGAAGCCTTCAAGAAGCGTTCAGGAAGCTTTCACGGCTGTAGCGCGCGAGAGCGCGCGGGCGGGCGCGGGCGCGGGCGCGCGTGCGCGCGAGGGCGTGCGCGAGGGCGTGGGTGCGCGCGTAGGGACGACGAGCCCTGGCTTAGACGGCGAAAATTTAGACGCAGCAGCGGGTTTGAGGGGACAAGTGTATCCAAATCCGGGAGCAGCTACGCCGCCGCAGCAGACACCGCCGCAGCAAGTTTCGCCGCAGGCTCGGCAGCAGGTGACTCCACCTCCGCCGCCGCAGGCTGCCGCTTACGTGGATCCGACCATTCAAGCCGCCGAGGCGTTGCCGTGTCCGCCGTCGCCGTTCTGCTCGCAGCATCAGCCGTGGGGAACGGAGGAAGCCTGTGGTCCGTGCCGGACAACGCGAATGGCGATGGATATCTACAACGAAGCCAAGGCACGGGTTGGGCTATCGACCCCGGCAGCTCCACCAGCTCCACCAGCACCAGCGCCGCCAGCAGCTTCACCGCCACCGCCGCCTGTGCCGCAGCAGTCAGCGCCAAATCTACAGGCGCCGCAGCAACCTTCCGGGGTGCGGTTCGTTCCTGCTGAGCCATCGTCACAGGCTGAGACTGACGCCACCGATTGGGGTGATTTCTGATGCGTGCCGAGTTTGAGACTGCTTGCGCTCACGTGCCGGAGATTGTTGAGCTCCTGGTCGAGTCGCTGCAGCCGTCGATGCAGGTGAACTACTCCGGCAGAGTGGCAGCCGCACGGTCGGTTTCTCGTCCGCCGCTGCGTATCGAGGTGCTCGAGCAGCTCGACTGTCTGTGGGGTTGGATGTGGTACGTGGCGGACGGATTAACCCGCCGCGCTGGTATCACCCAGCCCGTCGCCGGTGGATCCCGTTACACGATCGTGCAAGACCGCGCGATCGTTGCTGGCTATTCTCGGATTGTGGATCGGCAGACGGTGCTGGATTTCAAGAAGCTCGCCGACCATATCGCCGAGCATGCCGAGCTGTTGTTTGACAGGTTCGGCACCCCGTATGATACCGCGCTTAGTATTTTTGTTCGATTGATCGAGCAACTGTATGCGGAGCTCGGCCTGTCGGTGCGCCCGTTCTATCTCAAAGTTGCTTGCCCGGTGTGTGCAACCGCGCTGCTGCGTACCACCGACACCGGCTGGGTTTGTGACCACTGCGAGACTAGCTTTGTGCGAGCGGATCCGCCAGCACAGGATGATGATTGGGGAGAGGAGCATCTCTAATGGGTGGCAGGAAATACTACACGTATGCGGCGGCGGCGAAGCGGCTCGGATATTCGGCCGGGACAATCAAGAAATGGCGCCGTGAAGGTATGCCGACCGTGCGGGACGCGAAGGGGCGAGTAGTGATCGAGCACTCAGTGCTGCTCGCCGAGTATCGGCGAAGGCTCGCAGCGGATCCGGTCAGATCCACCGCCGCACGCAAACGCGCCGAACAGTTCGGGTTTACTCCGGCGAGCACGAGCTCGCCCGGACTTGACAACGCTCCGCGTAACCCCCCTAAACTGTAAGATACACCACAACTGTGCGAGGGTGACATGGCAACCAACCGAACAGGTACAGCCAAGTGGAAGCATCTACGCCGGGAAGTATTGCAACAAGCAATCAACGAAGGCGTCACACACTGCCCACGCTGCCGGGTGCTTCTCGACTACCGCAACGGCACCGCTATGAACGGTGCAACCGTCGATCACATCATCGCATATGCGCGCGGAGGATCCGACCGCAGAGAGAATCTGCAAGTTCTATGTCGCCGCTGCAACGCGCAACTCGGCAAAAAAGCCAGACCGAACCCAAACCGACCAAAATCGGTTAGCAAAATCACAACAACAATAAATTGGTGATTACACACATTAACTCAAAAACCCACATAGGGGGGGAGCCCCTCCCCATAGGGCAGATCGCCACCCCGCGGAAATAGGGAAATCTCTCCCCGATAAATTTCTCCAAACGGGTCTGCGCGAGGTCGATTGAACCAGCGGCTTAAATTTCCCCGCACAGGCACTAAAAACCCTGTTTTTCCTTGATATTACGCGGTTTTTCCGTAACAGTATTGGTATAATTTTAGGTATGGATAGACACTGCAAATACTGCTTCGGGAGCATGATGATGGTACGCCGTGACGCCAAATTCTGTCGCGTAAAATGCCGCGTCTATTTCGCCCGCGAGCTCCGCCGAATCCCCGCCGCTCTTCGCGCTTTTAAAGCCTGGGTCAGGATGAAAGCCGCCAAGCCTGTGCAAACTAACGGGAAGCCCGCATCATCCACCAATCGCACAACCTGGACAGACTATAAAAGCGTCAGAAGATCACGACAGGGCGACGGCTTCGGTGTCGTCCTCGGCCGCGGCCTATGCTGCTACCGCTTCAAAAACGCATACCGCCGAGGAAGACTGCTGAAAAGAGTGCACCAGGCGCTCGCCGCGGTTACCGAGCCTATAATCTATGCCGAACAGCAGCAGTCGGAGCTCCTGGTGTTCGTTGAAGGTGCTGAGCAGTACACGAGCCGCACCAGAAGCTACATCAAACTGACGCGCAATCAAGTGATTCGCCTAACCGGTGTCAGATATCAGCTGGCTTAACCTCAGCTAGGAGGGTGACATGGCAACGAGGAAAACACCGAGCCGTAGCACTACCACCAGGCGGCCGAAGAAGATTGAGAGCGTCCACGATGCTGTCGTGCACGGATCCAAGATAGACGAGCTCCACCAGATACGACTCGTGCTAGCTCGCGCGATAGACGAGCATGCCGCACCGAAAGACCTCGCAGCGCTCACCAAGCGCCTACAGGACGCAACAGCAGAATACGAAACCCTAACCGGCGCCGTTAAACCCGAAACTGCCACCAAGGAGGTTACAGCAAATGCCTCCAAGCGCCGCCAACCGGTCTCACTTAAAGCTCTCTGACCTAGCCAGACACCTCTGCATCCCCGCGGGCGTCGACACAACCGGCTGGCCAGAAATCGAAGAACGCTGCCTAGAATTCGGCATCAAGTTTGACACCTGGCAGCACGGGATCGGAACCCTCGCCTTCTCATATAAGAAAAACGGCTACTACGCTTGCGGTGTCGGCGGCGCCTGGCTTTCAATCCCTCGCCAAACAGGTAAAACCTACCTGATCGGCTGGTCAGTATTCGCCCTATGCAGCCTATACGAGAACCTAACAATCGTCTGGACCGCACACCACCTGCGCACAAGCGACCAAACCTTCGGCAAAATGGCATCAATGGCAGAAAAACCAGCCGTGCGCTCCTACATCGAGTCCGTACGCAGATCTAATGGTCAGCAAGAAATACACTTCACCACCGGGTCACGCATCCTGTTCGGCTCCCGCGCCTATGGATTCGGTCGCGGCTTCGACGAAGTAGACCTTATGGTGTTCGACGAGTGCCAAATCCTCACCGAGTCATCTCTAGCTGACATGCTGCCCGCCACCAACGCCGCACCCAACGGGCTAGCAATATTCATGGGCACACCACCACGCCCAAAGGATCCAGGCGAAGCCTTCAGCACACGAAGACAAGAAGCAATAAACGGCGACAAAGACACCCTCTACATCGAATTCTCAGCAGACCCAGAAGCAGCCATCATCGACTGGAAGCAGCTCGAGAAAGCAAATCCCAGCTACCCACACCGAACCAGTCGAACAGCGATCCTGCGAATGCAGAAACTGATCGGATCCGACAGCAACTTCCGCCGCGAAGCATATGGCATCTGGGACAAAGCAAACACCGCCGCAACCGTCTTCGAGTCAGAAACCTGGGACAACCTAGCAACCCAAACCCCTCCCAAGGAGGGAATCGACTGCTACGCGGTAAGATTCAGCATCGACGGTGCAACCGTCGCGCTCGCCGCAGCTCGTCGATCCACTGAGCCGGGCAACGACACAGTGTTTGTCGAAGCTGTGAGAGAAGCCCCAATCAGTGAAGGCGTCACTTGGCTGGTCGACTGGCTAATTGACCGGAAGGACAAAGCAGCGCAGATAGTGATCGAGGGCAAGAGCGCCACAGCTTATCTCATCTCCGAATTGCAACGCCACGGGTTGAAGAACCGGAAGCAAGTGATTGTGCCCAGCACAGAACAGGCGATTGCGGCGCACGCGATTTTTCAACAGGCCGTAACGACAGGGCAAATATCGCACTCTGCGCAGCCGGAGCTGAAACGCCAAGTGGTTGGTGCAACAATGCGTAAAATAGGTAAACAGGGCGGATTCGGATGGGCGGCAGCAACCCCCGACGAATCTGTCTCAATCCTTGAAGCCGCAACCTACGCAGTATGGGCGGCAAAAACAACTAAACGCAGACCAGGACGAAAGCAGGTGATTAGCACATGACTAAGATCATGCCGAGCTCTATCATCATCAACCCGTCTTCAACGACACTGACTGCCTCTGAGATCGCGATCGCAAATGAGCTGTTTAGCAAGCTGGAGAAAAAGCACGGACGAAACAGGATCCGGCAGCGGTACTACGACCAGAAGCAACTGCTGAAAGATTTGCGGATCAGCTTGCCGCCGCAGCTGCGAAACATCCAGTCGGTGCTGGGCTGGCCAGCGAAGACCGTTGACGTGCTCGCCGATAGAATCCAGTTTCAGGGATTCCAAGTAACAGGCAAAACGCCAGACAACTACGGACTGGACGAGCTCGTAGAAGCTAATAACTTCTACGACGAGTTTTCTCAGACCATAACGAGTGCATTAACTCACAGTGTGGCGTTTATCACTATCTCTCGTGGGATGGAACCTAACGAGCCAGAGATTTTATGGTTGGCTAAATCAGCGCTCAATGCTACAGGCATTTGGAATCGCCGCACTCGCTCGCTCTCCTCTGGCTTAACTGTGACCGGACGCAGCAAAGAGGGGGTTATCACTCACGCCACCCTGTACTTGCCTGACAAGACAGTTGATCTGGAAATCGGTGCGGGCGGTAAGTGTAAAACTGACGTTCAACCCAACCCGACCGGTCGGGTGCTTATCGAGCCGCTGATCTACAGTGCTGATCTCTCTCGCGAGTTCGGTCGCTCACGGATTAGTCGCGCTGTTATGACGCTCACTGACTCAGCAATTCGTACTATTGTGCGAAGCGAGGTCGGTGCGGAGTTTTTCGCTAGCCCGCAGCGGTACATCCTCGGCGCTGACGAGAACGAGCTGAAAGACAAATGGGATGCGCTCGTCTCTAAGGTGCTGACTATTACGAGAGACGAAGATGGTGATTTGCCGACCATCGGGCAGTTCCAGCAGCTATCGATGCAGCCGCACACGGATCAGCTTCGACAGTGGGCATCCCTCTTAGCGGCGGAAACATCTATACCGCTTGATGAGCTCGGCTTCCCATCGCAGAACCCGTCTAGCGATGCAGCGATTCAATCGCAGCGTGATCCGCTTAGGCTGCGTGCCGATGCCGCGATTAGGGGATTCCAAAGCACTCTGCGGCGGCTAGCAAACACAACGATCTTGCTGCGAGACGGAGAGCTACCTGGTGGTGATATTCAGGGCTGGTTTAAGCCAACACTGAACATTACTGATGCAGCTGCAGCTGACGCTGTGCTTAAGCAGGTGCAGGTTATGCCTTGGCTGGCAGATTCGCCAATTATCCTTGAAAAACTAGGGTACGATGCGTCTGCTATCAGGTCGCTTCTTAACGAAAAACGGCGTAACGAGGGTCGGAACCTCTTAGAACGGATTGCAGCAAACGCTGATCGATACGATGATGACGGTAACCTGATAACAGGCTAATGCCAGTGTAGGCGGTGAGTTTTATGACTGACCGCCAAGACCTGGAAACGCTGCTTCGTTCCCTCAAGGGCATTTATCAAAGCAACTTGACTGAGGTTAGGGCGATTCTTGAAAAAGCAGAATCCTACAGTGACGCAGAGCATCGTAAGGCTTTTATCCTTGAGAGTTTTCTCATTCTAGCTAAAGATGCGTCGACAATTGGCGGTGAGATTGGTGCCCGTTGGTACGAGGAGCAGCGCGCAGTTGCTGGTATAGACGATGGGTGGCGCGCTTGGCCGAGAGAAGGCATTACCTCTGAAGCTGCGCGTGAGCATCTAACCGGACTGCTGCAAGAAGATCAGGAGTCTAGCGAGCTAAAGAAAGCAGCGGCTAAGAAAATCTCGGGTTATGCCCGGAACGCCGCCCGTAACACAATCGCTTACTCAGCAATCTACGACCGGCACGCGACAGCTTTTGCTAGGGTGCCGCGAGGTAAGAAAACCTGTGCTTTTTGTACGCTGCTTTCTAGCCGCGGTTGGGTGTATACGGATCCGAAGCAGGCAGGGTATATAAACACTTACCACTCGAATTGTGATTGTTTGATTGTGCCTTCCTGGCGTGGCAGAATACCGGCGATTGAGAGGTACAACCCCGAACGGCTGGAGAGACACTACCACCAGGCGCGTGAAGCCGCGATAGAAGAGTACGGCATCGCTAACCCCACAGATGTTCATATTCTGGAGCGAATGCGTGCTGTGCCTAACCGGTACACGGACAGCAGAGTCCATGACGGAGGTTTCACCAAAGAGGAGAAATCTAGCGGCAGCTGGCGTATTCATGAAGCCTACTGGAAAGCGCGACAAGACGCTCTAAAATCCATAATTCATGACGATCAGCTCTATCCGTGGGAGATACAAACAATCGAGCGGCTTGAAAGGCTGGGGCACAGAGTCGAGTGGATTTCGCGTGACCCTCGCCGTATCTCGAGCAATGATTTCATCTGGTTAACGGAAGATGGAGTATTGGCTGAAACTAAATCAACAAGTGCTAAGTATGAGACTATTAAAAAACGCATACAAGGTGCTGTTAAAGCTGCCGCAAAACACGACATCGTTAAAGACGTGTTCCTGATTGATATCGGGAAACGTAGACTGTCAGAAAAGCTGCGAAAGCAGGTGGCAGCCTATAACGATCGCGTGCAATCAGGCAAGATCAAGCAACTGTATGTGTTGAGCGAGTACGGGGAGAAGCTAGAGCGAATCATCTAGCTATGGCAAAAGGTGGGGCGCATTGCTCCGCCGCTTAAACACCGAAGTGTTATAGGTCAACTAACTTATGACCGACAGAGGGCCATCCCCACCCTTTGAAACTAACTCTACACCAAACCTGGCAGAAACCCAAACCATTTTACTTACCCGCAACAGCCCGGGGTAACGGCTGGAACACGATACTGCACAGCAGGGAAGGACAACCTCATGGACACAACAGCACCAAGCTCACCCAGCACTACCGCTGAGACAAGCAGCACAGGGGAGGGAACCGCTAAAACAACGGAGAGCGACTTTAAACCGATCACAACTCAGCAAGACCTCAACCGTATAGTCTCAGAAAGACTGTCACGAGAGCGAGCTAAATACTCGGACTATGAGTCCCTCAAAGAGAAAGCAGCGAAGTTTGACGAGGCAGAAGAAGCCTCCAAAACCGAGCTTGAAAAAGCACAGTCCAGAGCAGAAAAAGCAGAAGCAAAACTGAAATCTCTAGCACACGAACTACAAATCACCGCCTGGAAAGAACAGGTCTCAAAAGAAACGGGGATTCCAGCGGACGTGCTGCGAGGAGTAACGCTTGAAGAGCTTAACAGTCACGCCGACGCGCTGAAAACCCTCATTGTCCCGCACACCACCAAGCAAGGCGGATACCTGCCTCGCGAGGGAAGCAACGAATCAGAGATCACACCGCTTAACAGCAACGCCCTGCTTGACGCTTTGAAAGCCGCAGTAGGGAAAGCCTAAAACTTGAAAGGAACTCAATAATGGCAATCACAGAGGCACAAAAACTAAGCGATCTCGGGGGAATGCTAAGCCCCGAGCTCGCCGCACCATACTTCGCAGAAGCTAAGCGGCAGTCAGTCGTGCAGCAGCTCGCCCGACAGGTGCCTGTAGGCATTACCGGCACCAACGTGCCCATCGTCACCTCAAAACCACAGGCATCATGGACCGCAGAAGGTGGCCAGAAGCAAACCACCCAGATGGAAATGGGCATCAAATCCATGAAACCGCAGAAGCTGACAGCCATCGCAGTGGTATCAGCTGAAATCGTACGAGCAAACCCAGCAGGATACATGGAGCTGCTCGTAAGCGAAATCGGTGAAGCCTTCGGCCGCGCCTTCGACGCAGCCACACTGCACGGCACCAACACTCCATTCGGCAGTGACAACTACATCGGCGCAACGACCAAGTCGGTAACACTCGGTACGACCGCCCAAAACAAAGGCGGCCTGTTCGGAGACATCAACGCCGGTTTGAAGCTACTCACCGCGGAAAAGAAGAAGCTAACCGGATTCGTGTTCGACAACACCGCCGAGCCTGACTTCAACGCCGCAACCGACTCAAACGGGCGACCACTGTTCATCGACAACCCAAACATTGATGCAGCGGCAACCATCCGAGGCGGTAAACTCCTCGGCCGCCAGTTCCTCATGGGCGACGATGTCGGCTCAAACAGCGTTGCAGGATTCGCCGGAGACTGGACAAAAGTGCTCTGGGGTGTCACAAGCGGCCTCAGCTACGATGTCTCAACAGAGTCCACAGTCACCATCAACAACAAACTCGTCTCACTCTGGGAGCACAACCTCGTTGCTATCCGTGCCGAAGCAGAATACGGCTTCATCTGCGCAGATAAAGACGCATTCGTGAAATTCGCGCCAGTAGGAGGCTAAACAATGAGCGTGCAACTGAAATCCAAGGCAGGCACCCTAGTAATAGTCTCTGACGCGCTCGCTGAGGTGCTGAAAAAGCAAGGATGGAAGTCAACTTCCGCTAGCAAAAAATCCACGCCTCTATCTGACGCTGCTGCCGAGGCTGTGGACGAGGAGGATCTATCCCAGCACATGGACGAAGTCTCCACAGAGGATATCCCAGCAAGTAAGGCTAAGCAGTAGTTGGAGGTCGATATGAATGCTGTGAATCCGTTCCCGTTTGCGACCATTAAGGAGTTGCGACAGCGTTGGCCAGCTATGCCAGATCGCGATCAGAGCTATCTGGAGGCGCTTTTGGAGGATGCGTCACAGTTCATTATTGACATCGTTCCCGCTGCCGCGAAGGCTGCAGAGTCATCGCGGCGGCGGGTCTGCTGCCAGGTTGTCAGGCGAGCTCTGGAGGCTGAGACGCAGAACCTTGCTGGTTTGGAATCCATCCAGACAAGCGCGGGTCCATTCCAGGACACCTATAAGCCGCTTAACCCGCACGGTGACTTCTATCTGACTAGTCAGGAGAAGAAAGCATTGGGTGGCGGAACCCAAAAGGCGGGGGCTGTTGACATGCTTGGAGCTCGCAAATGAGAACCCGCCGTCGAGCCGCCCTCGCTGTCAGTCATCACCGATATGTGCCAGGTGAACAGGACGAGCTTGGCATTCCATCATCCTCGTGGGTGCGCCTGCCGGATCCGCTTATGATATACGAGTTTGAGCCAGTCGTGGTGACCGAACCTGCAATGAACGGACATCACCGTATTATCCACACCGCGAGAGTGTACGCACCATTCAGCAGCGGTGTGAGAGCGCGAGACAGGCTGGAGCTCGCTGGCAAATTGTATGAGGTTGTCGGCGATCCGCTGCAGTGGAGTAATCGCCACAGCGGGTATATAGCTGGTGACGTTATCAATCTGAAACTGATTGAGGGGTGAGAGCGTGCGAGACTCAATCCTTTTTGATCCAGCGGAAATCCGGCTCAGAAGCTATCTAGCGAAAGCGCTTGATGTGCCAGTGTTTGTGGAAACCCCGGACGAGCTCCCAGCTGAGTTCGTGGAGCTTGAAAAATATACGAGCAGAGACGATCTTATCTCTGAGGAGGTAGGGATAACGCTACTGTGCTGCTCCGATACAAGAGTCAAAGCAGCGTATCTGACAGAGAAAGTAAGATCAGCGCTAAAGCGACTTAGCTGGCTAGACGACCGGCCTGTCTACAGGGTGGACACAATCTCTGCCGGTGGCTATAACCCGGATCCTGATACCGGCAGGCCACGGTATCAGATCACTATCATCGTGCGTGTACGCGGCAGAAGTATTTAACCCTGGCAGAGTGCCTGGGCTACCCCCAATCTAGGAGACAAACATGAAAGAAGTAATCGCCGTTAATCGGCTTGAATATGCCGGAAAAACTTACGAGGGTGGCGAAACCTTAAGCGTTGAGCCTGGCGAAGCAAGAGATCTTATCAATCTTGGAAAAGCCCTCCCCGTGGCTGCATCAGAAGATCAGCCCACGACAAAAGCAAAGAAAGAGAGTGCAAACAAAAATGGCTAAAGTACGCGACAATGTAAGGATCTATGGAGACTCAGACTCAGAGATATTCCTCGCACCGCTCGGTACCCAGCTTCCAACTACGCTAACCGGCATGGATCCGGCGTTTAAGTCGGTCGGTTGGTTAAGCGAAGACGGCATTTCAGCGAGCATTTCAGTCGATACGAAAAAGCTGAAGGGCTTCCAGGGTGGTGCCACAATCCGCACCAAGAACACCAGCACTGAGAAGACACTCACATTCCAGATGCTGGAGGAAAACCCGAACGTGACAGCCCTCTACTACGGGCACGGCGCGGTCGTAAAGTCAGGTAGCCAACACGCGCGAGCGGATCTGCCTGAGTCTATCCCCGTGATCGAGCGCGCCTGCGTTGTGAAAGTTGTTGACGGCAATGTTACCCGACTTGACTGCTATGAGCGCGTGCAGATCACCGAACGTGGCGAGGTCGTATACAAGAACGAGGACAGCACCGTGTATGAAGTAACCGCCGAAATTCTCGGCGCAAGCTACTTCCTCACCAACGCTCCAGCATTCCTGGAGTAACCGTCCACGATTTAACAAGCTAGCGGTAGATACTCTCATCGGCTCCGGAGTATCTACCGCTTTCTTTCCCGGAGCCACCAACCGACAGGAGTCGAGAATGTCAAACAGAAACCGCAACCACAAGCCGCGCCCGCCACACAACCCTCATGCCCTGAATCGTCCTCAAACCGCCCGAGATCAAGCAGTGATCCAGCCACAGGATCACAAGCCAGCTAAAACCCAAACTGTAGCTATCGATTTTCACGGCAGATCATACAAATTCAGGGCAGACGCTCTAGAGAATATTTATGTGCTCGACGAGCTTGCAGAAAACCGTATCTCATCAGCTTTGCGCATCATCATCGGCGCTGACCAGTACCAGCAGTTCCTGGCAGATATGGATGATGGAACTGGGTTTGTGAGCGTCGAAACCGTAGGGGAAATGTTCGAGAAAATTACGGCGGCCTCTTCGTCAAAAAACTAGTAACGCTCGCGTCCCTACTTAAGGAATGCCCCGACAGGGTAGAAGCCGATCTTGCACGCTTCTACCCCGGGGTAACCTTAGACGGAATGCGAGCAGGCACAATACCCGTAAGGCTTATTGCCAACTGTATAGCCCACGTGCCCCGAGGCAGCGCAATCGGAGAATACTACGGCGGCGCGCTCGCTATAACCGCGGAAACAGAGGCTCTTTGGGAGATCTCCTATCTGATCGCTAAAACTAACGCAAAGAAACCGAGCAGCGTGAAACCGCGAAAGATGCCGATCGGCGTGAAAGAGCAGCAAGCACGCGAGCGCAAAGCTACCGCTGCCGCGTCAAGATACTTAGCTAAACAGGAGTGGGCACAATGAGAAATCGCGACATTACTGTAAAACTCCACCTATCCGGTCTTAACAGCCTTATGGCCTCAGAGACTGTGCAAACCGAGATAGACGACAAAGCTAAACGCATAAGCACGCTCGCGGGCGACGGCCATGAAGCAGTAAGCAAACCCCACCGTTGGACTGCTCGCGCTTATGTGCAACAGAAAACCCGGAAGCAAGCAAGAAGAGACAGCACAGGTAGCCAACTGCTGCGCGCTATGGCCGCAGCAAAATAGCAGTTAGGAGATGCCGCTATGAGTACAGCCAAAGGGCACGAGATTGCTAAAGCATATATCTCATTGACTGTTAAAGCATCAGGGATTAAAAGCCAGATCGAACAGCATCTGGGGAAAGTTGATGTATCTCAGCACGGTCAAGCAATCGGTAGTCGTCTCTCCGAGAAAATCGGTAACGCTCTGAAAACTGGACTCAAAGTCTCAGCAACAACTGCAGCCGCTGTATTCGGCACTGCGTTAGCCAAAGGCTTCGGCAGGCTGAAAGCAATCGAAGAAGCGCAAGCAAAAATGCGTGGCCTCGGCTACGACGCGGACACCATCTCTGCAGCGATGACAAACGCCCTTAACAGCGTAAAAGGCACAGCCTTTGGCCTGGGCGATGCAGCAAAAGTAGCATCTCAGGTAATGGCGGCTGGCATACAACCCGGAGCAGACCTGGAACGTACCCTGAAAGCGGTATCAAACGCTGCCGCGCTCGCAGGCGCCGACTTTGGAGAAATGGGCTCGATCTTCGCAAAAGCAGCCACACAAGCAAACGGTGTGCAAAACGACGTACTCGCGCAGCTAGCAGACCGTGGTATTCCTATCTACCAGAAGCTGGCAGAAGTTCTAAACGTCACCGCAGGCGAAGTATTCAAACTCGCCTCCGAGGGCAAGGTTGACTTCGCCACATTTCAGCAAGCAGCCGAGCTCGCGGCAGGATCCGCTGCAGAAGCAATGGGTGGCACAACCACCGGCGCGTTAAACAACATGAACGCCGCACTCGGACGACTCGGCGCGAAAATCCTTGAGGACATCTTCCCTCTGATCGCGCCACTGTTTCAAAATATAACAGCCTGGCTCGACACTGCAACTGCGAACGTAGAGCCCCTGATCGAGGAGTTCAAACGATTCGCCGGCGAAGCGCTCGCAAACCTTAAAACAGCATGGGAATGGTTCCTCGACAACTCCAGCTGGATTGGCACAATAACAGCAGCCATCGTTGCAGGAGTTGTCGCGTGGAAGACCTACATTGCGGTAACAACCGCGTGGAAAACAGTCATCATCGCAGCACAAGTTGCTCAAGCAGCATTTAACGCTGTTCTAGCAGCAAACCCAATCGGACTAATCATCACTGCAATCGCTGCGCTCGCCGCTGGTCTGACTTGGTTCTTTACTCAGACGGAACTTGGCCAGCAGGTATGGGCGGAGTTCACCAGATTCTTGGGTGAAGCATGGGCGAATATTAGCGCCTGGTTTAAAGAGCTGTGGGAAACCAGCCTGAAGCCAGTCTTTGACGCTATCGGCGCGATCATCACCTGGCTGTGGGAGAACATACTGCAGCCGATAGTTAACCTCATCGTCGGCTACATCCAGTTCCTTGGGCAGTGGTACACCTGGCTCTGGGAGAGTGTTATCAGCCCAATTATCCAAGTGTGGGCTGCTATCTTCACCTGGTTATGGGAGAACATCCTGTCGCCTGTAATCAACTTCATCGTTGGTTATATCCAGTTCCTTGGCAGCTACTATACGTGGTTGTGGGAGACCATCGTCCAGCCAGTGATAAACGCCATTGGTGCGATCATCACCTGGCTGTGGGAAAACATTATCAAACCAGTCTTCGACTTCATTGTGTGGTCAATCGAAGTGCTAGCGGCCGCATTCACCTGGCTGTGGGAAAACGCGATCCAACCAGCTGTCTCAGCTATCAGCGATATCGTAACTTGGCTGTATGAGACAATCATCAAACCTGTTTTTGACGCTATCGGGGCAGCAATCAAGTGGGTCTGGGAAAACCTGATTAAGCCTGCGTTCAACCGCTTCCAGGAACACCTAAATACTCTTGGCGCAGTATTCACGTGGCTTTACGAGACAATCATTAAACCAGTCTGGGACGCAATCTCAACTGTGATCTCAACAGTCTGGGAAAACGGCATAAAGCCCGTAATTGACACTCTTGTCAAGATCGTTCAGGAAGACCCGAAGAAAGCCTTCGAAGCCGCGCGCGATGCTATCGGCGAAGCATGGGCTGGGATCCAGAGTCTTGCTAAGGAACCGGTACGTTTCGTCGTTGACACCGTAATCAACGGACTAATCGACACGATCAACCTGATACCTGGCGTAAACTTGGCAAGAATCAGCCTCCCGAAAGGCTTTAGAGACGGCGGATACACCGGCAACTTCGGCTACAACACTGTCGCAGGCATTGTGCACGGCAACGAGCACGTGATCAGAGCAGAGTCAAGACGCAAGATTGAAGCGAAACATCCCGGGCTGCTCGACCACATGAACCGAACCGGCACCATCCCCGGCTACCGAACCGGCGGCCTCGTCACACCACTGAAAGCAGGCAGCTACCGTGTATCCCAGCAATTCCACGCGGGACACAACGGCATCGACCTCGCAGCAGCAACGGGCACCCCCGTGCTCGCCGCAGCATCAGGCATAGCCCAAATGGTGGCAACCGTACCACTGGGTGGAAAAGAAATCTACCTGCAGCACGGGCAAGGAGGATACGGCACCCGATACTCACACCTCTCAAGGTTCGCTACCCGACAGGGACAGCAAGTCCAACAGGGGCAAATCATCGGCTACGTCGGATCCACTGGCATGTCCACCGGTCCACACTTGCACTACATGGTGCACGTGCCACCAGGTGACGGTGGAGCTGGAAGGTCATACCGCAACTTCGTCAATCCTGCACCGTACATGAACGGTACCGCAAAAATGCTCGGCGAAGCATGGAACCCCCTAACAGGCTTAATCGACTTCGTAACTGATCAGGTCAAAAAAGCCTTTCCCGCCGGCGGAATGTGGATCGACGCCGCCGCGCAAGTCGCAAAGCAAACAGCACAGAAACTGATCGACATTTTCACCCCAAAGATCGGCTCTGATACAGGCCACACTGCCGCCCCCACTCTTTACGACAAGGGCGGGTGGCTAAACCCTGGCCTGTCACTCATCGCAAACAAAACTGGCAAACCCGAACCGATCTTAACCAGCAGTCAATGGGACGACGTTTCAGCGCTCGCCGCTGGGTCAGCGTTCCCTCGGCGTCTGGTTTTGGCTGTTGAAGGTAGAGAATTCACTGCGTTTGTGCGGGAGCAGGCTGGGGAGGTTGCTGACTCGAAGCTGGAACCTATGGGCAGCAGGCAACTGCAGGATCATTTTGGAGTAAGGTAAATGGCAATTATCTGGAGCAGCTATGCGGGGCATTATCGCGTCGGTATCGATGTTGCAGTGTCCGGCGATTTAGCGACCTTGGCAGTGTACGGTGAGAACCAGTCTGGGTACTCGCATGCTTGGCATTCGACCATACACTTTACCGGTGACTGGTCAGGCTCAAAGCAGGTGCACGTGTCAACCGGGCTCGGCACCAGCTTTCACGAGCTGCACCGTACCCAGATCCGATTCACCGGGACTCGCAGCTTCGCGGTAACGATGAGCATTCCCTATTGGGGTGGAACTGTGTATGTTGCGCGGTCGGTGACAATCTCACCGCCCGCGCAGCATCCTAAGCAGCCGACAGGGTTGAGAGTGCAAAGGTCGAGTGACACAGTGCATGTCCTGAACTGGGCAAATACTGAACACTACGATGCCGTGCAGGTATTCCGTAGCAGCGGCGACGGCAACTACTATCAGATCGCTGCACCGACAGGGAACCCTACAACCTACACGGACACTTCTACGAAAGCAAACGAGCGCTACTACTACAAGATTCAGGCGGTGCGGCAGGGACTGGGCAGCGGCCTGACCGCTGCTGCCGGTCCTGTGTTCACTACACCGGCGGCACCGACCGAGGTGGCGGCAGCTCGCGTTGGATCCACGATCCAGATTACAGCCAAAGGACAAAACACTTGGGCTAACCGGTACGATGTGCAGGATGTCTCGGGAACTGTGATCGCCACTAACGTGGCATTACCTTATACTCACACTAACCCAGCGGCGACCACCACTCACAAGTATCGTGTGCGAGCGCGTTTAAGCGGGACGACCGGGACGCTGACTAGCGCCTGGTCAAATCAGTCTAACGCCGTCACTTTAGTGTCCCCTCCGGCAGCACCGTCGGTGGGATCCACCCCTCCGGCGAAAACAGTCGCTGGGGCAGTGAGATTCGCGTGGAGTCATAACAGTACAGACACCTCGAAACAGGAACAGTTCCAGATATCGATCCTCGACATATACGGATCCGACGATGAACAGATTTACACTGGCACCGGCAGCGTATCTGAATATGTCAGGAATCTACCGGCGAGTGAATATTACTGGAAGGTGCGCACCAAGGGCGCGCACAGCGACTACTCGCCGTGGTCGCGAACTCAAGTGTTCCAAGCGATCACTAGACCAGTCGTGCAAATCTTGGAGCCGTCCGGGACACACTGGATCGACCCCAAGCTGACGGTTAACTGGCGGTACACACAGCCGGAGAATGAGCGCCAGAGTGAGTACGAGCTGCAGCTCGAAACAAGCGACGGCAACGTTGTTGAGACCCTGACCGGGAATGGTGAGCTCACTCGGGCAGTGTTTAACACTCTGCTGCTCAACAACACCGCCTATCGTGTGCGAGCTCGTGCAGCTTCATCGGGGATCTGGTCAGACTGGTCACCGTACTGGAATCTGAATGTGCGATTTATTCCGCCGGCCATCCCCTCTGCGGCTGTAGCTTGGGATGATCGGCTGGGGCTCGCCGAAATCGTAGCCACCCGCAACAGTGGCACGGTTTCGACTGTGAAAATGTCTGTGGAAAGACTGGACGACCACGGATACACCCTTATCGCTGAGAATCTCACCCAGCAGAGCAACAACCTCACTGATCCCGAAGCATACTCTAGCGGAGCCACAACATACCGTATTACTGCGTATGCTGCCACTGGCGCGACATCCGTTAAAGAAGTCACACTGCAGGCAGATTCAAGCTCGATATGGATCGGCGGGGGCAGCAGCTATTCAGAAATAGCTAAACTGCACTTCGACCCGGAGCTGAGCATCGAGACCGGAAGGCTGCGTACCACACACCGGTTCTCAGGGCGTCCCAAACCTGTCTCCTACGCTTCAGCTCAGCTCACTAACACGATCAAAATCTCAGGGCACCTCCTCGAGGAGGACACTCTCAATAGTGCTTTGAGTCATGTTGAGCGAGTCTGCACGGATCCGTCACCGATCCATCTGTATCGGGATCCAACCGGGCGTCGAATATACGGAAACCTGTCAGCGCTTTCGCTGACAAGGATAGCCGACCAGCTCTGGTCTTACTCCCTGTCCATCGAGGAGACAGACCACTAGCGGTCAACCCACTATGTTAGGGGAGCGAACCAAATGGTAATCACACAAAAACTTGAGACAGCACGCCGCCCATCATGGACCGTCGACCTGCTGGACGAAAAAAACCGTTTGATTCGCTCCCTTGACGAAGTGATCTCAGGCAGCATTGAGCTGTCCGCGACAACGAAACTCGGTGGATCCGGCACCCTCACAATCTCAGGCGAAACTCAAATCGACTGGCTGAAACACCGTGTGCGCATAACCTACAACCCCGGCATCGCAGGAGTCACCGAATGGGCTGTCGCCACAATGCTGGTCAGCTCACCCACAATGAAACACAACGAGCATGGCAGAACCTATGAAGTCGCGCTCCTTTCAACGCTCGCAGCAATCGACGAGGACACCACTGACTCCACATACTCCCTCGCCGCGGGCACACCCATCATCGACACCGTCAGCAAGGTCGTCCGCTCCGCAGGCGCCACTCAAATCGCAGCAACACCCAGCACCGCAACCCTGCGAAGCAGCATGATGTGGCCAGCCGGAACCTCAAAACTGAAAATAGCCAACGAACTCCTCGACGCCGCAAACTACTGGAGCCTTAAAACCGACGGCTATGGCAGAACTATCATCGCCCCATACACGAAACCCTCAGCCCGAACCCCAAAATACAAATTCCAGCAAGGCAGCAACGCAATACACAGCAGCGAATGGACCCGCGAGCAAGATACCTCCTCAGTTCCAAACCAATGCATCATCACCACCTCCGGCGATGACAAAACCCCCGCGCTCGTAGGAATCGCAAGAAACGAAAACCCTAACAGCCCCTACAGTTACCAAGCCCGCGGACGATGGATAACCATGACCGAAGAGGTCAGCGAGATCGCAACACAAGAAGCAGCCAACGCGCTCGCCGCAAGACGGCTGCTAGATCGGATGACTCCTGTCGCGAAGATTAGCGTACAACACGCCATCCTGCCGCTAGAGCCAGATGACGCGATCGAATTCAGCGACTCTGGCCATAACGTTAAGGCGACAGTGCAGCGGATGAGCTTCGACCTGTCGTATGACAGTCTTTGTCGAGCTGACTGGAGGGAGATCATCAATGTGGGCTGAGCTGAAAACGATCATCTCTGATCTGCGCAGCAGTGTGGAGAGCAAGCCCGAACTTCGGTGGGGGAGAATAACCGCAGCGGATCCGCTCACACTAAAACTCGACGCCGACAGTGACGCATTACACGGGACACCTGCTACTGTCTTGGACGGACTAACCTCCGGCGACCGCGTGCTTACTGTAATCCAAAACCGTAAAGTGACCGTGATCGGCAAAGTCCCCGTTAAGAAACCAAAGCCGAGCACCGACACCGGCTGGCATAATCTCAAGCTCGCGAGAGGATGGAAAACCGTCACCGGGCATACACCCCGCGCCCGTGTCCGCAACGGCACATTATTCGTGGAGGGTGCCGCCCGCCGTGAAGCCGGAGGCTCCCTAACACATATTGCTACCTTGCCAGCGCAGGTGCTATCGAAAGTGACCGGCAGTAAAGACAGCTTCGTGGGCACATTCTCAGCGCTAAAAGCTGGCGGCGGCCACGCACACGGTGAACTGTACCTGACCACGTCATCTGGCGTGATTGGTACTGGCGACTATACAACCCTCGACCTGTATGCGGGCTGGGTCGTGCCACTCACTTTCACAATCAGTGCAGACCAATAACCCCGACATAGAGGAGAACCCGAATGAGTAAATACCTCACCCAATACGAACTGCAAGGCAGTGCACAGCTGCAACGCCGAGTCGCCGCCTGCGCCGCCAGCCTCGGAGTGAAAGACCCCGACGGTTTCGCCTACGACCACCGGTGGCGCCTCGCAGTCACACCCGGTTGGGTGGAACTCTACGATGCCGAGGCAGCACAAATGCCGGAACCTGAAACTGAATACACTGCTGAGGATTACCCGGATCCGTCGTGGGTTATCCCCGATGAGCAGATCCTCGATGTGGTGCAGGCAATCCTGGCAGAACAAGCAGCAGCAGCGGGCAGCTCCACCGCTGCGCCTGGTGACAGTCTTGCGCCTGGTGACAGTCTTGCGCCTGGTGACGGTTCTACGCCTGGTGACACCCCCACAGCTGACCCCGGCGCGCTCGCCGGCGAAAATGACAACCCGGAAGATACAGCAACGGCCGGGGAAACCCCGGCCGCAACCGCCGAACCAGCAGAGCCTGGCATAGCAGGCGATAACGCGGACGCTAGCTAGTCAACGCGGTAGGCTGCCTGCAAGTTAAAACCGGGGAGATATAGACGGTTTAGCTCTCTGTAGTCGTACTCAGAGTACTGCTCGTACTCTGAAGTAACACCTGCCGGACAGTACGCCCAACCACCGCGCGCGTTACCCGGATAGTGTGGGTCGGTGGACTGCATTTCTCCGCGATAACAGCCCGTATCTTCAAGCACCGGATTATCTAAGTGCCACTGATCACGAGAGTTACTCTCACCGCCAGGAAACCAACTTATATAGTGCGTGTCAGCTATCGGGTAGCTGACCGTGACACAGTGCTGCGCGTATTCAAGGTAATAGCACCAATCACCGTTAATCCACTGGGCAATCGTCTCCGCTGGTACGGCATCACCGATGTTTAGCCCCGCGTTTGAAGTCGCTCCGTCATTACCGGTTGCTCCGCTACTGCCGCCGCTGCTGCCGCTCGTGTCTTGTTTGTCTGTGTCGGTCTGCTTCGTGGTGTCTTTTTTGGCGTCACTTTTCTTGTCGTTTGACTTCTTGCTGTCGCTGCTCTGTTTATCGTTCTGTGGTGGATCCGCCGGTGTGCTGCAGCCGCTTAAAACTGCAAGGGCGACACAGAGGGTTGCGAGGGTCGCACCAAGTTTTTTGTTCATTGGGGGCTCCTGAAGGGGGGTTGCATGTCTGTTCTTTGATTCTACGCCCTGAAAAAGGGTTTTTGACCGCTGTTATCAAACAGATACAGAAAAGCTACTCAACCGTTATGAAAGGAGAAACGATGAGCTTTAATCTTGATGCGTGGTTTAACGCAATCAGAGACAAACACATCGATGTTGACGGAGCCTTGGGCGCGCAATGTCACGATGTGTTCCTGTCTTACCTGCTGGCGCTTGGGGGTGTTAAAAATGATGGGCACGCGCCTAGAGATGGATCCACGCACTATGTTTGGACAGACTTTCCGAATCACAGACCAGGTCTAACACGTATCTTCACTAAACACGCTGGAGCTAACATCCAGCGAGGTGACGTTGTGTTCTATAGCCATTATCCGTATGCGGGCACACATGTTGCGGTTGCACAAACCGGAGTCAGGTCTGACGGCACATATGTGGGCATTGATCAGAACCCTAATACTGTTCAGTCGAGGCCACTGCCCACAAGCGGCATAGTCGGCGTACTGCGCCCCAAGCAGCACATACTCGGCAATACCCCTAGCAAACCATCCCCAAAAAATAACCCAACAGATCCACAAGAGGAGGACGAAATGAAAACAGCAGGCTTCTTTTACCGTAGAGGCGGCGACCTTATCTGCATCATCACAAACCCTGTAAGCGGGCTTTTCCACGAGTATGCAGCAAATGACGGAGTCTACAACAGCAAGATCGCTACCGCTTTTGGTACAGGCGACTTCCCTGAGATCAGCGTTTCTCATGCACGCAAGCTCGAGGAAGACATGGCAAAAGTCAGGGAGGGGAAGCGATGACCGAGACACAACCGTTTTTCGTCGTCCTGGACGAAGCCGACATTGCCCTACCACAGGCGCGCGTTAGCGGGCTAGGATAAACCACGACTGGAAGGGGTGGCGGAATGTTTCGAAAGTTTAAAACCGCGAAACAGGCACATTTTCTGGCCGCAATCGGTGTCACGCAGGTAGCGCTTGGCGCAAGCTACATGGATCCCAGCAACCGAGCGCCTGGTGGACTATGGGCAGTGGAGGTTATCCCTGTGCTACCGTGGATCCCCGGGGTAACTCTGCTGGTGACCGGCGCGCTCGCACTAACCGCTGCCGCGTTACGCCGAAGACTCCTATACAAGTGGGCTTTCAGCTTCGCGATCTTCCCGTACAGCGTACTCGCCACAACCTTCCTGGTCTCCTCGATCGTGGACGCTCACTTCTCTGGATGGGTGTCCGCGATCAGCTACGCGGGGCTCGCGGCGGTGGTATGGCTAGCAGCCAACGTGCTCGATTGGCCGCGCGAGTTCGAGAAGCTTGTCGACGATACGGGGGAAAGGGGTAACCGTGGAACTAGCGCTCGCGATAACCGCGCCGCTGCTGACTAGCGTGATACCTGCGCTGCTTGTGTTTTGGGGGAATAGCAAAAGCCATCGCACCGAAAAGGGGCAGCTCGTAGCTACAAGCGTCGCCGCCGCTGCCGGTGAATGGCGTCATTTGTACGACGCCATGAACGAACGTGTCGGCAGACTCGAACGCGCGAACGAAGAACTGCAAAAGCGCCTAGTGGAGCAAGAGCTGTATAAACGGCTACTCCAGGAGGAGCTCGACGCAGTATTTCACTGGATCGAGGGCGGCATGAAACCTCCACCGCCGCGCCGCCCCTCATTTTTGAAGAAAGGAAAAACCAATGTTTAAGAAACGCTTTTGGAAAGACGCTGCAGAGCGTGCCGTGAAGACCGCAGCACAGGTAGCGGCCGCAACCCTCGGCGCCAACGCCGCGGGACTGCTCGACGCTGACTGGGTTGGTGTCGCCTCTGTCTCCGGCCTCGCGGCGGTGCTGTCGCTACTGACCTCGGTAGCTTCAGCTCCACTCGGCGACGCTAATACCGCGTCAGTGGTTCCGGCGCCGAAGCACGCAGGCTAGTGTGACATTCACCAGGCGTAGCAGTTAGCGTGTGTTGTCCGGGACAACATTTGCCCCTCTTGGGGGAGTCTAGGCTCCTCTAAGAGGGGCACTTTTTTGTTGCCCAAAACCTGCTTAAAGGGCACAGGTCGCAGGTTCAAACAGATGTTGTCCGTCCAGGTTTGGGACATCATGGCAAATGTTATTGATTGTTACAGCTTGTTATCGAATGTTACAGATTGCTACAAGTCGAAATTGTCTAAACCGGCTACAGCCGTAGAAAACACGGGGAAAATGTTACAGCTTGTTATCAATTGTTACAGATTGCTACATCATGCAATATTGCCCCCTGTCTCTCAGGGGGTCGTCGGTTCAAATCCGGTCATCCCGACCAAAACAGCCTAAACTTCGTTGATTTTCTGCGGTTTTTCTGCACTCTGCGGGGTGGTTTTTGGTCACAACCACACCTGTTAGATAGCGTGACGCGGCATAGGGTGGAATAGGGGCACACAACCCGGCTACTCCCCTAGAAAACATTAGGAAGTAGCCGCCCGCGAGAGTGCATAGGGTAGCATGCGTGGTAATACGTCATTGTGACCCAATTGTGACCACTTTCACCCCGCCAGCTCCAACGCCCGCCGCTCCGCTACACGATCCACAACCTCGTCTAACCTGTCAGGCAACAGGTGACCGTAAGTATCGAGGGTTTCACTCGCGTTCGCGTGCCCAAGCATACGCTGCAGCACCTTAATATCAGCACCGGCGGCGATAGCGTGACTCGCTGCGGTGTGCCGTAGCTTATGGATCGTTATCCCCCGCCCCGGGTCTATACCCGCTATCGTGAGTGCGGGTCGCCATACCCGATTCCCCCAGTTGGAATAGTTGAGCGCGTTCGTGTTCGCTTTATTCCTGAACACCCACCCGCGCGGATCCGACAAAAGCAGCGGGGCAAGCTCGCTGGTGATAAAGTCAGGGAACGCTACCGTCCGCGGTTTACCGGTTTTCGGCGGGGCGAGCACCGGCAGATTATCTGCACCCAGCGACCAGGTAGCTGTGATGTGGATCCGCCGCCGCACGAGATCAACGTGTTGGGTCTGTAACGCTAACGCTTCACCGATACGGATCCCGGTTACCGCTAAAACATATACGAGCGCCCGGTCGCGGTGCAGTCCCGTAACTTGTTTTGCCGCTTCGGCGACCTGTTCTATTTCCCGATACGACAACACCGGCAGCTGTTCCAGCTCTACGGGGCGGGGGACAGCGACGAGCGCTACAGGGTTGTTGGTCAGCCACCCCTCCTGGTGTGCGTACCGGATAGCGCCGCCGAATGTTTTCTTCACAATATGCTGGATTGTGCGCGCTGCAAGCCCACGCGCTTGTAACGTGGTTACCCATGCTTGGATCTGCTGCCTAGTGATTGTGTCAATCGTCACCTCACCCCAACGCGGCAGTACATGATTCCTAAGCTCTAGCCGATACCGGCGAATAGTGCTCGCCCGCGTCCCCGCCTTACCAGCCAACCATATCTCAGCCAACTGTGCGAACGACTGCCGCATGAATCGATCTGGCGCGGTTGCGGCTTTTAACTGTTTTTCGATTTCGTTACGGTGTTGTTCGGCTTCTTTCCTGGTGTCGTATTGTTTGCTGCGGCGTTGCCCGTCTTGGTTGATCCATTCTAGCCGCCACCGTTTGCCGATCATGTAGCGGCTGGTTCTAAAGTGGGCGGGTAGGGTTTTGAGGTTGCGGAGTTGTCCTGGGGTTGGGGTGAGGCGGGTTGTTGTGCCGTCGGGGAGTGTTGCTGTTGCGGTTTTCACCCAACGGTCGGTGATCCATGTTTTAGCCATTTTTTGCTTGCCTGCTTTTGAGGTAGTGACAGTAACTGTTTTAGAGACCCGTCTCATCGTCCCAAAGAGGTAACTGTGTAGTTGAGCCATATACGGGGTGCACTCTGTCGAGGTTACTCATAAATTCCTCCCAGCTCTTGCTTAGCTTCATTATGGCGGTTGTAGAGGCGATATGCTCACGTAGTTTTGGGTGCCCGAACTCTGGGGTTAGCTGCTGGTGCATTTTTGCTCTGCGCTTTCGTTCATCTTTTGCTCGTTCCGCCTTAATCTCTTCAAATACGCCTGGGGCGAGACGCTTATAAACAATATTGTTTGTAAGATACCCAAAATAAGAAGGCTTCTTAACAGAACTGACATCGAATTTAAGCCCACGCAGTCTGAACAACTCTTTGTACCATTCAGTATCGAATGTTTTAACCCAGGGCTGTAACTCTTTCTCAACATAAGCTTCAAGGATTTGGGCGAGAGCGTCACGTGCACGCTTCTCTTGGTAGCCTGTAACCTCGTCGATAAGCGCGATAATGCCAACCCGCGCTAAGCCTCGCATAATTACTTCTGCCGCTTTTGCGGCATGAGATTGGTTTGGTGCGAGTGCACCATTTTCTCTGGCGGCTAGCCATGCTTCACACCATAGCGGGAGTACTTCGGCGCGGTAGCCGTTGGCACGAGCGTTTGTATTGGTTATAAACCGGATTGGTTCAGCGTCTTTAATTAGTTCCTCTGAAAGGTAGGGGCGAATAGCGGAGGTTCTTAGGATTGGGGGCAGCGACATGTCTGCGTCTGGAGTTTTGTTCAGTCTGCGACTGCGCCCTAACGCTTCTAACATTCCGCTTTGTGTGATTACTCGTGTTCCGTCTTCTAGTACGTAGCATTCTATTTCTACATCGCCTATTCGCAGCGGTCGGTCTGGGGAGCCGCTAACTGTTTTTAGTAGGGGTTCTTGCTTCCAGCGCGCTGTAGCTGCGTGTTTTGCGGCTAGGCTGCGTTGTTCTGCTGATAGGTTTTCGGCTCGTTTTTTACCACCGTTTGATCTGTTATTCATGTCGCCTACCTTTTTTATGCAAAAATGCTAACAAACTGGGGATAATGTTAGCATAATTGGGGGGTATGCGTACATTAAAGGGCTGTTTTAGTGGGAGCGTGTCGCCTAGGGTGTATTGCGTGTTTTAGCCACTGTCTGCACGGTTTTGTGTGAGCCGCTGCTGATAGAGGTATAGTGCGTGTAGGGGTATACCTAGGAGTGCTGCTGTGTGTTCGGGGTTGCCGTCTGCTTCGGTTTCGGCGGTGATGTAGTCGCTGGGGTTTATGAGTAGGGTTAGTGCGTGTTTGTCGGCTTTGTGTTCGTTGCGGGGCGTGTTTGTGGTGTGCCCGTAGTGGGCGTGCCCGAGTTCGTGTGCTAGCGCCCACAGGTAGTGTGTGGGTGGGAGTCGGGGGTCTATTCTGATTGTTCGGGTTGCGTGGTTGTAGTCTGCTTCTTTGCCTTGTTCTAGTAGGGTTGCGTGGGTGATTGTTACGCCTAGCTGGTCTGCATAGTCGTGTAGGTGTGTGTGCATATTGGGGAGGGTAACAGGTGTGTGGGACGTTTTGGTACTAACAGCGGGCAGGGGTGTAGATTGTGTATACCCTTTAGGCGCTCGCCGCGTACATCCCAAGGGTGTCCACAGCATGGACACCCTTGCACTTACTGTGGTTCCTCGCCGAGCGTATCCCAATACTCGACAGCGGCGGCGGTATCCGGCGACAACGGTTTAGCCACAAGCTCATAATCTGACTGGGTAGCGTCCAGAAGTTCCGTAGCTCCACCCTGCAGCGCGAGAAGCTGCTCAGCCTCGGCGACAAGCTCAGAAGCGGACATGTCAAAAACCGCCGCGACACGCTCAACCTCACTAACCACAAAGGCATGATGTCCCCTCATGCAGCGAGAAAGCCTGGATATTTCAATGTCGCTTTGCCTACTGAGCGCTCGCAGTGAGATGTTGAGGTCGTCAAGAAGCGACTTGATTATCTGCGTAAGTGCTGTGTCGATTGGCATTACTTGTAACGGTTTAGCTCCCATAACCTCATTGTATCTCATTAGCAACACGCCGTAAAGAACTCCCTAATTTGCATTGTGGCTAATTAGCCACTAATCTAAAAGTGTTGCTAATAACCAACATAGGAGAAGGTCATGGATCTGGTGACAGCCATAAAGGTTGAGCTAGCTAGAAAAAACATGCGAATGTTCCAGCTAGCTGACCTGCTCGGTTTGTCTCGTGTGTCACTCTCCAAAAAGATGAACGGGCATACAGAGTTCACCGTTGGGGAACTGTATAACCTTGCCGACACTTTTGGAATGAGTGCTTCAGGGGTAAGTGGACAAAATGTGTGGCATTTCTCGCCTAGTCCCAATCAAGCCGGTACGGGTCAGAGGTATGCAGCTCATGCCACATAACCA